>NZ_CP012116.1:490785-704308 GCF_059936355.1 Candidatus Blochmannia festinatus (nom. nud.) | reverse complement strand
AAATACAAACCTCAAATC
Organism: Candidatus Blochmannia festinatus (nom. nud.); assembly: GCF_059936355.1. Classification (NCBI taxonomy): domain Bacteria; kingdom Pseudomonadati; phylum Pseudomonadota; class Gammaproteobacteria; order Enterobacterales; family Enterobacteriaceae; genus Candidatus Blochmanniella; species Candidatus Blochmannia festinatus (nom. nud.). The sequence continues at coordinate 704,290 of NZ_CP012116.1, read as the reverse complement.
ATCAAAAATTTTTATCTTTACTAATCACTGTTCTAACATAATATTTATTTAGCATATGGTATGTAATGAATCATATACTTAATATAAGTATATTAATAGAATTAATACAAATATACAACATATTCTGATAAATATAAAAATATTAATTCAATTTACATAAAATAAAAACATAATACCTAATCTATTTAGATTATTATTTATAATAACATCTGAAAATTATTTATGTTTAATAAGAAAAATTCATATATTTTCAACTCAAAAAAGAATTTATATAAATTGTTGAAGCAGTTAATCTATTCATGTTATGATGGTTGTAATATATATAATACGAAATCATAAAAAATAATTATCACTATAAATATTTATATTTAGATATTTATATTAAAAGTATATAGTATTATGTATAGATTAGGCTTGTAGCTCAGTGGTAAGAGCGCACCCCTGATAAGGGTGAGGGCGGTGGTTCAAATCCACTCAGGCCTATTAGAATAGTATATATATGTTGTAGCTTGTCTTGTATTACACAATACATCAAAAAACAAGTAATAAACGTTTAATTAAAATTCTTATTATTTTCTTATAATAAGAAAGATTATAATCAGTATTATATGCAATACGTTTCACGTATATATTTAAAAAGCATCTTTCATATAAGAAAAATAAAAAAAAATTAATCGATTTAACGTCTATTTATCTAAATCAGTACTCCATCATTAGAAATTATTATTATCAATATTAATAATAATAATTTTATATTAATATCACTTAATTATTAATATTAAAATAAAATAAAAAAATTAGATACATATAAAATCATCAGGTCTTAACATTATGCCAGTTCGAGTATTAGATAAATTACCTGCTATTCAATTTTTGAAAAAAGAAAATATCCGTATATTCAAAAAAACACAAGATATTTTTAAAATACCTCGTGTTCTAAAAATTTTAATACTTAATTTAATGCCTAAAAAAATCGATACAGAAAATCAATTCCTTCGACTGCTATCAAATTCTCCCTTACAAATTGATGTACAATTGTTAAGAATTGACAAACATATCTCTAAAAATACACCTAATGATCATCTAAACAATTTTTACTGTACATTTTCCGATATCCAAAACCAATATTTTGATGGATTAATTATTACTGGGGCTCCTTTAGGTCTTATTGATTTTAATAATGTCACTTTTTGGCCAAAAATGGAACAATTATGTAAATGGGCAAAAAAAAACATTACATCAATATTATTTATTTGCTGGTCAGTTCAAGCAGCTCTAAAAATATTATATAATTTACCTAGATTTGTTAGAAAAAAAAAATTAGTAGGGATTTATGAACATAAAATTACAAATTCTCATTCTCTTCTAACTCAAGGATTTGATGAGGTATTTTCAGTGCCTCATTCACGTTTTTCAGATTTTCCTAAAGATTTAATTTATCAAAATACAGATCTAGAAATTTTAGCAGAATCTGACGATGCTGGAGTATACTTATTAATCAGCCAAAATAACCAATTGATATTTGTTACTGGTCATCCAGAATATGATGCTCATACCCTAGCTCAAGAATATCATAGAGATTTAAAATTAGGATTACATCCAAATTTACCAGAACATTACTTTCCAAAAAACAATTCCAATTTAAATCCTAAAATCACTTGGAGAAGTCATGCACATTTATTATTTAACAATTGGATTAATTATTATGTACATCAAAATTCTTATAATAATTCAATTAACACATCTAACTCAAAAACTGTTTTTGTAAAGTAATCTTCATAACATAAGAAATATAATGATAAGATATTAAATTATAATTTAATTAATTATTTATTTTATTTATTTCAACAAAACTCGATTATATTAAGTAAAATATATTCTCTTATATTGACGTCAATCCAAAAATGATATAGTTTTGAAAAATATCAAAATAATAATGAAAAATTATTCAATGTAATTACAATATGAAAAATATTAACCCCAATTGTACTAAATCATGGAAATCTTTAGAAAAACATTTTAATATTATAAAAAAAATGAATATTATTGATTTATTCAAAAAAGATAAAAATAGGTTTTCACATTTCTCAAAAATATTTAATAATGAAATTCTTATCGATTATTCTAAAAATTTAATTACTCACGACACAATAAATAAATTAATAAAATTGGCTAAAGAATGTGATTTAAATGGTGCTATTGAAGCAATGTTTCGAGGAGAAAAAATTAATCGTATTGAAAATAAAGCAGTATTACATACAGCATTAAGAAATCGACAAAATACCCCTATTCTAGTTGATGGACATGATATAATGCCTCAAATTAATACAGTGCTAAAAAACATGAAAAAATTTTGTCAAAATATTATTCAAGGTCATTGGACAGGTTATACAAATAAAAATATTACAGACGTAGTAAGTATCGGAATTGGAGGGTCAAATTTAGGGCCATACATGGTTACTGAAGCTTTGAAGCCATACAAAAATCACTTAAATATGCATTTTGTTTCTAACATAGATGGAACTCATATTTTTGAAACACTAAATCAACTTAATCCAGAAACAACACTGTTTTTAATAACCTCAAAAACTTTTACTACCCAAGAAACAATAACTAATGCACACAGTGCTCGAGATTGGTTTATTTCAAAAATACCAATACACGAAAATATTACAAAACACATATCTAAACATTTTATAGCACTCTCCTCGAATACTTCAGAAGTAAAAAAATTTGGTATCAATCCATCAACAAACATGTTTGAATTATGGGATTGGGTAGGAGGTCGATTTTCATTGTGGTCATCTGTTGGATTACCCATTATGTTATCGTTAGGATCTAATAATTTCGAGTTATTATTAAATGGAGCGCATTCAATGGATTTACACTTTCAAAAAACCCCTTTAGAAAAAAATTTACCAGTAATTTTAGCATTGATTGGAATTTGGTACAATAATTTTTTCTTAACAGAAACCGAAGCAATTTTTCCTTATGATCAATATATGCATCGTTTTTCTGCATACTTACAGCAAAGTAATATGGAATCCAATGGGAAAAGAATAGATCGAAATGGATATCCTATTGTTGATTATCAAACTGGACCAATAGTATGGGGAGAACCAGGAACTAATGGGCAACATTCGTTTTATCAATTACTACATCAAGGTACTAAAATGGTTCCATGTGATTTTATCGCTCCTACCATTAGTCATCATCCTATTCATGATCATCATGAAAAATTAATTGCAAATTTTTTAGCTCAAACTAAGGCATTAGCTTTTGGTAAAAGTGCGAAAGAAATCCAACAAGAATATGACAACACAATTACTCCTGACAATAAATTTATTAACATAATACCATTTAAAGTACTTCCAGGAAACAACCCAAGCAACTCTATACTAATAAAAAAAATTACTCCATATTCTTTAGGAGCTTTAATTGCATTATATGAACATAAAATTTTTACTCAAGGAGTAATTTTTAATGTTTATACTTTTGACCAATGGGGGGTAGAACTAGGAAAAAAATTGGCTAATTCTATTTATTTCGAATTAAAAAATAATAACTATACCAATAATTATGACGATTCTACAAACGGACTAATTAATCACTACAAACTATGGAGCCAATACACATAAACATACAATACATTTATTGCACTCTAATGTTTTTAAAAATTTAATAATTTACTAAAAATACCATGTGATTAAACTATTTATTTAATATACAAACACGTCTATTATACAAACAACATAAAATTTTCTGAGTAATTAATTTACGATATAGATACCAATTTTTAGGAAATTTGTCTTTATTAAATAAATTACTAGATTTCTTATCAGTCTCGATGTAAATCCAAGATTTTTTATTTAAATAATTATTTTGTTCTAATAATAATGCTATTTTAAATATTATGGCATTATTATTAAAAGGAGGATCAATAAAAACAATATCATAAATATCAGTATTATTACTAAATTGTTGTCTTAACCAACAAACACAATCAGAACATACTGCTATACTATTATTCTCTTGAAAAGAGCATATAGTTTTTTTAATTAACGCAATACAACTGTTATTATTATCTATAAAAATAACTTTCTTAGCTCCTCTAGATAAAGATTCAAATCCTAATGCTCCACTCCCAGAAAAACAATCTAAACACACTGCATTTAAAATCACAGGATCCAGCCAATTAAATAAAGTTTCCCGAATTCTTGAAAGAGTAGGACGAACAAAAACTTGATTAATAACAGGTATACTCCGACCTTTCCATCTTCCAGAAATTATACGAATTTTTCCATTTTTATGTCTAATAAAATCAGATTGAACTCTCATATCTATATTTTTAAAATTACAAATAAACTTTTTAAAAACAATTAATTCTACTTAATATATAAAACATTTACTTTATACCCTTCTCTATAAAATATAAAAAAGTTTTGTTATGTGTAACATGCATATATATACGAAAAATACAATGCGTAATATTTTTATATATAAAAAGAATTATATTATGCATTAGTCAATATAAAACAATACTTTTAAATAAAATAATTAAATAGCATTCATTAATAATTCAGAGTACTTCAATTTTAACACGAAATAAATCGCATTACTTCAATATATATAAAATCAACTCATACAATTATACAGATGACATTATCCTGTACAGATAATATTACACAATTTAAAGAATTATAAAACATAACATCATACTATTCATTATCAATTTCTATCCAACTGCAATATAAGATGTTAAAATTAAATAAGAACTAAAAATTATTATTGTTTTATTTAACAAAATTCAAAAATTAAGTTAAAGAAGAATGAAAATCATTTCAAATAAATTAATAATATTGGATCATCATTTATAATATTAAATGAATTTAAGTTATTATAAATATAATAACTATTCTTTTAAAATTAAAATATCTATTTCAATTTAATGTTTAAATACAATTATTTATTCAAATGAAAGAATAATAAATTTTTAAAAATCTATTACATAATTAACATTATAAAACTCATTACGTTTAGCACATCATAACTAATAATTATGTATTAAATATAAAAGATATTATTTAAATAATTCAACAATAAATTTATCTTATATATACAATTTTATTGTATATCATATAATCTATATATACATGATGATATAAATTTCTATTTATATGTACAATTAATCTTATCAGGAGGAGAATGCATGACTGACAATATTATGTACAGAAATGTCACTTTAGTACCTCAAGGAACCTTAGAAGCTTACATTCGAGCAACCAATCTATATCCTATGCTAACAGCAGAAAAAGAACGAGAATTAGCTGAACGTTTATACTACAATAGTGATTTAAACGCTGCTAAACAACTAATTGTATCCCACTTAAGATTTGTTGTTCATATTGCTCGAAATTATTCAGGATATGGATTAGCTCAAGCCGATTTAATACAAGAAGGTAATATCGGATTAATGAAATCAGTACGTAGATTCAATCCAGAATTAGATGTACGATTAGTGTCATTTGCAGTACATTGGATTAAATCAGAAATTCATGAATATGTATTAAAAAATTGGCGTATTGTAAAAATCGCTACTACTAAAGCTCAACGTAAATTATTTTTTAATTTACGTAAAACCAAACAACGTTTAGGTTGGTTTAATGAGGAAGAAATTGAAATGGTTGCTAAAACTTTGCATGTTACTTGTAAAGACGTTCGTGAAATGGAATCAAGAATGGCTGCTCAAGATATGACTTTTGAACAATCTTCAGATGAAGATGAAAAAAATATTTTATCAATACCCATGTTATATTTACAAGATAAGGTTACTATAATTAATGAAGAAGAAGAATGGGTTGATCAAATTAGCACAAAATTAAATATAGCTCTAGATTCTTTAGATAAACGCAGCCAACATATTATTCGAGCTCGTTGGTTAGATGTAGATAATAAAATTACATTGCAAGAACTAGCCAATCAATACGGAGTTTCAGCAGAACGAATTAGACAATTAGAAAAAAATGCTATGAAAAAAATGAAACTAATTATTCAAAATTAAATATATTATATATATCAATATATTTCTAAATTATTAGACATATCTATTTTACTATATTGATTTGACTAAATTAGAAATATCCAATAAAATTCAAATTAGACGTATACTTTAAATAAAAATTAATCTTTCTTTTATTTAAAATCTATGTTCACTAAAAATTTTATAATCATTATAATAAATTTATAACTTTTATTAATCAAAACGATCAATATCGTTTCATAATAAACTCTATACGGAGTGTAAAAATAATGACAGTACTTGGTCATACGTTAGGATTCCCTAGAATCGGTTTATATAGAGAATTAAAAAATGCATTAGAACAATATTGGAACAAATCAATCAATCAAGATAAGTTATTGAATATTGGTCAAATGATACGTATAAGACACTGGCAACAACAAATAAATTCTGGAATAGATCTAATTCCAGTAGGAGATTTTGCTTGGTATGATCATGTCTTGACCACAAGTATGATGCTAAATAATATACCAAAAAGATATTGCTCACATTTTTCTCAACAAGAAAATAATAATCTAGATATATTATTTCATATAGCCAGAGGGTATTCTAAAAATGATATTAATATTGTACCTTCAGAAATGAAAAAATGGTTTAATACAAATTATCACTATATAGTTCCTGAATTTACTCAAAATCAAGAATTTAAACTAAGTTGGACTCAATTATTTGATGAAATAGATGAAGCCTTATCTTACCATCATTCTATTAAACCAATTTTATTAGGCCCACTTACTTATTTATGGCTTGGAAAAACAAAAGAAAAAGAATTTGATAAATTGTCTTTATTATCATCATTACTGCCAATATATCAAGAAATATTAAATATTTTATCAAAAAAAAATATCAACTGGGTACAAATTGATGAACCTGCCTTAGTTTTAGAATTACCAGATAAATGGATAAAAGCATATTTATATACTTATCAAAAATTACATCATAATTCTATAAAAATATTATTAACTACTTATTTTGATAACATTGATCATCAATTAGATATAATAAAAAAATTTTCAATAAATGGAATACATATAGATTTAGTTTCCAATTCAAAACATAATAATATATCTTTCTTACACGAACAACTACCAAAACATTGGATCTTATCTGCTGGGGTGATAAATGGAAGAAACATCTGGAAAACCAATTTATATTATTGGTTTAAACAATTATCTCCAATAATTGCACAACGAACAATATGGATAGGGTCTTCTTGTTCTTTATTGCACAGCCCAATAGACTTAAATTTAGAAACTAATTTAAATAATCACATAAAAACATGGTTTGCATTTGCATTACAAAAATGTTCTGAAATAAAAATGCTATGTGATGCTCTCAATTCTAATAAAAATAATAATTTGTTACATATAAATACACTGAAAAAATATTTTTATACTGTTAATGACAGCAGATTAAGTTCTAATCTTGTACACAATACTCAAGTTCAAGAACGCTGTAAAAATATTTCTCATATTCCATTATCCAGAAAAAATACTCATGATATACGATTTAATTTTCAACATAAACAATTTAATTTACCATTATATCCTACTACTACTATCGGTTCGTTCCCACAAACCCAAGACATTCGAAATTTACGTTTAAAATTTAAGAATGGACAAATAAATAAACATGATTACCATAATAATATAAAGAAATATATTAACAAAACCGTTACAGAACAAGAAAAGTTAGACTTAGACGTTTTAGTGCATGGAGAACCTGAACGTAACGATATGGTTGAATATTTTGGAGAACATCTAAATGGATTTTCTTTCACGCAACACGGATGGATACAAAGTTACGGATCTAGATGTGTAAAACCCCCAATAATTATTGGAGATATTAGTCGGCCCTATCCTATTACCACAACATGGATAAGTTATGCTCAATCATTAACAAAAAAACCAGTAAAAGGAATATTAACCGGACCTGTCACTATATTAACTTGGTCTTTTGTACGTGAAGATATACAACGACATACAGTAGCTTTGCAATTAGCTTTGTCAATACGAGATGAAGTTATGGATTTAGAAAAATCTGGAATTAAAATAATTCAAATTGATGAACCTGCTTTTAGAGAAGGATTACCTTTAAAGAAATCTGAGCAATCACAATACTTAGAATGGGCTGTTAATTCTTTTAAAATAACTGTATCATCAGTACAAAATACTACTCAAATCCATACCCATATGTGCTACTCTGAATTTAATGAAATAATATGCACACTTTTAAATCTAGATGCAGATGTAATAAGCATTGAAGCATCTAGATCAGACTTAAAACTATTACAGTTTATACAAAAAAACATAAAAAATAATTTAAATGAAATTGGACCTGGAGTATATGATATTCATTCTACTAATGAACCTTCTATATCTGATTTAGTAAAAAAATTAAATATATTTAAACAATACATTCCAAAACATCGATTATGGGTTAACCCTGATTGTGGATTAAAAACTAGATCATGGTCTGAAATAAGGCGTTCATTATCTAATATGGTTGCTGCAGCAAAGATTTTACGTAATTCCAATAATAATTAATATCTTACTTTTATTATAGGTAATTAAATATTATAAATAATTATAATATTTAATGTCTTTAAAAACTTATTACACTACTTATAATATAAGTTCTATATTTTATTTGACATATGAAATTCTAAAGATTATTAGAATACTACTATTTAATATGTTAACTAAAAATCTCAATGAAATGAAAAAGTTATTTTTCGAATTATAAAATAATCTTAAACATATTTTCCAATTGTCATACATATTAATAATATATTAACAAAAATTAATAAAAAACTTTTCATCTAATACTATTAAATATCAGAAAAATCTTCTATTAAATCCAAAAATATACATAAAAATAAAAACATATTAATATAGACACAATTCAACATCACACAAAGATATATACCGATACAATATTAATAAACATAATTAAAAAATTTCTATCCATAATTTTGCTTCTATTTTATATTAGAACAATCTTTGTGATAAAAACCATAAAATAGCAACAATTAATAATTTGAATACTACGAAAAATCATTAATTATATTTTTCTTTATCAATAAAATTAGATATGATACTAATTCTTCCAAAAAATAACATCATATATATCTATATATATTAGATTGTAATATAAATATATAATAAGATATCATTAATCATTAAGTAATAATTTATACATAAATTATTACTTAATACATATTTTTTATATATATCAATAAAAACAAGAATCAAAAATAAATAAAATACTATTCATTCAAAAAATTGACAATATTTACATATGTATATACTGATTTAAAACGATTATTTAATCTACAATATACTCTAATTCCGTATATAAATATTTACATATTCCTTAAAAAATAAATAAACCACCTAAATTTACAATATAATTTAAATTATATTAACATGTAGTACTTACTATTTCAGTATAACAATTTTATTTATTACTTATAAAGTGATTTTATTTAACAAAAAAAATAATATTTAATATATAATTATTGTTTGCGCCGTTACTATAATTTCACTATCATTACAAATTATGAAAATAATTTCAGTCACTATATATATTATTACTGGAATAATTACAGGAATAATTTTTACTTATATCTTTTTTAAAAAATCAGTACAAAAAAATATTCAAAAACATAAAAATAATTATATCGATTATGAAAAATCATTAAATACAACCTTAAAAAATCTGCAATATGAATTCACCTTAAGAAATGAAACAGAGAAAAAATTGTACAATGAATTATATAATATGCATGAACTAAATAATAAATTATCTGTAGCAGAAGAACGTTTAAAATCATTAGATTATTATCGTCAACAATACGAACGTTTATGTAATGAACTACAAATTCAATTAAATATTAATCATGAACAAGCTTTAAAGTTAAAGGAATTATATGTACGACTTGAAGAAAATAAATTAGCAGCAATAAATAAAGAAAAAATGCTTACCAACAATGAACACAAATTAACTATGCAATTTGAAAATTTAGCAAACCGAATTTTTGATCAAAATAGACATAAAATAAATGAACAAAATCGTTCAACTTTAGATAATATTCTATATCCACTTCGAGAACAATTAAATGCATTTATTAATCAAATACAAGATAATTTTTCTAAAGAGGAACGTATGAGACATGATTTAACTTATGAAATCCATAATTTACATCAATTAAACACTCAAATTACTCAAGAAACAATTAATTTAACTCAAGCTTTAAAAGGTAATAATAAAATTCAAGGAAATTGGGGAGAAATGATTTTAACTAAAGCATTAGAAATATCTGGGATGCGAGAAGGACAAGAGTTTCATTTACAAGTGAGTATAAAAGAACCAAATGGACGAAAATTACAACCTGATGTTATTGTTCATTTACCCCATGGAAAAGATGTGATAATTGATTCTAAAATATCATTAATAGCTTATGAACGTTATTTCAATAGCAATAATGAACAAGATAAACACACAGCTCTTAATGATCATATACATTCATTACGTACTCATATTAAATCTTTAAATAAAAAAAACTACCAAAAATTAGTTCAATTAAATACACTTGACTACATTTTGATGTTTATTCCTATCGAATCAGCTTTTACTTTAGCTATTGAGACAGAATCATCATTATTAACAGAAGCTATGGATCGAAACATTATGTTGGTTAGCCCTACTACACTATTAGTGGCGCTAAGAACTATTAATAATTTGTGGCGCTATGAACGACAAAATTTTAATGCTAAAAAAATTGCAGCAAAAGCAGGACGATTGTACGATAAATTAAAGTTATTTATGGATGATTTAAATAAAATTGGGCTTTATTTAAATAAAGCAGAAATTATATATAACTCTGCTAAAAATAAATTTTCTGAAGGAAAAGGTAATATTATCAGTCAAGTAGAAAGTTTTAGAACTCTTGGAGTTCAGATAAAACACCCAATTATTTCTAATAATAATACATCATCTACAACTAACGATACATTAGTTTCAGATGATACGATAACTAATTAATAAATTGTTAAATGTATCATTATAGGATTAAATTATATATTTTGAATAGTCCATAACTAAAACCAAAACTATTATCTTTATAGTATAAAATACTATTAATAATATATATATAATAAAAAATTTTTAATACACCAACTTAAAATAAACTACTATAGATAAAATATATATAACGTTACTTAAATATAAAACTTCATGAAAAATAAATATAAAAATAATATGACACACTTTGGTTTTCAGCATGTCAATAAATTCATTAAATCATATTTGGTGGCTAATGTATTCCATTCAGTAGCCACCAAATATGATTTAATGAATGACTGTATGTCTTTTGGGTTACATAGACTATGGAAACGTTTTTTAATTCAAAAAAGCAATATATCCACCGGATGCAAAGTACTAGACTTAGCTGGAGGAACTGGAGATCTAAGTATCTATTTTTCTAAATTAGTAGGACAAACTGGGATAGTAATTTTATTAGATAATAATATTTCAATGTTAAAAATAGGCCGGAGAAAATTAAGAAATTTAGGAATATTAAACAACATCCAATACATACAAGCTGATGCTGAAAATTTACCTTTTTCTAATAACACTTTTAATTGTGTAGCTGTATCTTTTGGTTTACGTAACTTTACAGATAAGGAACAAGCATTATCTGAAATGTATCGAGTTTTAAATCCAGGTGGAAAATTATTAATTTTAGATTTTGGAGTGCCTATATTTAAGTTATTAACTATATTTTATGATTTATATTCATTTTATATTATCCCTAAAATAGGGCAAATAATAGCACGAGACATAAAAAGTTATAAGTATTTAGTTGAGTCTATTCGTATGCACCCAGATCAAGAAACTCTAAAAACTATGATAATACATGCAAACTTTCAAAACGTCGAATACACTAATATGACAGGAGGAATAGTTGTTCTTCATCATGCATACAAAAAATATTAACATAATCATATTTATTTATTGTTAGATACATTATTAAATATCACTTATCTTAACTAAGATAAAAAATTTAAACAAAACTGAATCATGATTAAATACTTCAAATAATTAAAATTAAATATATCATTTTAAAATAAAATACATATTTTTATAACATATTTATCGCTATAAGTATGTTATAAATTAATCAAAACATTATACTAGATTGATTATAGATTAAAAATTATAATGATTAAATAAAAACAACATTAATAAATGAAAACAAAATTGTTATTTAACGTTTAAAATATTAGAGAAATATAATGATTTTTAACGAATGGAGTAGATTTTGTTTCATTATCCGAATAATACTAAATTATGGATTATTAATTTTTATTCCCATCAATCGATTAGCTTTCCCACTTAAAATAAGCATTCAAATCTTATTAAAAATATTTAATAAATATTATCAATTTTCACCAGGAAAGCGATTACGTCTAGCACTACAAGAGTTAGGGCCTGTATGGATAAAATTAGGTCAAATGCTTTCCACTCGTCATGATATTTTACCTAACGCTATTGCAAATCAGTTAGAAATATTGCAGGATCGTGTATATCCTTTTGATGGAACTCTAGCTAAAATACACATAGAACAAGCTATTGGAAGTGCTTTAGAAAAATGGTTTGAAGATTTTCAAGAAATCCCATTAGCATCAGCATCAATTTCTCAAGTACATTCTGCAAAGTTCAAAAAAAATGGAAAAAACGTAGTCATCAAAGTTATTCGACCTGGCATTTTGCCTATTATCAAAATAGATGTGAGTTTAATGTATAAACTATCAAAATGGGCTTATAAATTTTTACCAGATGGAAAAAAATTTAAATTTTCAGATATTGTTTCAGAATACGAAAAAACTTTATTTAATGAAGTTAATCTGCTTAAAGAAACCGCTAATACTATTCAATTACGAAGAAATTTTAAATCTAGCAAAATATTATATATACCAAAAGTATATGTAGATTTTTGCAGTAAGAATGTAATGGTCATGGAGCGTATTTATGGTATTCCAGTATATAATAAAAAATTATTAAAGCAAAAAGGTTTTAATATGAAACTATTAGCAGAAAGAGGTTTGGAAATATTTTTTACTCAAGTTTTTAGAGATAGCTTCTTTCACGGAGATATGCATCCTGGTAATATTTTTATTTGTTATAACGATCCTGATAATCCAAAATATATCAGTATTGATTGTGGAATTATGGGTTCCTTAAGTAAAAAAGATAAATATTATTTGGCATCAAATTTTATTGCTTTCTTTAATCGTGATTATCGAAAAATAGCAGAATTACATTTAGATTCAGGTTGGATACCTATAGACACTAATATTGAAGATTTTGAACATGCAATGCGTACAGTATTTGAACCAATCTTTGAAAAACCATTAAAAGAAATTCCATTTAGCAATGTATTATTATATTTATTTAATACTGCAAGATCTTTTAATATGGAAATACAACCACAATTAATCTTATTACAAAAATCTTTATTATATGTTGAAGGAATAATAAGACAATTATACCCAAATTTTAATTTATGGAAATCAGCAAAACCATTTTTAGAACAATGGATGGCAGAACAACTAAAACCATCAAAAATAATACATATATTAAATGATAAAATACCTTATTGGATAGATAAAATTCCAGAATTGCCATTATTTTTATCTAATACATTTCAATATTCTAATGAAATACAAAAAAAAATAAATATTTTAACTGAAGAATTACGTATACAACGCACTAACAATACTCAAGCATTTTTTTTATTTGGTATTGGATTAATGTTCATTGTTATTAGTATTTATTGGTTTATACAAAATGAAAATGCTGAATTTTTACCTATTTGTATATTCCTATCCGGAATTTGTATTTGGATAATAGGATGGAAACGAATCATATAATAAACTATCAATAACACGATTATACTCTAAAAATATGTTATTTTATAATAAATAAACAAAAATAAATTCAAAATACGATATACATAATACTGGTAAAAATAATATTATGAAATATAAAGATTTACGTGATTTTATAAAAATTTTAGAACATGAAAAAGAATTAAAAAGAATCACGCTTCCTATTGATCCAAATTTAGAAATTACTGAAATTGCAGATCGCACTCTCAAATCTAAAGGTCCAGCGTTATTGTTTACTAATCCTATAGGATACTCTATTCCTGTATTATGTAATTTATTTGGTTCTATTAATAGAATAGAATTAGCTATAAAACAAAACAAAATTTCATCTTTACGTAATATTGGAAAAATATTAGCTTTTTTAAAAGAACCGAAACCTCCAAAAGGATTATTAGATTTATTATCTAATATGGCTCACTTTAAACATATTTTAAATATGCCTACTAAATTTTCAAACAAAGGGGTATGTCAAGAAAATATACAATATGAACAAGACATAGATATTACCCGTATGCCAATAATGAAATCCTGGCCACAAGATGTAGCTTGTGCAATTAATTGGGGTATTACAATAACTCAAGGGATTCAAACAAAACGACAAAATTTAGGTATTTATCGTCAACAAGTGTTATCTGAAAATAAAATTATCATAAGATGGCTTCCTCATCGAGGAGGAGCATTAGATTTTCAAGAATGGTATACAACTTCTTCAGAAAAAAAATTTCCTGTTGCTATAGCATTAGGAGCAGATCCAGCAACCTTAATTAGCGCGGTAATTCCTATTCCTAATTCATTATCAGAATATGCTTTTGCTGGATTACTCAGAGGAAGTAAAACTGAAATTACAAAATGCATTTCATGTGATTTATATGTTCCATCCACTTCAGAAATTGTATTAGAAGGATACATAGAACGTGATAATATGGCCCCAGAAGGTCCATTTGGAGATCATACAGGATACTACAATGCTATTGAACAATTTCCAGTTTGTACTATCACTCATGTGACTCATAGAAATAATCCAATTTATCACTCTACATATACTGGACGACCTCCAGATGAACCTGCTATTTTAGGTATGGCCATGAATGAGTTGTTTATTCCAATTATACAAAAACAATTCCCAGAAATTACAGACTTCTATTTACCTCCAGAAGGTTGCTCCTATAGATTGGCTATAATTACTATAAAAAAGAAATATATAGGACATGCTAAAAGAATAATTTTTGGAATATGGTCTGTTTTATATCAATTTATGTATACAAAATTTGTAATAATTTGTGATAACGATATTAATGCTAGAGATTGGAAAGATGTCATATGGGCAATTACTACTCGTATGGACCCAAATCGTGATATAATCATTGTAAAAAATACTCCTATAGATTATCTTGATTTTTCCAGCCCTATTTCTGGATTAGGATCAAAAATGGGAATAGATGCTACAAACAAATGGCCTGGAGAAACTCAAAGAACATGGGGCACTCCTATTAAAATGGATAAAATTATACAATCTCGTATTGATAATATATGGGATGAACTAAACATAATAAAATCTATGAAAAAATAATTTCTTAAAACTCCCCTACTAAATTTATAGATATGTAATATGTTTTTATAATACATATAATACTAAACTTTTATTTATAAAATTTTATTAAATAACTTAAACAATATATAATATATTATATATAATAGCTGCATATGTGCATATATACTATATGACTAACAAAATTTTTATAAAAAAAATATATTTTTTAATAATTATTTTTTTCATATCTTCAAATAATGTTCTATCTTTACCAATTATAGAAGGAAGGCAATATATTAAATTAAATAAACCTATTCATAATGCTCCAAAAATACTAGAATTTTTCTCTTTTTATTGTTCGCATTGTTATCAATTTGAACAAATTTATAATATTCCAAATACTATACAAAAAAAATTACCTAAAAACACTATTTTTTATAAATACCATGTAAATTACTTAGGAAATTTAGGAAAACAATTAACACATGCCTGGGCTGTAGCAATAGCTTTAGGAATAGAAAATAAAGTTAGCTCTATTTTATTTACAGCAATACAAAAAAACCAGTCTATTCATACTGTAGAAGATATTCGAAAGATATTTATCAAATTCGGTATTGATGCCGATAAATACGATTCAGCTTGGAATAGTATTTTAGTTCAATCTTTAATTTTAGATCAAGAACAAGCAGCTATTAATTTTCAATTAAAAGGCATTCCTGCAATCTTTGTAAATGGAAAATACATGGTAAAAAATGATCAATTAGATATTTCTTCAATTCCTGTGTATATCCAACAATTTTCTGAATTACTTAATTTATTAATAGAAAAAAAATAATAATAATATATACTTACTTAAAAATATATAGATAAAAATAAACATATATTTCAAAATTTAGCCTTCTGTTTTAATAATAAATATGATAATTTAATTATCATAAATAAAATAAATAAATTTCCTTTTGTTCAATTCATATAAATAAATCATATGAAGTAAGTATTTCATGATTAAAATTACGAATAATCCAATCATTTTGATAGACGGATCATCTTACATACATAGAGCCTATCATGCATATCCATCTTTAACTACAAGTAAAGGACATCCTGTTCAGGTTATTTATGGAGTAATAAATATGATTGCAAGTTTATTAATAAAATATCAACCTGACCGCATAGGCATTGTGTTTGATACACCAGGAAAAACCTTTCGTGATGATTTATTTGAACAATATAAAGCACATCGATCTAAAATGCCTGAAGATTTATATACTCAAATTACTCCGTTGAATAAAATAATTAAAGCAATGGGGATTTCTACATTCTATATACCTCATGTAGAAGCAGATGATGTTATTGGTACATTAGCAACTTTTTATGCTCAACGCAATGAAACAGTACTCATTAGCACTGGTGATAAAGATATGGCCCAAATTGTATCTTCCAAAATTATTTTAATAAACACTACATCAAATATTATATTTGATTCTTCAGAAGTAGAAAAAAAATTTGGAGTACCGCCAAACTTAATAGCAGATTATTTAGCATTAATTGGAGATCGTTCTGATAACATTCCTGGAGTACCAGGAATAGGCAAAAAAAATGCACAAATCTTATTAACTAAAATAGGAAATCTCAAAAAAATATATCAAAACTTAAATAAAATTCCTATATTAAATATTCGAAATTTTCAGTCTATTCACAATTCATTAATCACAAATAAAGAGTTAGCTTTTCTTTCTTATAAATTAGCATCTATTAAAATAGATGTCCCTTTAAAAAAATCTGATTATATATTATCAATACAAAATATTGATTTTAAAAATTTATTCTTATTATTCCAAAAATATGAATTCAAGACATGGGCATCAGAATTAAAATTAGGTACATGGTTAGAAAAATATAAATATTATAAAAAAATGACTAAAAATTATCAGCTAAAAAATATTTCGTTCTGTACAAACATGACACAACATACATTTAATCATCATTTATTTCACTCAAAAAAAAACACAAATTATATCATATCTAATATTTCATCCTTAACAGATTGGATACAACAAAATAACACCCACAATTCTTTTGTATTCAATATATATTCAGATAATACTAATACTTTTGAACCTCAAATACTGGGCATATGTTTATCTACATATGATATACATGCTATAAATAATATATATATACCAATTAATATTAATAATACTATTCTGAATAGTAATAATGATAAATTAAAATATGGATTAGATTTGATAGAAGTATTATCTATACTGAAACCGATTTTAGAAAATACAGAAATAAAAAAAATTGGCCAAAACATGAAATTAAATTTTTCTTTACTAAAACAATATAATATTAATTTGTCTGGATTAATTTTCGATGTAATATTAGAATTGTATGTATTATACGGAACTTCTAATTATCAAAATATAAAACGTTTCCTACATGAAAAAATAATATTAGATTCTATTTCAAAATTCAAACAAACCTATGACAATTATCATAACAGTTATATAATTAAAAATACTAGAAATGTACAATTAGAATCATCATGCTCAGCACAACTAATGTGTTCTATATCAAATTTACACTATACTTTATGGTCAGAAATTAAAAAATATAATAAACTAAAAAAAATATTTTTAAATATAGAAATGCCATTAATTTCTGTTCTTTCCAGGATTGAAAATTATGGAGTACTAATAGATAAAAAATTTTTAACTTCTCACTCAATAGAATTAAATTCTCAATTAAATAATTTGAAAACACAAGCGTATCAATTAGCTGGTACTTCATTTAATTTAGATTCAACTAAACAACTACAAGAAATATTATACAATCAACAAAAATTACCAATTTTAAAAAAAACTCCTAATGGAGCTCCATCAACAAATGAAGAAGTACTAAAAAAATTATCTAAAACATACCCTATTCCAAAAATAATTTTAAAATACAGGAGTTTATCTAAATTAAAATCAACATATACAAATAAACTAATATCTATGATTAACAAAAAATCAAATCGAATACATACTTCGTATTATCAAACTAGAACTTCTACAGGGCGGCTTTCTTCTGCAAATCCTAATCTCCAAAATATCCCCAATCGCAATTACGATGGAAGAAAAATACGTCAAGCTTTCATTGCTCCATCAAATTCTTTAATTATATCAGCTGATTATTCTCAAATAGAATTAAGAATCATGGCTCATTTATCTCGTGATTTTAAATTAATTAATGACTTTCTTGAAGAAAAAGATATTCATACTACAACTGCTTCTGAAATTTTCGTTACATCTTTAAACTTAGTTACAGGAGAACAAAGACAACGAGCGAAAACTATTAATTTTGGTCTAATTTATGGTATGACTGCTTTTGGATTAGCAAAACAATTGTCAGTTACATTTAAAGAAGCTCAAAAGTACGTAGATCGTTATTTTCAACGGTATCCAGGTGTTATGAAATATATGCAATATATTAAAGATCGTGCTTACAAATATGGTTATGTATCTACTTTAGATGGGCGTAAATTATATTTACCAGATATTTATTCCTCTAATATATCCCAAAAAAAAAGTGCAGAAAGATCAGCAATTAATGCGCCTATGCAAGGAAGTGCTGCAGATATTATCAAAAAAGCAATGATAGCTATTGATTCTTGGATTCAAACGGAAAATAATATTCCTATTCGTATGATCATGCAAGTACATGATGAGTTAGTTTTTGAAGTTCAAAACACATTTGCAGATATTGCAATAAAACAAATAAAAAAACTAATGGAAGAATGTTTTATTTTAGATGTTCCTTTAAAAGTAGATATCGGGATTGGAAAAAATTGGGAAAAAGCTCACTAAATAATAATTATATATTATATATACATGTTTAATTAAATATTATTTTCACATAAAAATTACTTTATTCATTTCATCTCATCTTTAACAAATCAAGAATTATATTATTTATGCGTTAAATTTTATTCTATCTATTAAAATAATACTGCATCATAATTAAGTTACACACAAACCTTCACCCTTATTTCTTGTGTAAGAAATAATAAATTATAATACCTCAGCATATCACTATTTATTAATTATTTTCTAAGTATATACACTCTATTTCTTTAAGAGCACGTACAGTACATTTACTTTTAATTTGTTTAATCATATAATTCTCTTTCTCTTCGTTTTGTATCTGTCTTGCTCTTCTAGAAGCTTCTAATATTAAATCAAATCTATTACTAATTTCTTCTGCTTTCATATTATTTTATATTTATTTTATCCATTTTATCTTATAAATAATAATAATTAAATTATACACTATATCTCACTTTTTATAATTATTTCATTCCGATAATAAATCATTGATTAAACTACTACGTTGTTTTTCTTGATATATTAATCGTAATTGTTCAGATAATATTATTGATTGTAAATGAAACAATGCAGTATCAAAATTATCATTAACAATGATGTAATCATACTCTTTAAAATGATAAATTTCATTGATTGCTTGAGTCATTCTGTTAAAAATAATTAAGTCTGTATCTTGTCTCCTAGAATATAATCTTTCTTTTAATTCCTTTTTTGAAGGAGGAAGAATAAAGATTGTATAAAAATTATTTTTCTTTTTTTTGATTTGCTGCAATCCTTGCCAATCAATATCTAAAATCACATGAATTCCTGAATTTAACATAAATTTAATTTGATTTTTTTTAGTTCCATAATAATGATTAAAAATTTTTGCATATTCAAGAAACATATTTTTATTAATCATAAATTCAAATTCTTCTAATGAAATAAAATAATAATCTCTACCATGTACTTCTTCAGAACGTTTTTTACGAGTAGTATAAGATACAGATAACCGAGTATCAAATAATAAACAATTTTTTTCTTTTAAAGCACGTATTAACGTTGATTTTCCTGTTCCACTAGGAGCAGAGATAATACACAATGAACCTATATTTTTTTTCATAAAATATGATATATTATTTTTATATTAATACACATTATACCCCATACAAAATTTCATTTGTATGGGGTATAATGTGATTTTATTTTCTCCATGAATTCATTAATTAAATAATAAATTTAAATTATTATTTAAAAGCAAAAAATATAAATAAAATATTCTGTTATATCTCACATCTTCATGTAATTATTTTTAATCAATAACAATGATAATCATTTACCTAGCTGTTTTTTGCTGAATTTCTAATAAATTGCATACCTCATAAAAGTTTTTAAGTTGCACATCAGATAAAGGAGAAAATATTCGATCTAAAATTACATTATGAGTATGTTTGGCTATACGCAATTTATCTTTTCCTTTTTCTGTAATATGAACATATTTTACTCGTCTATCTGTAAGACTTTGTTGTCTACGTAACATTTTGTCTTTTTCCAATGCATCT
This sequence comes from Candidatus Blochmannia festinatus (nom. nud.), assembly GCF_059936355.1. Taxonomy (NCBI): domain Bacteria; kingdom Pseudomonadati; phylum Pseudomonadota; class Gammaproteobacteria; order Enterobacterales; family Enterobacteriaceae; genus Candidatus Blochmanniella; species Candidatus Blochmannia festinatus (nom. nud.). The sequence goes on along the minus strand of NZ_CP012116.1, from coordinate 683,315 downwards.
AACACTGTAACTACAGTCCTAGATGAAAATCCCATATAATTTTTAATATCTGTTGCACTAGTTTTGCCGGTTGTGATAAGATGAAGTATTTTCATTTTAGACATTGATAAACCTTCATTAATTAATTGCCCATTTACTTCTTTACGAAGACGATGATAAACTCTGGATAAAGATTCTACCATATTTGAAATATCCGTTAATCTATTCATAATTATGTATCTCTAAATTTCATTAACAATGATCATAAGATTCTTTTTTTTATAGCAACTCTATAGTTTTAATGTCTTAAAAAGACAAACAAGAAATCAACTGATATACTATACAAATTGAAAAATATAGTAATTTTAAAAAATTTTCTTGTATCTATAGATGGTTTTATATCAATTAATAAATTATTATTAAATTTTTACCTCCTCGCTATAATTCAATAAACAATACAACATAAGCATCTATAAAAATTATAGATAATTTTTATTCTATCGAAGTTTTAAAAAATTTGAAATATTCCTAAATGGAAAAAGCATTTTGAAAAAAAAGATTAATTTTGATATATTTTTTATATTTTGTGAGTTTTTATTATGAAATTATCAACATATATGTTGATAATTTCATAAATTTTAATATAAAGTACAAATTTTTAGAAGATATGGAAATATTTTTTTATATTTTTAAACAAAAAAATATAAAAAAATATTTCCATATCTTCTAAAAATTATGAATAAATTATCTAAAATTTTTTTTAAATAAAAACTTAAATTATTTTATATACTTTTATTCAATATTTTGTACTTGTTCTCGAATTTGCTCAATTAACACTTTTAAAGAAATAGATAAACGTATTATATTAGCGTCTATTGATTTAGAAGTTAAAGTATTAGTTTCTCTTTGTAATTCTTGAGTTATAAAATCTAATTTTCTTCCGATAGGTCCAGACTTTTCAGAAAAAATGCAATTATTCATACTTCCAATATGAATAATGATACGCTCTATCTCCTCTGAAATATCAATTTTTTGAGTAACTATTAATAACTCCTGCTCTAATCTTGTTTTATCTATCGAATCACAAATATCTTGAATCTGTTCTAAAAGTTTCTTTCTTTTTTTTATTAAAAAATTAGGAACGATTAGCTTAATATCTGCCATTATTTCTGAAATTTTTAATAATCTATTAATTAAATGATCTTTTAATAAAATTCCTTCTTCATTTCTACTGTCAATCAGTTTATTTAATACTTTTTTAAAACTTATTAATAATTCTTTATTAATAATATATGTATCTTGTTGTTTACAGGATATTACTCCTGGATAAAGCAAAATCTGTATAGGATCAATATTTCCACCATCTTTAGTTTTGAATTTAATTTGTTTTGCTGATTTTATTAAAAATTCAACTAAACTTTCATCAATAAACAAATTAGCATTTTTACAATAAGAATCCATATTAATCTTTAAATTACATTCAATCCTACCTCGAAATATTTTACTCTTAATTATTTGTCTAATTTCCCATGATAAATCTTGAAAATTTTTAGGCAAATCAATATTAATATCTAAATAACGTTGATTTAAAGAACGAATTTCCCAAAATCCATATCCCCATGTATAAGATATTTCCTGCCTTGCAAAAGCAGTCATACTATTAACCACAATTTTTACTCACTTATACAAATATTAGTTATTAATAATAATATACAAAAATTACTTTTATTATATTTATTAATTTATAAATTCATATAATCGACATATTATAAATAATAAAATTTACCCATTATCAAACACAATCAAAAATTTTAAAAGATAGATATAATATTCAATTAAATACTCTTATCTTAAAAATTTTTTATTTACGTGGAATAACCTAATCCTTTAGTTCCTCTTATACTACAAGATTTAAAAGATTTAACCAAATTAAATTTAATTTGAACAATAGATATAAACAATAATTGTGCTATTCTTTTCCTAGGAATAAGAATAAATTCTTTTTCCCCTCTATTCCATAGAGAAATCTTTATTTCTCCTTGATAATCTGAATCAATTAATCCTATAGAATTACCTAAAACAATACCATGATAATGTCCTAATCCAGATCGAGGAAGTATAATTCCTGCTATTTTTAAATCTGCAATATATATTGCAATACCAGTAGAAATAAGCTTAGTTTCTCCAGGATGAATGATAATAGAATTATCAATACATGCAAACAAATCTAATCCTGCAGATCCAGGAGTCATATATATAGGGATCAAAAAATCACTACAAACATGATTATTAATAATTTTAATATCAACAATTTTCATAGTTCTTTACAAAATGATTATTAACACATTATTTCAATTATGAAAACGAAAACACAACTACCAAAATTTATATATATTATAAATATATATAATCAAAATTTATAAGTGTATAAGTTAATATTATAATATATTCATTTTTTATAAAAAATTAGTATTAAACAAATCAATTAATATTGTATATATTAATTGGAACAAATAAACACAACAAAAAATACTATAAATAATGTTATTTATTTTTTAGAAACAATTTCTCTAATGTAGAAAATAATATAACATAAACATATTCTGATATAAATTAATATCATTTTCAATAAAATAATTAATTATGTATAATATACATGTATACAGTCTAATTAAAAATTAAATTATTAATTGATATAAAGACATAAAGTAACTATCAAATTATATAGAAAAATTTAATAATGCATCAAAAATCTATCATATTTATAATAATTAGTTTATACTATTCGTCGGAATATAGATTTAAATAAACAGTATAAATAGGAATAGAAGTTATGTCTAGAATATGTCAAATTACTGGAAAACGACCAATGAATGGAAATAAACGTTCTCATTCTATGAATGCTACTAAACGGTGGTTTATTCCAAATGTTCATTCTCATCGTTTTTGGGTAGATACTCAAAAAAAATTTTATTCAATTCGTGTATCTGCCAAAGGCATACGTTTAATTAATAAATTAGGAATTGATAAATGTTTGTTAAAATTACTCTCTAAAAATAAAATAACAAAAAAGAAATAATATAATGGCGAAAGAAATTAGAGAAATAATTTATTTATTTTCATCTGCAAAAAGTGGGCATTTTTATACTACTACAAAAAATAAGCGTTCAAATCCCGAAAAAATAAAACTAAAAAAATTTGATCCTACTATAAGAAAGCACATAGTGTATATAGAAAAAAATAAAAAATAAAGAAATTAATATCAAGCCATATAATTATATATTAATTAAATATGGATATAATTTAATCTCTGTTTTATCTTTATAACTTAACTTTATTTCAATTATAAAGTTTCATTCGTTCTTTTAATTAAAAATTATTTGAAATTTAAGCTAAAACACTCAAATATAATTTGATCAACATCATTCTCTTTTATTATATAAAAACAAAAAATAAAACGAATGTACTTAATAAATACAATTAAATTGTCATTTAACAAAATTAATATGCTATATAAAATATTTTATATAGCATATTCAAAACAAATACAATGTAATTTATAGGTTACAATAAATAATATCATTAATTCAAATAATTACATAAAATATCAAATGCCTTAGACGTAGCTCCTTGATTATTTTGTAATGCTACATAAGCACAATTACCATAACGTAAACGTAGATCTTTATCTTTTAATAAAATACACATAATATTAATTAAATCATCAGCATTGATAATGTTAATTAACCCTCCTGATTTATATAAAATAGAACAAATATTATTAAAATTAAAAGTATAAGGTCCCACAACTATAGGAATAGAATGTATTGCTGGCTCTAATGGATTATGTCCTCCATGTTTTATTAAACTACCTCCGATAAAAGCTATATCTGAAATTCCGTATAATAACATTAATTCCCCTATAGTATCATTAATAATTATTTGAGTATTTTCTGAAGGTATCATTCCACTACTTTTTGTAATATAAGAAAATCCAGCATTTTTAGTAATATTTTTAATATCTATAAAACGTTCTGGATGTCTTGGAGATAGAATCATAATTAAATTTGGAAATATAGTTAAAAGATTTCTATGTACTTGTAATAATATTTTCTCTTCCCCTTTATGAGTACTACCAGCTATCCATACTAAACGATCTTTAATCCAATTCTTTTTAAAATATAAAATTTGATTTAATGTATTTTGAGTAACTGTAATGTCAAATTTCATATTACCTATAATACATAACTGATCTTTTTTTAATCCTAGTTTTAAAAATCTTAATTCATCTTCTTGATATTGTGCAGCAACTATAGTAATGCGTTGAACAATATTAGAGAAAAACCAATTAAATTTTTTATATTTACTAAAAGAAATATTAGATAATCGAGCATTAAGAATAATAATAGGAATTTTATATCGATATAATATATTTATTAAATTTGGCCATAATTCTGTTTCTACAATAATAACTAATTTAGGTTGAACATGTTTTATAAATCTTTTTATAGCATTAGGTAAATCATATGGAAGATACATACATTGTATGTTTTTTAATTTTAATGAAAGTTGGCTAGCTAATTTTAAACCAGCTGGAGTCATTGAAGTAATTGTTATTACAACATTAGGATAATTCTTTTGTAATTTATGAATTAAAGGAACTATTGATAATAGTTCTCCTACTGATACTGCATGTAGTACTATACCACCCAATCTTCTATTATTTAAATTATTTTGATAATAACCGTAACGACTTAACCAATTTTTTCGATATTCAGTCGTCTTAAAACTTAACCAAAACAATCGAATCCAAATTATAGGTTGAATAATATATATAATTACATTGTATATAATTATACAGAGAATATACATTCTGTTTTATTTTATAATTTTACTTTCCGTGATAATTTTAAAAAATTAATTATCAAAATTTTAATAAAATATTTGTAAAAATCATCAGATTAATGTTATTATATGTATAATATTAAATATTATACATATAATGATATCCTATCAGATTTTAATATAATATATCATGTTTAATATGGTTTTCTAGTTATTTAAAGAAATTAAGATAAAAATACAGGAGCGTCGTTATGTATAAAATTCTACTTAATAAATACCGAATTTTTATGAATAAATTAATTACTTTAATTTTAAAATATTTCAAAAAATAGATTAACAACGATAATTAGTTTTTTCTAGACTTTGCCCTTAATAAAGTATTATTTCTATCACTTCTGTAATTTTACGTACATCGTTCTAAAACGATGGTTATAGTTTAATGTTGTTGTTTAAAAATTTTTTTTTAAATTTATGCCAAACAAATTCTGGAGTAATACTATTCATTTGATTAGTAGTAGATTTTAAAATAGTTTGATTTAACCCATATGTACCTATTAATGCTGGATCAGTTGGTCCATATAATGTTAAATTAGGACAATTAAGAGCTGCTGCTAAATGACTTAATCCTGTGTCAACTGATATAATTGCTGAAGCTTGTAAAATTTGAATAGAAATTTCCCATAAAGTTAAATTTGATAATATTATAACTCGATCAAAATAAAATTTAAGACGTTTTGCTAATAATGCTTCTTGCTTTGTCCAAAATGGGATTTTTACATAATAAAAACCTGATTTTAACACTTTTTGAATAAAAACATACCAATTAAAATCAGACCAACGTTTTGAAAAACAAGAAGTAGAATGTAATAATAATAAATAAGGTACATCACATTTTTTTATACAAGACTGAAATGTATTTTTAATATTATATTCTCCTGGATATACTGGAACTGAATACCCTAAACTATAAGAAAATAATTTTCTTATACGTTCAATAGCGTGTTGAGCTTTATTAATATAAAAACACTTATCGTAAAACTTACAACTTATAGGTTCTTTAGCACTTAATCGATCCAGTCCACATTTTGTTCCCACAGCAAAATATGTTGCAAACAAAGATGTTTTTAATAAACCTTGAGCGTCAATTACTACATCGTACTTTTTGGATTTTAGTTGCTTTATATAACTGTAGTATTCTTGCCAAGAATATAAGCTATACCATTTTTTTTTCCAAAACCTTAATTTGATGGGAATAACTTCATATACAGACGTATGCCATTGAGGAATATTAGAAAAAGTCTCTTCTACAATCCAATCAAACATTATATTTGGCACCAAACTTGCGGCATCAGTTATTGCAGGTAAAGTATGGATAATATCTCCCATAGAAGAAATTTTTATAATTAATACATTCATGCTATTATGATATTCATAAAAGTATTACTAATAATTTAATAATTTTTCTAATGTTTCAAATACTAGCATTGGAGTAATGTTTTTAAAATTTTTATAGTAACCATCATTATCATACATATATTGATTAGATTTTTTTATCTCATTATATTTTAAATTAAGTATTGTATTATTATTACAACAAATTATTTTGCTTTTTGAAAATAATGGAGGAGTACAATAAGGATTACTAGGTCCATATAGACCTATTACAGGTCGATTCAAAGCACATGCTATATGCATTAATCCAGAATCATTACTTACAATACCTGAACAAACAGCGATGATAATTATCGCTTCATTTAAAGAAGTTTGTCCAATAAGATTATGATGATTTTGTTTAAATTTTTTTAATTCATGAAAATCAGTAACTTTATTAATTAATATTTGATCCATATATGATCCTAATAAGATTACATGATAACCATGATAAATTAATTTTTTAGTTAAATCGATATAATAATAATGAGGCCAGCTTTTTGAAAATCCACATGAAGATCCTGGACATAATCCAATTAATCGATTTTTTTTTTTAATATTGTTCAATTTAAATTTAAATAATGTATCTTTAATTTCTTTTGATTTTATTCGTAATGTAGGTAACGGTATAGGATTAGGTAAGTCAGAAAAATGTTGTACCATACTGTAATTATACGCTAATGCAGCATATCTATGTATCATCAATGGAAATGATAATTTATTTAACACACGTAAATCATTTAATAAACCATATCTCATTTCTCCTTTCCATCCTGTTCTAATAGGAACATTAGACAAAAAAGGTATTAAAGCAGATTTAAATGAATTCGGAAGTACTATTGCTTGTTCGTAGTATTTTTTTTTAATCAATTTTCCTAACTGATAACATTTTAATAATTCTAAAGTTCCATGAGTATACGGAGTAATAAATATTTTTTTTATTTCTATCATTCTATCTAGTACAGGTTTACACCATATTGGAGTAATAACATCTATTTTTAATTGAGATCCATATCTCATAATAAGTAATTTATATAAAGTATGCGATATAATTGCATCTCCTATCCAAGAAGGACTAATTATTAATATTTTTTTCATAACAATAAAAATTGTTTATTTTTGTATATGTACAAGTCAGCCAATCTAAATATTTATAAATACCTTCATTAACATTAATAAATTTACATTCATATCCTATATTTTTAAGTTGAGAAGTATCTGCTTTTGTAAAAAATTGATAATGTTTTTTAATTTCTTTCGGCATATTAATATATTTTATGACAGAACCACGATTTAAATAGTTTAATACGACATTAGCGACAAATTCAAAGGATTTAGAATCACCTGTACCACAATCAAAAATTCCAGATACTTTATTATTCCAAACCCATAAATTTATTTTTACTATATCATCTATGTATATGAAATCTCTTTTAAAGTATCTACTGCCTGTAAACAAAACAGGTTCTTTTTTATTTTTTATTTTTTTATATAAATTAAAGATAATGCTAGCCATATGGCCCTTATGATATTCATAAGGGCCATATGTATTAAAATATCGTAAGCCACATATTTGAGAATTTGCTTTCGGAAGCACATTTAACACATATTTATCAAATAAAAATTTAGAATATCCATATATAGTTAAAGGATTCTCTTTAACTATATTATCTTTTATTTCATAAGAATAATTCATATTATTTCCATATACTGAAGCAGAAGAAGCATATATAAAAGGTATTTCATATTTTAGACAATAAAGAAGCAATAATTTCGAGTATTCGAAATTATTGCTCATTACATAACTACCATTCCACTCAAGAGTATTAGAGCAAGCTCCTTCATGAAATATAACTTCTGCGTCTTTAAAATAATTAGGTTTATTTAATACTTTGGAAATAAAGCAATCTTTATCTTCGTAGTCTAAAATATCTAATTCTACTAAATTAATATATTTTTTCCCATTTCTTAAACTATCCACCACTAATATTTTTGTTTTATTTATTGTATTTAATTTCTTAATAATGTTTCTTCCAATGAAACCAGCTCCTCCAGTGACTATGATCATGTTGCTATCCCTTTATTCATTTTTCAAAATTATTTCATTTGCAACAGTGCATTACTAATATTTTTATTATTTTTTTGCTATCTTGTTTGCTTACAAATAACAATCTATTACCACAAGTTTTACTAATCGTACAAGTGTAAAAGCAGATTCTATATAAGTCGATATATTATTGCGATAATCTATGTCAGTACTCAGTGATTATCTTTTTTGATTTTTTATTTTTTTATTAATTCTTTTTTTTTTATATTCAACTTTGATAAATAATTAGTTGAATATAAAATATGTACGACGTTTATCCTTTAATAAATGTAAACTATTTATTATATCCTTCTTTCATTTCTGTTTTGGTTATATATATATTATATATAATATATATATAACCAAATTCTAGGTTAGTTTGTTTCTCGTTGAGAGTATACAGGATAGTATCTCTGAATTTATAGTTTTTTGTCAACTAATATTATGAAATTGAGTAGGTTTTAATTTTTTACTACTCATCCTTCTATTTAAAATAGAAGGATGAGTAGTAAAAATTTCTTTACTTCTTGTAATTTTAGTAGTAATATTTTCTTCTAGTTTAAATATGGTTGATTAGGATAGAATATGTTGTTAGATGACATAATGATATTTGTAGAAAACCATATAGTGTTGGTTGCAGTGTGGGGTGTTGTTTTTTTTGTTGTGATATATAATTTTTTTACGGATTGTGTGTTTAGTTATTTTGAAATATCTTGTGAAAAAGCTGTTTTTTTAATTAATACTAGGAATGCAGTAGTTTTAGATATTAGGAATTTGGATGAGTATCGTTCTGGTCATATTATTAATAGTATTAATTTGACGATTAAAGAAATCAAGAAAAATGATGTATTTTTTTTAATACATGATCGAATTAAAAAAGCGGGTCCATTGATTATTGTACATGCAGTGTTTAAGAAATGGTCAGTATTCTTATTAAGGAAATATTTAAATAAGTTGGGATTTAAGGAGGTGTATGTATTGAAAGGTGGTATTGTGAGTTGGAAGAGGAACTTACCTTTGTTGTTTCAATCGGATGAATTTAGTTTGAAGAAAGAATAATGGGAATATAGAATGTCATATAACATAGAAATTTATACAAAAAGAAATTGTCCTTATTGTGATAGAGCAAGAAATTTTTTGAAGGACAGATTTTTGAATTTTAAAGAAATTTCTGTTGATGAAGGTTCTTCTAGTTCTGATTATTTGGAAATGTATAATAGATCTGGAGGTTGTGTTACAGTTCCTCAGATATTTATTAACGGAAAGCATATTGGTGGGTCGGATGATTTATTAAAATTAAATGATGATTTAGAAACTTTAAATACTGTATTAAAAGTATAGTAGTTGTTTTTTATTTTAAATATCCTGTCATGTACGTATAGGAATTAAAGTAGATGAGATAATTATAGAAATTATTGTTTGTATTTTTATTAATGTAGATTATTAATAGATGTAGTGGTGGTAAGTTCTAAGAGTTTTGATTGAGTTTGTGTTGTTAAAAGAGTTATAATTGTAATATTAAATGAGATTGGTTTAAAATAATTAACGGGGATATCTTTAAAAAAGTTGGTTTAGATAATTGTGTGTTGCTAGTTTTGTGCAAAAATCAATTGTTGTTACTGTTATAGGAGCTGGGGCATATGGAACGGCTTTGGCTATTGCGTTAGCTAAAAGTGGCAATGCTGTTGTGTTGTGGGGACACGATTCAAAACATATAAAGATACTAAAGTTGCATCGATCTAATCCAATAAATTTGCCAAATATTCCTTTCCCTCCTTTGCTATATTTAGAAGAGTCTTTATCGGCAGCTTTAAGTTTTTCTAAGAATATTTTAATTGCTGTTCCTAGCTATGTTTTTAGTTATGTGTTGATAGAAATAAAAATAAATTTAAAAAATGATATTCGTATTATTGTTGCATCAAAGGGGTTAGAGCCGAAGACTGGTCGATTATTAAAAGATGTAGTTGATGATATTTTAGGCGCTGATGTTCCTTTTGCACTAATATCTGGACCAACTTTTGCTCGAGAACTTGCTGAAGGTTTGCCTACAGCGATAACTTTAGCATCTAATGATGATGAATTTGGTTATGATGTGCAACAGTTATTACTTTCTATTGAAAATCTTCGGGTATATAAAAATACTGATATTATTGGAATGCAGATAGCAGGAGCAGTGAAGAATGTTATTGCTATTGGAGTAGGAATATCTGATGGAATAGGATTTGGAGCTAATGCTAAAACTGCTTTAATTACTCGAGGTTTAGTTGAAATGTCTAGATTAGGCATAGCAATGGGTGCTACTGCTAGTGTATTTGTAGGATTAGCTGGATTAGGAGATTTAGTATTAACTTGTATTGATAATCAATCACGTAACCGTCGTTTTGGAATATTATTGGGTCAGGGAATTGATATAATTCAGGCTAAAAAAAAGATTGGTCAAGTAATAGAAGGAATATGTAGCGTAAGAGAAATATATAGGTTATCTATACGATATGGAGTGGTTATGCCTATTACAAATCAAATATATCAAATATTATATAAGAATAAAAGCATTTATGAAGCAGTTTATGCATTATTGAAACGGAAACATGTTGATGAAATGAGTAATTTATCAAGTTAAATAATCAATTATTATATGATATAAGGGAAGGAGATATATGTCTGTAAATAAAGTAAATTTGATTTGGAGTAATATGGTACTTGAAGCTAAATCGTTAATGCATTCTGAACCTTTATTAAGGAATTTTTTATATACATTTTTATTAAGGCATAATAGTTTTAAAGATGCTTTAATTTTTATGTTATCTAAAAAATTAAATAATTTAGATATAGAGGTGATTGATGTAGTGAATATGTTAAAAAATATATACGATACTGATGATGATATTGTTACTTCTGCAGCGTGGGATGTTTATATAATGCGGTTTAACGACCCATCTGTTTCAAAATATATTACTCCTTTTCTTTATTTTAAAGGGTTTCATGCATTGCAAGCATATCGTATTACTCATTGGTTGTGGAAAAATAATCGTTTAGATTTAGCTATGTATTTTTATAATTATATTTCTGTTATTTTTAATGTAGATATTCATCCTGCAGCAAAAATTGGTTATGGGATTATGTTAGATCATGCTACTGGAGTAGTGATAGGAGAAACTGCAGTGATAGAAAATAATGTTTCTATAATGCAATCAGTAACATTAGGTAGTACTGGTAAAGTACATGGAAATCGTCATCCTAAAGTTAAACAAAATGTTTTAATTGGAGCTGGGGCTATTGTTTTAGGAAATATTGAAATAGGTTGTGGAGCTAAAATAGGGGCTGGTTCTATTGTGTTGCATTCTGTACCTCCTTATTCAACAGTTACTGGGAAACCGGCTCAGTTAGTTTCAGTTAATAATGTATAGTGATTAGCTATAGAATAGTTCAAATGTAATGTATATTTTGTTTATTTTTCGTGAATAGTTTGTTTGAAATAAGAATAAATTATATTTTATGATATGTTGTATATATAATATTATGGTTGTAGTATATAAGTGAGAGTTATATATAAACTGATTATATGTAGTGATAAGTAAAATATCTAATTTTTATTAGATAGATAGTAATTATTAAGTATAGTTAATTAAGTTGGTTGTATATGATAAAAAGAATAGGAGTATTAACAAGTGGAGGGGATTCTCCAGGAATGAATGCGGCTATTCGAGGGGTAGTGCGTATGGGATTATCTGAAGGTTTAGAAGTATATGGCATATATGATGGTTACTTAGGATTATTTCAGAATCGGATGATTTTGTTAAATCATTGTAGTGTTTCAGATATCATTAATAGAGGTGGTACATTTCTTGGTTCTTCTAGATTTCCTGAATTTAAGCAACATACAGTAAGAGCAAAAGTCATTGAGAATATAAATAAACGTAATCTTGAAGCTTTAGTAATTATAGGTGGTGACGGTTCTTATATTGGAGCAAAAAAACTTAGTGATATGGGATGTCCTTGTATTGGATTGCCTGGGACCATTGATAATGATGTTGCTGGTACAGATTATACCATTGGGTATTTTACAGCTTTAGAAACGATTATTGAAGCAATTGATAGATTGCGGGATACTTCTTCTTCTCATCAACGTGTTTCTATTGTAGAAGTTATGGGACGTTATTGTGGAGACTTGACTATGGCTGCAGCTATAGCAGGAGGATGTGAATTTATTGTTATTCCTGAATTAAAGTTTCAAGTGCAAGATTTAGTTAGTAAAGTTAGATTTGATATTTCTCAAGGAAAAAAACATGCGATCGTTGCTATTACTGAACATATTTGCAATGTATTTGATTTAGCGAAATATATTGAAGAAAAAACTGGAAAGGAAACTCGAGCTACTGTTTTAGGGTATACTCAACGTGGAGGAAAACCAGTAGCATATGATCGTATTTTAGGATCTAGAATGGGAGTGTATTCAATTGAATTATTATTGAAGGGATGCAGTGGATGTTGCATTGGGGTTCAAAATGAAAAGTTAGTATATCATGATATTAATAGAGCAATTAAGTATATGAATCGTCCATTTCGGAAAGATTTTTTTAAAACAGCAAAAAAATTATTCTAAAATTAAAATTGTGAGAATTATAATAATTATTGAGATTTATTACGTATATATTGTTCAATAGATTGTATAATTTTTATAAAAAGATGTGTTTTTAAGGAAGCAGATCCAATCAATAGACCATCAATATCTTTTTGTGAAATAAATTGAATAGCGTTGTTTGGATTAACGGATCCTCCGTATTGGATTAATATTTGTTTTGAGATATATGAATCATACAAAGCAATATGATTGCGTATAAATTTATGAATTGATTGTGTATATTTGGGACATGCGCTTGTTCCGCTTCCGATAGCCCATATAGGTTCGTAAGCAATAATTATATTGTTAAATGCTTGAATTCCGATTAAATCAATAATAGAATCAATTTGATGAGAACATACTGATTCAGTAATTCCAGAATTGTGTTCTATTTGGTTTTCTCCAATACATAAAATAGGTATTAATCCTACTTTTTTTGAAATATAAATTTTTTTTGCAATAAATTCATTGTTTTCTTTATGATACATTCTACGCTCGGAATGTCCAATAAGAACATATTGAACTTTTAGATCTGTTAGCATTATTGCCGAGGTATCCCCTGTAAATGCTCCTGATGAGTTAATATCAACATTTTGAGCGCATAATTTAATATAATTATTGTCATTTTTTGGATAGGTAAAGTCAGTGTAATTATTTAGTAAATAATTACCAGTAAAGTCTAAATATACCATAGGAGGAGCTACAGCGATATTGATATATTTAGATTGTACAATTTTTTCTTTGGTTAATTCAGATAACAGTTTTTTTATTGTGTTTTTAGTGCCGTTTAATTTCCAGTTTCCTATTATTAATGGAGGTTTCATATAATTTTTTGTTATTTGTGAAAGAGTAATTCATATTCTATATATGTTTATACTTCAATATAGTATAATTATCATTATAAATCAAGATAATTATATAATATCTGTATAATGATGTATTTATACATTAATTTTTAGATATTTATTTTTAAATTTAATTAGCAACAGTAGATTCTACCGTAGATAACGAGTATATTTTATTATATTGTATTGATAATTAATATCAATAAAATCAGGAAAGAAATAGTATATAATTATTAATTACCAGTATCGTTCTTGAATGATATGTGGAATTTTATTTGCAGAATAATTTTTAATTCCATATTTTTTATATAATGTTTGTTTAGTATCAGATATCATATTAGGATTTCCACAAAGCATTATACGGCTTTTGTTATTTAAATGTAATCCTATAGTTTTTTCTAAAACATCGTTTTCTATTAAAATAGGTATACGGCCATATAATGAATTAGGGGATTGTTCTTGACTTAAAATTGTTTGTATAATTAATTTTTTTTTATACAAATTTTTTAATAGTTGCATATTATGTAGATAATTTAAATTTTTGTAATATTTAGTTGCATGAATTAATATAATTTTTGAGAAATGATTTAATCGATTGTTTAAGCTACTTAGCATAGACAAGTATGGACTGATCCCTGTTCCTGTAGCAATCATCCATAGGAAACAACAGTCATTGGTAATAGGAATTTTATCTATTGTAAATTGGCCATATGATTCTTTAGAAATAATTATAGTATCCCCAGAAGATAAGGAATGTAATAAAGTAGTTAATTTTCCAGAAATGACTTTTTTAATATAAAATTCTAAGTTTTCTTTGTTTGAAGAATTGATATGAGAGTATGCGCGTTGTATTATTTTATTATTAATTTTTAATCCAATTCTAGAGAATTGACCCGCAATAAATTTATTAATTTTAGCATTTACAATGATACTAAATAAATCATCTGTCCAGTGTGTGGTAGAAATAATTTTTCCCGAAATCCATGTAGTCATGTGTTTTTTATTTTATTAGATATATGCTGTATTAAAGAAAATAGAAGAACAGACGAAGTTGAACAGCATAACAAAAATTTGTGATTGTAGTATTATAATGTAATTAACATACAATATTTATTTTAAATGAATAAATTTTCATAGTTGTTTTATCATGTTCATAAATATAATTCTTTTATTTGTATGTATTTTAATATAGCATATATGCTATATTAAAATACAATTAATCAGGATATTGTTTTATTTAATAATCTAACTTAATTAGATTATTAAAATGATAATTATAGTTAATATTTGATTATTTTACAATTATTATGAGTTGATATATTAACAATAATTTTTTAATTATTTTAAGTAGTAGGAAAAAAATGAAAAAAAATATCCATCCAGAATATAATTCAATAAAAGCAATATGTTCATGTGGTAATATAATTGATATTCGGTCTACTTTAAAAAATAATATTAATTTAGATGTGTGTAGTGTATGTCATCCTTTTTACACTGGTACACAGCGTATTATAGATACAAGAGGTCGAGTTAATTTGTTTAATAAACGTTTTAATAAAAATAATGATAACGATTTTTTATCTGTATCTGATAAGTAATTAAATTATGAGGGAATTTAGTAAATTTTTTATCACATGTTACATATATGTAACATGTGATGTGTTATATTTTGCATATAATTAATTAAAATTTTTTTATTTTATATAAGTGTATTATTAATAATAATATGGCTATGAAAGTAAATCCAGCAACTATAAGTGTAAGGAGTGGACTAAATAACGATGAAAAACATGGATGTGTTGTTCCTCCTATTACTCTTTCAACCACTTATAATTTTTTTGGTTTTAATAAACCGAGAATTTATGATTATTCTAGACGAAGAAATCCTACTCGAGATGTAACTCAGCAGGCTTTAGCTAACTTAGAATGGGGTCAGTATGCAGTAATAACAAGTAGTGGAATGTCTGCAATTTCTTTAGTATGTATGGCTTTTTTAAATTCAAATGATTTTTTAATAGCCCCTCATGATTGTTATGGAGGCACCTATCGTTTATTAGAGTCTTTAGATAAAAAGGGGATGTGTAGAGTAAAGTTTATTAATCAATGTGATACAAGATCTGCATTAAAATACTTAAGTAAATATAATCCTAAATTAGTTTTTATTGAAACACCAAGTAATCCCATGCTTCGTGTAACGGATATTGCTGCTTTATGTAATTTTAAGGGTAACGGTAATGGTATTATTTACGCGGTAGATAATACTTTTATGACTCCTGTTTTTCAAAATCCATTAAAATTGGGAGCAGACTTGGTGATTCATTCTTGTAGTAAATATTTAAATGGTCATTCAGATATAATATTAGGAGCAGTGATTACTAATAATATTAAATTTTATGAAAAATTATCTTGGTGGGCAAATACGTTAGGTATTACTGGTAGTGCGTTTGATAGTTATCAATTATTACGGGGTATACGAACATTACTTCCAAGAGTGTACCAGCAGCAATGTAATACTAGAATTATTATAGATTTTTTTTTAAAGCAACCTAAAATTAAGGTTTTGCATTATCCTGGGTTGTTAAATAGTTTTGGGTATAAAATAGCCTGTAAACAACAAAAAGGATTTGGGTCGATATTTAGTTTTGAATTAAAAGGTTCTGAAGATATGTTAATTGAATTTTTAAAATCTTTAAAATTGTTTACATTAGCAGAATCTTTTGGAGGTGTAGAGAGTTTGATTGCTCATCCAGTTACTATGACTCATGCTTCTATGTCAAAAGAAGTTATGGATAAAGCTGGGATAAATAACATGTTATTGCGTGTATCTGTAGGTCTAGAGGACAGTATAGATCTTATTAATGATTTGAATCAAGCATTTCAGTCAATTTAGTGAAATTAATTTTATATAGGGAATATGTTATATGTACTTGTACTATGTGAAGTATAAAGATTTTGATTATTTAATTGTACAAAACAAATTGTTTGAATATATACTTCTGTTTTATTAAAAATAAATCATATTATTATACAATATATATATATTATATATAACAAAATAATTTTTTGTTTTATATTATTGTTTATCGATATATTATATATCGTGTTGTATCATAATAATGAGGTGAATTGTATGAGTATGTTTCATGCTATTCAGCGAGAAATCTTGAATTGTTATTTAGTTGAATTGCAAGAGAAGATTAGTGTATCATTTGAGTTTTTTCCTCCTAAAAATGAGGGGATGGAAAAGGTACTATGGGATTCTGTAAATAAATTAAGTAAATTTCATCCCAATTTTTTTTCGGTAACATATGGAGCTTATTCTGGAAAAAGAGATAATACTAATAGGGTTATTAAAGGTATAAAAAAACGAACTGGATTGTCAGTAGCTCCACATTTGACGTGTATTGATTCAACACCTCAAATGTTGCGAGATATTGCATTGGAATATTGGAATAATGATATTCGTAATATAGTTGCTTTAAGAGGAGATCAGATAGCAACAAAATATCCATCATCTATGTATGCTTCAGATTTAGTTGCTTTATTAAGGGAAATAGGAGATTTTGATATTGCAGTAGCTGCTTATCCAGAAGTACACCCAGAAGCTAAAACACCTCAGTCAGATTTAATTAATTTAAAAAAAAAAATAGATGCTGGAGCAAATAAAGTAATTACTCAATTTTTTTTTGATGTTGAACAGTATTTAAGATTTAGAGATTTATGTGTTTCTATAGGAATTGAGATAGAGATTATTCCTGGAATATTACCAATTTTTAATTTTAAACAGTTACAACGTTTTATTAGGTTCACTAAAGTAAAAATACCGAAGTGGATGTGTATGATTTTTGATGGGTTAGATGATGATTTAGATACTCAAAAGATGTTAGGGGCGTCTGTAGCAATAGATATGGTTAAACTTTTAGTTAAAGAAGGAGTAAGGAATTTTCATTTTTATACCTTAAATCAAGCAGATTTAACATATGCGATATGTCATACGCTAGGATTAAAAAAAAATAAAAGAGATAAATAAAATAAATATTATTGTTTTTATTTTATATATTTTTATATTGGATAATATTGAAACTATAAAAAGACTATAATTAATATGATTATGATAATAATCATCAACAAAAATTAGAGGTAATTATTGTTAATATTGTGTTGTATTGATACATATATTAAAGATTTATTGATAAAATTATGTAATTTTTAGTTAATTTTGAAAAGAAATGAAATTCATAATATGCAATTGATTGTATTAAGTATTCTTATTGTTTATTGGTATAAATTTTTAAATTAGTTAAATATATTTAATTTTTAATTTTGTGATGTGTTATAAAGATATTGTTATTAAATTTTCAACTATTTTAATTCTAGATTCTGGGATTGGTGGATTGTTTTTTTATGAAGTAATTCGAAAAATATTTCCATTTATTAATTATTTGTATTTGATTGATAATAAATTTTTTCCCTATGGAAGACGTTCGGAAAAATTTATTATTCAACGTGCGATATGGATTATAGATAATGCATATAAATATTTTAAATTTGATCTGGTAATCATTGCATGTTATACCATCAGTGTGTGTGCATTGCGTATACTTAAAGTTATTTTTAGATTTCCTATTATAGGGGTTATACCCGAAGTTCAGTTAGCTTGTAAATATACAAAAAATGGATTGATAGGAATATTAGGGACATATCGTACTGTAAATAACCAGTATACTTTAAATTTAATAGAGCGTTTTGCGTATCAAAAAAGTATAATTTTATTAGGGACTTCCAGATTAGTAAAATTAGCTGAGTTGAAAATACATGGGAATTTAATTTCGAAATTAGAGTTAATTGATATCCTTTATCCTTGGTTTGGTTTAAAAAAATTTCCTGATACAATAATATTAGGCTGTACTCATTTTTCTTGGTTAAAAACAGAATTACAATCAGTATTACCAATAACTAGTAATTTAATAGATTCTAGCAATAGTCTTGTTAGTTGTATTAAACATTTATTAGATAATAATATTCAAGAAAATAATAAATATTGTCATAATATATTTTATCGAAATAAAGCGTATTATACTATGTATACTTCAGATATCACAAAATTACGGTCAGTTCTTTTGATAGATTATAATTTTTTTTCTTTAGAAATGTTATCAATATAAGAATTAGATGTAGTATTAGATAAATAATAATAATTTTATGTGTGTATGGATATGAGAAATAATTTAATATAGTATTTTGTATTTGTAAAAATGATGTTAGTTTTTATGTTTGACTATTATTGTAGATGGTAGTAATGTATATTATATCAATTGTAATGAGATTATATAGTAATTTTTTAAAGGTTGTTAATATTACTGATTCTCATGTTTATAGTATTATGTTTATGTGTTGTATGTTTTATGTCCTTATATTCGTGATAGTATTGTAATGTGGTGGTGGTGGGGCTATAGCTCAACTGGTAGAGCATCTGTTTTGCACACAGAAGGTTAGCGGTTCAATTCCGCTTAGCTCCATGAATAATGATAGGTTTTATTGAATACAATAAAATAGATGTAATTATGATTTGTGAAGAATGTATGCATTATATAAAGAATGAATATTATTTTTATTACTATAAAAATAATTCCTATATTTAAAGGATGAAGGTATATTCCGGTATATATTGTTTTATTAAATTAGATAATATAAAAGAAATGGTGCGATAGTTCAGATGGTTAGAATATCGGCTTGTCACGCCGGAGGTCGCGGGTTCGAGTCCCGTTCGCACCGTTTTGTTATTTTTATTTATTAGGCTATTAGACGAAATATGATTTTATATTTTATCAGGGGTGTAGTTCAACTGGTAGAATATCGGTCTCCAAAACCGAGGATTAGGAGTTCAAGTCTCTTCACCCCTGATTATATAGAATGAATAATAAAAATTTATCATATATATGAGTATATGGAAGTATTAATAGCATCGAAAGGGTTCAAGAGAGAGAGGGGGTACGGTTAATAAATAATTTTCAGAACAAACTAAATGTGGTGAAATTAGTATATTAAGATTTTTATATGATGTAGTAACTAAAAAAGTTAAAGTGTTTTCTACAATATATATAGAAGTTGTCGTGAGTTATATTATTTTTATTTATAAAAGTAATTTTTTTACTGTAAACTATTGAACAGTATATAATTTCCATTGTGTTGTATAATTAAAAACAATGTATGATATTGTTTATTTAAAGTGAATTAAATGTATTTATTAATGGTGTTTTGTTTTTGTTAATTAAAATTATGATAATAGGAAGAAATTATTATGAATGGAGCTCAGTGGATAATTAAAGAGCTACAACAGCGAGGGGTAGATATAATTTTTGGTTATCCAGGAGGAGCAATTATGCCAATATATGATGCATTATTTGATTCTAAAATTAAACATTTATTATGTAGGCATGAACAAGGAGCAGTGATTGCAGCTATTGGGTATGCTAGAGCTACAGGTAAAGTGGGGGTATGTTTTGCTACATCTGGTCCTGGTGCAACTAATTTAATTACTGGATTAGCTGATGCATTATTAGATTCAATTCCAATAATAGCTATTACTGGTCAAGTTGGATTAGAATTGATTGGAACTGATGCATTTCAAGAAATTGATGTTTTAGGTTTATCATTAGCATGTACTAAACATAGTTTTTTAGTAAATTCTTTAAATATTTTACCTAAAATTATTGATGAAGCGTTTAAAATTGCATTATATGGTAGACAAGGTCCAGTTCTTATAGATGTTCCGAAGGATATTCAGTTAGCTCGTGGTGTTTTTTGTGACTTTCCAAAAGAAGTTATAAAGAATCAGCAGTATAATATATTTAATAACTGTAGTAAAAAACAGGATAACATTGATTTAGCTCGTATATTAATATCTCGATCAAAGTGTCCTATAGTTTATGTAGGTGGTGGAGTAGGCATGGCAGGAGCAGTATTGTCATTACGGAAGTTTATTGCTAATACTGGCATACCTACTGTGGTAACATTGAAGGGATTAGGAGCTTTAGATTACACTGAAGATTATTATTTAGGTATGTTGGGTATGCATGGTAATCAGGCAGCTAATTTAGCAGTACAACAATGTGATTTATTAATTGCAATAGGAGCAAGATTTGATGATAGGGTTACTGGAAAATTAGAAACTTTTGCTTCAAATGCAAAGATAATTCATTTAGATATTGATTTTGCAGAATTTAATAAGTTACGTACAGCACATGTTTTTATATCAGGCAGTTTGAATGACTTATTATTAGCATTAACTCAATCGTTGTCTATTAAGATTAAGGCATGGCAAAAACAAATAAAATCATTAAAATTACAATATCGTTGGTCTTATAAATCTTATAATGATAAGATTTCCGCTCCGATTTTGTTAAAAACAATTAGCGATAATGCACCTGTTGATACAGTGGTAACTACTGATGTAGGTCAGCATCAAATGTGGGCTGCACAGCATATGCAATTTAGTCGTCCAGAAAATTTTATTACTTCTGGAGGGTTAGGGACGATGGGTTTTGGTACTCCTGCAGCTATAGGAGCTCAAATAGGACGTCCTGATCATATGGTAATATGTATTTCTGGGGATGGATCATTTATGATGAATATGCAAGAATTAGCCACTATTAAACGAAAGAAATTACCTATAAAAATTGTTTTATTAGATAATAAGCGTTTAGGCATGGTTCGTCAGTGGCAAGAATTGTTTTTTGATAAACGTTATAGTGAAACTATTTTAAACGATAACCCAGATTTTTTAGCTTTAGCTAAATCATTTGATATTAGTGGAATGTATATTTCTAATCAATCTCAAGTATTAGATGCAGTAAATATGTTATTTTCTCATGAAGGACCTTTTTTATTGCATGTATTAATTGATGAGAGTGCTAATGTTTGGCCATTAGTACCTCCTGGATCGTCAAATGATGCTATGTTAACGAAATAATATATTATATATCTTAATAATAAAGTAGGAATTTAAAAATTATAATGGTGATGATGTATCATTCTTTGTTTATAAAAGCTAGGTTTTGTCCAGAAGTAGTTGAACGTATTCTTAGAGTTGCTAGGCATCGTGGATTTGAATTATATGCGTTAAATATGCTTGTGTGCAATGTTATAAATAATAAACAGGTAACTTTATTGTTAACTGTAACTAGTGATCGATCAATACATTTATTATTTAATCAATTGCATAAGTTAATAGATATAAATTATATTGAAATTAGATAAATAGCTTCAATAATATTGAGTGATTGAAATTTATTTTTTGTAGAGTAATAAATATGATTAGGAAATCGAATTTTATTTGGCTAAATGGGAATATGGTTCCATGGGATGAGGCAAATGTACATATTACATCGCATGCGCTGCATTATGGATCTTCAGTATTTGAAGGAATTCGTTGTTATAAATCATATAAAGGATCGGTGATATTTCGTCTTCAAGATCATATTAAAAGATTAATTAATTCTGCAAGAATTTATCATATGCCTATTTCTTGGAGTATTCAAGAAATTATAAAAGCGTGTAAAATGGTAATTCGAGATAATAATTTGCTTACTGCATATATTCGACCTTTAATTTTTGTTGGCAATGTGGGAATAGAAATTGATCCTATTGATCAATATAATGCTGATCTCGCTATAATTGCTTTTTATTGGAAATCATATTTAGGAAAAGATTCTTTAGATTTAGGTGTTGATGTAATGGTGTCTTCTTGGAATAGAGTTCCAGCAAATACGATTCCTAATTTAGCTAAAGCTGGAGGTAATTATTTATCCTCTATGTTAATTAGCAATGAAGCACATAGGTACGGTTATCATGAAGGAATTGGTTTAAATGCGCATGGTTATATTTCAGAAGGAGCTGGTGAAAATTTGTTTGTGATTAAAGATGGAATTATATTTACACCTTCATGTGGCGCTTCTATATTGCTTGGAATAACTCGGGATTCTATTATTAAATTAGCAAAGAGTGTTGGATTAGAAGTACGAGAATGCATGTTACCTCGTGAGTATTTATATATAGCAGATGAAGTTTTTATGGTTGGTACTGCTGCAGAAATTACACCAGTGCGCAGTATTGATGGCATACAAATTGGATTAGGGGAGAAAGGTCCTATTACTTCAGAGTTGCAGAAATTATTTTTTGGTTTATTTAGTGGAAAGATTAAAGATCAATGGGGTTGGTTAGAACAAGTAAATTAAAAAATTTTTTAAAGATCATTATAAACGAATATGTATCAATTTTGTAGACACTTATATTTTTGAAGTATTTATTGTTTATATTAAATGAGAATTATTAATGTGAGATAATAATGTATGCCTAAATATCGTTCTTCTACTACCACTCAAGGTAGTAATATGGCTGGAGCTAGAGCTTTGTGGCGAGCTACTGGTATGACGTCTAAAGATTTTAATAAAATTATTGTTGCTGTAGTCAATTCATTTACTCAATTTGTTCCAGGTCATATTCATTTAAGAGATGTAGGTAAAATAATTTCAAAAGAAATTAATAATAATGGAGGAATTGCAAAAGAATTTAATACTATTGCTATTGATGATGGAATTGCGATGGGGCATAGTGGAATGTTATATTCCTTGCCGTCTAGAGATTTAATTGCTGATTCTGTAGAATATGTAATTAACGCTCATTGTGTTGATGCTATGGTATGTATTTCTAATTGTGATAAGATTACTCCTGGGATGTTAATGGCAGCACTACGATTGAATATTCCAACTGTTTTTGTATCTGGTGGACCAATGGAATCTGGATCAGTACAGTTATCTGGAAGTAATAATAATCGTGTTAAATTAAGTTTAGTTGATGCTATAGTTTCTTCAGCTGATTCAAGTATTGCTGCAATGGATAAGAAAAATATTGAGTCATCGGCATGTCCTACATGTGGTTCTTGTTCAGGGATGTTTACTGCAAATTCTATGAATTGTTTAATGGAAGCATTAGGATTAGCTCAACCTGGAAATGGGTCATTATTAGCAACACATTGTGATCGCAGAAAAATGTTTGTAAATGCTGGTAAAAGTATTATGCAATTATCTAAACTGTATTATGATAAGGATGATTATTCTGTTTTACCTCGTAATATAGCAAATAGATTAGCTTTTGAGAATGCGATGATGTTAGATATTTCTATGGGAGGATCTACTAATACTGTGTTGCATTTATTAGCAGCTGCTCAAGAAGGAGAAATACAATTTACTATGAAGGATATAGATAGGTTGTCTAAAAAAGTACCTTATTTATGTAAAATTGCTCCAAATTCTCAACGATACTATGTAGAGGATTTTCATAGAGCTGGGGGAGTTATAGGTATACTTAGTGAGTTAAACAGCTGTGGTTTATTACATACAAGTGTGCGTAATATATTAAATGAATCTTTATTAGAAACATTATCAAAATACGACATTATATCATGTAAGGATGTAAAAGTAAAAAAAATGTATGCTGCTGCTCCCGCTGGAATACGTACGGTTAAAGCATTTTGTCAAAATAAAAGATGGAGCGCATTAGATATAGATCGTTGCTCTGGATGTATTAGAAGTCGTGCTTATGCTTATAATCAAGATGGAGGATTAGCTGTATTATACGGGAATCTTGCTCCAGAAGGTTGTCTAATAAAAACAGCAGGGATTGTTTCTGCAAACTTAAGAAAATTTAGAGGACCTGCTAAAGTATATGAAAGTCAAGAGGAATCTGTAGAAGCGATTTTATCGGGTAAAATAATTCCAGGAGATGTAATAGTTATTCGATATGAAGGTCCAAAAGGTGGACCTGGGATGCAAGAAATGTTATATCCTACTTCTTTTTTAAAATCTATGAATTTAGATCTATATTGCGCATTAATTACAGATGGAAGATTTTCTGGAGGCACTTCAGGTTTATCGGTTGGTCATATATCTCCAGAAGCAGCATCTGGAGGTTTAATAGGTTTAGTGCGTGACGGAGATATGATTAATATTGATGTTGATGAGCGTAATATCACATTAGAAGTATCTGATTGTGTTATAGGTAGACGTAATGAATTAGAAGTGAATCGTGGAATAAGAGCATGGACTCCAATTAATAGAAATCGGGATGTATCCATATCTTTAAGAGCGTATGCTAAATTAGTTACTAGTGCTGATAAAGGAGCTGTACGTGATAGATCTCAATTATAAGGATAATATAAAAAAGCATATACATATAAGTAGAAAAAATAATGGATAAATATGCATTTTCTCTATTGGAAGAAAAATGTCCATTGTTGTATTTAAAAACCGCTTTACATTCTCATGTATATGAGGTAGCTCAGGTTACTCCATTACAAATTATGGATAAATTATCAAAAAGATTAAAAAATATAATTTTAGTTAAACGTGAAGATAGACAGCCAGTGCATAGTTTTAAATTGAGGGGCGCGTATGCAATGCTTTCAAGTCTTACTTCAACACAGAAGTCTTCTGGAATAATTACAGCATCTGCTGGCAATCATGCTCAAGGAGTAGCCTTTTCAGCTAAATATCTTGGTATTAATTCCTTAATTGTTATGCCTATTAATACTGCTGATATTAAAGTAAATGCGGTGCGTCATTTTGGAGGAAAACCTTTGTTATGTGGTTCAAATTTTGATGAAGCTAAAATAGAAGCTGTGCGTTTAGCTAAAAAGCATCATTTAGTATTCATTCCTCCTTTCGACCATCCACTTGTTATTGCTGGTCAGGGTACTTTAGCAATGGAATTATTGCAACAAGATGCTCATCTAGATCGTATTTTTGTGCCTGTAGGAGGTGGAGGATTAGCTGCTGGAATTTCTGTTTTGATTAAATATCTTATGCCTCAAATTAAGGTAATAGGTGTTGAAGCAGAGGAATCTGCTTCTTTATGCGCTGCTTTGTTAGCTGGATCTCCTGTTTGTTTGAATACAGTTGGATCTTTTGCAGAAGGGGTGGCCGTACGGCAAGTGGGAAATGAAACGTTTCGTTTGTGTAAAAAATACCTCGATGATGTCATTACTGTAGATAATGATGCAATTTGTGCTGCTATAAAAGATTTATTTGAAGATGTTCGAGCTATTGCTGAACCTTCAGGAGCATTAGCATTAGCTGGAATGAAAAAATATATTCAAAAAAATAAGATACAAGGGGAAAGATTAGCTCATATTTTGTCAGGAGCTAATATTAATTTTCATGAATTAAGATACATTTCGGAGCGTTGTGAATTAGGAGAACAAAGAGAAGCTTTAATGGTAGTTACTATTCCGGAAAAAAAAGGTAGTTTTTTAGAGTTTTTTAAAATTTTGGAAGATAGATCAGTAACAGAATTTAATTATCGTTATAGTGGGACTAGTAGTGTTTGTATTTTTATAGGAATACTTTTGAAGAATGGCTATCATGAAAGAGATTGTATAGTACAAAATATTCTAAAGAATGGTTTTTCAGTGATAGATGTTTCTGATAATGAAATGGCTAAATTACATGCTAGATATATGATAGGATCTCGTTCATTATATTCTTTGCATGAACGAATTTTCAGTTTTGAATTTCCAGAATTTCCTGGAGCTTTGTCAAAATTTTTAAATACTTTAGGTAGTAATTGGAATATTTCTTTGTTTCATTATCGTAATCATGGCACTGATTATGGTCATGTTTTGGCAGGGTTTGAATTAACTGATCAGGAATTTAAATTTGATCAATATTTATCCCAATTAGGATATACATATCGTGATGTTACAACTAATCCAATATTCGAGTTTTTAAAGATCAATTAGAGTAACATTATTTAATATTTAATTAATGAGTTTTAGGGTTTAAAATAGAGGTGTTATATTATTATGAGTAATTATTTTAATAGATTGAGTTTCATAAATAAATTAAAACATTTAGGAAAATGTCGATTAATGAACCAAAGTGAGTTTTCTAAAGGAATTCAATTATTGGTATCTAAGAAAATAGTGATAATTGGTTGTGGGTCTCAAGGATTAAATCAAGGTTTAAATATGCGTGATTCTGGTCTGGAAGTTATGTATGCCTTACGTTCAGAATCTATTACAAAAAAAACAATATCTTATATTAATGCAGTGCAGAATGGTTTTACTGTAGGCACTTATAATGAATTAGTTCCTGAGGC
The DNA here is from genome assembly GCF_059936355.1 of Candidatus Blochmannia festinatus (nom. nud.). NCBI lineage: Bacteria > Pseudomonadati > Pseudomonadota > Gammaproteobacteria > Enterobacterales > Enterobacteriaceae > Candidatus Blochmanniella > Candidatus Blochmannia festinatus (nom. nud.). Next base: position 656,353 of record NZ_CP012116.1, on the reverse strand, counting down.
AGATTTTATTATTAATTTGACACCAGATAAGCAACATGATTTTGTTATTCAGAAGATAGAACCTTTAATGAAATATAGAGCAATTTTGGGTTATTCACATGGGTTCCATATTGTAGAAATTGGTAAGAAGATTCGTAAAGATATTACAGTGATTATGGTAGCTCCAAAATGTCCTGGAACAGAAGTTCGTCAAGAATATATTAGAGGTTTTGGGGTGCCTAGTTTAATCGCTGTACATGAAGAGAATGATATGTATGGTATAGGTATAGAATTAGCTAAATCTTGGGCTTTTGCATTAGGTAGTCATAGAGCTGGAGTATTAGAATCATCATTTATAGCAGAAGTAAAATCAGATCTTATGGGGGAGCAAACTATTTTGTGTGGGATGCTTCAAGTTGGCTCGGTTTTATGTTTTGATCAAATGGTTGAGTATGGTATAAATTCAGCGTATGCAGGAAAATTGGTTCAAAATGGATGGGAAGTAATAACTGAAGCATTAAAACAAGGTGGCGTTACATTAATGATGGATAGGTTATCGAATTTTTATAAGTTGCGTGCTTTTGAATTGTCTGAGAAATTAAAAAAAATTTTGAGACCAATTTTCGAAAAACATATGGAAAATATATTGACTGGTTTTTTTTCTAATGAAATGATGTTAGATTGGAAAAATAAAGATTTTAATTTATTAAGTTGGCGTTCAGATACTAGGAAATTATTATTTGAACAGGCTCCTATATATGATAAGAAAATTCCGGAACAGGTATATTTTGATTATGGAGTTTGGATGATAGCTATATTGAAAGCAGGGATAGAATTATCTTTTGATATTATGATAGAATCTGGGATAAAACCAGAATCAGCATATTATGAATCATTGCATGAGTTACCTTTAATAGCTAATACTATTTCTAGAAACAGATTATATGAAATGAATATGATAATTTCGGATACTGCAGAATATGGTTGTTATATCTTTAGTAATACTGTTCTTCCTATTTTAAAGAAGGAGTTTGTACCGATTTTAAAAGAGACAGATTTAAATGTAGTTAATGGTAATAATTCAGTTATTTCAATTAATAATATTATGTTGCGTGATGTAAATGATATGATACGGAATCATCCTGTTGAAAAAGTTGGAGTGTATTTAAGAAGTTATATGACAAATATGATAAGTTTAGAGTTTTAAGTAATGTTAAGAGTTTGATGATTTTATTATTATAAATTAATTGATTTAAATGTTAATTTGATGTTGTTAGATTGGTATTAATAATTAGGAAATTATTTTGTGTTTTTGAATATCGTTGTTGGTAATTTGCATGTTGTAAGTATTTTTTAATATTATCTGATATAAGATAATATATTCAATATTAAATATGATTAATAAATAATAATAGGATAAAATTAAATGAATCAAAAAATATTATGTTTAACGGATACTAATTTTGTAGAGCATGTTTTGAATTCTGTTGATACTAAAAATGATGTTTTATTTTTAATTGATTTTTGGGCAGAGTGGTGTAATCCTTGTAAGATGATTGCTCCTATTTTAGAAGAGATAGCTGTTGAATTTGACAGTAAAGTGCAGGTAGCAAAATTAAATATAGATAATAATCCTATAATTACTAAGAAATATAATATTAGAAGTATTCCTACTTTATTGCTTATTAGAAGTAATGAAATTTTAGCTACTAAAGTAGGTTTAGTATCCAAGCAACAATTATGTGATTTTATAAATACATATGTATAACTATGTTTTTAATATTTTTGAATAAAATTATTTATAGCATAGTAGACGTATTCTATAGATTAGGATACAATGTTCTTTCATGCTATAGTTTTTACTATATAAGTATAGTAAATAGCAGTATAGTTAGGGTTGTATATAAATAATTGAATGTATTGAAGAGTTTATGTTTGAATGGTTTCATTGCTATTTAAATAGATAAATATTATTTATATTTGTAATAATGCTTTTTTATATTCTCTTGATTAAGAGAAGAATTAAGGTGAGTTTTATAAAATACGTTATAATCAGCATGTACTGTTTGCATAACATGCATATCTTAAAATCAATAGTGTAAATTGTCTCAAATTAAGAATCCACTATTATGAATCTTACTAAATTAAAAAATATACCAGTGTCTGAATTGGTTAAGCTTGGGGAAAGTATGGGTTTAGAAAATTTAGCTCGTATGAGAAAGCAAGATATTATTTTTGCAATTTTTAAACAGCATGCTAAAACTGGAGAAGATATTTTTGGAGATGGAGTATTAGAAATTTTGCAAGATGGATTTGGGTTTCTTCGTTCTAGTGATAGTTCATATTTAGCAGGACCGGATGATATTTATGTTTCTCCTAGTCAAATTAGACGTTTTAATTTAAGAACTGGAGATACTATTTCCGGTAAAATACGACCGCCAAAAGAAGGGGAACGTTATTTTGCTTTATTAAAAGTAAATGATGTTAATTATGATAAACCAGAAAATGCTAGGAGTAAGATTTTGTTTGAAAATCTTACTCCATTACATGCTAATTCCAGATTGCGTATGGAAAGAGGAAATGGATCAACAGAGGATTTAACAGCTAGAGTATTAGATTTAGCTTCTCCTATTGGAAGAGGACAAAGAGGATTAATAGTAGCTCCTCCGAAAGCTGGTAAAACTATGTTGTTACAAAATATTGCACAAAGTATTAGTCATAATTATCCAGATTGTGTGTTGATGGTATTATTAATTGATGAAAGACCTGAAGAAGTGACTGAAATGCAACGTTTGGTTCATGGAGAAGTTATTGCATCAACTTTCGATGAACCTGCTTCTCGTCATGTTCAAGTATCAGAAATGGTTATTGAAAAAGCTAAAAGATTAGTAGAACATAGGAAAGATGTAATTATTTTATTAGATTCTATTACTCGATTAGCAAGAGCTTATAATACTATAGTTCCTGCGTCTGGAAAAGTATTAACTGGAGGAGTAGATGCAAATGCTTTACATCGTCCTAAGCGTTTTTTTGGAGCTGCTAGGAATATGGAAGAAGGTGGAAGTTTAACTATTATTGCTACTGCTTTAATTGATACTGGATCTAAAATGGATGAGGTGATTTATGAAGAGTTCAAAGGAACTGGAAACATGGAATTACATTTATCAAGGAAGATTGCTGAAAAACGAGTTTTTCCTGCTATCGATTATAATAGATCTGGAACAAGAAAGGAAGAATTGCTCACTACTCATGATGAACTTCAAAAAATATGGATTTTGCGTAAAATAATTCACCCTATGGGGGAAATTGATGCTATGGAATTTATGATGAACAAGTTGTCTATGACTAAAACTAATGATGAGTTTTTTGACATGATGAAACGTTGTTAATATAATAATCAGTAAAATTATGTATATAATGTAAAATTAATTTTTATAGGTTATATGTTTTTATATTTTTATATTTGGGTTTAATAGTTTAAATTAGGTTATCTTTATTTTTAGTTTAAGTAGTATTTAAAAGGTTGATTTTAAAAAGGACTTTTTATATAAGATGTGTTTTCATGAAGATATGATTTTTAGATTAAGCGTCCGTGGCTTAAATGGATAAAGCATTGCTTTCCGAAGGCAAAGATTTCAGGTTCAAATCCTGTCGGGCGCATTTTTATTTTTTGTGTTTGTTTGTGTGTACAGATGAGTAAAATTGAAATAATTGATTAAAAAATTGATAATTATGAATATTATGATAAAGCAGGTGATTGTAGCTCAGTTGGTAGAGCCCTGGATTGTGGTTCCAGTAGTCGTGGGTTCGAATCCCATCAGTCACCCATGTAAAATTATTTATTACAAATAAAATAAATCATTAATAGTTTTGATTAATAAAATAAGTATGTATTCGCGAAGGTGGCGAAATAGGTAGACGCATTAGCTTCAGAAGTTAGTGTCTTACATAAAGACGTAAGGGTTCAAATCCCTTCCTTCGCATTTTAGTTAAATAAAGTAAAAATTATTAATTATATTGTGTAATAAAAATACTTTCTGTTATTTTCGGCGAGTAGCGCAGTTTGGTAGCGCGTCTGGTTTGGGACCAGTAGGTCGGGGGTTCAAATCCTCTCTCGCCGAAAATAATATTTTTTTATTAAGAGATAATATAATAAGTTGTTTTAAAAAGGATTTTTAAGTATATTAAAAATAGTGTTATTATTTGCTGATTTAGTTACAATTATGTTTTTTTTATGCCATCCTAAATTTTTTGCTAGATTTGCTAATCGAGTGCTTACAACAATTAATTGGCATTGTGTTAGCCATGTGCTGCGATAGCATTGAGGAATTAAATAATACAGTTGCGTTAACATTTCTTTAGTAGTGATTACTATAGTAGTGATATTCAGAGTTAACATTAAATTAAATTGTTCTTGACCGTTATATTTAACAGGATTTCTAGTATAGCATTCACAAGATAATACTAATGCCCCTCTTTTTGTTAGAGTCTTTTTTAAGATAGTTCGTCCATTGTTACCTTTTAAAATAAGAGCTCGTCGTCCAGAGATGTTTTTTATTAATTCTGGAAGTTGTAATAAGTTTTCACTAGTTTCTTCATTATGTGGATATTTAGATAGAATTCCTGATAATGTATACATTTTTAGACTAGTTTTTGCCCCAATAGAATAATATGTTATTGTAGAAGGCCAATGACCTCCTGTTTTTAGTAATTCATAATGAGCATATTCAACAGCGTGTTGAGATAAAAGAAATAAAAAGTCTCCTGTGCTGAGTAAGTTTAAATATTTTTTTATCATCGATAAGGTTTGACCAGAGGAAAAGTAAATTAATGGCAAATGATGAGCGGATTTTCCGATGGAAAGTAATTTATTTACTAGTTCTTCTCCATCAGGGGAAGGTCGAGTTACTAGAATATTCATAAAGATTGCTGTTTTGTAGAGTTATAGTTGATTTTTATGATGCGATATCAAGTTTGAGTAATTTTTTTAAATTGATTTAGTAAATCTTTAGCAAGAGATAATCCTAATTGTTCTGCTTGATTTAATGGAGCATTACCTTCAGTTCGAATGATTTTACTGCCATCGGGCAAACCTATAAGAGCTCTTAACCATATTTGGTTATTTTTAATTTCAGAGTAACTAGCAATTGGTAGTTGGCAATAACCTTCTAAGTAAGTAGTAACTGCTCGTTCTGATTTAATTCTTAAAGAGGTTTCTTCGTGGCATAAAGGAGATAGTAAGGATATAGTATTAACATCATCTATGCGACATTCTATAGCGATTGCTCCTTGACCCATTGCTGGCAATAAGTCTTTTGGATCTATATATGTTCTTATATACTTTGTTAAATGTAGTCTGTTTAATCCAGCTACTGCTAAAATTATTGCATCATATTGTCCATGATGTAATTTTTCAATTCTTGTATCTATATTTCCTCGTAGATCATGTAATATTAAATTTGGATATTTGGATCGAATTTGACATTGTCTTCTTAAGCTAGATGTTCCGATTATACTGCCTGGTGGGAGTTGAGTGATATCTGAATATTTGATGCTAATGAAAGCATCTCTTGGATCATTACGTTTACATAATACTGGAAGAATTAGTTTATTAGGTAGTGATGTGGTTACATCTTTCATAGAATGTACAGCAATATCTGCTTGATTTTTAATTAATGCATATTCTAATTCTTTAATAAATGCGCCTTTTTTAATTTTGTTTTTTAAAATAAAATTAAAAAATTTATCTCCTGATGTTACAATAGGTATTAATTTTGTTTTTATATTTGGATGAAAACGTTTTAATTCATTGCAAACATATTCTGCTTGACAGATAGCCAATCGACTTGTCCGAGTAGCAATTCTTAAAATTTTAATATTCATAAATATAATTATATTACGAATGTGTGTTAGAGTACTATATTTTATTTTTTAATTATTTTAACTATTCACAATATATGTGTTTTTATATAAATGTTATTTAGAATATAATTCTGAAGAAGGAGATTTTGTAAAATTAAATATTTTTATTTAGGTAAATAATTGATTTATATATACAATAGTTAGAATTAAAAATATAAGGAATAAAATAAGTATATATTTAAATATGATATGAAATGTATTATATTTTGTCGTGATAATATTACAAATATAGATTATAATGTTATATAATTAAATATTAAAGTATTAAGAAATAAGATAGTACATATTATTATAGTTTGTTCTTTGTTTTAGTTTAATAATACTATATGAGGATGTATGCAATTTTCAAAAATGCATGGATTAGGTAACGATTTTGTCATTGTTGATTCTATTACTCAAAAGGTGCATCTTACTTTTGACAAAATTCAATGGTTATCTAATAGGCATCGTGGTATTGGATTTGATCAATTATTGATAGTGGAACCTCCTTATGATCCTACTATTGATTTTCATTGTCGAATTTATAATGCAGATGGATCAGAAGTATATCAGTGTGGCAATGGTATACGTTGTGTTGCTAGATTTGTATATATGAAAAGATTAACTAATAAACAAAACATGAGGATTAGTACTTATTCTGAAAATATGCATGTATCTGTTATAGATAATAATTTTGTATCCGTAGATATGGGGGAACCAATATTTGATCCAAATAAAATACCCTTTGTTTTTTCTCAATATCAAAAAAATTATATTTTGTATTTGCCAACACAAACAATATTATGTGGAGTAGTTTCAGTTGGTAATCCACATTGTATTGTTTTAGTAGAATCGACTCAATCAATTTCTGTAGATACATTAGGGTTTGCTTTGGAAAATCATCATTGTTTTCCTAAAAAATCTAATATAAGTTTTATGAAAGTTATTAATATGGAGAGTATTGAGCTTCGGGTGTACGAACGTGGAGTAGGAGAAACTCAAGCTTGTGGTAGTGCTGCGTGTGCAGCCGTTGCTTTTGGAATACAACAAGGATTATTAGTACAACAAGAAAAATCAGTACAAGTATCTCTACCAGGAGGAAATTTATTTATATCTTGGAAAGGTATAGGTCATTCATTATATATGATGGGGCCTACATCATATATATATGATGGATGTATTTATTTTTAAAATAATTTGTAATATTCATTATTAATTTAGGAATGTTGAAGTTGAAAAAATTGATTCAATTTTATCGATCTATTAAGCCTTTTTATGCTATTACTTTGGATTTAGATAATACTTTGTATAATAATAATCCAATTATTTTTAGAGCTGAAGAAGAGTCAATATCTTTTTTAAAAAAATATCATCCTGCTTTATTTGATGTAAAAAAAGTAGATTTTTCTTTTTCTAAAAAAATAGTAAAATTGCTAGATCCTGAAATTTATCATGATGTAAATGATTGGCGATGGAAATCTATAGAAAATGTTTTATTAAAATTTGGTCTTTCTAAACATGATGCACAATTAGGAGCAGATTATGCAATGGAGATAATTATGTATTGGAGAAATAAAATTAATATTTCTGCGAATACAATTTCAGCATTAGAAGTATTAAGTTCTAGTTGGCCTTTAATTGCAATTACTAATGGAAATGTAAATCCTGTATTGTGCGGTTTAAATAAATATTTTAGTGATATTTTAAGAGCTGGCGTACATGGTCGATCTAAACCTCATGAAGATATGTATTTCTTGTCATCAAAATATTTTGGTATTTCTTGTAAATATATTCTACATATAGGAGATGATTTACAATCTGATGTTAAAGGTGCAATATTATCTGGGATGCAATCTTGTTGGATTCAGAAATATAATGTAACTTCAGAAGGTAGTATGTTGTGCAGAACTAAATTATTACCACATTTGGTAATTTCTGACTTGATGTCTTTAACTCATTTTTTATAAAAATTCAAATTTATTTGTAGAAAAGATAAAATATTGAAATATCGATATAGATATATTAGATGAATATTGGGATAATTGGATACACGTTAGTTGATTAATTAAAAATAAAAGTATTTCACTATAATATCTTTCTTTATGATTTTTATATTCATATATTCTGTAGTAATTATACATATTTGTATTTTTGTATTATTAAATATAACTAAAAACTTTTATTCTATATTTTTATAGGGTGTCAATATTATATTTATAATAATTTAAATTTATATTGATATAATCAATGTATTAATATTTTATGTATAGATTACTATAACAGTAAGTGTTTGTATTTTTATTAAGAAAATTGAAATAAAATTAGATATAATATATCATGATTAATTTGTATTTAGGTTAATTTTTTTATTTAAATTAATTTAAATAATTTTTTATAAAATGAGATAAAAAAGAATTCAGGTGATTATTTTGATAACTTTTTTAATTAACTTAAAAAAGTTATTGTTTTATTGGAAATAAAAATATATATAGTTTGATTAAAATATGAGAGTAAATTAAATGGAATATTTTTATTAAATATAGATGATTGTAATAGAGTTATATATCTATATAACATATTAAGCTATATGTGTTGTTTGATTTTGTTGTATTTATTGTGAATGTGTTTTTGAATTTATTTCATATGATAATTGTATATGATATAACCTGCCGTTGATCCTATTGTTTAATTGTTGATTATTTTAAATTTAATTCAAATATATATTAGTAATAATGAAGAAGTGATAGTATGAATATGCTTAAGGTATTTCAATTGAAAAATAATCGTTTATGTCGTATTGATGAAAAAGATGTATTTAATTCAGTTAATAATGTTATTTGGGTGGATATAGTTCAATCAAGTGATAATGAAAATCATTATATACAACATATATTAGAACGATATAAGTTAAATTTTTTTGAATTTAATAATATAAAAAATAAACGTTTTTTTAATGATTCATGTTGGATGTATATTCAATCTTTCTTTTTTTCATACGATCATGATCAAATAAATAATACAATTGTATCTTTTGTTATATATAATGATTGTTTATATACATTACGTACATCAAGATTTCCAGTATTTTGTATGTACCAACAATCTTTACATCATCGTTTATTAATTGATGGGAATGCATATGAATTGCTATTAAGTTTGTTTTCATTAAAACTTGATGATTTAACAGATAAAATAGAGCATATTTATTCTACTTTAGAAGCATTAAGTTTTGTGATTATGGGAGGTCAGCAAATTGACGAATATGATAGCATACTTTCTAATTTAGCTGAATTAGAAAGTATGAGCTGGAAAATTCGTATAAATTTATTAGATACTGAAAGAGCAATGAAATTTTTGTCCAGACAATCGAAACTTCCTATTACTCAAAAACAATATGTTAATGAAATTTTGCGTGATATAACTTTGTTATTACCATATAATGAATGTATTTTTCAAAAAGTCAGTTTTTTGACTCAATCAGTAATGGGATTAATTAATATTGAGCAAAATCGTATTATAAAAATATTTTCAATTGTTTTTTTACCACCTACCTTGATAGCATCTAGTTATGGGATGAATTTTGAGTTTATGCCAGAATTAAAATGGTCATTTGGATATCCTAGCGCGATTATTTTAATGATTTTAACTGGATTAGTTCCATATTTATATTTTAAATATAAAAATTGGTTATAATTTTATTATATAACTGTATGTTTTGCTATAGTCTTTAGTTATAACATATTTGATATAAACAAGTATAAAAATAGATTTAAATTTATTTAAATCATATATATATGAGATATATAATTGATATTGCTTTTAAGTAGTGTTATATATGTATTGTTTGCTTTTTTTAATAGTATTGTAATTAAATTTGTTAATTATTAGATAGAGATTGTATATGTTTTGTATTATTGTATCAGATTTGGATGGTACTTTATTAACACCAAGTAATCAATTAACGTATTTCACTAAAAAAATTTTAAATTTATTGGTTACTACTTTTAAAATTCATTTTATTTTGGCTACTGGAAGACATTATATTAATGTTTCAGCAATACGTGATTATTTAAATATTTATGATTATGTTATTACTTCGAATGGATCAAGTATTTATAACGCTGACAGTAAGTTAATTGTTTCTCATGTTTTAGATTTAGAAGTTGTATATGATTTATTGAAAATAGCGCAGTATGATTCAAAAATAATTACTAATTTTTTTAAATGTGACAATGAATGGGTGATTAGTAGATATTTATGTAATCATATGTTTTTTTTTAAAAATTTTGTTTCATATTATGAAATATATGAAAAAAAAATCTTGTCCTTACATGATGTTAATAAAATATATTTTACTAGTGAAAATCATCAAAAGTTGCTTTTGTTGAAAAAAAAAATAATTAAACGTTGGAATGATCGAGTAAATGTTAGTTTTTCGTTTCCGACATGTTTAGAAGTAATGCCTGGTGGAGTATCGAAAGGATCTGCGTTAAAGAAAGTAGTAAATTTTTTGGGATATCAACTGAAAGATTGCATATCATTTGGAGATGGAATGAATGATCAGGAAATGTTATCAATAACTGGAAAAGGTTGTATAATGTATAATGCCTCTAAGATTTTAAAAGATTCCTTACCATTTCTTGAGATTATTGGAAGTAATGCAAATGAATCAGTACCTTATTATTTAAAATATATGTATTTTCACTAAGTATTTTAATAAATAAAAAATTATTAAATAGCAAAATAAATGATTATTGGGTTCTTTTTTTTGTTGTGTATATATAGAATTAATTTTAAAGAAAATTTATAGTTTTTATTTTTATGATATCTTCAAAGGAAGATGTATTATTTTTTTTGATAAATTATATTAATAGTAGTATATTTAATCTTAGTATAGAGCATACAAAGCAAGAACACAATTAATTGGCTTATTATATTCTTCGTTATAGAAAATTAGAAATTATTTATAATATAAATTTTGTATAATTTGAAATATAGAGTTAACAATTAACCGACTTTTTGTTATAAGTTGTTGTGTTTTTAGAAGCTCGGTTAATTGTTTGTGTGTATAGTGATAATACTTACTATATAGTATTTATGGATAAAGATAGTTGCGTATACCATCCAGAAGCATTTGAGTAGAGATCATAATTAGTAATAATCCCATCAATCGTTCTAGTGCATTAATACCTTTATTACCTAACAATTTAGAGAGTAAATTGGATAACATTAAAATTAGCATAGATAATCCCCAAGCAATAATTAATGCAATAATTAATAAATTAGTATGGTGAGGATATTGATGAGATAATAATAATAATGTTGCTAAAACTGATGGCCCTGCGACTAATGGAATAGCAAGTGGAACTAAAAAAGGTTCTTCTTCATTAGAAAATCCAGAATTATTTCCTTCTTGTTCAGGAAAAATCATCTTTATAGCGATTAAAAATAAAACGATTCCTCCTGAAATTGATACAGTTTCTGTATGTAAATTAAGAAAGGTTAATATATGTTCTCCAACAAATAAAAATCCTAACATTAGTAATAAAGCAATTATCATTTCTCTGATTACTATGATTTGACGTCTTTTTGGTGACAAATCTTTAAGTATGGACATAAAAATTGGTAAATTTCCGATGGGATCCATTATTAAAAATAATAGAATTGTAGCAGATATCATTTCATTCATTATTATTTTCCTAAAAGTTATTTTTTATTTTATGTACTTTCTTTCTTATGTAAGATAAATTACTAATTATATTAATATATAGTTATATAAAATTTTGGTAATTAGATATTGTATATATATCATAGATATGTTTATTATTTTCAACAAAATTTAGTTTTTAATTATCACGATATATGTAAATTATGTTTTATCAAATATTTAATAGAATTTAAGAGATAATAATAATGAAAAAGGTTGGTCTTATTGGGTGGAGAGGTATGGTAGGTTCAGTTTTAATGAATCGCATGAAGGAAGAATATGATTTTAATCGTTTTTATGCAATTTTTTTTTCTACATCTCAAATAGGAGAAAAAGCGCCTGAAGTAATTCAAAATCAACAAAATTTAATTTTACAAGACGCCTGGGATATAGAATATTTAGAATCATTAGATGTGATTATTACGTGTCAAGGAAGCACATATACTAAGTGTATATATCCAAAATTAAGAAAAAGAGGGTGGATTGGATATTGGATTGATACAGCTTCCCATTTAAGAATGCATCAGGATGCTGTAATTGTTCTTGATCCTGTAAATAAATTAGTAATAGAAAGAAGTATAAACGATGGAATTAAAACATTTGTTGGAGGTAATTGTACTGTAAGTTTAATGTTAATGGCATTAGGTGGTTTATTTGAACAAAATTTAGTTGAATGGATCTCTGTTTCTACTTATCAGGCAGCTTCTGGTTATGGAGCTCAAGCTATAAAAGAATTGTTAGTACAAATAGGACAAGTGCATAATATAATTTCAGATGTATTAAATAATTCATCAGTGACTATTTTAGAAATTGAACGTCGTATTACTGAATTTAGTAAAACTGATGCTATTACGACGGATTGTTTTAAGAAACCGTTAATTGGAAATGTATTGCCATGGATCGGAGAGAAATATATCCAATGTGGAGGACAATCACAAGAAGAGTGGAAAGGACAGTTAGAAACTAATAAAATTTTAAATACGTCTGAATTAATTCCAATAGACAGTTTATGTGTACGTGTGTGTTCATTGCGTTGTCATAGTCAATCTTTAGTCATTAAATTAAAAAGGAAATTATGTTTAACAGAAATAGAAAACTTGATAGGATCTCATAACGTTTGGGTTGATGTTGTTCCGAATCAATTTAATTTATCTATTGATAAATTAACTCCTTTATCAGTATCAGGTACTTTAAGGATTGCGATTGGCAGGTTACGTCAAATGAATATAGGTAATAAGTTTATTTCTGCTTTTACTGTAGGAGATCAATTGCTTTGGGGGGCAGCAGAACCTATACGCAGAATATTAAGTTGGTTATTATAATTATATATTATTAATATATAATATATAATTGTCTTAGTTTTTAAAGTAGATATTATGTATATAATATTACATTTGATTTATAAAAGTGCAGTGTTTAAGTATCTATGTTTTAATAATAGGAATGTTTTCCTCTTTGGTGTGAGGTAGAATCAATTACTCCTTTTAATTCTGGGAAAAGTTTTTTTAAGGTAGTTTCTATACTTTCTTTAATGGTATAAAAGGCCATGGCACATCCGTTACATCCTCCATGAAATTGAAGAACTGCTAATAAATCTTCTGTAATTTTTATTAAAGATATGCTTCCTCCGTGCATTGCTAACTGTGGATTAATTTGATATTTTAATACGTGTTTTATTTTATTTTCTAGTGAATCGTCATTATTTATCTTATTAGAATTGTTAGTTGATTTTTTTAGATTAGGAGATTGAATAGTAATTTGAATTCCTAGGTTATCAGAAATAACATCTATTTTAGTATTTTGAATGAAAGATATTATTTTTTTTTCTATATATACATCAAATTGGTCAAATTTAATTGTTAAGTCATTATCAGAATGAGATGATTGTGTTGGAATATAATAGCTAAGATTACATTGCGCATATAATGTTCCTGGGTTTTTTGCAGAAAGACGTATTTGAGTATTTTTATTTTGTTTACTTAAAAGATCAACAAGATGTTTTTGGGCAGAGTCAGTAATATATAACATTTTTATATCTCATTTATTAAATAATTACATACATAAATTTTACTAAATTTTAAATTGATATCATATATATTTTTTAAAAAATTGAATTTTATTTAAGAAAAATATATATATGTGTGTATAAAATATATATCTAATATACTGATAATAATAAAAATTGAAAATATTATATATTTTATATTAGTAATGAGTGAAATTATTTTTATTTTTAAAATTATATAAAAATTAATTCAATAAATATTCAAATTAGTATTATTGTTTTTACAAATTATGTAATATATTTCATAAAATGAATAAATGGTCAGTTAATTGAGTAAATCAATAGATATATAATGCATATATATATTGATTAAATATATCTTCAATATTATTGAGATATATTACATAATATTATATGTGTTTTTTAACTGCTAGATAATTAGAGTAGTTATATTAGATATAAAGGGTAAGTTTTATAATTGTAATTTATAAACAATTTATAATACAATATGGCTTAAATATCTTTAAGTGATTTGATTAGTTGATATCTTTAAAAAAAAGATATGGTATTATTTGTTATATCAATATATATTAAGTTGATTTTTTGTTTTTGATATAAAAGTTATTTTTAATATAGGTTATAAAAATATATTAAGGCTGGAATGAATAATATTCATATCAATATACTTTATATATAGAAATCATATTATGTTAGTAGAAAAACAAAATATTTTTTTAGTTGGCCCTATGGGAGCTGGTAAAAGTACGGTGGGTCGTCAGTTAGCTAAACAATTAGATTTATTATTTTTTGATTCTGATCAAGAAATTGAAATGCGCACAGGAGCAAATATTAGCTGGGTGTTTGATGTAGAAGGTGAATCTGGATTTCGTGATCGTGAAGAAAAGATAATTAATGAATTAACCAAGAAAAATGGGATTGTTTTAGCGACTGGGGGAGGATCGATTATATCCAGTGTAACTAGAAATAATCTTTCTACTAGAGGGTTAGTAATATATTTAAAAACAACTATCGATAAACAATTAATAAGAACTAAGCGTGATAAAAGAAGACCATTGTTGCAATTATCTAGTAATGGTGTGTCCAATGATAAAAATATTAGAGAGATATTGGAATCTTTAGCTAAAGAACGAAATCCATTGTATGAAGAAATCGCAAATATAATTGTATCTACTGATGAACAAAATGTTAGATTTGTAGTGAATAAGATTCTTTTGTTATGTAAAAAAAAGAATACTATTTAAAAAAGGATATTTTTGATGAAAATATTGGTGTATTTTATTTAGTAAAATTTAAATAGTTTATTTATTATGAAAGAAATTATTATTAAATTAGGAGAAAGAAGTTATTCCGTTTTTATAGCTCATGGTATTTTAAAAAATACTAATTTTTTTAGGGTTTTGAAAAAGGGAGATATAGCAGTATTTATTACGGATGTTCAAGTTGCCTCTTTATATTTGGATGAAATATGTAGTACATTAAATTCAATTGGCATTATAACTGATCAGTTGGTTTTACCAATAGGTGAACAAAACAAATCTTTGTTTACTTTAGATCAAATTTTTACAAAATTATTAAATAATAATTGTGATCGAGACACGGTATTGATTGCATTAGGAGGAGGTGTAGTTGGAGATGTTGCTGGATTTGCTGCAGCAATATATCAAAGGGGAATACGTTTTATTCAAATTCCCACAACTTTATTAGCTCAAGTAGATGCATCTATTGGTGGAAAAACAGGAATTAATCATATACTTGGTAAAAATATGATTGGAGCTTTTCATCAGCCTGTTTTAGTAGTTATTGATTTGGATTGTTTATTTACTTTGCATACAAAAGAGTTTTCTTCTGGATTAGCAGAAGTAATTAAGTATGCTGTTGCTTTTGACTCTAATTTTTTTAATTGGTTAGAAAATAATTTAAATGATTTATTGAAGTTTAATCCTGTATCTTTAATGTATTGTGTTTATCGTTGTTGTAAGTTAAAAGCATCTATAGTATCACTAGATGAACGTGAAACAAAAGTAGGGAAGAGGAATCTATTAAATCTCGGACATACTTATGGTCACGCAATAGAGTCTTATTTAAAATATAGCACGTGGTCTCATGGAGAAGCAGTATCAGCAGGAATAATGATGGCAATTAATACTGCGTTACATTTTAAAAAATTTGTAAATGTTAGGGATGCTATACGAGTTAAATTGTTATTAAAACGAGCTCATCTTCCTGTATGTGGTCCTAAAGAGATGAAAGCAGAGGATTATGTTGAGTATATGATACGCGATAAAAAATCAAGATCAGGAAAAATTAATTTAGTATTGCCTACAGCGATAGGTAGTGCAAGGGTTTTCATGGATATTGGAAAAAATTTAGTATTAAACTCTATAAAGAATAATTTAATTAAATGAATATAAAGCTTGTTAATAATATTTTCAGATTTTTATTATTGTTATGTTAATTATTTATATCGAATATTAAAATTTAGAAGTAAGTTTTATAATATATATTAATTGATATGCATGTAGGAAATATCATAATAATTTATTAATTCAAAAATAAACGTAATATTAAATGGATATGAATAATTGTAAAAAAAAAATAGTAACTCAGTTTTTAATAGAGCCTTCTATATTGTCTGCTGATTTTTCAAAATTAGGAGAGGAAGTATCAAGTTTAATATCTGCTGGAGCAGATATTTTGCATTTTGATATTATGGATAATCATTATGTTCCTAATTTAAGTATTGGTCCTATGGTGTTAAAATCATTACGTAATTATGGTATTACTATTCCTATTAATGTGCATTTAATGGCGAAACCAATAGATAATTTAATACTAGATTGTGTTAATGCTGGTGCAACTTGTATTAGTTTTCATCCAGAGTCAACAGAACATATAGATCAATCAATACAATTAATCAAAGAGAATGGATGTAATGTAGGATTAGTATTAAATCCTAGAACAACTCTTGATTGTTTAAAATATGTGATTAATAAAATTGATTTAATAATATTAATGTCAGTTAATCCAGGGTTTGGAGGACAAACGTTTTTACCTGGAACTTTAAATAAAATATATAATGCTCGAAAATTAATAGATAAAGTAAATAGTAGTATAAATTTGGCCGTAGATGGGGGAATTAATTTACAAAACTTTAATTTAGTTTATCAAGCTGGAGCAAATGTTTTTATTATAGGTTCAGCAATTTTTAATTCTCCAAATTATCATGATGTTATTCATATGTTTCGATTAATGTTACCAAAATAGTTTTTGTTGTATATATATTGTGAAATATTATATAAAAATTTTTTTAAATATCATTGTTACAAACTGAGTAATTTATTTAAAAAATTATTTATTTTATTTGATCATTTTAAGTGAAGTATATGTTTATTGGTTTAGACAAGGTTTTTAATTAATGTAAAATTGTGGAATAGGATAGATTTAATGTGTATCAACATATATATAAGATTTCATATATTAAAGTTAAAAGATATATACTATAATTATGGCTAAGTTAATTGTATTTAGTGGTACACAGCCGTCAGGAAAGTTGACTATAGGTAATTATATTGGTACTATCCGTCATTGGGTGAAAATGCAGCGGTATTATGAATGTATGTATTGTATAGTTGATTTACATTCAATTACAACTACATCAAGCATCAGCATTACTTCTTTACGAGAAAGATCTTTAGATACATTAGCTTTATATTTAGCGTGTGGTATAGATCCTAATGTTAGCACAATATTTGTACAATCTCATGTTCCTGAGCATAGTCAATTAAATTGGATATTGAATTGTTATACGTACTATGGAGAATTGAATCGAATGATTCAGTTTAAGGAAAAATCAAGGTGTAAAAAAGATAGTATTAATGTGGGATTATTATCTTATCCAATACTGATGGCTGCTGATATTTTATTATATCAAACTAATTTTGTTCCTGTTGGGGATGATCAAAAGCAACATTTAGAATTAGTTTGTAGTATTGCTCGAAGGTTTAATAAAAAATTTGGAAAGATTTTTACTATACCGAAGGTGTTAGTGCCAGATTTTGGATCTCGTATTATGTCATTATTAAACCCTTCTAAAAAAATGTCTAAATCAGATCAAAATGTTAATAATTATATTTCTTTATTAGATAATTGTGATCTTGTTTCTAAAAAGATTAAATCTGCGATTACGGATTCTGATCAACCTCCAGCAATTTATTATGATCCTATCAATAAACCGGGAATTTCTAATTTATTAACTATTTTTTCTGGGATTAGTGGAAAATCTGTAAGTCATCTAGAATCTGTTTTTAAGGGGAAAACGTATTTCCAATTAAAGAGTAATTTAATACAATCACTATTTTTGGTTCTTAATCAAATACAAAAACGTTATTGTCATGAACGTTCTGATGAAAATAGATTAAATCGTATATTATATACTGGTGCACAAAAAGCACGTCTTAAAGCTAATTTCATCTTAAAAAAAGTGTATCAATCAATAGGTTTATAAAAATATATAAAATATATTTTTATAAAAACGATTGATAAATTATTAATTTAATAATTGATTAATAAATGTAAATTAGTTTAATAGATTATTTTAGTTTTTGTGATTTTTAAAAATATAAATATTGCAATTAGTATGTATAGAAATAATTGAAAGTATGATGTTTTGATTTAAATGTATTATGTATAGTACAATTGTATGAATAAAATTTTGATAATAGATAATTATGATTCTTTTACTTGGAATTTATACCAGTATTTTAGAGAAATGGGGGGAATCGTGGAAGTAAAAAGACATGATTCCATTAATTTATCAGATTTAGATCATTTAACTCCAGATCGATTAGTAATTTCTCCTGGTCCAGGAACTCCAGGAAATGCAGGTATTTCTCTGAAAGCAATTAGTTATTTTTGTAATAAAATTCCAATTTTTGGAATATGTTTGGGACATCAAGTTATCGCTCAATTTTTTGGAGCTAAATTGAAGTGTGCTCAATTAATAATGCATGGAAAATCTTCTGTTATTTTTCATAATAACAAGGGAGTATTTTCTGGATTAATGCAATCTTTATGTGTGGTTAGATATCATTCTTTATTAATAGATATAAATAGTATTCCTATGTGTTTGGAAGTAACAGCGTGGAGTGTATGCAGTGCTAGCAAAGATCAAGAAATTATGGGAATTCGTCATCGTAGTTTATTTGTAGAAGGAGTGCAATTTCATCCTGAAAGTGTATTAACTGAGCAAGGATATCAAATGTTGTTTAATTTTATGCATTATTGAAATAATAAATAATAAACATTATAGTAATTATGGTATTTTTTATATCTTCTTCTAAAGAAGATATAAGTGAAGATATTTTCGTTATGCAAGATGTGGTGTAAGTAATGGTTTTTATTTTATGATGAGCAGTGCAGTGATTTTATAATATAAATAATCAAAATTTAATTCTTTTATATATTGTGCATATTAAGTATGCATTTGTGTGGATATTAAGTAGTATTAACATTATAGTATTTTATTTTATAAATTTATATTTTATTAGATATAATTTCGATACAATTATTTATATGTCAATAGATTTGTAAGCATATGGAAGTAAAAAAATTGTTTTGTTGCAATGAATAATAGATATAGATATGTTTATATATACAATCAAATAAAGGTTTTGTGTTGTGTATGAATTATATTTATTGTGTAATAAATATAATATAGTGTAAGATGAATGCATATTAAAAATTATTGAGTTATATAATATGATATATTTTTATTCAAAAATTGAATTTTGCATAGTATTTTATGTATTACTTATTTTAAGTAATTAGAGATATTTAAAAGCATAGTGTGTTTATTTATTTATATATATAAATAAATAAATTATGATATTTAACATATATGAGTATGTGTTACTATTTGTAATAGTATGTTGATATTTTAGTAATATTTTTGAAGAATAGAAATATATTAATTAACATGATGCATTTTACATAAACTAGAGTAATATTAGTTATATTTTATATATATATATGTTATATAAGAGTGTGTATTAATTTTAAATTATCAGAATAGCGATAGATGTATTAGAATGAAAAAATATTGTTACATATAAAGCATATTTTAATTATTTTAATAGAATTTTGATTTTTAATAATTATTATGAATAGGAAAGATAATGAAACCGTTGTTTATTAAATTTATTTTGTTTGTGTCAATTATTTCTATTGCTTTAACTGGTATTATTTGTTGATTTGAATATATTTATATTTTAATTTAATTAAATTAGATTGAGTGCAGTATATAATTATTGATTGGTGGTAGTTTATTAATGTTTGTGTTAGATGATAAAATAAGCATGAAATTTTTGAATAAATAATAATGATGTCAATGATGTTGATAAGTTTCATGGTTGAATATTATGATAATGGTGATTATCATAATATTAGTGGTATTTAAGCTACTTATGTGTAAGTAGGAGTTTTGTATTAATTTTTCTTGACTTTACTGTTAGCTAGTACTAAATTAAGTCAAGTTAGCATTGTGAAGTACATTTTTAAATGTTGTTGATATGTATTTCATTATGAAAACTAATAGTAATGATGTAGATATAAACAATTAGGATGTAAAATAAGATAATAAGAAGATGGTTACTATAAATCAGCTTGTTCGTAATTCCCGTTCTGTTAGAATGTCAAAAAGTAATGTTCCTGCTTTAGGTGGATGTCCTCAAAGAAGAGGAGTATGTATTCGTGTATATACTACAACTCCAAAAAAGCCAAATTCAGCTCTTAGAAAGGTGTGCAGAGTTCGTTTGACTAATGGATTGGAAGTGACTTGTTATATTGGTGGAGAAGGTCATAATTTACAAGAACATGCTTCTATTTTGATTAGGGGAGGAAGAGTTAAAGATTTACCAGGAGTAAGGTATCATGTTGTACGTGGGGCTTTAGATTGTTCTGGAGTGAAAGATAGAAAAAAAGGAAGATCTAAATATGGTACTAAGAAACCGAAATAGCAATAGAAGTTTATAGGTTGTGTTATGTTGATTTTTTGTTTTCTGAATAAGGGAGAAGATCTCGTATTCATTAAGGTTTATAATTAATTGAACAGTGCAGTTTTATGTTGTATTTAGTTGATATATGAAAGGGATGGTAGGTATATGTCTCGTCGTCGTGTTACTAAAAAGCGTATGATTATTCCTGACTCAAAGTTTCAATCAAATCTTTTGGCAAAGTTTATTAATATATTAATGTATAATGGGAAGAAATCTGTAGCAGAGTTTATAGTATATTCTGCGTTAGATATTTTGAAGAGTAAATCCGGAAAGGATTGTATAGAGCTATTTGAAATAGCTTTAGATAATGTTCGTCCTGTGGTAGAAGTAAAATCTAGGCGAGTAGGAGGATCGACATATCAAGTTCCAGTAGAAGTTAGAATGATTCGTAGAAATACTTTAGCCATGAGGTGGATTATTGAATCTGCTCGAAAAAGACAAGATAGGTCTATGGAAATTCGTTTAGCGAATGAATTGTTAGATGCTTCAGAAGGCAGAGGAAATTCGGTGAAAAAGCGTGAAGAAGTTCATCGTATAGCAGAATCTAATAGAGCATTTGCTCATTATAGATGGTAAATTGTTTATAGAAAATTATGTATATGAGTGCATTAAATATATGCAAGTAGTTTATATATATTTATTTTGAGTATAGATGATTTTCATTTAATGTGTTAATAATATTTGTTTCTGTTAGTATGGTTTATAATTTTAGATGTATTTGAGGGATATAATGAACAGTCGAATAACTCCAATTGTATATTATCGTAATATTGGTATTAGTGCTCATATAGATGCAGGTAAAACTACTACTACTGAAAGAATTTTATTTTATACTGGAGTAAATCATAAGATTGGAGAAGTACATACAGGGTCTGCTACTATGGATTGGATGGAACAAGAACAGGAACGTGGTATTACTATAACATCTGCTGCTACTACATGTTTTTGGTCTGGTATGGAAAATCAATTTCCATTACATCGGATAAATATAATCGATACTCCTGGACATGTTGATTTTACTATTGAAGTGGAACGATCAATGCGTGTTTTAGATGGAGTAGTAATGGTATATTGTGCTGTTGGAGGAGTACAACCACAATCAGAAACTGTATGGCGTCAAGCGAATAAATATAAGGTGCCTAGAATAGCGTTTATAAATAAAATGGATCGTATAGGTGCTGATTATTTACGTGTAGTAGAGGAATTAAAAACTAAATTATGTGCTAATCCTGTTCCTATACAGTTAGCTTTAGGTTCAGAAGATAAATTTACTGGAATTATTGATTTAATAAAAATGAAATCGATTAAATGGAATGATCATGATCAGGGAATGAATTTTTTTTATGAGGATGTACCAGAGAATTTGGTTGAATTGTCAAATTTGTGGCGTAAAAATTTAGTAGAATCTGCTGTTGAAGAGTCGGAAGAATTATTAGATAAGTATTTATCTAATGGTGATATATTTACTGAAGATGAGATAAGAAAAGCATTGCGTAAGAGAGTATTAAAAAATGAAGTTCTTTTAGTAACTTGTGGTTCTTCGTTTAAAAATAAAGGTGTTCAGGCTATTTTAGATGCTGTGGTAGAGTATTTGCCGTCTCCTATTGATATTGTATCAGTTACAGGAGTTTTAGATGACGGATTCACTACAGTAAAACGTTATTCTAGAGATGATGAACCTTTTTCAGCATTAGCGTTTAAAGTAGCTAATGATCCGTTTGTAGGTAATTTAACTTTTTTTCGTGTGTATTCTGGAGTAGTAAATTCTGGAGATAATATTTTTAATTCTGTTAAAGGAAAACGAGAAAGATTTGGAAGAATTGTGCAAATGCATGCAAATAAGAGAGAAGAAATTAAATCGGTGTATTCAGGAGATATTGCAGCAGCTATTGGGTTAAAAGATGTGTCTACTGGGGATACATTATGTGATCCAATGAATCCTATTATTTTAGAACGTATGGAGTTTCCAGAACCTGTTATTTCTGTAATGGTTGAAGCTAAAACTAAATTAGATCAAGAAAAGATGGGGGTAGCTTTGAATCGTTTGTCTCAGGAAGATCCATCTTTTAGAGTATGGATAGATCAGGATTCAGGGCAAACTATTATTGCAGGTATGGGTGAATTGCATTTAGAAATTTTAGTAGAACGAATGAAAAGAGAATTTAATATAGAAGCTAATGTAGGAAGGCCTCAAGTTGCTTATAGAGAAACAATTCGTTCTTCAATAAAACAAGAAGGTAAATTTATTCGTCAATCAGGTGGAAGAGGTCAATTTGGTCACGTATGGTTACGTATTGAGCCTATTATTGACTTAGATGTAGAAAAAGAGGTAAGTGTGCCCTATAAGTTTGTTAGTGAAATTGTGGGTGGGGCTATTCCTAAAGAGTTTATTCCTGCTATAGATAAGGGAGTTCAAGAGCAAATAAGTAATGGAGTTTTAGCAGGTTATCCTATTGTAGGGGTCTGTGTAACTGTATTTGATGGTTCTTATCATGAGGTTGATTCTTCAGAAATAGCTTTTAAAATAGCGGGGTCTATGGCTTTTAAGGAGGGTTTTATGAAAGCACATCCTGTTTTATTAGAGCCTATTATGCAGGTGAATATTGAAACTCCAGAAGAATATATGGGTGATGTTATTTCTGATTTAAATCGTCGTAGAGGTGTCATAATGAATTTAGAAAGTGGTGGTGTTACTGTTGTTGGAAATGGAAGAATTGTTTGTGCTCAAGTGCCTTTGTCTGAAATGTTTGGTTATGCCACTTCATTACGTTCTAAGACGCAGGGACGAGCCTCGCATTCTATGGAATTTTTAAAGTATAATGAGGTACCTCATAATATAGCGCAATCAATTATAGATGCTCGTAGAATTAGATAATGAAATTAAAGTATTATTATATAGTATGTCTATTTTAATTATGATAAATTAGTTTATTGTGTTGTGTATAAGCATAATATTTTTTGTTAAATAAGTGTTAAAATAAATAAAGATTAAGGAGCGTAGAGGTGTCTAAAGAAAAATTTCAACGTATTAGGCCTCATATAAATGTAGGTACTATTGGTCATGTTGATCATGGCAAAACTACTTTAACTGCCGCTATAACGACTGTTTTGTCTAAAAAATATGGAGGATGTGCTAGAGCTTTTGATCAAATAGATAATGCTCCTGAAGAAAAAGCTCGAGGTATTACTATTAATACATCTCATGTTGAATATGATACTGCTTTTCGACATTATGCTCATGTTGATTGTCCTGGTCATGCAGATTATGTAAAAAATATGATTACTGGAGCAGCACAAATGGATGGAGCGATTTTAGTTGTGGCTGCTACTGATGGACCTATGCCTCAAACTCGTGAACATATATTATTAGCACGTCAGGTAGGAGTTCCTCATATTGTAGTATTTTTAAACAAATGCGATATGGTAGATGATGAAGAATTATTAGAATTAGTTGAAATGGAAGTTAGAGAATTGCTATCAAGATATGATTTTCCTGGAGATAGTGCGCCAATTATTCAAGGATCTGCTTTAAAAGCACTAGAAGGTGAGGAGATATGGGCCAGTAAGATATTAGATTTATCTAATGCTCTTGATAATTATATTCCTGAGCCTCAAAGATTAATAGATAAACCGTTTTTATTGCCAATAGAGGATGTATTTTCTATTTCTGGCAGAGGAACAGTTGTTACTGGTCGTGTTGAAAGTGGAATTATTCGAGTTGGAGAAGAAGTAGAAATAGTAGGAATAAAAGAAACTATTAAAACTACATGTACTGGAATAGAAATGTTTAGAAAATTGTTAGACGAAGGTAGAGCAGGAGAGAATGTTGGAGTTCTGTTACGTGGAACTAAAAGAGATGAAGTAGAAAGAGGTCAAGTATTATCTAAGCCGGGTTGTATTAAGCCTCATTCTAATTTTGAATCAGAAGTATATATTCTTAATAAAGATGAAGGAGGAAGACATACTCCTTTTTTTAAAGGATATAGACCTCAGTTTTATTTTCGTACCACTGATGTAACTGGAACTATTGAGTTGCCAAAGGAAATAGAAATGGTTATGCCTGGAGATAATGTGAAAATGACTGTACATTTAATTTCTCCTATAGCGATGGACGATGGTTTGCGTTTTGCAATTAGAGAAGGAGGTCGTACTGTGGGAGCAGGAATAGTATCTAAAGTGATAGGATGATAAGATAATTTAGTTAAATTAAAATTCTTAGAGTAGTGTGATTATATAATATAAATGTATTTTTTATGTAAAGGTATTGAAATTAGATAAGAATTGAAATAAAAATGAATATCAAAGAAATAAAAAAAGTAGAATTCATAGAAATAATTAAATGGATTGGAGTTGTTTCGTTACTAGTTTTTTCTTTTATGGAGAGTTATTTTTTTCATGATTGTACTTTTTATATAAAAAGTGTAGGAATGTTTTTTTGTTTATCGATAGCGATTGGTATTTTTTTAACTACAAAGATAGGCAAAGTAATGGTTATTTTTTTAAAAGAGTCTAGTGTTGAGTTGCAAAAAGTAGTTTGGCCGACTTGTCAGGATAGCTTAAATACTACTTTAGTTATTGTGATAGTTACAGTGATTGTGTCTTTAGTGTTATGGGGATTAGATGCTGTTTTTTTATATTTAATATCTTTTGGATTAAAATTATAATGAATGATATAACGAATATATCAAAGAAACGTTGGTATGTTATTCAAGTGTTTTCTGGGTTTGAAAATAGTGTATCTCATTCGTTAAATGAATATATTAAAATAAAAAATATGGAGACTATGTTTGGAGATATATTAATTCCTACAGAAGAAGTAGTTGAGATGCGAGCTGGTCAGAGAAGAAAAAGTGAGCGTAAATTTTTTCCTGGATATGTGTTGATACAAATGATTATGAATGATGCTAGTTGGCATTTAGTAAGGAGTATTCCAAAGGTTATGGGGTTTGTTGGGGGTACATGTGATAAACCGGCTCCTGTTGGAGATAAGGAAGTTGAATCTATTATATATAGATTGCAACAAATCGGAGATAAACCACGTCCTAAAACTTTGTTTGAACCTGGTGAGTTAATTCGTGTTAGTGATGGTCCTTTTTCGGATTTTAATGCAGTAGTAGAGGAGGTAGATTATGAAAAAAATAGATTGAAAGTATCGGTATCTATTTTTGGTCGATCTACTCCTGTAGATTTAGATTTTTCTCAAGTTGAAAAATCTTAATTTTTAAACGTAGGAAATTATTTCATATTTTATGAAAGAAGGAGTTAAGATTAGTTGATGTTGTTTCTAAGAGTAAATGTTTGGTTATAATTCAAAGAACATTGTTGATTATTTTGGTTTTAGTGATTTATATATTATGATTATAAAAAAAATACAAGCCTGTATTAAATTGCAAATTGTTGCTGGCTCAGCAAATCCTAGCCCTCCTATTGGACCGGCTTTAGGTCAACATGGAGTGAATATTATGCAGTTTTGTAAGGAATTTAATTCTAGGACTACTAATTTTGAGTCTGGATTATTGGTTTCTGTGGTTATTACTGTATATGTAGATCGATCTTTTTTGTTTGTTATTAAAACACCTCCAGCTTCTTTTTTGTTAAAAAAAGCTGCTGGAATTCAGTCAGGGTCAGGAAAACCTAAAATTATAAATTCTGGAAAGATATCTAGAACTCAAATTAATGATATTGCTAGAATTAAATTAGTTGATATGACAGGTGCAAATTTAGAAGCGATATCTAAATCCATTATGGGAACTGCTCGATCTATGGGGTTAGAAATAGTTGGGGCAGAAGATAATTCATAAAT
The DNA here is from genome assembly GCF_059936355.1 of Candidatus Blochmannia festinatus (nom. nud.). Taxonomy (NCBI): domain Bacteria; kingdom Pseudomonadati; phylum Pseudomonadota; class Gammaproteobacteria; order Enterobacterales; family Enterobacteriaceae; genus Candidatus Blochmanniella; species Candidatus Blochmannia festinatus (nom. nud.). The sequence continues at coordinate 629,885 of NZ_CP012116.1, read as the reverse complement.
AGAACGAGAAATAAAATGAAAAAGATGGAATTATGTCATGAAAATAGACGATCGATTCAGTATAATGTTGCAGATGGATTTGAGTTATTAAAGAAAACTGCAAGGGCTAAATTTGTAGAGAGTGTAGAAACTGCAATTAATTTGGGTATTGATGCTCGTAAATCTGATCAAAATATACGTAATAGTGTTTTGATGCCCCATGGGATTGGTAAAAAAGTTAGAATAGCTGTTTTTACTCAGGGGAACAATATAGAATTAGCCAAGGAATTAGGTGTAGAATTAGTAGGATTAGAAGATTTATGTGATAAAATCAAAAGGGATGGATGTGTAGGATTTGATGTAGTTCTTGCTTCTCCTGATGTTATGCATATAGTCAGTAAGTTAGGTTCTATTTTGGGACCTAGGGGTTTAATGCCTAATCCTAAAATGGGTACCATATCTCATAATATACAAGAATCTATTACAAATTTTAAATCAGGACAAATTCGGTATAAAAATGATAAAAATGGAATTGTTCATTCAATTATTGGAAAGATAAATTTTAATGTTAAAGATTTACAAGAAAATTTGGAAGCTTTAATTATTTCTATACAACAGATTAAACCAATTCAATTGAAAGGGACGTATATAAAAAAAATATTTATTTCTACTACTATGGGCAGATCGTTAATTTTAGATAAAAATAGTTTTAAAATATCAATATATTAGTTTTAATAGTGATTATAATAGTGATACTTTATTTTTTTATTGTTATGGTATGTATCGGATGTTTGTGGTTATGTTTAAGAATAGTTTAGGTTTTGAGTTTTGAATATGCTGTATAAGAAAAAACTTGTTAGTATCTAACAATAATTAGAGGTATAATTAATATATATAATATATTAATAGTTGTGTTATGGTAGTCAGGTAGATTATTCATTAGAAATAATTGGGTGATATAGTAAATGATTTTAAGTATTAAAAAAAAAGAAGAAATTGTACACAGAATTAAAAAGGATTTTAAATATGCTTTATCTGTAGTTGTGGCTTCTCTTAATGGAGTGACGGCGTGTGTGATGAATGAATTAAGAAAAGAATCTCGTGATTTGGGTGTATCTGTAAAGGTTATACCTAATTCTTTATTAAGTAGAGCTGTTCAGGATACATCATACGGGTGTTTGTCTAAAGTTTTTTTTGGAAACAATGTAGTAGCTTTTTCTGTTCATAATCCAAGAGATGCTGCTCGTATTTTAGTAAAATTTTCTAAAGATAATGAATATTTCAAGATAGTAGGTGCAGCTTTTGAAGGCAGTTTTATAAGTTCAGAACAGATTAATTTACTGTCTGAGTTGCCTAGTCATAAAGAAGAATCTTTGTTGAAATTGATGTTGGTTTTAAAAATAATTAGTATAGGAAATTTAATTAATATATTGAAAATATTATCTGATCGCAAATTAAATCATAATTCAGTATAAATATGAATCATATGTAGATATGATGAATAATTTTTATTTACTTTATTTTGTATTTTTCTTTTATACTTTATATTAGGAATGTTTATGTCGCTTAAAAAAGAAGAAGTTTTAGAAGCTATTTCAGAGATGTCTGTTATGGATGTAATGCAGTTAGTTTCTATGATAGAAAAAAAATTTGGAGTAGTTGCAGGGCAATTGGTTGCTAATAGTGAAGATAAAGTAGTGAAATCTTCACACTCAGCACAGCCAGAACAAACTGAATTTACCGTTATTTTAAGTATTATTGGAGATAATAAGATTCCTGTTATTAAAATGGTACGTAGTGTTACTGGTTTAGGTTTAAAAGAAGCTAAGGAATTAGTGGAGTCTGCTCCAGCAACATTGAAAGAATCAGTAAGTAAATCAGATGCAGAGGATTTAAAGAAAAAATTAGAAGAAGTTGGAGCAAAAGTTGAAATTAAATAAATATATGCTAGTCATGTTTAATATTTTTTAATTTGATTAATAATTGGATTGTTTGTCAAAATAGTTAGTGTTGAATGTTTAATAAATGAAATTGATTATGTTGTTATGTAATAAAGATAGTGATTGTTTTACATAAATTTAAATAAATTTAATTTTTACATTTTTATGTGTAAATGATGATAGTGTTTTAATTGAGGAAAAATGTGGTGTATTCTTATACCGAAAAAAAACGTGTTCGCAAGGATTTTGGAAAGAGACCTAAAGTTTTGGATATTCCATATCTTCTTTCTATTCAATTAGATTCTTTTGAAAAATTTATTAAAAAAGATTTAAATGACCGACATGGATTAGATGCTGCTTTTAAATCTGTTTTTCCTATTAAAAGTTATAATGGAAATTCTGAATTACAGTATATTGATTATAAATTAGAAGATCCAATTTTTGATGTAAAGGAATGTCAAACTCGTGGCATTACTTTTTCTGCTCCGTTACGAGTGAAATTATGTTTAATAATTTATGAACAAGGTAATGAATGTAATGTAACAACTAAACAAATGCAATCACAGGAAGTGTATATGGGTGAAATTCCACTTATGACTAATAATGGAACTTTTATTATCAATGGGATTGAAAGAGTTGTTGTATCTCAATTACATAGAAGTCCAGGTGTTTTTTTTGATAGTGATAAAGGTAAAACGCATTCATCTGGAAAAGTATTATATACTGCGCGTATTATTCCATATAGGGGGTCTTGGTTAGATTTTGAATTTGATTTAAAAGATAATTTATTTGTTAGAATTGATCGTAGACGTAAATTGCCAGTAACTGTTCTGTTAAAAGCATTAAATTATACTAATGATCAGATTTTAAAGATGTTTTTCGATGTAGTGGTTTATGAGTTTATTGATAACCAATGGTATATGTATTTAGTGCCTGATAGATTACGAGGTGAAACAGCATTATTTGAAATTAAAGTAAATAATATTGTATATGTAGAAAAAGGTCGTCGTATTACAACTAAACATATTAATAAATTAAAGTTGGATAATATTTCTAGAATTGAGGTCCCTATTGGATATTTATTAGGAAAAGTACTTATAAAAGATTATATAAATAAAAATACTGGAGAATTAGTAGTTTCTGCTAATACGGAAATTTCTTACGAAATATTAAATAATTTAATTAGATTAGGATTTAAAGTAATTGAGGTTTTATTTAGCAATGATTTAGATTGTGGTAATTATATTTCTGAAACTTTACGTATTGATACTACCATTACAAAATTTGATGCGTTAGTAGAAATTTATCGAGTTATGCGTCCAGGAGAACCACCTACCAAAGAAGCAGCTGAATATTTATTTTCTAGTTTGTTTTTTTTAGAAGAGCGTTATGATTTATCTGATGTAGGTCGAATGAAATTTAATCGATCATTACAGCGTAAAAGTATTAAAGGAATAGGTATTTTAACAAACAACGATATTATTGATGTGATAAAGAAATTAATTGATATTAGAAATGGAAAAGGAGATGTAGATGATATCGATCATTTAGGAAACAGGAGGATACGTTCTGTTGGAGAGATGGTGGAGAATCAATTTAGAATTGGATTAATACGGGTAGAGCGAGCAGTGAAAGAACGGTTATCTTTAGGAGATATAAATGTATTAACACCTCAAGATTTAATTAATGCTAAACCTATCTCTGCAGCAGTTAGGGAATTTTTTAATTCTAGTCAATTATCTCAATTTATGGATCAGAATAATCCATTATCTGAAATTACTCATAAACGTCGTATTTCCGCATTAGGACCAGGAGGATTAACTCGAGAGCGTGCTGGATTTGAAGTACGTGATGTTCATCCTACTCATTATGGAAGAGTATGTCCTATTGAAACTCCAGAAGGGCCAAATATTGGTTTGATTAACTCTTTATCTGTATATGCTCGGGCTAATGAGTATGGTTTTTTAGAAACTCCTTATCGTAAAGTTAATAATGGAGTGGTCAGTAATAATATTCATTATTTATCTGCTATTGAAGAAGGTGATTTTATTATTGCTCAAGCAAATACCAATCTTAATTTGCAAGGTCAATTTATTGATGATTTTATTATTTGTCGTAATAAAGGTGAATCTGGATTATTTAGAAAAGATCAAATTGATTATATGGATGTTTCTACACAGCAAATCGTTTCAGTTGCAGCATCATTAATCCCATTTCTTGAGCATGATGATGCAAATAGGGCGCTTATGGGAGCAAATATGCAACGTCAAGCTGTTCCATTAATAAGAAGTGAAAAGCCTTTAGTAGGAACTGGTATGGAACGTGCTGTAGCAATAGATTCTGGAGTAACTGTAGTAGCTAATCGAGGTGGAGTAGTTAAATATGTAGATTCATCTAGAATTATAGTACATGTTAATTTAAGAGAAGTGCATTCTGAAGAATCAGGAATTGATATTTATAATTTAACAAAATATATGCGATCCAACCAAAATACTTGTATTAATCAGAGACCTTGTGTTTCTTTAGGAGAAGTAGTACATCGGGGAGATGTACTAGCGGATGGTCCATCTACTGATTTGGGTGAATTATCGTTGGGTCAGAATATGCGTATAGCTTTTATGCCGTGGAATGGATATAATTTTGAAGATTCTATGTTGGTTTCAGAGCGAGTTGTTCAGGAAGATAGGTTTACTAGTATACATATTCAAGAGTTAATTTGTATATCTAGAGATACTAAATTAGGTCCTGAAGAAATTACGGCTGATATTCCAAATGTTGGGGAATCAGCATTATCTAAATTAGATGAATCTGGTATTGTTTATATAGGTGCGGAAGTGGTAGGGGGAGAGATTTTGGTTGGAAAAATTACTCCTAAAGGAGAAACTCAATTGACACCAGAAGAAAAATTATTGCGTGCTATTTTTGGTGAAAAAGCTTCTGATGTTAAAGATTCATCTTTACGTGTACCTAATGGAGTGTGTGGAACCGTTATCGATGTGCAGATGTTTATTAGAGATGGGGTTCATAAAGATAAGCGTGCTTTGCAAATTGAATCAATGAAGTTAAATCAAATTAAGAAAGATTTATTAGAGGAATTAAGAATATTCGAGTCTGCGTTATTTTCTCGTGTTTATGAATTATTAATGTCTAGTGGGGAAGTAAAAGAAAAACAATTATTACAAGCAAGTCGTAAATCTTGGTTAAACATAAAATTAAATGATCCTATTAAATTAAACCAATTGGCTCAATTATCTGATCAATATTTAGATTTACAAAATTTATTTGAAAAAAAAATTGAAACACAGTATAAAAAAGTTACTCAGGGAGATGAGTTAGCTCCAGGAATATTAAAAGTAGTTAAGGTATATTTAGCAGTAAAACGTCACATACAGCCCGGAGATAAAATGGCAGGGCGACATGGAAATAAAGGAGTTATTTCAAAAATTAATCCTGTAGAAGATATGCCGTATGATGAATATGGAGTTCCTGTTGATATAGTATTAAATCCTCTTGGAGTTCCATCAAGGATGAATATTGGACAAATTTTAGAAACTCATTTGGGAATGGCAGCGAAAGGTATAGGTGATCAGATTGATAATTTACTAAAACAACATAAGGAAGTTAGTCAACTAAGACAGTTCATTCAAAGAGCTTATGATTTAGGAAGAGGAGTAAGACAGCATGTGAATCTTGATAATTTTTCGGATTTAGAGATTTTAGAATTGGCTAAAAATTTGAAGAAAGGTATGCCGATTGCTACTCCAGTATTTGATGGTGCAACGGAACAGGAAATAAAAGATTTGTTAGGATTATCTGGATTGCCAGAATCTGGTCAGATTACTTTATTTGATGGATGCACTGGGGAAATATTTGAACGAAAAGTTACTGTAGGGTATATGTATATGTTGAAATTAAATCATTTAGTGGATGATAAGATGCATGCGCGTTCTACTGGATCATATAGTTTAGTGACTCAACAACCGTTAGGCGGTAAAGCTCAATTTGGTGGTCAACGTTTTGGAGAAATGGAAGTGTGGGCGTTAGAAGCATACGGAGCTTCGTACACATTGCAGGAAATGTTAACAGTAAAATCAGATGATGTTAATGGTAGAACAAAGATGTATAAAAACATTATAGATGGTAATTATATGATGGAACCTGGAATGCCTGAATCTTTTAATGTTTTGTTAAAAGAAATTCGTTCTTTAGCAATTAATATTGAATTAGAAGAATGAGATATGAATGGGTATAAATATATTAATACGTATATATAAATGAATAAGACAATTAAAGTATAATTGTAATGTAATATAATTATCAATAAGGGATAGTTGTGAAAGATTTATTTAGTTTTTTTAATAAGACACATAATATAAGTAAAATAGAGGGATTTAATGCGATTAAGATTGAATTAGCTTCTCCAGATATGATTAGATCATGGTCATTTGGAGAAGTGAGAAAACCAGAAACTATTAATTATAGAACTTTTAAACCTGAACGGGATGGTTTGTTTTGCGCTCGAATTTTTGGTCCTATTAAAGATTATGAATGTTTATGTGGTAAATATAAACGCTTAAAACATAGAGGGGTAGTGTGTGAAAAATGTGGAGTTGAAGTAACTCAAAGTAAAGTTCGTCGAGAGCGCATGGGTCATATAGAATTAGCTTCACCTACAGCACATATTTGGTTTTTAAAATCATTGCCATCTCGTATTGGTTTATTATTAGATATGCCATTGCGAGATATTGAACGTGTTTTGTATTTTGAATCATATGTAGTGGTTGAAGGTGGAATGACTAGTTTGGAATGTCGTCAAATTTTAACTGAAGAGGAATATTTAGATGCCTTAGAAGAATTTGGTGATGAATTTGAAGCTAAAATGGGAGCAGAAGCAATTCAAATTTTGTTAAAAAATATAAATTTAAAAAATGAATGTGAGTACTTAAGAGAATTATTAGAAGAGAATCATTCAGAAACTAAGCGTAAAAAAATATCTAAACGGATAAAATTAATTGAGTCGTTTTTATATTCTAATAATAAACCAGAATGGATGGTATTAAGTGTTCTACCAGTGCTTCCTCCTGATTTAAGACCATTAGTTCCATTAGATGGAGGTCGTTTTGCAACTTCTGATTTAAATGATTTATATCGTAGGGTGATTAATCGAAATAATAGATTAAAACGTTTATTAGATTTATCTGCTCCAGAAATTATAGTACGTAATGAAAAAAGAATGTTACAAGAAGCAGTAGATGCATTATTAGATAATGGACGTAGAGGAAGAGCGATTACTGGAGCTAATAAGCGTCCTTTAAAATCTTTAGCAGATATGATTAAAGGAAAACAGGGTCGTTTTCGTCAAAATTTGTTAGGAAAACGTGTGGATTATTCTGGAAGATCAGTAATTACTGTTGGTCCATATCTTAAATTACATCAATGTGGATTACCGAAAAAAATGGCTTTAGAGTTATTTAAGCCATTCATTTATGGGCAGTTAGAATTAAAAGGGTTGGCTAGTACAATCAAAGCTGCAAAAAAAATGGTAGATAGAGAAGAATCGATAGTGTGGGATATTCTTGAAGATGTTATTAAAGAACATCCAATTATGTTGAATAGAGCTCCTACATTACATAGATTAGGTATTCAAGCGTTTGAGCCGATTTTAATAGAAGGTAAGGCTATTCAATTACATCCATTAGTTTGTGCTGCTTATAATGCAGATTTTGATGGAGATCAAATGGCGGTGCATGTACCGTTGACTTTAGAGGCTCAGCTAGAAGCTAGAGCGTTAATGATGTCTACTAACAATATTTTATCTCCTGCGAATGGTGAGCCTATTATTGTGCCATCTCAAGATGTAGTATTAGGTTTATATTATATGACCCGAGAACGTATTAATGCTAAAGGAGAGGGAATGGTATTATCTAGTGCAAAAGAGGCAGAACGATTATATAGTTTAGGTATAGCGGAATTACATGCAAAAATTAAAATTCGTATAGTTGAATATGATTTAAAGGAAAATGGAATGTGGTCAAGTAAGAAAAATTTTATTGACAGCACAATAGGTCGTGCAATTTTTTGGATGATAGTTCCAAAAGGGTTGCCTTTTTCTTTAGTTAATCAAGTTTTAGGAAAAAAATCTATATCTGTCATGTTAAATTATTGTTACAGATTATTAGGTTTGAAATCTACTGTAACTTTTGCTGATCAAATTATGTATACTGGATTTTTGTATGCTGCTCGTTCTGGAGCTTCTGTGGGAATTGATGATATGATTATTCCTGTTAAAAAAGTTGATATAATTAATGCAGCAGAATCTGAAGTATCAGAGATTCAAGAACAATTTCAAACAGGGTTGGTAACTGCTGGAGAGCGTTATAATAAAGTTATTGATATTTGGGCTTCAGCTAATGAGCGAGTATCTAAAGCAATGATGGATAATTTAGCAACCGAAACTGTAATCAATAGCAATGGAGAGGAAGAGATTCAAGCATCTTTTAATAATATTTTTATGATGGCGGATTCTGGAGCAAGAGGATCAGCTGCTCAAATTAGACAACTTGCAGGAATGAGGGGTTTAATGGCTAAACCAGATGGGTCAATTATTGAAACTCCTATTACTGCGAATTTTAGAGAAGGATTGAATGTATTGCAGTATTTTATTTCTACACATGGTGCTCGCAAGGGATTAGCTGATACTGCTTTAAAAACTGCAAATTCTGGTTATTTGACTCGTCGTTTAGTAGATGTTGCTCAAGATTTAGTAGTTACTCAGGATGACTGTAATACTTTTTCTGGAATTACTATGAGCGCTGTTATTGAGGGAGGCGATGTAAAAGAGTCTTTAAGAGAACGCGTGTTAGGCAGAGTATTATTAGATGACGTATTTGAATCAGCAAGTGAGGGTGATAGAACTAGAATTTTGATTAAACGTAATACTTTACTGGATGAATTTTGGTGTGATGTATTAGATAAATATTCTATTGATATAGTAAAAGTTCGTTCTGTTGTGACATGTGATACAGATTTTGGGGTGTGCGCAAGATGTTATGGTCGTGATTTAGCTAGAGGGCAATTAGTTAATAAAGGTGAAGCAATAGGAGTAATAGCCGCTCAATCCATAGGAGAACCAGGTACTCAACTGACTATGCGTACTTTTCATATTGGTGGAGCTGCTTCTCGTGTTGCATCTGAATCTAGTATTCAAATTAAAAATAAAGGAACCATCCGCTTAAAGAATATTAAATTTGTTTTAAATAGTCAAGGAAAACTTGTTATTACTTCTAGGCATGCTGAATTGAAAATAGTAGATAATTTTGATAGAACTAAGGAAAGTTATAAAATACCATATGGATCTACGGTAATAAAAAAAGATGGAGAATTAGCGATTAGCGGAGAAGTAATCGCTTATTGGGATCCTCATACTATGCCGGTAATTTCAGAGGTAAGTGGGTTTGTTAAATTTGTTGATATGATAGATGGTCAAAGTGTTGTGAATCAAACTGATGAGTTAACTGGGTTGACTTCTATTGTGGTATTGGATACTTCTGAACGGGTGAGTAGTGCTAAAGATTTAAGACCTGCTATAAAAATTGTAGATAGTAATGGCAATGATGTTCTTGTTATAGGTTCAGATATTTCAGCTCAATATTTTTTGCCTGGAAGGAGTGTAGTGCAATTAGTGGATGGATCTAAAGTTGTATCTGGAGATATATTAGCTAGATTACCTCATGAAACTAGTGGAACTAGAGATATTACTGGTGGGTTACCTAGAGTTGCTGATTTGTTTGAAGCACGTCGACCGAAGGAATCTGCGATTTTGGCAGAAGTTAGTGGAGTAATTTCTTTTGGTAAAGAAACTAAAGGAAAGCGTCGATTAATGATTTCTCCTGTAGATGGGGAGGAGAATGGAGAGAGTTATGAGGAAATGATTCCTAAATGGCGTCATTTGAATGTTTTTGAAGGAGAATATGTAGATCGAGGGGATGTGATTTCTGATGGACCGGAATCTCCTCATGACATTTTAAGATTAAGGGGAATACATGCTGTTACTAGTTATATTGTAAATGAAGTTCAGGAAGTTTATCGATTACAGGGGGTAAAAATTAATGATAAGCATATAGAAGTGATTATTAAACAGATGTTAAGAAAGGCTATAATTACTCAATCTGGTAATTCAGATTTTTTAATAGGAGAACAAGTAGAGTATTCTCGTATTAAAATTGCTAATAGACGATTAGAAAGTGAAGGGAAATTAAAAGCTGAGTTTGTACGTGTTTTATTAGGTATTACTAAAGCATCATTAGCTACAGAATCATTTATATCTGCAGCATCTTTTCAAGAGACAACTCGTGTATTAACAGAATCTTCTGTAGCTGGAAAAAGAGATGATTTAAAAGGGCTGAAGGAAAATGTAATTGTTGGACGTTTAATACCGGCTGGAACTGGGTATTCTTATCATCAAGAGCGTATATTAAAACGTTATCCTGTATATAAAAAATATAATGAAGATATTATTAATACAAACATGATTAAACCTGAGGTTATTTCAGTGACGGCAGATGAAGCATCTGCAAATTTAACTGAATTGTTGAATGCGACGTAATATTTATTATCCAGCTCAATATCAATAATTATTGATAGAAATTAATATAATATTTATTTTTAATACCTTATCTTAAATTGTTTAAGATTGATGTGTATTATAGGAAATAAATTGAATAGGGTTATTAAAGTGTTTTTAGTAAATTAGGTTTGTATTTGTGCTATATTAATTTTAATAAATATTAAATTTTAAAAGAGAGAAATTAAAAGACTTGGCATAAATATTTAGTGTCTAAAGTGTCTGACATGAGTGAAAATCATAGCAATGTTATGGTGATTAGCTGTGTTAATAATCGATTTATCTCGAATAGATCCTCCTGGTTGTATGATGCATCGGATTCCCATTTCAGCAGCTATAAGTATTCCATCTGGAAATGGAAAAAAAGCATCAGAAGCCAAAACGGATCCTTTTATATTATTTGATATATGATGTTCTCTGAAGGAGGTTGCTATTTTTACAGAGAATGCTCTGTTTGTTTGTCCTGTTCCTATTCCAGTAGTTTGATAATTTTTACCACAAACTATAGCATTGGATTTAACAAATTTTACTATCGTCCAACAAAATAATAAGTCTTTCATTTCTTGATCAGTAGGATGAGAAGTAGTTACTACTTCTAAGTTTTGTAAATCGTTTTTAATATTATAATTATGGTCTTGTATTAATAAACCTCCTGAAATTCGTTTAAAGTCTATATTATTTGTTGTATTTGTTGATGAAATGTTAGAATTTTTCCACATACCTGATTTTAATACTCTTATGTTTTTTTTTGTAGATAAAATTTGAAGACAATCTTGGTTAATATCTGGAGCAATAATAGCTTCTACAAAGTGTTGTTGAACAATAGATTCTGCTGTTTTTTTATCTTGTAGGGATTGATTAAAAGCAACAATTCCTCCATATGCAGATATAGGATCCGCTTGATAAGCTTTATGGTAGGCTGTGTTAATATTATCAGCTGTTGCAACACCACATGGATTTGTATGTTTAACGATTACGCAAGTTGGTTGACTAAACATTTTTACACATTCCAAAGCAGTATCCATGTCTATAATATTATTATAAGATAATGGTTTTCCTTGAAGTTGTTTTGCAGTAATTACAAAACCAGTTATTTTTTGTTGAGAGTATTGTTCTTCTTGATACAGTGCAGCACGTTGGTGTGGGTTTTCGCCATATCTCATATTTTGTTTTTTTATAAATTTTGAATTCATGCAATTTATAATTTCAGGAAATTCTAGATGATTTAAAATTGGAATATTTTTATTAGTATTTTTAGAAATAGATTTGTTAAAGTTAGGGTGTTTTTTTGATTTTTTATTAAAGTAATCTAAGATGATAGAATCATATTTAGTTATGTATGTAAATGCTTTTTGAGCGAGAGTCAATCTAGTTTTTAAACTAATGGAACCATTATGCATAATCATTTCATTTAAAATCATTTTATAATCGTGATGACTGATTATAACAACTGTGTTTTTATAATTTTTTGCAGCTGCTCTTACCATATGAGGTCCACCAATATCTATGTACTCTAATATTTCATCTGAATAGTAATAGTGATTATTTTTTTCAAGCATTTTATCAAAGGGGTAAAAGTTTACTATTACCATATCAATAGGACGTATATTATATTTACGCATAGTTGCATCATCTAATTTTTTTCTACTTAATATTCCAGCAGATATTTTATGATGTAGTGTTTTAACTCGTCCATTCATAATTTCAGGAAAATTAGTATAATTGGATATTTTATATACTTTAAGTCCAGAGTTTGTCAGCATGTGCGCTGTACCTTCAGTAGATAGTAATTGTATTCCTTGTTTAGATAAGGATTTTGAAAAATCTACCAGACCGGATTTATCAAATACGCTAATGAGTGCTTGATGGATAGGTAATAATGACGACATGGTAATTGTCTTCCCGTTTTTTAGATTATTGTTAATAATATATTATTAAGTATTGATATGTGTTAATAATAATTATTATAAAGTTTTTAAAAATATTAATTTTTGTAAGAAAAGAAGTATAGTACTATGAAATCAATAGATAAGTTAAATAAAAATAATTTATTATCTTATTGTAAATTTATAATTTATTAATCTTTAAAAATCAAGAAGTTATATAAATATTGTTGACAGTATTAATGAAGTGTGTTAATAATAGGAAACTTTATATTGTTAAATGACAATTGAAGTGTATAGTGAATTTTTTATGATATGGAGATGATAATTTAAAAGTGTTTGAAAGGAGTTCTTATATTACAAGAAGGATAGAATAGTAAAGAGGTTTGTGTAGACACTTGAACATATGCATTTGAGTAAATTGAAAATAAAGTGAATGGGTTTTATAATTGCCATTCTGTATTAATTGAGGAATGGTGTGTTAGTTTTTAAAAATTGAAGAGTTTGATCATGGCTCAGATTGAACGCTGACGGTAAGCTTAACACATGCAAGTCGAGCGGCGAACGGGGAGGCATGTTTTGTTGTAAAAGATGAAATATGTGTTCTGTCCGGCAAGCGGCGAACGGGTGAGTAAAATCTGGGGATCTGCCCAATGGAGGGGGATAACTGTTGGAAACAATAGCTAATACCGCGTAAAGTCGATGAGACCAAAGTAGGGGACTTGTTTTTATTCTTTTTTGTATATTAAAAAAATGATATAAGGGAATGGATTGAAATAAGCCTTATGCCGTTGGATGAACCCAGACAGGATTAGCTAGTAGGTGAGGTAATGGCTCACCTAGGCGATGATCCTTAGTTGGTTTGAGAGAACGACCAGCCACACTGGAACTGAGATACGGTCCAGACTCCTACGGGAGGCAGCAGTGGGGAATATTGCACAATGGGGGAAACCCTGATGCAGCTATACCGTGTGTGTGAAGAAGGCCTTAGGGTTGTAAAGCACTTTCAATAGGGAAGAATTTAGTTTTGTTAATACCAAAATTAATTGACGTTACCTATATAAGAAGCACCGGCTAACTCCGTGCCAGCAGCCGCGGTAATACGGAGGGTGCGAGCGTTAATCGGAATTACTGGGCGTAAAGAGTACGTAGGTGGTTTATTTAGTCAGATGTGAAATCCCTGAGCTTAACTTAGGAACTGCATTTGAAACTGATAGACTAGAGTTTCGTAGAGGGGGGTAGAATTCCAGGTGTAGCGGTGAAATGCGTAGAGATCTGGAGGAATACCAGTGGCGAAGGCGGCCCCCTGGGCGAAAACTGACACTCAGGTACGAAAGCATGGGGAGCAAACAGGATTAGATACCCTGGTAGTCCATGCTGTAAACGATGTCGATTTGAAGGTTGTGACTTTGAGTTATGGCTTTCGGAGCTAACGCGTTAAATCGACCGCCTGGGGAGTACGACCGCAAGGTTAAAACTCAAATGAATTGACGGGGGCCCGCACAAGCGGTGGAGCATGTGGTTTAATTCGATGCAACACGAAGAACCTTACCTACTCTTGACATCCAAAGAACCATGTAGAGATATATGGGTGCCTTCGGGAACTTTGAGACAGGTGCTGCATGGCTGTCGTCAGCTCGTGTTGTGAAATGTTGGGTTAAGTCCCGCAACGAGCGCAACCCTTATCCTTTGTTGCCATCGAGTAAAGTCGGGAACTCAAAGGAGACTGCCGGTGATAAACCGGAGGAAGGTGAGGATGACGTCAAGTCATCATGGCCCTTATGAGTAGGGCTACAAACGTGCTACAATGGCGTATACAAAGAGAAGCGATCTTGCGAAAGTTAGCAAACCTCATAAAGTGCGTCTTAGTCCGGATTGGAGTCTGCAACTCGACTCCATGAAGTCGGAATCGCTAGTAATCGTGGATCAGAATGTCACGGTGAATACGTTCCCGGGCCTTGTACACACCGCCCGTCACACCATGGAAGTGGGTTGCAAAAGAAGTGAGTTGTTTAACCCTTGAAAAAGGGAGGACGTTTACCACTTTGTGATTCATGACTGGGGTGAAGTCGTAACAAGGTAACCGTAGGGGAACCTGCGGTTGGATCACCTCCTTACATTTAAGATAATGTGTGTAAGTAAAGTGTCTACAAGTATAAATGAATTCGTAATCTTTTTATAAAAGAAGTAGTAGTGATAGTCTATAATGTTTTTATTGAATGAAGGGTTGTTGAGTATTAATCTAGATATAGAAGAGTCCCCTTCGTCTAGAGGTTTAGGACACTGCCCTTTCACGGCGGCAACAGGGGTTCGAAGCCCCTAGGGGACATTAGTAAACTAGTAGTTAGAAGTAGTAGTGGTAGTGAGTGGTAATGTAGAATAAATCGAGTGGATATTTATTAGTTTTACTTTGTATTATTTTTGTTCTTTAACAAATTGGATATATAAATTTTTTATTTAATGTATAAGTATAATATATTTTTTATATTATATAAAATGCAAAATAGGTAAATTTGTTGTTATTGTTGTTAATAGTGAATGATATTATGTATAATTTATTACAATAGAGATTTCAAGTATTGCGAAGTTAAGTGATGTAAGCGTATACGGTGGATGCCTTGGCAGTCAAAGGCGAAGAAGGACGTGCAGATCTGCGAAAAGTATCGGCGAGCTGATTTGGAGCGTTATTAACCGATAATATCCGAATGGGGAAACCTAATGCAATTTAAATAGTGCATTATCATTTAGTAAATTCATAGCTAAATGAGGAAAACCAGAGGAACTGAAACATCTTAGTACTCTGAGGAAAAGAAATCAATTGAGATTCCCGCAGTAGTGGCGAGCGAACCGGGATTAGCCCAGAGCGTGTAGTATTACGATTTATATATTAAGAGAATGATTTGGAAAGATCAGCAATATAGGGTGATAGCCCCGTATCTGAAAATATTTAAGTTTGTAAGCTCGATGAGTAGGACGGGACACGTGGTATCTTGTCTGAAGATGGGGGGACCATCCTCCAAGGCTAAATACTCTTGACTGACCGATAGTGAACTAGTACCGTGAGGGAAAGGCGAAAAGAACCCCGGTTAGGGGAGTGAAATAGAACCTGAAACCGTATATGTACAAGCAGTAGGAGCAAGTTAAGTTACTAATGTTGTTTATTAGTAAAAATTGCAACTGCGTACCTTTTGTATAATGGGTCAGCGACTTATATTCTGTAGCAAGGTTAACTGATTAAGGGAGCCGTAGGGAAACCGAGTCTTAACTGGGCGTTGTGAGTTGCAGGATATAGACCCGAAACCCGGTGATCTAACTATGAACAGGTTGAAGGTTAGGTAATACTAACTGGAGGACCGAACCGACTAATGTTGAAAAATTAGCGGATGATTTGTGGTTAGGGGTGAAAGGCCAATCAAACCGGGAGATAGCTGGTTCTCCCCGAAAGCTATTTAGGTAGCGCCTCGTAAATTCATCTTTGGGGGTAGAGCTCTGTTTCGATTAGGGGTTCAAACCGAGCTACCAACTCGATGCAAACTGCGAATACCAAAGAATGTTATTACGGGAGACACACAGCGGGTGCTAACATTCGTTGTGGAAAGGGAAACAACCCAGATCGCTAGCTAAGGTCCCTAAGTCATGATTAAGTGGAAAACGATGTGAGAAGGCTTAGACAGCCAGGATGTTGGCTTAGAAGCAGCCATCATTTAAAGAAAGCGTAATAGCTCACTGGTCGAGTCGGCTTGCGCGGAAGATGTAACGGGGCTAAATCATGCACCGAAGCTGCGACAGTAATATGCTTGTTAAGTTTTATGTAAGTTTTTTGTCGTTTTATTTTGTGTTTTATGCAAAATAAATGATAAGAAGATGAGAAGAAAAATAAGTATTTTATTGGGTAGGGGAGCGTTCTGTAGGCCTGAGAAGGTGTGTTGTAAAACATGCTGGAGGTATCAGAAGTGCGAATGCTGACATAAGTAACGATAAAGCAGGTGAAAAACCTGCTCGCCGAAAAACTAAGGGTTCCTGTCCAACGTTAATCGGGGCAGGGTAAGTCGACCCCTAAGGTGAGGCCGATAGGCGTAATCGATGGGAAACAGGTTAATATTCCTGTACTAGATATAATTGCGATGGGGTAACGGAGAAAGCTAGGTTCGTCGAGGATCGGTAGTCTCGATTTAAGCAAGTAGATGGAAGAATTAGGAAAATCCAATCTTTATACATTGAGATGTGATGACTAGCCATTTAATTGGTGAAGGAATTGATGCTATGCTTCCAAGAAAAACCTCTAAGCTTCAGGTTATATCTAATCGTACCATAAACCGACACAGGTGGTTAGGTAGAGAATACTAAGGCGATTGAGAGAACTCGGGTGAAGGAACTAGGCAAAATGGTGCCGTAACTTTGGGAGAAGGCACACTAATATGTAGGTGAAGGAATATATTTATTATATACTTCTGGAGCTGAAGTTAGTCGAAGATACCAGCTGGCTGCAACTGTTTATTAAAAACACAGCACTGTGCAAACACGAAAGTGGAAGTATACGGTGTGACGCCTGCCCGGTGCCGGAAGGTTAATTGAGAGGGTTATTTTTGATAAAAAAAGAAGCTCTTGATCGAAGCCTCGGTAAACGGCGGCCGTAACTATAACGGTCCTAAGGTAGCGAAATTCCTTGTCGGGTAAGTTCCGACCTGCACGAATGGCGTAATGATGGTCAGACTGTCTCCACCCGAGACTCAGTGAAATTGAATTCGCCGTGAAGATGCGGCGTACCCGCGGCAAGACGGAAAGACCCCGTGAACCTTTACTATAGCTTGATACTGAATCTTGAATTTTGATGTGTAGGATAGGTGGGAGGCTAAGAAGTAAAGACGCTAGTTTTTATGGAGCCATCCTTGAAATACCACCCTTTAATGTTTGATATTCTAACTTTGATCCGTTATCCGGATTAAGGACAGTGTCTGGTGGGTAGTTTGACTGGGGCGGTCTCCTCCTAAAGAGTAACGGAGGAGCACAAAGGTTAGCTAATCACGGTTGGAAATCGTGAGGTTAGTGCAAAGGCATAAGCTAGCTTAACTGCGAGAATGACGGTTCGAGCAGATGCGAAAGCAGGTCTTAGTGATCCGGTGGTTCTGTATGGAAAGGCCATCGCTCAACGGATAAAAGGTACTCCGGGGATAACAGGCTAATACCGCCCAAGAGTTCATATCGACGGCGGTGTTTGGCACCTCGATGTCGGCTCATCACATCCTGGGGCTGCAGCAGGTCCCAAGGGTATGGCTGTTCGCCATTTAAAGTGGTACGCGAGCTGGGTTTAGAACGTCGTGAGACAGTTCGGTCCCTATCTGCCGTGGGCGTTGGAAGATTGAGAGGGGCTGCTCCTAGTACGAGAGGACCGGAGTGGACGCACCTCTGGTGTTCGGGTTGTCATGCCAATGGCATTGCCCGGTAGCTATGTGCGGAAAAGATAACCGCTGAAAGCATCTAAGCGGGAAACTTGCCTCAAGATGAGTCTTCCCTGAGGATTTATTTATCCTCCTAAAGGGACGTTAAAGACGATGACGTTGATAGGTCGGGTGTGTAAGCGTTGCGAAGCGTTGAGCTAACCGATACTAATGACCCGTGAGAACTTAACTTCGCAATACTTGAAATTTTTATATCATGATAATAAATATTTAAAACAATATAGATGCATATTATACACAAATTATATTGTGTTATGATTATTGGTTTTATAATAAATTTTTAATTAATTTATCAAATTTGATTTTATGTATTCTTAATATGAGTCGTTTGATTTTTACGGGGTAATCAGATATTTCTTGTAAAGATGTATAATGATTAATGAGGTACGTGCAAGATTTTATTTTATCTAATTCTTGTTTTTTTTGATGTATTAATTCATGTAGTGGATCATGAATTAATAAGGCGTTCTCTAAGTCAAATCTTAAAGCTCTAGGATTTATATTACTTCCAGTAAGTAATTGCCACTCATTATCAACCCATATTCCTTTGATATGATATCCATTATCACCTTCTTTCCATAATCGAATAATTAGTTGTTTGTTATCAATAAAGTTTTGTAGTTTTTTTAGAAAAAAACGCAAATTAACTTCATATAAATACGGTAGAGCACTAATAAACTTAAATGGTTTATATTCTTGATTAGGGTCATAAAAGTCGTTTGAAATTTTATCACCTACGATAATTTCTATAATTTTGTTTTGATATAATAAAGCATATATTACACGCATTAGTATATTGGGTATATTGAAATAAGGGGTACATAACACCATTTTATGTTTCACTGAAGATATCAAATGATATATTGTTTGATTAAGTATACTATTTTTTCCTAATCCAACTAACGGTGAAATCGATAATTCATTAAAATTAGCATTATTTTGATATGCATAGGAGGATTTTTTTAATTTATTTCTAAATGTAAGAATATGATTTTTACTTAATTTATTTGAAAAATTTTTTTGATTAAATTTTTTAACTACTTTTGAATTTAATAATACATTATCAATATATTCTAACATTATATCAGCTAGGTGTTTGTTTTTTATTACATGATATCGATCATGTCTATATTTATTATATATATGTAGATATTCGTTGTTTATATTAGCTCCGCTATATACTATTTTATCATCAATAATAAAACCCTTTAAGTGTAATACTCCTAATGCTTCATTAATATTTATTGGGATTCCAAATATTGAAATTTCAATATTTGGATATTTTTGGAATATATCATTATACCAATATGCATTAGTGTAATACGTAGATTCTCCAAATCTGGATCTTTGAGCTCTATACCAATCAACTATAATTTTGATTTTTATTGTTGGTCGAATTTTTTTGACATTTAGTACAGCATTGATAATATTTTGACCTCCTTGATCATTTTCTAAATACAAAGAAACAAGATAAATATATTGATAAGCTTGAGAAATGGAGTTTAGTAATTCAGAATGAAATTCTTTAGGATTATACAAAGTTGTAAAATATTTAGATTCTTGAGTAATTTTTGGCAATTCTATTAAAAATCGATCGTGTTTATCGTACTCAAATTGATTTTTATTTTTTTTTATATTGTAAAGCACAAAACATACCTATATATAAAAATATATAACAATCAATAGATAGTACTATATGTATTTTTTTTTATCAAAAGATAAATATTCTCTTATAATAAATATTTTTAATATTATTAATGTTGTATTGTTTTAGAAAAGATATTAATTAAAATGATGCCAATAATTATTAAAATAATACCAATAATAGAATAAATATCCATTTTTTGATTGTAAAAAAAGTATCCTACAAAAGTAATAAATATTATACCTAATCCAGCCCAATAAGAATAAGCGATGCCCATTGGTATAGTACGTAATACTAATGACAGTAGTATAAAAGACAAAGAATAACCTATTATTACAACAACAGCAGGATAAAATTTACTCAATCCTTCAGAAGCTTTTAATGAAGTTGTAGCAATTACTTCTGAAATAATAGCAACAAATAAATATAAATAATCCATATAGTTTTGATTTTTTATTGTTAATGATTGAAAGTAAGTTCTATTCACTTCCTACAACATGATATCTTTGTTTCACTTCCTACAACATGATATCTTTGTAAAGATATCATGTTGTAGGAAGTGAATAGAACAAAAAATGATTTGAGATTAATTAATTTTAAAAAATACATAATTACTTTTAAATTTAAAAAATTAATTAAGTCATTAAATATGAATAATGGTGGAGCTGGCGGGAATCGAACCCGCGTCCAGAATTCTGTTAATTTATAGTTACTACATGTTTAGATCTTAAAATATATTCATTGAAAACAAACTAAGATCAGTTATTAATTTTCAATTAGCTTTAATTATTTTAAACGTAGTGTGAAAAGCTACACATTTACGAGTACTCTTATTATTATGACCTTTTTATATACATATAAAATTTAATTCATTTGTACACACTTAAAATTAAGAGTAATTTTAAGTGTAAAAGGGAATCTCCAATGGTTTAGTTTGGTTAAGCTGCTAATGCAACAGATTCAGTATATTTATTATTTGCAATTATTTTTTTGAGATTTTTTTTCGAGGCCTATCTCCCCTCGACATGCACTATAAATTTTGGATATCCCGTCGAATCCAAAATCAGCCCCATTATCACAGCAGTATCATTGTATCATTAACATTATACAAATACAACATTATTTAATATATTTAATATAGTTACGTTTTTCAGTTTTCCATTGATTTTTATTTCTAATATGTCTTTTATCATAATTTTTTTTTCCTTTAGCTAAGCCAATATTGGCTTTAACCCAAGAATTTTTCCAAAATAAATCCAAAATAACTATAGTATAGTTGTAACGTTTAATTTGTTCTTTTAAAAATAGTAATTCTTTTTTTTTTAATAATAATTTTCGGATACGATTAGTTTCATAAACGGAAGTATTATTAGTATTTTTTTGAAAAAAAGAATTGTACATATATGCTTCTTGGTTTTGAAAAGACACATAACTGTTATCAATAATAACTTGTTTGAATCGTATTGATTTAACTTCCCATCCTAATAATACTAATCCAGATTCTATTGTCTTTTCAATAGAATATTTATAGTATATACTTTTATTTTGTATAATTTTATTAGAATTTGATTGGTTCATTTTTTATCTTAATCAATAAAAACATCAATTT
The DNA here is from genome assembly GCF_059936355.1 of Candidatus Blochmannia festinatus (nom. nud.). Classification (NCBI taxonomy): domain Bacteria; kingdom Pseudomonadati; phylum Pseudomonadota; class Gammaproteobacteria; order Enterobacterales; family Enterobacteriaceae; genus Candidatus Blochmanniella; species Candidatus Blochmannia festinatus (nom. nud.). Next base: position 608,747 of record NZ_CP012116.1, on the reverse strand, counting down.
TTATATTATAATGTGGAGCATATAACTATATAAATGTTATTGTGTTTTATTTATTTTAAAATACTTATTGTTAAATAATGAATTATATATAAATATGAAAATAAGGTGAACATGCATTATATAAAATGTTTGTCTGTTGTTCCTTACAGTGTAGAACAAATGTTCAATTTAGTAAATGATGTTAGTTCTTATACTGAATTTATTCCAGGTTGCAGAGAAGTAGATATTATACTACAAAATAGTACCGAGTTAATTGCTGAAGTTCATTTAATTTCTAAAGGAATAGCTCAATCTATAACTACTCATAATTTTTTTGTAAAAAATAAAAGTATTTTAATTTTTTTAGTAAATAGCCCATTTAAATCGTTTTATGGATGTTGGAAATTTATTCCTATAACTAATGTAATTTGTAATATTGAATATATTTCTTGTTATGAATTTAAATCTATTTTAAACAAAAAACTTTTTCATTGCTCTTTTCAGAAATTATATAAAAATATAATTAAAATATTTGTTTTAAGAGCTGAAAAGATCTATGGTTATTGATAGATAATTTTAATTTTTAATAATGTAAATTTAAATGAAATAAATATAATAGTCTTTATTAATTCATTTTTTTATATTGCTTAGGATATGTAAATTGATTAGTATATCTTTTTGATCAAATGTTAAAATTGTAGTTTGATATTGTAATGTATCATTATTATTTTGATTATGATATACATAATACCATATGTTTGATCCAAAACAGTTTTGTAATGTAGGTGTGATATTAATATTTGAAAGAATTTCAGATTTTGTCATACCGATATGAATTTTTTGGATATCTTGTTTTGTAAGATATGATCCTTGTTCTGTATGTGAATTATTTGAATAATTGAATTGATGAATACAACTACAATTAACACTGAATACCATCCATATATAATAATATGTATGGATGGTATTCAGTGTTTTTATTTTTTTTATAAAATCAGTATATATTATTTTAATCAATTTTTTGAATTTTTAATTACATATAATAGTATTGTAAAATTTATTCTATAATGATAAATAAGTAGTATTTAGTCAAATTAAATAATGTAATTTAATTATTTTTTTGCCCAGCCTAGTTTAAGAGTTAAATTTTTGAAATGGTTATAAGTGTTTGGATGAATTAAATCAAGGAAATAATTACTTTGTTGTACTACGATTTCTTTTTTTCCACAAATATTAATAGGTGTTTGATTATCACATCCTAATTTTATTTTAGATATAATTTTAGAGAATTTTAAAGAAATTGTACTTTTATTATCGACTACAATTGGACGTGATGATAAGGCATGCGGACATATTGGAACTAAAACAATAGCATTTGTTGTAGGAGTTAAAATTGGTCCTCCAGCAGAAAGAGAGTATGCTGTAGATCCGGTTGGGGTAGCAATAATCAATCCATCTGATCTAGAAGAAAAAGCAAATTTATTATTGATATATAACTTAAATGCAATTATATGTTTAATTGTATTAGTATGTAAAATTACTTCATTAACAGCAGTACCTAATTTAAATAAAGTATCGTTTTGTTTTAATTTTATATCTAATAAAAATCGTTTTTCATTAATAAAATATCCTGAAAGTATTTTTGATAATTCTGTTAATGCAGATCTAGGATTTAAATCAGCAAGAAATCCTAAAGTTCCTAGATTAATTCCAATGATTTTAATATTATGTCGAACAAGAATATTTGCAGCTCTTAATATATTGCCATCTCCGCCGATAATTATTGCTAAATCAGCAAGATTTCCTATGTCTTCTAAATTTCCTATAATTGCTTTTCGTATATGTAATAAATTAGCAATATGTTGTTCTATTATTACTTTTATACCTTGATTACATAACCATTGGTATAAAGTATAATATATATTAATTGCTTGAGGATAATGAACATTCCCTATAAGACCGATAGTATGGAAAATAGAAATAGTCATGCTGTTGAATCCTTTCTGTATAAATGATAATTTTTATTCATTGTAAATGAGTATTGAATACCTGTTATTCATCCTTATAATAATTGCATTATAAAATATATAAATAAGAAAACGGAGAAAATTAATGACAGATAATAACAAAGATAATCTTGATGATAGTATTTCTTGTATTAATACAATAAATTCAAAAGAAGAGTCATCAGAATCTATCTCCAATACGGATAATATTATTGATTTAAAAAATGATCAAATCATTAAATTGGAAATGAAATTAGCTCAACTTAAAGAACACGAAAGAGATACTGTTTTACGTCTTAAAGCCGAAATAGAAAATATTCGTCGGCGAAATACACAGGAAATAGAAAAGACACATAAATTTGCTTTAGAAAGATTTATTCTGGAATTATTACCTGTAATTGATAATTTAGAACGTACATTGAGTATCATTGATCGAACAGATAATAATTTGTCTGTGATTTCAGAGGGTATTGATTTAACTTTAAAATCGTTTTTAGATACAATACGTAAGTTTGGAGTAGAGTCTATACATGAAGTTCATGTTGATTTTAATCCTGAAATACATCAAGCAATTTCTGCAGTAGAATCTCAGGAATGCAAATCTAATCAAGTATTAACAATTATTCAGAAAGGGTACCTGCTTAATGGTAGATTAATTCGTCCAGCTATGGTTACAGTATCTAAATCTAAATGTTAAGATGAAAAATTATTAGATAGAATTATATTATTAAATATAATTAATGATTATTATTTTATATGTAAAAGTACTTAATTTTTGATGGGATAATTAACTTTTATTTAAAGTAATAGATTGTTAGTGATTTGTTTTAAAGTAGCTTTGTGTTTAGCACATAAAGTTAGGTCTTGTATTGGCTATTTATTATTAAAATGAATAGTAGACATATATTATTTTATTTGTGTTAAACATAAAATTATGTTTTTATAATTTCCAATTGATAATTTTTTTATTATGTTTTAATAAAAATACATTAGTTTTAGAAAAATGTTTACATCCTAGGAACCCGTAATGAGCTGATAAAGGAGAAGGATGAGAAGAATTAAGAATATAATGTTTTTGATGATCTATAATTTGTCCCTTTTTTTTAGCATAGTTGCCCCATAGTAAAAATACAATATTTTTTCGGTATATATTAAGTATATGTATTATTTTATCAGTAAATTTTTCCCAACCAATATTTGCATGAGAACAACTTTTTCCTGCTTCAACAGTTAAAATACTGTTTAGTAACAATACTCCTTCTTGAGTCCAAGATTTTAAGCAACCGTGTTTTGGAGGAATAAATCCATTGATGTCAGTTGATAATTCTTTATAAATATTTTTTAATGAAGGAGGTGGATTAATTCCAGGAGAAACAGAAAATGCAAGTCCATGAGCTTGATTAGGTTGATGGTAAGGATCCTGTCCCAATATTACGACTTTTACAGATTTGAATTCGGTAAAACGAAATGCATTAAAAATATCATTTTTTTTGGGATAAATAGTGATTCCTAATTTACTTTTTTGATTTAAAATATTTAAGATATTTTTAAAATAAGGAAGTTTTTTTTCTTTTGATAAAAAGAGTTTCCAGGTGAATTTTTGATTCATAAAAGATAATTTTATATAATAAAATTTATTAGTATAGTATTTATTTTAAATTAATAATAACTTATTACAATTAATATTATTATTTGTAATTAATATAGTAGTTTTTTGATTAGTATTTGGAAATATAAAAATATTAACATGAAATATATACGTAATTTTTCTATTATTGCTCATATTAATCACGGTAAATCAACATTATCTGATCGATTCATTCAGATTTGTGGAGGATTAAATGAACGTGAAATGAAATCTCAAGTTTTAGATTCTATGGAATTAGAACGAGAACGTGGTATTACTATTAAAGCACAGAATGTAACTTTAAATTATTTATCTAAAAGCGGTAACAGATATCAATTTAATTTAATCGATACTCCTGGACATGTTGATTTTTCGTATGAAGTATCTCGTTCTTTATCAGCATGTGAAGGTGCTTTATTAGTGGTCGATGCATCTCAAGGAATTGAAGCACAGACTATAGCTAATTATCAAATTGCTATAAAAATGAATTTAAAAATTATTGTTGTATTAAGTAAAATAGATTTATTAACAGCAGATGTTAAACAAATATCTATTAACATACAAAATATTCTTGGTATTGATGAAAAAGATATAATTTTATGTTCTGCGAAAACTGGATTTGGTGTATCTAATATATTAGAACGTTTAATTTGTGATGTTCCTTCTCCTCAAGGAAATCCTGATGCTCCTTTACAGGTATTAATTATTGATTCATGGTTTAATAATTATTTGGGTATTGTATTATTAGTATGTGTTAAAAATGGAGTAATACGTAAGGGTAATATTGTAAAATCTATGAGTACAGGTAAAATTTATGTTGTAGATCAAGTGGGAATATTTACTCCAAAACAGATAAAACGTGAGTTATTAAATTGCGGAGAAGTAGGTTGGTTAATATGTTCTTCTAAACATTTTACAGGAATTGAAGTAGGAGATACTTTAACTTTATTGAAGAATCCATCAAAAACTCCATTGCCTAAATTTAAAAAAGTTCAGCATTTTGTATATGCTGGATTATTTCCTATTGGTACTACGACTCAAAAGATATTTTCTGATGCTTTATATAAGTTAGGTTTAAATGATCCATCTTTACATTATGAACCCAATAGATCTGCATATCTCGGTTTAGGTTTTCGTTGTGGATTTTTAGGATTATTACATATGGATATTATACAAGAAAGATTGAAAAGAGAATATTCTGTAGATTTCATTATTACTGCTCCGGAAATAATTTATGAGATTTTAACTATTGATAATAAAATAATATCTGTAGATAATTCATCAAAGTTTTTATCTATAACTAATATTAAAGAGATACGTGAACCTATCGCGTTATGTAGTTTTGTGTTTCCAAAAATATATCTTGGAGGAATTATTGAATTATGTGTTGAAATTCGAGGTATTCAAATATCTTTAAATTACAAAGGGGATCAAGTAATTTTAGTTTATGAGTTACCTATGTCAGAGATAATATTGAATTTTTTTGATCGAGTTAAATCAATATCTAAAGGGTATGCTTCTTTTGAATATAAGTTCAATCGATTTCAAGTATCTGATATAGTATGTTTAGAAATATTAATTAATAAACAACGTATTAATGAATTAGCTTTAATTACACATCGAATGATAGCTGAAAAGAGGGGTCGTATGCTAATAGATAAGTTGCAATCATTGATATCAAGACAGCAGTTTGACATTTCAATTCAAGCAGCTATTGGAAGTCGTGTTATATGTCGTAATACTGTAAAACAGTTAAGAAAACATGTTACATATAAATGTTATGGAGGGGATATTACCAGAAAAAAAAAATTATTGTATAATCAAAAAATTGGAAAAAAAAGAATGAAAAAATTAGGTAATGTGAATTTAACGCATGGGGTTTTTCTGTCTCTTTTGAGCAAAAATCATTGATATAGGCATTAAATATTTATTCTATTGTGAGTTATATATGATTAATATATTTTCTTTTGTTTTGATATTAATTACAGCGGTGTCAGGAATTTTTTGGATGATAAAAAAATTATATATAATAATAAATAAACGAAATAAATTAGAAAAAATGAATTTAGCAGGAATAAGAAATTATTTTTTGAATTCAAATGGTGCGTTTAGTACATTTTTATTATTTTTTTTAAAATTATATGAATTCATATCTTCTATGTTTCCAGTGTTGTTAATAATTTTTATATTTCGATCATTCATTTTTGAACCATTCCAAATACCATCTGGCTCTATGATGCCTACTTTGTTAATAGGAGATTTAATTTTAGTGAATAAATTTGTGTATGGAATTAAAGATCCTATTAGTCATAAAACTTTAATTGATTTTAATAACCATCCAAAGCGTGGAGATTTAGTCGTATTTAAATATCCTAAAGATCCAAAATTGAATTATATTAAGAGAGTGATAGGGGAGCCTGGAGATAAAATAATTTATAATATAATAAGCAAAAAGTTAATAATATTTCCTATAGGAAAGGATGGTCTTTATAGTAAAGAGTTATCAATTACTTATAGTGATATTAAATTAAGTGATTTTATTCAGATTTTTCATAAATCTAAAACTGGAACAATAAGTACAGATTTTATAAAAATTAAAGATTCGAATTCAACAAAAGATTATTCTTCTGGAATTAGATTAGTTAAAACGACAGAGTCACTAAATGGATTGAATCATAGTATTTTAACCATGATTTCTCCTGGAGATATTAGATTTATGGATATGTATGATCAATATTCCAGTCATTTAGTATCTGAATGGCTTGTTCCTGAAAATGAATATTTTGTAATGGGTGATAATAGAGATAATAGTTCAGATAGTCGTTATTGGGGATGTGTTCCTACTAGAAATATCATTGGAAAAGCTGTGATAGTTTGGATGAGCTTTAAAAAACAAGAAGGACAATGGCCTACTGGTATTCAGTTTGATAGAATAGGAAGCATAATACAATAAAAATATCTGAAAGTTAAATAAGATAATAAATGATTATTAATATTTAAAATAATAAATTATATGAATTTATGAGATATATGGATTTTAAGTGTTTTTTATATGAATTTTGTAGATTTTAATGTTCTTCAAGAAAAATTAGGGTATTTTTTTAGTAAGTTAGATTTATTAGTATTAGCTTTGACTCATAGAAGTTTTAGTAAACAACATAACGAGAGATTGGAATTTTTAGGAGATTCTATATTAAATTATGTGATTGCTAGTGTGTTATACCATAAATATAATCATATTAGTGAAGGAGATATGAGTAGAATACGTGCTAATTTAGTATGTTCTGGAACTTTAACGATGTTAGCTAAAGAATTTAATTTAGGAGAATATTTAAAATTAGGTCAAGGTGAGTTAAAAAGTGGAGGTTTTCAACGAAAATCTATTTTGGCTAATACTGTGGAAGCTATAATAGGAGGGATTTTTTTGGATAGTAATATAAAAGTTGTTGAAATATTAATTAAAAATTGGTATAAATTTCATTTAAATATGATCAGTTTTAAAAGTAATCAGAAAGATCCTAAAACTCGTTTACAGGAATATTTACAACGACGCCGGTTACCTTTACCTATATATTATGTAAATCAAGTGCAAGGTCAAGCGCATAATCAAGTATTTACTATATTTTGCCAGGTTAGTCAATTAGCAAATCCAGCAGTAGGTTTTGGATCTAGTATACGAAAAGCAGAACAATTAGCAGCAAAAAATGCATTAAAGATATTAATATCGTATGATAATACGGATAATGTAAATTTTAAAAATTATTAATTTATATGTAGGAAAAAAATTTCATAATAGATATTGTTTACTATTAATTGAGTATTGGTATTTTTAAGTCATTTTGGTTTATTAAATTAAAAATCTAAGTTTTATTATATAAATAATTTGAGTGGAATACAGTTATGTCTGATTTATTGTTAGCTTTAAATATTGATCATATTGCTACTATAAGAAATTCTCGAGGTACTAAATATCCTGATCCTATCTATGCTGCGTTTATAGCAGAACAGTCAGGAATAGATGGTATTACTGTACATTTAAGAGAAGATCGAAGACATATTACTGATCGAGATGTAAAATTACTTCGAGAAACTATACAAACTACTATGAATTTAGAGATATCAGTAGCAGATGAGATGATTGATATTGTATGTGAGGTAAAGCCTAATTATTGTTGTTTAGTTCCTGAAAAACGTCAAGAATTAACTACTGAGGGTGGTTTAAATTTAATTAACCAGATAAACAAATTAAAAGATATAGTGTCTAAGCTACAGGATATTGGAATTAGAGTTTCATTGTTTATAGATCCTGATGAAAAACAAATAGATGCAGCGTATACTATTGGAGCTTCGTGTGTTGAGTTGCATACAGGATCATATGCTGAGTCTGTAAGTCAGAATGACATTAAAATTGCTGATATAGAGTATAAACGCATAAAAACAGGTGTAAAATATGCTAATAGTTGTGGTTTTATAGTAAATGCTGGGCATGGACTTAATTATAATAATGTTCAGAATATTGCAATGTTGACTAAGATAGAAGAATTAAATATAGGACATTCTATTTTAAGTAGAGCTATGTTTGATGGATTACCTAAAGCAATTCTGGATATGAAGAGATTATTAATAGAATCGAGGAGAATCAATAGTGATTCGGGGAATAGGAATAGATATAGTAGAGATAAATAGGATAAAAAAAATAGTAGTATGTAGTGGAGATAAATTAGCTAAGCGTATTCTTAGAAAATCAGAATTAGAAATATATTACAATAAAAATAATTCTATTTATTTTTTGTCCAAGAGATTCGCTGCAAAAGAAGCAGCATCAAAAGCATTTGGAATAGGTATGACTCGTGGAGTGACTTTTAATCAGTTTGAAATATTTAATGATGATTATGGAAAGCCAGTGTTACGTTTATTTTCTTGTGCTGCTCAGTTAGCTAAGTCTTTATCTTTAAAAAAGACATATGTCACTTTAACTGATACTCATATGTATGCTTGTGCAGTAGTAATTTTAGAATGTTAATGTATTTATTGTTTTTGTATATTTATTTTTTAAAAATAAATATATATTTGTGTATTTATATAAATAAAATTATAACAAAAATAAATAAAGCAGATGTATTAAGTAAAATATTAATAAAATAATTCTGATAAATTATCTTATTGATGTAATTATAGTATGTATTATTGGTCATAATAAAATGTATATGATATGTCTAATTTATTAGATATGGATATAATATGGATGCGTTATGCTATAATTCTAGCTAATCTTGCTGGTTTTTATGGAAATATTACAATAGGGTCAGTATTAATTTATAACGGAAGACTTATAGGGTATGGGTATAACTCTTCAATCATATACCATGATCCTAGTGCTCATGCAGAAATTATAGCATTGCGTGTTGGTGGAAGGTTTTTAGGTAATTATCGTTTATTAAATACTACTTTATATGTAACAATGGAGCCATGTATGATGTGCATTGGAGCAATGATTCATGCGCGTATTTTTAGATTAGTGTGTGGAGCAAAAGATAATAAAGTACGGTGGATAGATGTATTATGGAATAATTATTTAATAGATCGTTCTGTGATTAATCATCGTTTTTCTATTACAACAGGAGTGTTGAATAAGATTTGCTCGAAACAAATAAAAAGATTTTTTAAAAATAAACGTTAATTCCATGTATAGAAATAATAAATTATCGTTGTGAGTATTATAATATAAAATTCATATGTGTTGTTTGTTTTATAAATTATTATATAAATTAATGACATTGATTTAGATGTTGTTATATGTTAGCATATATTAGTAGCGGTTCTAATTTAATAGAGTAATAATATGATATATAATGATGTTGAAGTATGGGATATAATAAAAAAGGAAATTATCAGACAAGAGCAACATATAGAATTAATTGCTTCTGAAAATTACATTAGTATTGAAGCTATGAAAGCTCAGGGGTCTCCTTTCACTAATAAGTATGCAGAAGGATATCCTGGTAATCGTTATTATGGTGGGTGTAAATATGTTGATTTGATAGAACAACTGGCTATAGATAGGGCTAAAAAATTGTTTTCTGCTAAGTATGCAAATGTACAGCCTCATTCAGGTTCTCAAGCAAATTTTTCTGTTTATAACGCTTTATTAAATCCTGGAGATACTGTTATAGGTATGAATTTACAGCATGGAGGTCATTTAACTCATGGATCTAAAGTAAATTTTTCTGGAAAATTATATAATACAGTATTTTATGGTTTAGATGAATTTGGAGATATTGATTATTCACAATTATTACATTTATCTGAGATATATAAGCCAAAGATGATAGTAGGTGGTTTCTCTTCATATTCTGGTATTGTAAATTGGAGAAAAATGCGAGAAATTGCTGATTCTATTAAAGCATATTTATTTGTTGATATGGCTCATATTGCAGGTTTAGTCGCTGCAGGAATATATCCAAGTCCTCTTCCATATGCTCATATTGTGACTGCTACTACACACAAAACTTTATCTGGACCAAGAGGAGGGATAATATTATCAAATGGAAATAATAATTTCAATAATGAAGATAGCAGAGGTGATTTAGAATTTTATAAAAAAATAGATGCTTCTGTATTTCCAGGTTCTCAAGGCGGGCCTTTAGTTCATGTTATTGCAGCTAAAGCTATAGCTTTTAAAGAAGCTATGACTGCAAATTTCAAGGAGTACCAAAAGAAAGTTGTAAAAAATGCTCAAATAATGGCAAAAGAATTTCTAATGAATGGTTTTAAAATTATCTCTGGTATTCCAAAAAATCATTTGTTTGTATTAGATTTAACAAATCATAACATTACTGGAAAAGATGCTAGCTTAGCTTTAGAGCGAGCTAATATTATTGTAAATAAAAATTGTATACCTAATGATAATAGAAGTCCTTTTTTAACTTCTGGGATACGTATTGGTACTTCTGCAGTTACTAGACGGTGTTTTAGCAATGATGATATTTTAGAGTTATCTGAATGGATAATTGATATATTAACTCACATAAATAATGAAAAAAATATTTTAGCTATAAAGAATAAGGTTTTAAAAAAGTGTAATTCACGACCAGTATATTCAGATATAAATTTTGGTATTTAAATAAAAAGTATATTAACTGGAGTAGTTTTTTGTAAAAGGTAGTATTTTTCTTATTAGTTTTGAGTGTCCAATTATTACGTTGCCTTGAAATAAGTGATCATTGATTATATTTCCATTGAAATCTATAATCATGCCTCCTGATTCTTTAATTATCAGAAAACTACTAGCTAATTTAATATTTTTTTTTAAAGATATTAAAAAACATCCATCTAATCGACCCATTGCAACATAAATCAAATCTAAATTTATAGATCCGGTACACCTAAAATTTATGACGATATGGTCTAAGTCGTTTAATTTATTTAATAGATTTATAATATTATTATGGTTTGTATACTCGGTATTACATGATGTTATGGTAAATATAAATTTATTTGATATTTTTAAAGAGTTTTGATGATGATGTAGTCGAATACGATAATAATTATTAAATTGAGCTCCTTTCCCTCGACATGCGCTAAACAATTCATTATGTATTGGGTCATATATTATACCTATTTCAATTTTTTTTTTTTGTTGAACAGCAATAGATAAAGTAAAAAATGGAAATTGTTTAATAAAATTAGTATTAGTATCTATAGAATTTATGATCCAATATGTTGTGTTATAATCTGGAATGATTATAGTATGTTGATCATAAGTATTAATGATTACGTGTGAAGGGTAGAATTTTCTTATAATTGTTGAAATAATTTGATTGGATTCAGTATGTATTTTGTTTAAGAAATTTTGTATACAACTTGTTGATTTTGTATTATAGCTGTTAGCTAACTCATATTGTTTGATGATAAAATTCCCAGCTTTTCTTATTGCTTGTATAGCGATATTTAGTATTGGATGCATGTATTTTGTTTATATATAAAATTTCATATATATGAATTGTAATATAATTTTATATATAAAGATTTAAATAGTATTATTTGATGAATTACAGTTTATAATATTATGTACTTTATTATTAAATATAATATCTATTTAGTAATAAATTTATTAAATAGACGTGATTATATAGTCATGTTGAACACATACAAATCTATTCATTAATTACTAAATATTTATTAGAGATAAAAATGTTAAATATTACGTATGTAATTTTAAACAAATAATTAAATTTTATATCATATATAAATATTCATATATATGAGTGATTGGTTTAAAATAAATAAATTGTAATGAGTGATTATATACTTTATATTTATAAAGTATATAATTTATTTGAATTACAGTAATCTTTTTATTTTTTGGAGTACATATAGAATGAAATTACCAATATATTTTGATTATGCTGCCACATCTCCAGTAGATTCAAGAGTTGCAGAAAAAATGTATCAATATTTGACTATAGACGGTATATTTGGTAATTCATCATCTCGATCCCATTATTATGGATGGAAGGCAGAAGAAGCAGTAGAGTTATCTCGTAAACGTATTGCGTCATTAATTGGAGCCAAATCGGATGAAATTATTTTTACTTCAGGAACTACTGAATCAATAAATTTAGCTATTAAAGGTATAGCATATTCTTATTATAAGAAAGGCAAGCATATTATTACTAGCGCAACTGAACATAAAGCCGTACTTGATACTTGTCAGAATCTTGCAGATCAAGGATTTGAAATTACTAAAATCATTCCTCAAAGTAATGGATTGATTTATGTAGATCAAATTCGTCAAGTATTACGTGATGATACAATTTTATTATCTATTATGCATGTAAATAATGAGATAGGAATTATTCAAGATATTGAAGAATTTGGTAAGTTATGTCGTTCAAATAATGTGATATTTCATGTAGATGCAGCACAAAGTATTGGAAAGTTACATATTGATTTATCTATTTTACCAATAGATTTAATGTCTTTTAGCGCTCATAAGTTGTATGGACCAAAAGGTATTGGAGGATTATATGTGCGTAAATATAATAATTATATAAATAAAACAACAATACTACAACCTAAAATTAATATTTTACCTCAGATACATGGAGGCGGACATGAGTATGGTTTGAGATCTGGAACTTTGCCGGTACATTTAATTGTTGGTATGGCTGAAGCATATCAGATAGCAAAAAAAGAAATGGAAATGGAAATGAGTTTTTTAAAAAAAATGAGAAATCGTTTATGGAAAGGATTGCAACAAATTGAAGGAATTACAATAAATGGCGATTTAGATCATTGTATTGGGACATTATTAAATGTTAGTTTTATTAATATTGATGGAGAAACATTAATGATAGCATTAAAAGATTTTGCTTTGTCTTCTGGATCAGCGTGTACCTCTGAGACAATGAGTGTATCGCATGTTTTAACAGCTTTAGGAGTAAATCCTACACTTTCCTATAATTCAATTAGATTTTCTTTGGGAAGATTTACAACAGAAGAAGAAATAGATTATGCTATTCATCAAATTGTTGCTACAGTTATGAAGTTAAATGAAATGATACATTTATTATGAATAAGGTTATTAATAAAAAATCAATATACAATATATTAATATATATTCAAATAAGTGTTTGATTATAAATAGTTTTTGATAATTCATTAATAATCTTATTCATAATGCTTATTAAAAATAAAGTAATGTATATGTTGATAAGGAATAAATATGGTAAAAGAGCGTACATTATCAATTATTAAACCTGATGCAGTATTTAAAAATGTGATTGGTTCTATAATTAGCCGGTTTGAAATTTCTAGATTGACTATAGTATCAGCTAAAATGTTACAGCTTACGAGGGAAGAAGCCTCAGGATTTTATTCTGAACATAAAAGCAAATTATTTTTTAATGATTTAATTGAATTTATGATTTCTGGTTTGATATTTATTCAAATTTTAGAAGGTGATTACGCAATACGACGAAATCGTGAAATCATGGGATCTACTAATCCAAATAATGCACTAGCTGGAACTATTAGAGCTGATTATGGGGAGAGTTGTACTAGAAATGCTATTCATGGATCAGATTCTAAAAGTTCTGCTGAGTTTGAAATATCATATTTTTTTAATACAAAATAAAAATAAATATATTATAAGTATGAATATAAACGAATTCAATATGTGTTACTAAATTACTAGATAACTTAACTATTCAATAGAAAATATTTTATGTTGTTAAAAAAAATCAATTTACTTGATATGTCTCCTGACAAATTGTTAGTTTTTTTTAATGAATTAGGAGAATGTTCTTTTCGTTCTGAACAGATAATGGATTGGATTTATAAAAAGTATTGCGATGATTTTAGCAAGATGACTAATTTAAATAAAAATTTAAGACGAAAGTTAAATCAAATATCAGAAATTAATGCTCCTGTTATTGTACATGAACAACAATCTGATGATGGAACAAGAAAATGGATAATGAAGATTGATAATAATAAATATATTGAAACAGTGTATATTCCTGACGATAAGAGAGCAACTTTATGTATATCTTCACAATGCGGATGTGCTTTAGGATGTAGTTTTTGTGGTACAGCGAAGTTAGGATTTGTGAAAAATTTAAAAACATCAGAAATTGTTGGTCAAATGTGGAGAATAGCAAAATTTATTTTTTATAATAATACACATTTAAAAAATAATAATAAAATTATTCCTATTACTCATGTAGTGTTTATGGGAATGGGAGAGCCTTTATTGAATTTAATAAATGTTGTATCATCTATTAAGATTATATTGAGTAATTTTGGCTTTAATTTATCTAAACATCATGTAACAGTGTCTACATCTGGAATTGTTCCAGGTATAGATAAATTAAAAGATATGATTGATATATCTTTAGCTGTATCCTTACATGCGCCTAATGATGTAATTAGAAATAAAATTATGCCAATTAATCAAAAATATAATATTGATTGTTTATTAAAATCAATTCGTTGTTATTTACAACAAAAAACTTTTCGGGGTAAGAAGGTAACAATTGAATATATATTGTTAAATCATATTAATGATGAGGTAAAACATGCACATGAATTAGCGAGAAAACTTATTACGTTTTCATGTAAAGTTAATTTAATGTTTTGGAATCCTATTGAGAATACTGAAAACTTACAAAGTACTTCTTATAAAAGAATGAATAAATTTTATAAAATTTTAAAAAGTTATGGTATTGTAACGACAATTAGAAGAATAAGAGGATTAGATATAAATGCTGCATGTGGACAATTAATAGGAAATTTTATTAATAATAAGATACATGAGTAACAAGATATATTAAATTAGATAATAGTAATGACCAAATTTATCATTTATAATAATCAATATAAGTACAGGAATACACATTAATATATTAGTGTATTGGATGTAATACATATTTTATATTTAAAAAAAATTTTATTTATTTATTATTAAATAAATTAGATTAATTGTTCTTTTTTTTTATGTTTTTAATAACATAATTAAAAGCAATAAAGAATTTTTATTGATAGTATAAGAATATGTGTGTTTTTTTTAATATAAAAATCGAGGTAGTAATATGAATGATTCAATTAATATTATTCGTCGAAAGTCTACTCGCATATACGTTGGCGATGTTCCTATAGGGGATGGAGCTCCGATTGCAGTGCAATCTATGGTTAATACTCGTACTACAGATATTGTAGGAACAATCAATCAAATTAATGCTTTAAAAAAAGTAGGAGTCGATATTGTAAGAATATCGATTCCTACTATGGATGCAGCTGAAGCGTTTAAGCAAATTAAATTAAAAATTATTGATGTTCCATTGGTAGCTGATATTCATTTTGATTATCGTATTGCGTTAAAAGCTGCAGAATATGGTGCAGATTGTTTGAGGATTAATCCCGGGAATATTGGTAATAATAATCGTATTAGATCTGTAGTGGATTGTGCGAAAGATAAAAATATTTCGATTAGAATTGGAGTGAATTCTGGATCTTTAGAACGTGATTTAGTAAATAAATATAAAGAAAGTTCTGTGGAACATGTTTTATTAGAATCTGCAATGCGGCATATAAATATTTTAGATAAGTTTAATTTTCATCAGTTTAAGGTAAGTGTTAAGTCTTCAGATTTATTTACTACTTTACGTGCATATCGAAAGATATCATCTAGAATTGATCAACCACTACATGTAGGATTAACTGAGGCTGGTTTGTTGCGTAATGGAACGGTTAAATCTTCAATAGCTTTGGGGTTCTTATTGACGGAAGGAATTGGGGATACCATACGTATTTCTTTAGCTGCAGATCCTGTAGAAGAAGTAAAAGTAGCATTTGATATTTTAAGAGCTTTAAAGATACGAACTAGAGGAGTCAATTTTATAGCTTGTCCAGGATGTGCAAGGCAAGAATTTGATGTTATTAGTGTGGTAAATTCTTTAGAGAAGAAAGTATGTGATATAGATACATCTATGGATGTATCTATTATTGGATGTGTAGTTAATGGACCAGGAGAATCATTATCGTCAACTATAGGAGTAGCAGGAGCTAAAAATAAAAGTGGAATATATGAAGATGGGATTAGACAAAAAGAACGTTGCGATAATAAATCGATAGTCAAAGAATTAGAGCGTCGAATTCGTGCTAGATCTATGAATAAATAACTATATAATTATATTACTTAGAGTAAGTAATATAATTAAAATGTTCAATATAATTAAATATGTATATTTATATAGTGTATGAAAAGAATTCAATCTGTTAGAGGGATGTGTGATTGTTTACCTAAAGATACTTTTTTATGGCAGAAAATTGAAAATGTGTTCAAATCTATATTGAGTAGTTATGGATATAATGAAATTAGATTTCCTATTGTAGAATTTACAGATTTATTTAAAAGAGCAATTGGAGAAGTAACAGATGTTGTTGAAAAAGAAATGTATAGTTTTAATGATAAGAATGGAGATAATTTAACATTAAGACCAGAGGGAACAGCTGGATGTATTCGCGCTGGAATTGAGCATTCTTTGTTTTATCATCAAGAACAGAGATTATGGTATATAGGACCAATGTTTAGAAGAGAACGGCCTCAAAAAGGTCGATATAGACAATTTCATCAATTTAGTGCAGAAGTTTTTGGTCAAATTGGTCCAGATATAGATGTTGAACTGATTTTAATCGCTATGCGTTGTTGGAAGGAATTAGGAATTAGTGAATATGTAACATTAGAATTAAATTCTATAGGGTTGTTATCATCTAGGGAATTATATCGAGAAAAATTAATAAATTTTTTAGAAAAAAATAGAGATAGTTTAAAAAGTGATATGATTCGCCGTTTATATTCCAATCCAATGCGTATTTTAGATACAAAAGATGAAGAGCTAAAAAAAATATTGATAAAAGCTCCTATTTTGTATGATTATTTAGATGAGGATTCTAAGAGTCATTTTAATAAATTATGTAAATTATTAGATAATCTTGGAGTATCTTATGTTGTTAATCCGTATTTAGTACGTGGATTGGATTATTATAATCGTACAGTTTTTGAATGGGTGACAAATAAATTAGGAGCTAAAAACACTATTTGTGCAGGTGGTCGTTATGATAATTTATCAAAACAGTTAGGAGGACAATCGGTACCTGCTGTAGGATTATCTATTGGGTTAGAACGCGTATTATTGCTAATTAAGAGTATTAGTAATAATAACATAATTACGAGCACTCTTATGAATATAGATGTTTACATCATAAATCTAAGTAATTATTCTCAACAATATTTATTTACTTTATCAGAAAATATTAGAAATGAATTGCCGTTGTTACGTTTAATGGTAAATCATGGAGGAGGGAATTTTAAGAAGCAATTCGATCAAGCTATTAAGAATAATGCTCGATTTGTTTTGATTATAAAAGATCAAAATGTTTATGAAAAAACAGTTGTTTTGAAAGATATAAAATCTAAAAATCAAAATATTTTCACATATAATGAAATTATTAGAAAGTTGAAAAATTTTGTATTTAAAGATTAAAAATAGATCTTTAGTTATCATTAAAATGGTTGTGTTAATTTATTAAATTGGTTTTATTTAAAATGGACAAAAAAAAATTACCTAT
Source organism: Candidatus Blochmannia festinatus (nom. nud.) (assembly GCF_059936355.1). Taxonomy (NCBI): domain Bacteria; kingdom Pseudomonadati; phylum Pseudomonadota; class Gammaproteobacteria; order Enterobacterales; family Enterobacteriaceae; genus Candidatus Blochmanniella; species Candidatus Blochmannia festinatus (nom. nud.). The sequence continues at coordinate 591,002 of NZ_CP012116.1, read as the reverse complement.
TGTTGCATTAATTGGAAAAAGAAATGTAGGAAAATCTACTTTATTTAATAAATTAACACAAAATCGTTTTGCATTGGCAACGAATTGTTCTGGTTTTACTAGAGATAGACAATATGGATGCATTCAATACAAGAATAATAGATGTATCATCATAGATACAGGTGGAATTAATGAAAATTTTAACTCATTTCTTCAAGATTCTATTAATTATCAAGCAAATTTAGCTATTAAAGAAGCTGATATTGTATTATTTGTAGTAAATGGACATTCTTTAGAATCATCAACGGATTATAATATTGTTAAAAATTTACGTAAATTAGGAAAAAAAAATATATTTATTGTAGTTAATAAAATTGATAATTTTAAGTCTAAGAATTTAGAAACTGGGTATAATTATTATTCTTTTGGAATTGAAGAATTTATAACTGTTTCCGCGATTCATGGAAATGGTATTGATATTTTGATAGATAAGATTTTTAAAATAGCACAAAAAATATTTGTTAGTGATAAAAGACAATCCTATTTTATAAACAGAGAAAGTAAAAATAGAGAATTTATAGCATCAGAAGATGGTTCTGCTATTAAATTAGCTGTAGTGGGTCGTCCAAATTCTGGGAAATCTACTTTTATAAATTATATATTACAAGAAAATCGTGTGATTACTTCTAGAATTCCAGGTACTACTAGAGATTCTATATATATTCCGGTTGTTTATTATAATCAAAAATACATATTAATTGATACAGCAGGAATTCGAAGAAATAGAAAATACATTAATAATAATAGTTGTTCAGCAGAACAAATAGCTATTTTTAAAACTTTACGAATTATTAAAAATGCTCATGTAACTTTATTAATGATTGATGTTCAAGAAGGTATTGTAGATCAAGATTTATCTTTATTGAGTTTTATTATGAATAATGGTAAATCGTTGGTAATAGCATTAAATAAATGGGATAATTTTTCATTTAAAAATGAAAAATTATCTAAAGAAATTATTATTAAATCTTTAATGAATAAAATAAGGTTTATGGGTTTTTCAACAATTAAAATTCATTTTATTTCTGCGTTGCATGGAGGTGGAATTAAATTATTATTTAAATCAATATCAAAGATATATTATAATTCTTTAAAGATTATTAGTACAGCTGTTTTAACTCGTATTATGAATGAAGCTCTTGTTGAACACAATCCTCCATTTTCTTTAAAAATGAAAGGTGTAGCACCTAAACCTAAATATGTACACATTGGAGGGTATAATCCAATAACTATTGTTATTCACGGAACTAAAGTTAATCAATTATCTGTTGAATATAAAAAATATTTAAAAAAATATTTTTGTCGTGCTTTAAATTTAAATGGCATTTTTTTTCGTATAAAATTTAAGGATGCTATTAATCCTTTTGTTATGAAATCATAAAGAATATATTAACTTAATGTGGAATATATTGTATAAAACACATAATTTATTGTTTAATTTTTATTCTATAAAAATTAAATTCAGGGAGTTTCTAGTATTTTTTCTAAGTTGATTTGTTATTGTTATATTATTATTATTAATATATTGAAAACATGATGGTATTATTTCTTGAAGTTTAGATTTCCAGGAATTTCTGTGTATTTGTTTATTAAACATAATATATAACAATTTTATTGCTATTGCTACAGAAGTTGATGCTCCTGGAGATGCACCGAGTAATGCTGATAACGATCCGTTTGATGAATTTACTATTTCCGTTCCAAATTGCAAAATACCTTTATTTTTGTGGTTTTTTTTAATAATTTGAACTCGTTGACCTGCTTGTATTAGTGACCAATCTTTTGAATCAGCTTCTGGATAAAAATTTTTAAGAGAATAAATGCGATCTTTATGAGACATAGTTAATTGCTGAATTAAATATTTAATTAAAGATATATTATCCAATCCAGCTTGAATCATTGGTAAAAGATTGTTTTTATTTAAAGAATGAAATAAATCTAACCAAGATCCGTATTTTAAAAATTTTCCACTAAAAGTAGCAAATGGCCCAAATAATAAAACTTTATTTCCATTAAGTATACGAGCATCTAAATGAGGAATTGACATAGGAGGCATATGAAGTGGGGAGTTACTATATACTTTTGCTGAATGTTGTGATACTATTTTCGGATTTTGCGTAATAAGAAATTGCCCCCCCACTGGAAAACCAGCGTATCCTTGAATTTCTTTAATTTTAGAGGTTTGTAATAGATTAAGAGATCCTCCTCCTCCTCCAATAAATATACTTTTAGCATGAATATTCTTTTTGATTTTATGTTGTGTATTTTGTATGGATATATTCCAGATATTATTATGAGACTGTATACATGTCACGTTATGTTGAAAATATATATTAAAATTAGGATTTTTATTTAATTGATTTAATAATTGTTGTGTAATTTCCTCAAAATTAATGTCTGTTCCCATTGACATATAAGTAGCAGCTACTTTTTGATGTTTGTTTCGTCCTGTCATGATTAGAGGAATCCATGATTCAATTTCTTTGGGATTTTCAGAATAAATCATTCCATTGAAAAATATATTTTTTTTTAATTCCTGAAATCGTGTCTTTAAAAAAGCAATGTTGTTTTCATTATATACAAAACTTATATGAGGAATATTACGAATAAAAGATTCTGGATTTTTGAGAATATTTTCTTTAGTTAAATATGCCCAGAATTGTAGTGATAATTCAAATGCAGTATTTATTGTAAGTGCTTTTTTAATGTTAACAGAATTGTTTATATTGTCATATTCTGTGTAATTTAATTCACAGAATGCAGCATGTCCTGTTCCTGCGTTATTCCAGGCGTTAGAACTTTCTTGAGCTGGTTCATTTAAGCGTTCATACATATTTATTTTCCAAGATGGTTCTAACAATGTTAGAACCATCCCTAATGTTGTACTCATAATACCAGCTCCAATTAATGCAACATCAATAGGAGAATGTATTTTTATATTTGATTGTTGTAACAATTTTTGATTAATAAAATTGTTGTTCATGTGAACATGCAGTTAATTATATTGATTTTTAATAAGTTTAAATAATAGTCTAACACATTAATGAATATAATAGTTCTATAAAATATTTAATATTTTATTTATATTATATTTTTATAAAAAAATATACAATATTTTTAAGAAAAGATATCATTAATTGTTTTGATGAAGTGATTTATATATAAAGATTTAATTATTTTGATGATATAAAGATATATTATTTTTATCTGTGATAAAATAGTGGGTGTGTCTACCAGAATAGATTTTTTTGATTATTAAGGGATTTTTTGTATGAGTAGATTGATATGATATAAATATATGTATATATTATTTTTATAATTTTGTATAGTATTTTATTAAATTATATAATGACAGTATATGTGATATGTTTTTTTTAAAAGAAGCTTTGACTTTTGATGATGTGTCTCTTGTTCCAGAGAGATCGTCTGTGTTGCCTGCAGAAGTGATTTTAAAAACTAGAATAACTGATTCTATTATGTTAAATATTCCTGTTATTTCTGCAGCTATGGATACGGTAACAGAATCTAGTTTAGCTATTGCTATAGCTCAAGAAGGAGGAGTAGGTTTTATACACAAAAATATGTCTTTAACAAAACAAATTGATGAAGTAAGTCGGGTTAAACGTTACGAAAGTGGTGTTGTAACTAATCCTCAATGTGTTTCTCCTAATACTACATTATTGGAAGTAAAAGAAAGAACTTTTCGAAATGGATTTGCTGGTTATCCGGTGGTAATAAATAAGAATGAATTAGTGGGAATTGTAACTAGCCGAGATGTACGTTTTATAAATAATTTAAAAACATTAGTTTCTGATGTTATGACTCCTAAGAATCGATTAATAACAGTATGTGAGAAAAAGGATCGAAAAACAGTTCTTAATAAGATGCATGAGAAAAGAGTAGAGAAAATATTATTAGTAGATTCTTTATTTCATTTGAAAGGTATGATTACTGCAAAAGATTTTGAAAAATCAGAACGTAAGCCTAACGCATGTAAAGATAGTGATGGTCGATTAAGAGTGGGTGCAGCAATTGGTATTAATACAGATTATAGAAATAGAATTGATGGATTGGTTAATGCTGGTGTAGATATTTTATTAATTGACTCATCTCATGGTCATTCGGAAAGTATATTGAATTTTATTTCAAATATTCGAAGAATATATCCTAATTTACCTATTATAGGAGGAAATGTTGTTACTAAAGAGGGAGCGTTAGCTTTAAAGGCAGCTGGAGTTAATGCAATAAAAGTTGGAATAGGACCAGGTTCTATATGTACAACACGGATCATAACTGGTGTAGGCATTCCTCAAATCACTGCTATATATGATGTATCGCAAGCATTAAAAAATACTAATATACCTATTATTGCTGATGGAGGTATTAGATTTTCTGGAGATATAGCTAAAGCTATAGCAGCAGGAGCACATTGTGTTATGGTTGGTTCTTTATTAGCAGGTACTGAGGAATCTCCAGGAGATATAGAGTTTTATCAAGGAAGATCGTTTAAGAGTTATAGAGGAATGGGTTCTTTAGGAGCTATGAATCGTGGTTCATCTGATCGATATTTTCAACAAGATGAAAATATTGTTGGGAAATTAGTTCCCGAGGGAATTGAAGGTCGGGTTATTTATAAAGGAAAATTAAAAATGATTATACATCAGTTAATGGGTGGATTACGTTCTTGTATGGGATTAACAGGATGTTTGACTGTTGATGATTTGAGGACAAAAACAAAATTTGTACGAGTCAGCCATTCTGGGATGCGAGAAGGACATGTACATGATGTAATGATTACAAAAGAAGCTCCGAATTATAGATTCAAATAGAAAAAGAATTACAAATATCGTATACTTCATGGTTTATATGTGTGTAAATAAAGAGGGATTTACAGCATATATATAGTATTTAATATTTTGAATTATTTTAAGATTATTGATAGGGTTAAATGTAATACATGAAATGTGCTAAATATCGGATTTTGGTTGTAGATTTTGGCTCTCAATATACTCAATTAATTTTAAAAAGAATTCGAGAATTAGGAGTGTATTCCGTTTTGTGTCATTGGAACTTTGATATATTTCAATTTAATAAGTTGAATCCTGATGGCATAATTCTTTCCGGTGGACCTTATAGTGTATATGCAGATAATAAACCATGTATTCCTGATTTTATTTTTACATTAAATATTCCAATATTGGGAATATGTTACGGTATGCAAATTATGGTTAATCAATTAGGTGGTATAGTGCAACATGCAGGTAATCAAGGGGAATTTGGTTCTGCTCAAGTTAAAATTATTACTCAAAATGTGTTAGTAAATAATATTTATGATTTCATTAATAATGAAGGTAATTCAATATTGGAAGTTTGGATGAGTCATAGAGATTTAGTTATTTCTGTTCCTAATGGTTTTAATATTATTGGTTTAACCCAATATAATAAAATTGCTATTATAGCTCATAAAAAATATTATTGGTATGGTATACAGTTTCATCCAGAAGTTACGCATACTAGAAAGGGTCTTAATATTTTAAAAAGATTTGTTATAGATATTTGTAAATGTAAATCTTCATGGAGATCAGGAAATATCATTAAAGATATTATTAAAAATGTAAAAAAAGTAGTAGGTCAAGATGAGGTGGTGCTTGCTTTTTCTGGTGGTGTTGATTCTTGTGTTACTGCTTTATTATTACAAGGAGCAATTGATAATAGATTTATTTGTGTATTTGTGAATAATGGGTTGTTATGTTATAATGAAATCGATAGATTTAATAGTTTTTGTAAAGAATATCAGAATCTGAATATTGTGTGTTTATCGGAAGAAAAGAGGTTTTTAAATGCTTTAGTTGGTGTTGTAGATCCAGAAGAAAAAAGAAAAATAATAGGAAAGACATTTATAGAAGTATTTGAGTCATATGTAAGTGAAAGGAAAAATGTTAGATGGCTTGTTCAGGGTACTATATATTCTGATATAATTGAATCTGGAGTATCACCTAAGAATAGAAACTCAATGATTCATTTAATTAAATCCCATCATAATGTAGGAGGTCTTCCAGGTATTTTAAATTTAAAGTTATTAGAACCTATAAAGAATTTATTTAAAGATGAAGTACGTAGTATTGGATTGAGTTTAGGTTTGTCTCATGAAATAGTGTATAGACATCCTTGTCCTGGACCAGGAATAGCTGTCAGGATACTAGGAGAAGTCAAGGAAGAATATTGCAATATACTTAGACGAGCTGACCAAATTTTTATTGAAGAGTTGTACAATGAAAATTTATATGACAAAATAAATCAAGCGTTTGCAGTGTTTTTACCTATTCATTCAGTAGGAGTACAAGGAGATAATCGGAAATATAAGTGGGTGATAGCATTACGTGCTATAGAAACAGTAGATTTTATGACAGCTAGATGGGTAAATTTACCTTATAAATTTTTAGATAAAGTATCTAATCGTGTTGTTAATGAAATTAAAGATATATCTCGTGTTGTATATGATATTTCTAGTAAGCCTCCTGCTACTATTGAATGGGAATAGTTTAATTACATTTATTGTGAATATAATATGAATAGAATAAGAAGAAAGCGGTTGTTTATATAAAAAAAGAATTATACTGGTGGGATTTATGTATAAAAAAGATAGATAATCATTAATGATATTATAGATTTGGGTATATGAGATTTATACTGTTAAATGATCTTTTTGAGGTTAATATAAAATATAGTGAATTGAATTAATTTAAATTAATTTTTTAAATATTAAATAAATAATAGTTAAATTATAACAAATCAAGTTTAATTATTGTGATAGAAGAGAATTTATTATACAACAATCTTGATGGTTGGTTAGGAAAATTGGAGTTAAATTTTTCTGTAATAAAAGGACGTAGTGTGCTGATAAGAAATCGTCATTTTGGTCCATTTGTAGTACAAAAAAGTTTTTATCCAGAAAAAGATGGAAGTACTCCTCATGTATATTTATTACATCCTTCTGGAGGAATGGTAGGAGGAGATAGATTAGAATTATCGGTAAATTTAGAAACTAAAAGTCGAGCATTGTTGACTACCCCAAGTGCTGGCAAATTTTATAAAACTAATGGAAAATTGGCGTTTCAAAAATATTTTTTTAAGATACAAAATGGTGCTGCTTTAGAATGGATTCCTCAAGATAGTATTTTTTTTCCTAAATCAAAAGTTAAAATGCATACAACTTTTCAGTTAGAAAAAGGAGCTAGAATGATCTCATTTGAAATTTTATGTTTTGGAAATACTAATCTTATGGGGATGTATAAAGCTCCAAAGGAAATAGATATTTCTTTAAATATATGTGCATTTGGGTTTGTAGGATTAAGAGATCGCTTGAAAATTAGCACTCAACAAGATAATGGTATTACTAGTAAATTAGGAGGTTTTAAAATAAGTGCTAATTTATTTGCAATTCCATCGAATGCAATTGTATTAAAACAAGTACGAAAATTAATTCAATCTGTTGTAGGAGTTCAAATAGGTGGAGTAACATTATTAAATGAGTTACTTATAGTAAGATTGTTAGGGAATGATAGTCAAAAGTTAAAAAAATTGTTGTTTTGTATTTGGAGCACAATACGTCCTGTTATAATTGGAAAGGAAGCTGTGATTCCACGTATTTGGTTTACATAAAAAATTGAAATTTATTATTTATGAAATTATTACCAAGAGAAAAAGATAAGCTGTTAGTATTTATGGCTGCTTTAGTAGCACAAAAAAGACGTGATAAAGGGTTAAAATTGAATTATCCTGAGTCTATCGCTTTAATAAGTTCTGTGATTTTAGAAGGTGCTAGAGAAGGAAAAAGTGTGTCAGAATTAATGGAATTAGGAAGATCAATATTGAGTAGAGATGATGTAATGTTGGGAGTTCCTGAAATGATTGATAATATTCAAGTTGAAGCTACTTTTCCTGATGGAACTAAGTTAATAACTGTACATGATCCAATAATTTAAAGTTTTTGTATGATATTTTAAAGCAAAAAATCATGATTCCAGGTGAATTTTATATAACAGATGGTGTAATAGAATTAAATTCTGATCGAAAATATGTAATTGTTACTGTTACAAATTATGGAGATAGACCAATTCAAATTGGGTCTCACTTTCATTTTTATGAAGTAAATACTATGTTAAAATTTAATAGGGAGATATCTATTGGTTTTCGATTAAATATTCCTTCCGGAACATCAATAAGATTTGAACCAGGGCAAAATAGGACAGTAGAGTTAGTACAATATTCAGGAAAACTGCAAGTTTTTGGATTTCAAAAGAAAATTATGGGGAGATTAAATCAATAGTTTATGTATAGATTAAGTAAGAAAACATATTCTGAAATGTATGGTCCAACTTTTGGAGATTCTGTGCGATTGGCAGATACTGATTTATGGGCTAAAATAGAAAAAGATTTTACTATATATGGAGAAGAAGTAAAATTTGGAGGAGGAAAGGTTATACGAGATGGTATGGGACAGAGTCAATTGAGTAGTAAAGATTGTGTTGATCTAGTATTAACTAATGCAGTAATTATAGATCATTGGGGTATTATTAAAGCTGATATTGGGATAGTTAATGGGCGTATTGTTGGTATTGGAAAATCAGGTAATCCGGATGTTCAGCCTGGAGTTACTATTTGTATTGGTCCTGGAACGGAGGTGATATCAGCAGAAGGTAAAATTGTTACTGCTGGTGGAATTGATACGCACGTTCATTTTATTTGTCCTCAGCAAATAGAAGAAGCATTATATTCTGGAATTACTACATTAATTGGGGGAGGTACGGGTCCATCTACCGGAACTAATGCAACGACTTGCACTCCTGGACCATGGTTTATGTCTAGAATGTTACAAGCAGCAGATTCATTACCTGTGAATATTGGTCTCACTGGAAAGGGTAGTGCTTCATTACCAGAATCGTTGATAGAGCAAATAGAATCTGGAGCAGTTGGATTAAAAATACATGAAGATTGGGGTGCTACTCCTGCTGTTATTGATTGTTGTTTGAATGTAGCAGATCGATTTGATATTCAAGTATCTATTCATACAGATACTTTAAATGAATCTGGATTTGTAGAAGATACAATATCTGCTATAAATAATAGAACTATACATACCTATCATACTGAAGGAGCAGGTGGAGGACATTCTCCAGATATTATACGAATGTGTGAATTTAGTAATGTTTTACCATCATCTACTAATCCAACGATGCCATATACTACTAATACTATTGATGAACATTTAGATATGATGATGGTTTGTCATAATTTAAATTTTAATCTTCCTGAAGATATAGCTTTTGCAGAATCTAGAATTCGTAGAGAGACAATTGCTGCAGAAGATATTTTACATGATTTAGGAGCTTTATCCATGATATCTTCTGATTCACAAGCTATGGGTAGGATTGGAGAAACAATTTTAAGAACTTGGCAAACTGCTCATAAAATGAAATTACAACGTGGATCATTAAAAGAAGATTGTAAATATAATGATAATATTCGTATAAAACGATACATTGCTAAATATACGATTAATCCTGCTATAACTCATGGCATTTCTCATGAAGTTGGTTCTGTTGAGTTAGGTAAATTAGCAGATTTAGTATTATGGAATCCTTCTTTTTTTGGCGTTAAGCCAGATTTAGTTATAAAAGGAGGAATGATTGTATCTGCAATTATGGGAGATCCTAATGCCTCTATACCTACTCCACAGCCAGTACGTTATAGATTAATGTTCGGAAGATTTGGACATGCTAGACATTCTGTTCGAATGACTTTTGTATCTAAAATGAGTTATAATTTAGATATAATCGATCGTTTAAAATTGGTTAGTTTGATTGGAAAAATTAAAAAATGTAGAAGTATTCAAAAAAAAGATATGATTAATAATTCGTGGCAACCTGTTATTGAAGTAGATCCTCAGACGTATGAAGTTAGAGCAGATGGAAAATTATTGATTTGTGAACCTGTTTCTGAGCTTCCAATGACACAGCGTTATTTTTTATTTTAATTGATTAATACATGAAAAATATATCTATATATAGAAGTGTATTTTTATATTTGTGAATTAAAACATTTTATGTATAATACTATAAAATATATGTTGTAATATTTTTGTATTATATAATGGACGTTTATCATAGTGATAAAGCATTATTATCTCTTATACAATTGATTAGCTCTAATTTGCCAATTGGAGGATTTAGTTATTCTAAGGGATTAGAATCGGCAATAGAATTGGGATGGGTAGAATCTATTGAAAATTTTATAGATTGGCAAAAACAGTGGATACATGGCCAACTCATGTATCTAGATTGGCCTATGTTAAAACGTTGTTATTATTATTCTAAAATTAATGATTCTGTAAAATTTGAAGAGTGTGCTTTAAGAATTTTATCATATTATGATACTCATGAATTAAGAATGGAAGAACAACAACGTGGAAAAGCAATGTCTAAATTGATTTTGCAATGGTATTCTCCGATCGATGAAGTTTGGATATCAGGGTTTCAATATAGTGGATTAGCTTCAATAGCATGGCTAGGTTGTTTTTGGAATATTCCTATTAAAAATTTGGCATTAGGATATGCTTATAATATATTGGAATCTTCTATAATTATAGGGGTAAAATTATTACCTTTTGGTCAAAATAAAGCACAACAATTGATAAGATATTTATCAAGTTTTTTTCCAAAAGCTTGGGATAAAGCAAAAATTGTAACAGATTGTGAATTAGGAAGTAATTTTTTGTTGCAATCTATAGCTTCGTCGTATCATGAAGTTCAGTATTCTAGATTGTTTCGTTCTTAATGATAGTTTGATTTTATATTAATATGTATTATTATTTTTCAAATATATAATATAATTTAAGAATATTTAATTAATAAAATGGTGTTTTGTTAATGATGAGAAAAAATATTAATATAATAAAACCTCTTAAAGTAGGGGTTGGTGGTCCTGTAGGCTCTGGAAAAACTTTGTTAATTGAGGTGTTATGTAAAAGAATGAAGCAAAATTATCAGTTAGCAGTGGTAACTAATGATATCTACACTACAGAAGATAAGCGTATTTTAGTAGATGCAGGTGCATTAGAATCTGATCGTATTATTGGAGTGGAAACTGGTGGATGTCCTCATACTGCTATTAGAGAAGATGCGTCTATGAATTTACTGGCTGTTGAAGAATTAATAAATAAATTTAAAGATTTAGATATTATTTTTATAGAAAGTGGTGGAGATAATTTAAGTGCTACATTTAGCCCTGAATTAACAAATTTAAATTTTTATGTTATTGATGTTGCGGCAGGAGATAAAATACCTCGTAAAGGAGGACCGGGTATTACTAAGTCTGATTTATTAATAATTAATAAAATTGATTTGGCCGTATATGTTGAAGCATCATTAGAAGTAATGAATAGAGATATTAGTCGAATTCGTAAAAAGAACTCATGGGTTTTTACTAATTTAAAAATAGGAGATGGAGTACAGCATATTGTTAATTTTATATTACAACAAGAAATTTTTGTATGAAATATTGTATTTATTTTTTATTAATGTAGTGCTTTTATTTAGAAAGATGAAAAATAAATAACAATTTAAATATAACTGAGATTCTAATGAATCGAGTATTAGTTAAAAAACTAATCATTTACTCTTGAATTACTTGTAAGATAGTAAGAAGAACAATTGAGATTATTCATTTTATAGTAATTCCAGGAATTAATCAAAGAAAAAATCAATCGAATTATTAATATAATAAAACTGATTAAAAAAACTCCTTTCGCAATTCTAGTTTTTGTTTTCTTTTTTTTCATTGGTCATAATGATATATGATATTACAAATATATCAATGGAATTATGAAATAAAATAGAATTTTTAATGTAAAAAGTAATATTATAGATTATTTTAAAATTTTCATTAAAAGTATATTAAAAATTTTTATTAAATGATATTTGTTGCATATCTAATATTGAATTAAAAATAATTATATATAATGTAATTGTTTTTAGTTATTATCATTTTTGTTGCTTATGTTGTAATAAATTATAATCATAAAATCTAATATTGTATTAGAATAGTATGATAGTGTATTCAATAGGAATATAATTGTATGAAAATAATTGAAGTTCATCATCCTTTAGTACAACATAAGTTAGGATTAATGCGTATTTGTGATATTAGTACTAAACGTTTTCGTGAGTTATCTTCAGAATTAGGAAGTTTATTAACTTATGTAGCTACTGATAATTTAGAAATAGAAACAGTAGTAATTGAAGGATGGAATGGATTAGTAAAAATTGCACGTATAAAAGGAAAAAAGATAACGGTTGTGCCTATTTTAAGAGCTGGGTTAGGTATGATGGATGGTGTTTTAGAGCATATTCCTAGTGCTCGTATTAGTATGATAGGAGTGTATAGACATGAAATTACTTTAGAACCAATACCGTATTTTCATAAATTAGTGTCTAAAATTAATAAACGTATGGCAATGGTATTAGATCCTATGATAGCTACTGGTGGCACTATAATTGCTGCTATCAATTTGTTAAAAGAATCAGGATGCCATAATATAAAAATTTTATCTTTGGTAGCTGCTCCAGAAGGTATTACAGCTTTGGAAAAAAAACATCCAGATGTTGAATTATATTTAGCATCTATTGATCAACAGCTGAATAGACATGGTTACATTATTCCTGGGCTTGGGGATGCTGGAGATAAAATTTTTGGAACAAAATAATAATTAGATGATTAATTATATTATTTTTATTAGTATTTTAATAAAATTTCTAAGCATAATCAGTAATATAGCAGTCTAATTATAGATATTTAAAATATTTAATATTTAGTATTAATATATAAAATTAATTTATATATTTAAAATAATTTAATATAATTTTTGGTATGGTTTTAATTTTTGAATGCTTGTTTATGCAGTTATTTTTTTGTTGATTTGTTAATAATAATCGATTTTATAAATTTTGTTATATTTTTATTTGTAATTTTACTATGTATTAAACTTTTAATAAAGTTAATATACAAGATTAAATATAAAGTATAAATTTTTCAGAAAATAGACAATCTTTCTAATTTATTAAAATTAATGCTAATTCTGTTTTCAATTTTATTATATTTAGATTTTAGAATAACATTATTAATAATGTTTATTAATAGTAGAATTATGATAAATAAATATCATTTAGTTTTAAGTATGAATTATAATAAATCGATGTCTATTAATGTTAGTTATTGCATTTAATAGTTACATTCTATAATATAGAATGTAACTATTATTAAAGTACAAGTTAATTTTTTATTAATAGAAATTAAACTATATGTCAAGTATAATTTTTTTTAAATTGCTTACAACAGTTTATATACAATAAATATTTTAATATTTGGTTATTGTTTTATTTTTTTATATTTTTGATATATAGACTTTATGTTATGTGTTTTTTGGAGAGAGAGGATGATTCATGTTTACTGGTAGTATAGTTGCATTAGTTACGCCGATGGATTTGAGGGGTTCTATTGATCGAAAAAGTTTAAAAAGATTAGTAGAGTATCATGTAACTAGTGGAACTTCTGCTATTGTTTCTGTAGGAACTACAGGAGAAATGTCTGGTCTTACACATGCAGAACACGTTAATGTAGTTATGTGGACTTTAGAATTTTGTGATGGAAGATTGCCTGTAATAGCTGGAACTGGGTCGAATTCTACTGCTGAAGCTATTTTGTTAACTAAGCAATTTAATAATAGTGATATAGCTGCATGTTTAAGTGTTACTCCTTATTATAATCGTCCGAATCAAGAAGGTTTATTTACACATTTTCAAGCAATTTCAGAAAATACAGAATTATTGCAAATATTATATAATGTGCCTGCTAGAACTGGATGTGATTTGTTGCCTGAAACAGTAGGTCGTTTGTCAAAAATTAAAAATATAATAGGAATTAAAGAAGCTACAGGAAATTTAAATCGAGTAAATCAAATTAAGCGATTGGTTGATGAAGATTTTATTTTGCTTAGTGGAGATGATTTAAGTGCATTAGATTTTATGAGATTAGGAGGAGATGGAGTGATTTCTGTAACAGCAAATATAGCTGCAAAAGAAATGTCAATGCTTTGTGATTTAGTCAAGAAAAATAATTTTAAACATGCTCAATATGTAAATAATTGTTTAATACCAGTACATCAAGCTTTATTTTTCGATTCTAACCCTATTCCAGTAAAATGGGCTTGTAAAGAATTAGGTTTAATACCTTATGACACTCTTAGGCTTCCTATGACTTCATTATCAGAAAAAAATATAAATTTAGTGAGAAAATCTTTAATAAGTGCTAATTTACTATAGTAATTATTAATAAAATATTTTATATAGGTGGTGTGTATTGTATAAAATTAAAAAAGGTAACTACGTATACATATATAGTCGGTTATTGATTTTACAATATTTTTGTATATTTTTGTTATCAGGATGTTTTTCTGCTAGAAAAGTAAATAGAAATGTTTTTTGTTGCACAATAAATTCAGATGATAATTTAAAATATTCAAGTTATTGTAAAGATAATTATTATTTATATCAACTAAGAATTCCAAAAAACTTGGATATTGTTTTACCTGATGCATGTATTGATTATAGTATACCTAGTATCACGGATATTGTTGAAACAAAAAAAATAAATGAAAGTTATAAAAACAGTAGTAATATTAGTATATGCCCTCCTGTTGTATTAGAGAAGGATAATACATTAAATTGAAATATATGTATAAATGTGTTTTTAGTTATTTTAATCATTATATTAGTTATAGTTTAAGTTAACTGTAATTTTTAATAAATAATTTACATATAAAATTATAAATGAATTTACAATAATATTTTTTCCATGATTTTGAAGTAAAAATAACTTAATAATTGTAAATCTGTTAGCTTAATACATTCATTAAGTTTATGAATAGTATTATTAAGGGCGCCTAGTTCTAAAACTTCTGTCCCCATTTTAACGATAAATCTTCCATCAGAAATACCTCCAGTTGTTTCTAATTGAGGAATGATATTATGATTATAGTATGTTTTGATAATATTAATAACAGTATTAGTAAGTTTTCCAGGTTTACTAAAATAAGGTTTTGACATTGACTCCCAATTAATACAATAATTCAAATGATGAGTTGATAAAATCTTATTAATGCGATTTTGAATGCTTTTAATAGAAGATTGTTCGCTAAATCGTAGATTAAAATTTAATATTAATTGATTAGGTGTGGTGTTATTTGTTATATAGTTAGGAATACTGTTAATGTTAGTTATTTGGATAGAAGTTTTAGGGAATATTATGCTATCTTTTTGGTCCCATTTAGTGTGTATTAATTCAGATAATATAGGAATTGTTAAATGTATTGGATTTTTTAAGAGTTCAGGGTAAGCTACGTGTCCTGATACACCATATATAGTTAATTTGCAAGTGCAGGATCCTCGTCGTCCATTTTTAATGATATCTCCTATTTTATTTTGGCTGGATGGTTCACCTATTATACAGTATTCTATTTGTTCATTTCTATCGATTAAATTTTGTATTACTTTTTTTGTTCCATATTTACCAGAACCTTCTTCATCAGAAGTCAAAAGAAATGCTATTCTTTCTTTATGATGAGGGTATTGTTTAATAAAATAATAAGTAGCTACTAGCATTGCTGATAAAGCTCCTTTCATATCTGATGCACCTCTACCATATAGTACTCCATCATTTATTTTTCCTGAAAAAGGTGGATATTTCCAATTTTGACTATTGCCAGGAGATACTACGTCTGTGTGACCTAAAAATAACAATGTATGTTGTTTTTGTTTATTTTGTCCATCTCGATAGGCCCAAATATTGTGTGTGTTATAAAAATTCATAAATTCTATATTAAATTGTAATGATTTTAAATAACAAGAGATAATATGTTGACAGTTATGGTCATGTGGAGTAATTGAAGGTTGGTTAATTAATTTTTTGGTTAATTCTATTAATGAGATAGTCATATTATATTATTAATGTAATTAATAATTAGACAATTTTTATAATCATATATATGATTATTCTTGTTTCAATTAATTTTTATTTGCATAATTTAATAAAATTATGCAAATAATTGTAAAAATTTAACTTAATTTTAGTAATTTATATGATTCTTGTAATATATAATCTATAGTAAAATTGAAAAAATTGAATAATTTATGTGCTGGAGCAGATTTACCAAATTCATTTATTCCAATTATTTTGCCACATGGTCCTACATATTTGTACCAAAAATCATTACTACCAGCTTCAATAGATAATTTATTTGATATTTTTTTTGGTAGTACATATTCTTGGTATTCGATATCTTGCTTATCAAAAATATTAGTAGAAGGCATAGAAACTATTCGTATTTTATATCCTTTTTCAGTAAGTATATAATATGTTTGAATTGCTAATTCAACTTCAGATCCAGTAGCAATGATTATTAAGTCAGGATTGTTTTGACAGTTTTTTAATATATATCCTCCACGGGAAATATTAGTAATTTGTGTTAATGTATATTGTTGTTGTTTTAGTGTTTGTCTAGATAAAATTAAAGCGGTTGGACCTTGATATTCAATTGCTGATTTCCAAGCAATTGTAGTTTCTATTTGATCGCAAGGTCTCCAAACTTGTAAATTAGGAATAATACGTAAACTAGATAGTTGTTCTATAGGTTGATGAGTTGGTCCATCTTCTCCTAACCCAATAGAATCATGAGTATAAATCATGATGTGATGATTATTCATAAGAGCTGCCATACGAATGGCGTTTCTAGAATAGTCACTAAATGTTAAAAAAGTTGCTGTATAAGGTAAAAAACCTCCATGACTAGCTATTCCATTGGCTATTGCAGTCATTCCAAATTCTCGAACACCATAATGAATATAATTACCTGAGGGGTTTTTTGCAATAGAGACAGATTGAGAACAAGTAGTTAGATTACTAGGGGTTAAATCAGCTGATCCTCCTAAAAGTTCTGGCAATTTTTTATATAAATATTCAATAACAATTTGAGACGACTGACGAGTAGCAATATCTTTAGGATTTTCATTTATTTCTTTTATAATTCTTTGTATTTCTGTATTCCAATTTTTTGGTAATTCATTTTTTGTTCGTCTTATAAGTTCTTGAGATAAAATAGGATAAGCAATTTGATATTGATAAAATATTTTGTTCCATTCATTTTCTTTTTTTTCTCCTGTTTGAGTAGCATCCCAATCATGGTATATTTCTGGAGGAATTAAAAATGCTGTTTCTTCTTTCCAAGATAATGCACGTCTAGTTTCAGAAATTTCTGATATTCCTAATGGTGACCCATGAGCACTAGATTTTCCGTGTTTATTTGGAGAGCCAAAAGCAATAATAGTTTTAAAAATCAATAATGATGGTTTATTTATTTCAGATCTAGCTTGCTCAATAGCGATTTTAATAGAACCTCTGTGATGTCCATTTATATTATCTATGACATGCCATCCGTAAGATTTAAATCTCATAGCTGTGTTATCAGAAAACCATTCCTCAGTATCTCCATCAATAGAAATATTATTACTATCGTAAAATACAATTAATTTGTTTAAATTCATCGTTCCAGCTAATGAACAGACTTCATGAGAAATTCCTTCCATCATACAACCATCTCCAGTAAAAACATAAGTATAATGATCGATAATATTAAACGAAGGACGATTGAATTGTTTTGAAAGCGTTCGTTCAGCTAATGCAAATCCTACAGCATTAGCTAAGCCTTGTCCTAAAGGTCCTGTTGTCACTTCGACTCCATCGGTATGTTTGTATTCTGGATGACCAGGAGTTTTGGAATTTAGTTGCCTAAAATTTTTTAAATCTTCTATAGATAAATTATATCCTGTAAGATGCAAAATGCTGTATAGCAACATAGAGGCATGTCCATTTGATAGAATAAATCGATCTCTATTTATCCAGTGTGGATTATTTGGGTTATGATTCATGTAGTCTCTCCATAAAACTTCAGCAATATCAGCCATACCCATAGGAGCTCCTGGGTGTCCAGAGTTTGCATGTTGTATGCAATCTATACTTAAGATACGTATGGCATTAGCTAAGGTTTTATATTTTTGTTCCATAGATATTTCCTCTTGTCTTATTATTTATTATAAATAACATTGAATGATGTAATTACAGTTGTTTAATAAAAAGTTCATTTTAATATTGTTGGTTTGTAAAAAATTTTGATACTTTTATTTACGTTATCAACTTTCATTTTGTTTTTTATATTTTAATAAAAAGTTTAATTGTGAAAGAAGGATTAGACTTTTAAATATTTTTTTCAGGAAGAAATAATTTATATTTAATAGATCCTGAATTATTGCATATTTCTTTTAATAAATTTAGAGAAATAGTTAAATAATTATAACTATATCTAATTAAAATGTACTGAAATGCATAAAAACTAATTTTTATATTTATTTTATTATAATTGTATATTTGATAATAATGATATTTTTTTAACACTTTGATGTTAGGGTTATTATTTATGCAATATATTGTTAATAAATTATTTTTATTGTACCAATTATAATAATTACGACTAATTAAAGGTGATATTAAATATGTGTTATTTTTATCGCATGTATTTTCTTGAATAAAGGAGAATAATAATATTAGCAGGTTATTATATTTTATTTTAAATTTTTTTAATTTTTTAGTTGATTTAATTTTTTTATAAATAGCTGAAATTTTTATTAATGTCAGTAGTACATCTGCATTTTTTTCTTGGTATGATTTAATAAATTTATGTGCTTTTTGTATTATTAAATCTTTTGAAAAAAAAAGTTTTTCATGTATTTCAGCGGAAACGTATCCTTGGATTTTCTTTAGAATTTTGGATCCAATATTTATTACTAATTTTTCATTAGCATGAATTAATTTGTTATTTTGATTGTATGTTAATTGTTGAGCATAAGTCAGTTTATTTTTAAATAATGCAGAATATATAGTAAATAATAGAGATTTTAGAATAAAAGATGGATGAGTTGTAGCATATTGAGTTTTAGGCAATAAAATATCTTCAATGTTTTTAGTGTTTACTAAAATTATAGAATTTTTTTTTAAACTATTTAATTGGTTCATTATAATTTATGAGTTCTATTTTATATGTGTAGTAGAAACTATAAAAATCATTTAATTATTTTTTATTTGTTATATATTATATGTTTAACAATTCATATTTTATAATATAAAACTAGTTATTAATGCAATTAATACATGAAGACAGCATATGTTTATAAAAGTATTAAATTCATTTTATTTAAAGTAGCAGAAATATCATATATTAAATGAATGCATTTATTGTTTCAAGTAAAGAATTATTTTTTTAGAAACTAATTATAGGAAATAAATTATTATACTTAATTAAAAAGAAAAATGTATATAATATATTTTTTATATATATAATTATATATATGTTAATATATTCAATTATGATATATTTTGTAATTTTAAATAAATTTGATAAATTGATTTATGGTAAAAATTATTTTATATAATTGATGTATCGTTAATTAACTAAGGTCAATGAAATAGTATTATTTATCAAATATCTACGAGATATAAATAAGGTTTGTGTATTTATAATTATGTATATATATTTCATATATAGTTTTGTATTGTATAAAACAGAACGCTGGTAATGGCTCATGGTTGTTATTAGTAGTAAAGAAGAGTTTATTATATAATATAAGATTAACAGTTATAAATGAAATTGTTTGTATGAGGTTATTAGTACTATAATTATGATAAGTTGTATATTATCTGCAAATTAATAAATATTTTTTTTATTTTATTACAATTTTTATATTGAATTTCCCTATGATTGTTGTAGGTAGTTTTTTTCGAATAATAAAAATAACAATATTATTATATTATATAATATGTACTTCAGTTTATAGTACTATTTTATTAAATAGTTCGTATGATGTGTCGAGAGAATTATTTTCAGAAATTAATTCTAATTTTATTTTATATTGGAAAAGTAAATACCCTGAAGATACAGTAATTATTCGTCAGTCTCATGCAGGATCTACTAGACAAGCAATAGCTATATTACAAGGATTACGAGCAGATGTAGTTACTTATAATCAAGTCATAGATGTACAAATATTACATGATCGGGGGCATTTAATACCTAAAGATTGGCAAGATAGATTACCAAATCGTAGTTCTCCTTTTTATTCAATAATGTCATTTTTAGTTAGACAGGGAAATCCAAAGAATATCTACAACTGGGATGATTTAACACAAGATGGATTGAAAATAGTATTTCCTAATCCGAAGACATCTGGAAATGGGCGTTATACTTATTTGGCTGCTTGGAATTCTTTTTTAAAAGATAGCGGCAACAACATAGAGTTTACTCGTGAAAAAATGCGAAAAATTTTAAAAAATGTAATAGTATTTGATTCCGGAGGACGATCTTCTACTGCTACTTTTGTTGATCGTAATCAAGGAGATGTATTAATAAATTTTGAGTCAGAATCGAAATTTATACAAGATCAATTTAAAGATAACAATTATGAAATCATTATACCTAATCCAAATGTTCTTGTAGAATTTCCAGTAACTTGGATAGATAAAAATGTTTTTAGAAATGGCACTCAAGATATAGCTAAGGCTTATTTAGAATATCTTTATACTGATGATGCTAAAAAAATTATTGGTAAATTTGGATACAGAGTGGATATAACTAATTCTACACAAATAGATCAAAATGTATTTTCTTCTATTCAGTTATTTAGAGTAGAGGATCAATATGGAAAAGATTGGAATGTTATTATGCGTACTCATTTCAAACGTGGTGGAGAATTAGATCAATTATTATCATCTATAGGAAAAAATTAATTATGTTGTTTGTCGGTAGTCAAAAATTACCTGGATTTGGTATAGCTCTTGGAAATAGTTTATTGTTTATTTGTTTGATTTTATTATTACCTTTAAGTGCATTAATAATTCAATTACTTCAAATTAGTTGGATTCAATATTGGAATATAATTACAGATCCAGCATTGTTAATGGCTTATAAAGTGACTTTTTTATCTGCAGGAATAGCAATGTTATTTAATTCAGTATTTGGAATAATGGTATCTTGGGTTATTGTTAGGTATAAATTTTTTGGTCACAGATTATTAGATGCCGTAATAGATTTACCTTTTGCTTTACCAACAGCTGTAGCTGGCTTAACTTTAGCTGCATTATTTTCAGAATCTGGATGGTATGGTAGTTATTTAATGACTCATGTAGGAATATCGTTATCTTATACATGGATAGGCATTTCAATTGTAATGATTTTTACGAGTATTCCATTTGTGATAAGATCTGTTCAGCCTGTTTTAGAGGAAATTTCTATAGAATACGAAGAATCGGCTAAAATTCTTGGAGCGAATAATTGGCAGATTTTTTATAATATAATTTTTCCAGAATTAGCTCCAGCTTGGTTATTTGGTACAGTATTGTCATTCATACGTAGTTTAGGAGAATTTGGAGCAGTAATTTTTATTGCTGGAAATATTTCTTGGAAAAATGAAGTTGTATCATTAGTTATTTTTGTTAGATTACAAGAATTTGATTATCCTGCAGCTAGTGCGATTTCTTCTGTAATATTGATCATATCGTTATTATTATTGATCTTTATTAATGTATTTCAGCTACATTCACAACAAAGATTTAAAGGGTTTTAATAATGATCAATGTTTTTGATATTAGATATATTAAAAGAATAAATAATAGTGTTTTTTCATCTATCAAATTATGGAAGTGGATGTTAATTTTTTTAAGCGTATTTATTTCTATAGTATTATTAATTATTCCTTTAATTATGATTTTTATATCTGCTTTTTCATCAGGGTTACATGTAGTAGTATTAAATCTTTTAAATAAAGACATGATTCATGCTATTTTTTTAACGATTACTGTGTCATTGATGGTAATTCCTTTAAATGTAATTTTTGGAATATTTATGGCATGGTTAATAACTCGGTTTAATTTTTTTGGGAAACAATTTTTGTTGGCTGTTTTAAGTATACCTATAGCTGTATCTCCTGTGATCGCTGGTTTGTTATATTTGTTATGTTATTCAAATAATAGTATTATTGGGGATTGGTTAGATTTATATAATATCCAAATTATGTTTACTTGGCCTGGTATAGTATTAGTTACAATTTTTGTTACTTGTCCATTTGTTGCTAATGAATTAATTCCTGTTATGATTAATCAAGGTAATCAGGAAGATGAAGCAGCTATTTTATTAGGAGCTTCAGGTTGGAGGATGTTTTGGAATGTTACTTTCCCAAGTATTCGATGGGCTTTATTATGTGGAGTAATTATTACTAACGCTCGAGCTATGGGAGAATTTGGAGCATCATCCATTGTATCAGGTTTAATCAGAGGGGAAACATATACTTTACCATTATATATAGAATTATTATATCAGGATTATAATACTGTAGGTGCATTTATAGCTGCATCGTTGTTAGCGTTAGTATCGATTATTATGTTGTTTGTAAAAAATTATTTTAAATATTATTATGAAAAAAATAATATATAGTATTATATTTTTATATAGTATTTTTAAGGTCAAGAAATGAATATTGAAGTTGATAAGATTACTAAATTTTTTGATTCTGAAATGGTATTGACTGATATTTCTATATATATTAAATCTGGAGAAATAATAGCATTATTAGGACCATCTGGTTCTGGTAAAACAACATTATTACGTATTATAGCAGGATTGGAGAATCATAATAGTGGATGTTTACGTTTTTATGGTAAAGATGTAGGCAAGTTAAGTGCTCGAGACCGTAGAGTGGGTTTTGTATTCCAAAATTATGCGTTGTTTCGGCATATGACAGTGATAGATAATGTTTCTTTTGGAATTCGTATGCTTCCACGTAACAAAAGACCTGATAAGCATATTATTAGTAACAGAGTTATGGAATTGCTTAGTATGGTACAATTAGATCATGTAGCACATAGATATCCTGCTCAGTTATCTGGTGGACAAAAACAACGTGTAGCGTTAGCTCGTTCCTTAGCTATTGAACCAAAAATTTTGTTATTAGATGAACCGTTTGGAGCTTTGGATGTAAAAGTACGGAAAGAATTAAGACGTTGGTT
The DNA here is from genome assembly GCF_059936355.1 of Candidatus Blochmannia festinatus (nom. nud.). Classification (NCBI taxonomy): domain Bacteria; kingdom Pseudomonadati; phylum Pseudomonadota; class Gammaproteobacteria; order Enterobacterales; family Enterobacteriaceae; genus Candidatus Blochmanniella; species Candidatus Blochmannia festinatus (nom. nud.). The sequence goes on along the minus strand of NZ_CP012116.1, from coordinate 567,743 downwards.
ACGTGAATTGCATCATGAGTTAAAGTTTACTGGAGTTTTTGTCACTCATGATCAGGAAGAAGCGATGGAAGTGGCTAATCGTGTAGCCATAATGAATCACGGCAGTATTGAACAAATAGGTACTCCTGAAGATATTTGGTATATGCCAGCAACTCGTTTTGTTTTGAGATTTTTAAGTGAAGTTAATTGTGTAAACGGAATAGTGTATGGTAAACAAATATTTATAGGTCCTTATCATTGGTTTTTATCTTATGTACCGAATATTCAAGGGAAGATTGAATTATTTTTTAGACCTTGGGAAATGGAATTAAGAAGAGAATTTAGTATTTTTTCTCCATTACCAGTAAAGATTATAAATGTTAGTTTACACGGATATTATTGGCAATTAAGTGTAGAACCTTTAGGCTGGCATGTTGATTTATTGACTGTTATTTTGGGAGTGACAGATGTATTTGGTGTGCCAAAATCTGGTATATATTGTTATGTAAGCGGACGGAATGCTCGTTTATATCCAGAAGAATTAGTATTGAAATAATTATTATTAAGTATCGTATTTATTTTTATATCATAAAAGTAATGAAAGTTTTTGTGTTTTTAAATTTGTGTTGATGAATAGGAGAAATTTAATAGAATAATTTTGATATATTTGTTTTTATTACAATTAAATAAATATAATAATTTATTTAAAACAAAAAAATAACTATTAAAAAGCTTAAATATATTCAATTAATTACTTATTGTTAATTTTATTATTACATTTATTTAATTGTAGATAATAGGTTTAAACTTAAATATATTTTTATACTTTTACATAGTTTGAAATATTTCATCATTATAATTTTTTAGCAATTTCATTAAAGATTCTGTAGTGGAGTAAGTTAATGCTTTTTGAGCTAATTTTTTAGCATCTTTGTATTGTATGTTACGTATGATGTTTTTTATTCGTAAGATAGATGTAGAGCTCATGCTGAATTCATCTAATCCCATTCCTAATAGTAATGGGATAGCAAGATCATCGCTTGCCATCTCTCCACACATAGCAGTCCATTTTCCTGCAGCATGTGATTCTTCAATAACTTTTTTTATTAAAATTAATATAGATGGAGATATGGGATTATATAGGTGAGAAATTAATTTATTTCCTCTATCTACAGCAAGAGTATATTGGGTTAAATCATTAGTACCGATACTAAAAAAATCTACTTCTTTAATTAAGTGATGTGAAATTATTGCTGAAGCAGGAGTTTCTATCATAATTCCTACTTTAATATTTTCATCGAAATTTTTTCCTTCATTTCTTAATTGAGTTTTTAATAAATTTAGTTCTATATTTAATTTTTGTATTTCTTCTACTGAAATAATCATAGGATACATAATGAGTAATTTTCCAAAAAAAGATGCTCTAAGAATAGCTCTTAGTTGAGTATGTAATATATCTTTTTTATCCATCATAATTCTAATTGCTCTCCATCCAAGAAATGGATTTTCTTCATAAGGAAGGTTCATATAAGGTAAATTTTTATCTCCACCAATATCCATAATGCGTATGATAATAGATTTATTAGACATGTATTCTGCCGCATTTTTATAGACTTGAAATTGTTCTTCTTCAGTAGGTAATTCATTACGATTCATAAACAGAAATTCAGTTCTGTATAAACCTACTCCTTCCGATCCGTTTTCTTGAGCTTTAATAATATCGCGTGTAGTACCAATATTGGCACATATACGAACATGATGTCCATCTATAGTGGTGGATGGAAAGTATTTTAATTTTTTTAATTCATATTTTTCAGAAATATATTTTTTTTGTAATATATGTATAGTAGTAATGATATTTTTATCAGGATTGATATAAATTTTGTTATTTAAAGCATCTAAAATAAGATAATCTCCATCATTAATTTGTTTTGTTATTGAACCTGTTCCTACAATTGCAGGTAATTCTAAAGAACGAGCCATAATAGAAGTATGAGATGTTTTACCCCCTAGGTCAGTAATAAATCCTAATACTTTAGTTAAATTTAATTGAGCAGTTTCAGAAGGAGTTAAGTCTACTGCAATAATGATCACTTCTTCAGTAATTGAATTAAGATCAATTATTGGTATATTTAGAAGATTTTTTAGCAATCTATTGCCAATATCACGTACATCAATTGCTCGTTCTTTTAAATATTCATCATCTAATTTTTCTAAAGCTTTTGCTTGAGTTGTTATAACAGAATGTATTGCAGCATCAGCACTAAGTAGTTCTTCTTTAATAAGTGTTGTAATATCTTGTTCTAATTCTTTATCTTCTAATAGCAAGATATGTCCATCGAAAATAGTTTCTTGTTTAGATTCTAATTCTTTTCTTATTTTTTGTTTAATTTCTTTTAATTGTTCGATAGTTTTAAATCGAGCAGAAATAAATTTATTAATTTCTTTGTTGATGGAAGATACAGAAATTTTTTTTGTATTAATGATGATTTTTTTTTCTTTTAAAAGTAACGCTTTTCCAAGAGCAATACCTGGAGATACTGAAGTTCCTGAAATTGTAATTTTTTTTGTATTCAGATTACAAGTTGAGTTATTTTTCATGTCAGATTGTTATTCTAGAGTTGAGATTAATTTAATTAAATGTTGTACCGCTTGTTTTTCATCTACACCGTCAGCAGAAACAGTAATTATGGAGCCTTTACTTAAACCTAAAGTTTGTAATTTAAATAAACTTTTTGCATTGGCTTGTTTTCCATTAGAAATAATTGTAATATCTGAACTGAAATTGTTTGCTTCTTTTACAAATTTTGTAGCAGGACGTGTATGTAATCCATTAATTGCAGTGATCATGATTTCTTTTTGGAACATTTTTATCTCCATAATTATATTTAACAATTATATATGGCATTTAAAATAATATTTTTAATCAGTATTATCTTTTTTGTTTATATATTTTAATAAACTTTTGTTTTTGTATAAATAATTTTTCACAAAGATAAATATTAATAAAAGATTATTTAGTTCTATACCATTTTGATTATAACAGAATCAGTATTTTATTATATAATGTAATTAATTCAATGTTTTTTGAAGATTTCATAATAAATAAAATGCACAATATTTTTGTGTAAAAGTAAATATAAAAAGTATATTGATAGTGTATATATTTCTTTTATTTTTTATTGGAATAAAATAGTGCTTAAATATCTTTCTCCGGATGATGGTAAGATTACTACAATATTTTTGTTCATGTATTTTTTTTGTTTTTGTAATTGTATTGCTGCTGATAATGCTGCTCCTGAAGAAATTCCCGATAAAATTCCTTCTTTTTTCATTAAAAGTCTTGCGTAATTGATTGCATCATTTTCGTCTACTGTTTCTACATGATCAATTATATTTAAATCTAAATTTTTAGGAATAAATCCTGCTCCAATGCCTTGAATTTTATGTGGTGATGGTTTTATTGGTCTTCCGGATAATGTTTGAGTGATTATTGGAGAGTTTTTTGGTTCTACTGCTACAATAGAAATCTTTTTATTTTGGATTTGTTTTAAAAATCTTCCTACACCTGTTATAGTTCCTCCAGTTCCAACTCCAGACACAAATACATCTATTTCTCCATTTGTATCATTCCAAATTTCTGGTCCTGTGGTTTTTTCATGGATTTCTGGATTAGCTGGATTATTGAATTGTTGTAATAATAGATATTGATTAGGGTTATTAGAAACAATTTCAGTTGCTTTATCAATAGCACCTTTCATTCCAAAATTTCCAGCTGTTAAAATTATATCTGCTCCTAATGCTTTCATTAATTTTTTACGTTCAATACTCATAGTGTCTGGCATGGTTAAAATTAATTTGTAATTTCTAGAAGCAGCTACATATGATAAAGCTATTCCAGTATTTCCACTTGTTGCTTCTACTATAGTGATATCAGGATTTAATAATTTTTTTTTCTCTGCATCCCAAATCATGTTAGATCCAATTCTGCATTTTACACTGAAACTTGGATTTCTAGATTCAATTTTAGCTAAAATATATTTGTTTCCAATGTGGTTGAGTCGTACTAGTGGAGTATTACCTATAGTATAAGAATTGTCTTGATAAATTTTATTCATAATTTTTATATATCCTTTTGATATGTAATATAGAACGCTTGTATAGATTTGTTGTGTTATTGTAATGAGTATATGTGTGCATATATCGATTTTCTGGTATAAATAAATTATAATTATACACTATAGTTACAATTGATACATCATAATTTGTAAATATGTTGATTTTTATAAATTTTATTGTTTTGTAAGAAGAGATAACTGGGACGATTCTATAAATACTCTGTATTATTATATAATTTATTATAGTTTTCAGTGTTTTGATTAATTTTATTATATATCACGGTATTTAAATGATTTAGAAAATAATTATATATTATGAAGCTGATTAAAGAAAAGATACAAAATTTAATAAAAAAATTACGTCAATGGGAATATACATATTATTTAAAAGATGAATCTGAAGTATCTGATGAAGAATATGATAATGCTTTGCAAGAATTAAATCAATTAGAATATCAATATCCACATTTAATTACTGAAGATTCTCCTACTCAGTCTTTTGGAAAAATGTTAAAAGATGATTTTTGTCGAGTACGTCATTTAGTACCAATGTTATCTTTAAATAGCATTAGGAATCAATCTCAGTTATCATTATTTAATAATCGAATAGAATATAAATTGTGTTGTGATAATAAAAAATGTAGATTTATTACATATTGTTGTGAATTAAAAATAGATGGGGTAGCAATCAGTTTATTGTATCGATCAGGGAAATTATTGAAAGCTGCTACTAGAGGGGATGGAAAATTTGGAGAAGATGTTACTAAAAATGTTCGAATGATTACTTCAATACCTCAATTTTTAAAAAAAAATAGTCGTATAAAATTACCATTTTTATTAGAAATTAGGGGAGAAATATTTATATCAAAGTCGTGTTTTTTAAAATTAAATCAAGATATGTTGAATTCTGGAAAAAAATTTTTTTCTAATGCAAGGAATGCAGCTTCTGGATCATTAAGACAGTTGAATCCTAATATTACTGCATCGAGATCTTTAATATTCTATTGTTATGGGATTAGTTATTATATTGGAGATGATGAGTTACCGAATAGTCATTGGGATCGGTTGCAGTTATGTTCTAGTTTAGGTATACCGATAAATGATCATACGCAATTAGTTAATGGAATTGATAAAGTTTTTCAATATTATAATCATATAGAGGGTATACGATCTGATTTAGAATATAATATTGATGGAATAGTTGTGAAGGTAGATGATTGCAGTTTCCAAAAAAAATTAGGTTATGGGTTAAAAGCTCCGTATTGGGCTGTTGCGTATAAATTTCTTCCAGAATCAAGATTGACAAAAATAAATAATATAATGTTTATGGTTGGACGTACAGGATTAATTACTCCTGTAGTTTACATTAATCCTATAATAATTAATAATGTTACTATTAGAAAAGTGAGCATGCACAATATTAATGAGGTTAAACGATTTGATTTAATGTTTGGTGATACAGTTCTTGTACAAAGATCAGGAGATGTTATTCCTAAGATTGTAAAGGTAATTACATCGAAACGTACTAATGAGATGAAAGCTATAGTATTGCCTAAATTTTGTCCAGTATGCAATACCTTACTGAAAAGATTGAAGATACAATCTTCTATATTACGTTGTCCTGCAAAATTGACATGTTTAGCACAACGAAAAGCAATGTTGAAACATTTTGTTTCTCGAAAAGCTATGAATATTCATGGTATGGGAGAGAAAATTATTAATCAATTAGTTGATAAAAAATTAGTGTTTTCTCCAATAGATCTTTTTTATTTAAATAAAAAAGATCTATTGTTTTATTTAAATGGATATGGGATAAAATCTATAGAAAAAATACTAAGATCTATTGAGTTGTCAAAACAAACCACTTTGATGAATTTTATATATGCATTAGGTATTTCTAATGTTGGAGAATCAGTGGCTGGTAGCTTAGCTGTTGAGTATAAAACTATTGAGAATTTAATGTCTGCAGACTTTCAGTCTTTGTCTAAATTGCCATATGTAGGAAATACTGTAGCTTCGAATATATATTCTTTTTTTCAAGATCCGTTAAATTTAAAAAATATTAAAGATTTAATACATCCAGATATTGGAATTCAATGGATTTCAAAAAAATGATTGAGTAAAATTTATTATATATAAATAAGAGACTATTAAATAGAACTTAAACAGCATAATGGTAAGTAATTATTTATTTGAGTATTTATTTTGAGTGAGTAAATATTTTTATAATTAAAAATTTTTGTATATGATATAAATATGGGTCGTACAGGATTCGAACCTGTGACCAATTGATTAAAAGTCAACTGCTCTACCGACTGAGCTAACGACCCCGTAGAGAAATTTAAGAAGTTAAATAATATATGATTTTTTATAAAAATAAAAACAGTCATTAGTAAACAAATATAGGTGATGGCGGATTTGAACCGCCGGCCCTCTCCTTGTAAGGGAGATACTCTACCACTGAGCTAATCACCTATCACTTGAATTGAAATTATATAAATTCATAATGTACAGTCAATGGTTTTTATAAAAATAGTTTTTAATTTATTCAATATATAATATGATAAATTATTTTTTTATCAATATTAAATTAATATAACTGGCATTATTTTTATGATTATAAAAACTCGATTTGCACCTAGTCCTACTGGTAATTTACATATTGGCAATATTCGTACTGCTTTATATGCTTGGTTATTTGCTAAACAACAGGGAGGTAAATTTATATTACGTATTGAAGATACTAATTTTAAAAATTCTGTTAATGATGATGTTGTTGAAAATATTTATTCTGTAATGCGTTGGCTTCATTTAGATTGGGATGAAGGTCCTTATTTTCAAACAGATAGATTAAATCGATATAAACATATAATAAATGATATGTTAAAGAACAATATAGCTTATAGATGTTATTGTTCTACAGATCGATTGAATACGATTAGATCGAATCAAATAAAGTGTGGTAAAAAACCTAAATATGATGGTTATTGTCGTATGAAACATATGTGTTCTAATTATAATAATGGCACTAATAATAGCGATTCTTATGTAATACGATTTTGTAATCCGTTGATTGGAAAAGTAACATTTTGTGATCAAATTCGAGGTAAGATTTCAATTAATAATGAAGAGTTAGATGATTTAATTATTTGTAGAGCTAATGGAATTCCTACTTATAATTTTTGTGTTGTAATAGATGATATGGATATGAAAATTACTCATGTTATACGAGGAGAAGAACATATTAATAATACTCCACGACAGATAAATATTTTAAAATCATTAAATGCTATGATACCTCAGTATGCACATGTGCCGATGATTTTGGATAGTAATCGGCAAAAGTTATCTAAGCGTCATGGAGAATCAGGAGTTCTTAAATATAAGAATAATGGATTTTTACCTGAAGCCATATTAAATTATTTGGTTAGATTAGGGTGGTCTTATGGTAATCAAGAGATTTTTAGTATAGATCAAATGAAAAAATATTTTAGCTTTACTAGAATTAGTAAATCTTCTAGTGTCTTTGATTTGAAAAAATTAATTTGGTATAACAATTATTATATGAATCATTTACCGGTGAATAGTATAGAAAAGTATTTATTAGTATACATGAAAGAACAAGGTATGGATTGTATATCTATGAAATCAAAATTATCGGATGTAATAAAACTATTTTTAAAACGTTCTAATACTTTAAAAGAAATAGTGTTGAATTATTTTTCTGTATACAAAGATTTTAATATTTTTGATAAACCATTAATTGCTAATAAATTTTTAACTCCTTTTATTTTATCTCCGTTAGAATTGTTTAAAAAAAAGATAGGTAAAATAGATAATTGGACAATAGATTCAATTAAGATGGCAATACAGGAAACCATTGATGAGATGAATGTGAATATGAATGTCATAGGTATTCCGTTTCGAGTTGCTTTAACTGGCTCTGATAGATCTCCTGATCTAGGGGGGGTTATATATATTATTGGAAAACATCAAGTATTACATCGTCTTAGTAAAGCAGTAGATTACATACATAATAAATCTGAATTTTTAATTTAAACTGTTTTAATTGTATGATTTTACGCAAATTTGATTAAAAATGTATATATATTGTGTCCTATTGTAGATATTATGTGCGGTATTAAGTTATATATTTACATATTTAATTTTTTGTTTAGTTTAATAAAAATATTTATATAAAAGAGATAATTATTGTTTTATTATGAAATTTTTTAGTATTCTTAAGTAAAGAATCAATTATTATTGTTGTGGGGCTATAGCTCAATTGGTAGAGCACTTGTATGGCATATAAGAGGTTAGCGGTTCAATTCCGCTTAGCTCCATAGTTTTTATGCAAGAATTTGATATAATTTAGAGCTGTTTTTAAAAAATTATAATATAGAATAATGTTGTAAGTAATATCTTTTATTATTACTAATAATATGAATGTTAGGTGATTGAGTTTGTTACTGTAGTTAATTGTGAAATTAATTAAAATTAACTTGTATATTTAGTTTTGACTTATATTATATATAATATAAGTCTTTTATTTATTACTTAAATATTGCTGATTACAATTTTAGTCGTCAAAATTGGAAGAGAATGCTAAAATGAATAAAATTTTTATAGATTATAGAGACAGTATATACTTAATCGTTACGTAAGATTAATTATTATGATAAAATTTATCATAATTATATAATGTTGGTAGTTATATTGAATTTAATAGAAGTGCATTTATATTACTTTAAAAGTTATGATGAATACTTAAAATAAGTAATTGTAGTTATTATATAGATTTTTTGTTTTTTGTAATAAAGATAACAAAATTGTATATTTATCTATAAATAGTGTTAGATATGTTGTATAGTGTATTAGCTGCTTATATATATTTTGTAAAAATTTAATGTGTTTATTGTATTTATTAATAAAGATGTAGTAATGCGTTAAATATTATTATAGTATATATTTTAATTTAAATTATATTTGATGAGATTTTGAAAATTATAAATCTTGTAATTTTATATATTATTTTGTTTTAAATATACAGAATTAATATTTTCATTCAAATAATATCAATTGATTTTTTAAGATTTTTGTTTAACACTAATGAGTGCAGAAATAAAAATTTTAAAATATTAAAATGTGGTGTGTTAACAAAACAAATATTTTATGTATATATTTTATTAATATATGAAATTTATACTGTTTAGTTTAAAAATAATGTTTTTAATTACAGAAATAAGTAGTATGTAAATTTTTATGTAATTTTTAAAGTAATATAAGGTAAAATGTTTAGGAATTACTATTATTAAGATTTTGAGGGTGTAGTATAACATGGGGTTATGTGTTAATTTTTAATAGGAGTGTATTATTAATACAGGATCGTGATTGTTATAGTATTTGTATTTTTCATATGATCTGATTACATGGTTTGATTTTAAAAATTATAATATAGTTGTTATTTTTGTTTTAGATGTATTGAATATAATGTATATTATTTTGACAATGTATTTAAAAGGATTTTTAAAAATTAATTGCGATATACTAAAATATTTTTTAAGAATAGTGTTATGTCGTTGCAATTAATATATAGAAATATATTTTAATGAGAGGTTCAATGCTGAAAAATAAATCTGATGCAGTAGAAAGTTATGCTAAAAGAAAAATAAAACTTACATTACTTGGTCCAGCTTTTATAGCAGCCATTGGTTATATTGATCCTGGGAACTTTGCTACCAACATTCAAGCTGGAGCTACTTTTGGATATCAATTATTATGGGTGGTGGTATGGGCTAATGTGATGGCTATGTTGATTCAATTGCTCTCTGCAAAATTAGGTATTGCTACTGGAAAAAATTTAGCAGAACATATTAGAGATCAATTTCCTAAGTCTGTAGTGTGGATGTATTGGATACAAGCAGAAGTGATGGCTATGGCAACAGATTTAGCAGAATTTATAGGAGCTGCTATTGGATTTCAAATTTTGTTAGGAATTTCTTTATTAAAAGGAGCTTTATTGACTGGTTTAGCTACTTTTTTAATTTTAACTTTACAAAATTATGGTAAAAAGCCATTAGAAGTAATTGTAGGTGGTTTATTATTATTTGTAGCAGTTGCATATGTGATTGAATTATTTTATTCTAAACCTGAATTATTAGTATTAGGTATGGGTATGTTGTTGCCTATATTGCCGAATAAAGAGTCAGTGTTTTTATCTGCTGGGGTGTTAGGTGCAACTATTATGCCTCATGTTATTTATTTACACTCTTCACTTACTCAGGATGAAGTCAATGAATCAACTAAATTAGAAAGATATGATTCTACTAAATTAGATGTTGCTATTGCCATGACTATAGCGGGGTTTGTAAATTTATCTATAATGGCTACAGCAGCAGCAGTATTTCATTTTAGTGGACATACTGGTGTTGCTAGTTTAGATGAAGCTTATTTGACTCTTTCTCCATTATTGAATCATACTGCTGCTATAATTTTTGGATTAAGTTTAACTGCTGCAGGTTTATCATCAACGGTAGTAGGTACTTTAGCTGGTCAAGTTGTCATGCAAGGTTTTGTTCGGTTTTATATTCCGATGATGTTACGTCGTATTATCACTATGCTTCCGTCATTTATAATTATTGCTTTAGAAATGGATTCGACTCGTATTTTAATTATGAGTCAAGTGTTATTGAGTTTTGGGATTGCTTTAGCGATTATTCCGTTGTTGTTATTTACTGGAAATATTAATATGATGCATGAGTTAGTAAATTCTTCATGGATTAATTTTATTGGTTGGATGATCACAACTATTGTAATTGGATTAAATATATATTTATTAATAGGTATTTTTACAGAATAGAATGGGAAAAATTACTATTATTATGATAATAATTTAATTGTATTGATGATTGAGTAGTTGCAGTTTTTATAGATAGGTTTGTCTTCGACAGGAATCGAACCTGCAATTAGCTTTTAGGAGAAGCTTGTTATATCCATTTAACTACGAAGACTACATAAAGAAAAGATAGTATATATCATATTACTTTTAAATTTTATTAAGTTATTTGTAAGCAAATTAAATGATATTTCATAAAGAATAAAAATATTAATTAAAAGTTTATATATTGATTATACTTTAATAAGTATTGTAGAGATATTAAGTAATATTTAATTGTAATTAACAATAAATATATACACGTTTCACGTGTTATTAAATGTGATTATTTATTTGTTGCCACATTGAGCTCTATACCTTAATAGATGATCCATTAATACGATAGATGCCATTGCTTCTGCAATAGGAACAACTCTAATTCCTATACATGGATCGTGTCTACCTTTTGTAATAATTTGTACTCCTTCATTGTTATTTGTTATGGTTTTTCCTGGTATTGATATACTAGAAGTTGGTTTAATGGCTATACTTATAATAATTGGTTGTCCAGTACTTATTCCTCCTAATATACCTCCAGAATGGTTGCTTTTGAATCCCTGAGGAGTAATTTCATCACGATGTTCACTTCCATATTTAGTAATAACTGAAAAACCATCCCCAATTTCTATTCCTTTTACAGCATTAATACTCATTAATGCATGAGCAAGATCAGCATCTAAACGATCAAATACTGGCTCTCCTAATCCAACAGGTAAATTATCTATTATTATAGTTACTTTTGCTCCAATAGAATCTCCAGATTTTTTTAAATTACGTATTAATAAATCTATTTTTTTTAATTGATCAGGATCTGGACAAAAAAAAGGATTACTATTTATTTGATTCCAATCTTTTAAATCACAATAAATATTGCCTATTTGAGCTAAGAATCCTCGAATTTTAATATTTTTAATTTCAAAAAGATATTTTTTTGCGATAGCACCTGCTGCTACCCGAATAGCTGTTTCTCGAGCGGATGATCGTCCTCCTCCACGGTAGTCTCTTAATCCATATTTTTTTTCGTAAGTATAATCTGCATGACCAGGACGATATAAATTTTTTATTTTTTCATAGTCTTGTGGTCGTTGATCAGTATTTTTAATCATTAATCCTATGCTTGTTCCTGTTGTTTTTCCATTGAAAACTCCAGATAAAATTTTTATGGTATCTAATTCTACTCGAGGACTAGTATATTGAGATGTTCCTGGTCGTCTTCTATTTAGATCGTATTGTATATCTTTTTCTTGTAAAGAAAAACCAGGTGGTACCCCATCGACAACACCTCCTATAGCGAACCCATGAGATTCTCCATAAGTTGTAACTTTGAAATATAGTCCAATACTATTGCCAGCCATGATGATACCCTAGTGATGTGATTTATAATTTTTGTTTAAAAATATTAATTGTTTATAAGTTAATGCAAATACCCCTGTTCCACCATTTTTAAGATTAAACCAATAAAATGGGATATTTGAATAGTATTTTTTTAACTCATTTTTTGTTATCCCTACTTCACATATTAATATACCATCATTATTTAAATAATCGGTAATTTTTTTAAAAATTTGATGAATTATTTCTAATCCATTTTGTTTAGCAGATAAAGATAATACAGGCTCATGGAGAAATTCTGTAGGTAGATTACATATATCTTCACTATTTACGTATGGAGGGTTTATTACAATTAAATCATATTTTTTGAGTTTAGGAATATTATTAAATAAATTTGAGTGTATAGGGATGATTTTGTTTTCTAAATTATATAATTTGATGTTGTACTCTGCAATTTTTAAGGCTTCTATAGAAATATCTGAAGCATCTATTTCTGATTTTGGATATATTGTCATAGCGATAGCGATTGCTATACATCCACTTCCAGTACACATATCAAGTATATATTTGGGAGAAATTGGTAAAATATCATGAAAATTTGACATAATTAATTCTCCTATAGGAGAACGAGGGATGAAGACATGATTATTCACATAGAACTCTAAACCGCAAAACCATGCTTTATTAGTTAAATAAGGAACTGGTATTTTTTTATGTACACGAAGATTGACTAATTTAGTGATTAACGATCGTTCTTTTTTAGTTAAATAAGCAGAAAACATTTCAACTGGTGTATTTATTGGGAGTTTTATACTACTTAAAATTAAATGTAATGCTTCATCCCAAAAATTATTAGTACCATGTCCATAATATAGTTGCGTGGAATTAAATTGACTTACAGACCATCTTATCATATCTAATATAGTACGCATTTTATTATTTTTTAATATTTGTGTAATTAATGATTTTTATTATATATGTATATAAGTAAAAAATATATAATGATATTAACCTAAAATTATATGAGTATTTAGATAATAAGAATTTTTTATTTTTAAGTTATTAAGTATGTATCAATTAAATTATTATAGTTATATTTGATATATATTATTAAATATGTAATATTTAATAATATAAAATTATCTGTATTATTAATAAATATAATAATAATATTATATGTGACTTAATTAGTATAAAGTGTAGTATAATTTATTAAAATTTAGGTAGTAAGAATATAAACAGTAAATAGTGTCAGTTATTTTTATATTTATTTGTATGTATGTAATAAATAAGTTAAATTATTTATGGAAATATAATAGTAAATTATTTTTTTTGGATGATATATATTCTATTTTATATATTCTATAGAATGGAATTTTGTTTAGTAGTAGATAATAGCCTTTGTTAATATAGGGATTATGGATAATTCTTGTAAGTGTAATTTTTTTGATTAGGCAATTTTATTGCCATTATTAGATATATTTTGTTTAAAAAAAATAATATCGTATATATATATAATATGTCTGTAATGCTCAAACTATTATTATATGAGGTATATTAAAATGAAACGTGTTGTTATTACTGGTTTGGGAATTATATCGAGTATTGGTAATAATCAAAATGAAGTGTTATATTGTTTAAAACATGGGCAATCTGGCATAACTTTTTCTAAAGAATTAAAAGAGTCAGGTATGCGTAGTCATGTTTGGGGAGATATTAAACTAAAAACGGAGGGATTAATTGATCGAAAAGTTGCTCGATTTATGAGTGATGCTTCTGTATATGCGTATTTATCTATGGAACAGGCTATAAAAGATTCTAAATTATCTTCTGAAATGATTATGAACGATAGGACTGGTTTAATTATTGGTTCTGGTGGTGGTTCTCCTTATAATCAAGTTCTTGGGTCTAATGGGATGAAACTAAGAGGATTAAGAGGAGTTGGACCTTATATGGTGACTAAATCTATGGCTTCAGGTGTATCGGCATGTTTAGCAACTTCATTTAAAATTCGTGGGGTTAGTTATTCTATTAGTTCTGCATGTTCTACATCTACTCATTGTATTGGAAATGCATTTGAGTTAATTCAATCAGGAAAACAAATTATTGTTTTTGCAGGAGGAGGAGAAGAATTATGTTGGGAAATGGCATGTGAATTTGATGCGATGGGTGCCTTATCTACTAAATATAACACAGTTCCTACAAAAGCATCTCGTCCATATGATCTGAATAGGGATGGATTTGTAATTTCAGGCGGTGGAGGAGTAATAGTATTAGAAGAATTACTACATGCTTTAAATAGAGGAGCATTTATTTATGGTGAAATTGTAGGATATGGTGCTACTTCTGACGGATTTGATATGGTCGCTCCATCTGGAGAGGGAGCTGTAAGATGTATGAAAATGGCATTAAAGGATATTGATGATTCTATAGATTATCTTAATATGCATGGAACTTCTACTCAAATAGGAGATTTAAAGGAGTTGTGGGCTATTCGTGAAATTTTTGGAGACAAACATCCATATTTTTCTTCTACTAAATCTATGACTGGACATGCTTTAGGAGCAGCAGGGGTTCATGAAACTATTTATTCTTTGCTTATGTTAAAATACAATTTTATTGCACCAAGCATTAATATTGATCAATTAGATCCGTATTTAAATAATATGAAAATTGTAAGAAAACCAAAATTGAAGCAGTTAAATACGGTTATGACAAATAGTTTTGGTTTTGGCGGAACAAATGCTACATTAATTATTCGTAAGTATGTTTGAATTACAAATAATGACGTAATGGTTAATTTCAAAGATATAATGAAAATTTTTTGTTAATTTTGATTATATTAAGATGCATATAAAGTTATTTTTCTAATTAAAAATATTTTTTAATTAGATCAATTAACTAAAGTTATATAAAGTAATTAAATATAGTTAATAATTTTTAAATTTAATTGTTTAATTGTATTGAATATTTGGTTAATAATATAACATAGTTAATTTTGTATAATACTTAGGATTGTTATTAAACAATGAATTATTGAAATACGGAGTATAATATTTGAAAATTTTAGTAGATAAAGAGATACCTTATGTTAATAAATTATTTAGATTAAATAATCAAATACAAACATATGAAGGACGTTTTATTTCTGCTAAACATGTAAAAAATATAGATATATTAATAATACGGTCAACTACTAAAGTAAATCATTCTTTATTATATGATAGTTCAGTAAAATTTATTGGGACTGTTACCGCTGGAGTAGATCATATTGATCAAGATTATTTAAAGAAGCGTAGAATTAAATGTGTTTTTGCTCCAGGTAGTAATGCTATTGCTGTTGTAGAATATGTTTTTTCAGCATTATTTTGGTTAGCAAAACGCGATCATTTTTTTTTAAGAGATAAGATTATTGGTATAATTGGAGTTGGACATATAGGAAGTTTATTGAATCAAAGATTAAATAGTTTTGGAATACAAACTTTATTATATGATCCTTATTTATCAAAGATAAATATTAATAAATCATGGAAATCTTTAGAAAGATTAGTTGCTGAATCAGATATTTTAACTTTTCATACACCTCTAACTTATACAGGGAAATATCCTACATGGCATATGGTAAATAAAGATGTATTGGAAGCATTACCATCTAATAAAACGTTGATTAATACTTCACGAGGAGAAGTATTTGATAATGATGCTTTATTACAAATTTTACAACGTGGGAAAAAAATAAATATTATTTTAGATGTATGGGAGTGTGAACCAAGATTATTATTTCCACTATTATTATATGTAGACATTGGGACTGCTCATATTGCTGGATACTCTATTGAAAGTAAAATAAGAAGTATTATTATGATATATAATGCTTATTGTGAATATTTTGATATTTCTGATAAAATTAATGTATTGAATTTATTGTCATCTTTTGTTAATTTTTTTTCTGTAAAAAAAGTAGATGAATATGTTATATTTAATTTAATTAAAACCGTATATAATATATATAAAGATCATGTTTTATTGAAAAGTTATGCGTTAAATTTAGGAGGATTTGATATGTTACGTAAATATTATTTTTTTCGTAGAGAGTGGTCTGCTATATTAGTAAATTCTGGAAAAGATTATACGGATGAAATACTAAAAAATTTTGGTTTTAGTATATTTTAAATTTTTTATTGTGAGGATGATTATTTA
This sequence comes from Candidatus Blochmannia festinatus (nom. nud.), assembly GCF_059936355.1. Lineage (NCBI taxonomy): Bacteria > Pseudomonadati > Pseudomonadota > Gammaproteobacteria > Enterobacterales > Enterobacteriaceae > Candidatus Blochmanniella > Candidatus Blochmannia festinatus (nom. nud.). The sequence goes on along the minus strand of NZ_CP012116.1, from coordinate 551,180 downwards.
TTTTTTTATATAAAAATGGAAAAGAGATTTATTTTTAGTAATATATCATTATTTGTTATTATTAATATATAAAATATGTATGCCTAAATTAGCTTTAGGAGTCGAATATGATGGATCTAGATATTGTGGTTGGCAAAAGCAAAAGTGTGGGGTTAGTGTACAAGATTGTATAGAAAAGGCTTTAAATACCATTACATCAGAATCGGTGACGGTATTTTGCGCAGGTCGAACAGATTCTGGTGTACATGCTTTAGGTCAAGTTATACATTTTGAAACTGATGTAAAATATCCAAAATCTGCTTGGACTTTGGGAGTAAATAGTTATTTACCCGACAATATTTGTATACGTTGGGCTAGTTTAGTAAAAAAAAATTTCCATGCTAGGTTCAGTGCGATTTCTAGACGTTATTATTATTGTATTTATAATGATGTAATGAGATCTGCTGTTTTTTTTAAAAACACTTGGCATTACTCAAAGTTATTAGATACTTGTAAAATGACTAGGGCAGCTCAATATTTATTAGGGGAGAATGATTTTTCAGCGTTTCGGGCATCAAGATGTCAGTCATGTTCTGCATATCGAAATATATATCATTTGAGAATTGTTCGTGTAGGTCATTATGTAATTATAGATATTAAAGCTAATTCATTTTTATATCGTATGGTTCGTAATATTGTAGGAAGCTTAGTAGAAGTTGGATGTGGAAATCAACCAGAAATGTGGATTTTAGAATTATTAAAAAATTGTAAAAGATCATTAGCAGGAATCACTGCTCCTGCATATGGTTTATATTTAGCTGAAGTAAAGTATCCTAACCATTTTTTTATTACTGATACTGAAAAATAGAAGATTTTTTAAAATTATCAAATAGAATGAATTTTATGAATTTATTACATGTTTTGAGATGTATGTTTATATAGAAATATTTTTATAAAAATAAAAATATAATTATTTGTAAGTTATGATTACTTTAAGTATAAAATGTTTTATAAAATAAAGGTGAATATATTGTGTTATTTAATTATATAATTGGATTTGTATTATTAGTAAAATATAACTTATTTTTAATTAAGAGTAAATAATGAGTTGGATTGAACGGATTATTCATAAAAACAGGATATTGTCTACTCAAAAAATAAATATTCCGGAAGGAATATGGACTAAATGCAGTCATTGTTCTCAATTGTTATATACTAAAGAATTAAAACGTAATTTAGAGGTATGTCCTCGGTGTGATTATCACATGCAAATTTCTGCTAGAACTCGTTTACTTGCATTTTTAGATCAAGGTAGCGCTGTAGAAATAGGAAAGGAGTTTATACCAAAAGATATCTTAAAATTTAAAGATTCGAAAAGGTATAAAGATCGATTAATTTCTGCTCAAAAGATAACTAAGGAAACAGAAGCTTTAATTGTTATGCAAGGAACTTTATATAATATGGTTGTTGTTACGGCTGCTTTTGAGTTTAATTTTATTGGAGGATCAATGTCTTCGGCGGTAGGATCGCGTTTTATTAGTGGAGTGAATCAATCTTTGAGATTTAAGTGTCCGTTTATTTGTTTTTCTGCAAGTGGAGGGGCTCGTATGCAAGAAGCTTTTATATCTTTAATGCAAATGGCTAAAACTACTGCAGCTTTGTCGCTTTTATATGATGAAAATTTACCATATATTTCTGTTTTAACTAATCCAACTATGGGGGGTGTGTCTGCTAGTTTGGGAATGTTAGGGGATCTTAATATTGCTGAGCCAAAAGCGCTTATAGGTTTTGCTGGTCCTAGAGTTATTGAACAAACTGTTCGAGAAAAATTACCAATAGGATTTCAACGTAGTGAATTTTTATTAGAAAAAGGAATGATTGATTTAATTGTACGTAGACCAGATATGCGAATGAAGTTAGCAAATTTATTATCTAAGTTGACTAATCAAGTCATATCATATTAGATATATGATATGAAGTTATATGTTTTTAATTTTATTTAATTTATTAAGATGGTGCGTGAATTAGAGTTGATGAGTTTTGTTAAGAGTATGAAAATAATAGGTATTAAATATTTAATATATGTGTAATTACTTAAAATCAATTAAGAAAAAGTATTCATTAATAGAGTGGTTGGATTATGTGCAAAATTTAAGCCCTGTTTTAGTAAATTTAAATTTGGATAGAATACAAATGGTAGCTATGGAGTTAAAGTTAATACCTTTTAGGTTCTATAGCATACTAGTGGGAGGCACAAATGGTAAAGGAACTACATGTTGTTTATTAGAACAAATATTATTACATAATAATATTAAAGTAGGTTTATATACTTCTCCTCATTTATTGTCTTATAAAGAACGGATTCGTGTATGTGGTAAGCAATTACCTGATGATATACATGTGAAATCAATGTCTGTAGTTGAAAGTGCACGAAATGGAATTGCTTTAACTTATTTTGAATTTATAACATTATCTGCATTATATATATTTAAGCAATTTAAATTAGATTTAGTGATTTTAGAAGTTGGTTTAGGTGGTAGGTTAGATGCGACTAATATTATAAATCCAGATATTTCTGTAATTACGAATGTTGCAATAGATCATAGTGATTTTTTAGGTGGAACTCGACATAAGATTGCTATAGAAAAATCTGGTATTTTTCGTGCAAATAAACCAGCTATAATTGGAGAATTAAATCGTCCATTAATTATAGATAAAATAGCAAAGGATTATTCATCAATTTTATTTGCTCGAGGAAAGGATTGGGATTTTTATTGCTGTAAGAACGGTACTTGGACGTGGATACGATATAATAAATACCGTAGATTTTTAATAAATTTACTTACACCTTTTTTTATTCCTCTGGAAAATTCAGCTGTTGTTTTAAGTATATTGTATTGGTTGCCTTTTAGAGTATCTAAAAAATCGATTAATTATGGATTGCGTAATGCTATTTTATTGGGCAGATTGCAAATAATTAATCATTATCCATTAATGATATTAGATGTAGGACACAATCCTCATGCTGCTTTTTATGTAACTAATAGATTATATCCAATAATTTCAAGAAGAAAAGGGATAGTAAGAGCGGTAATTGGCATGTTAAAAAGTAAAGATATTAGAAATACTGCGTATTATTTAAGTAACTTAATTAATATTTGGTACTGTGCTAATTTAGCTACACCATTTTCTGCAAATATGAAAGATATATTTAATAATTTTGTTGGATTTGATGTTAAATATTTTGAAGATATAACTAGTGCTTGGAATCAAGCTGTTGCTGATTCTAATTTTAATGATTGTATATTAGTATTTGGTTCATTTTATGCGGTTAATCCTGTTATTAAATTAATGTTTAAAATTAATTAATACATCTACATTTATAGATTGGGTGATTGAATTGATGATGTAATAATAGATTTGAGTATATATCACATGTATGTATATGATGTTTTGTTGTTATTTTAGTTTTGTTTTAAAAGGATGGATAAGTCAATATATGCATTATTTAGGAATATTTATATATATAGTAAGCGCAGTTTTTTTATGTATTTTTATGTTATTATGTGGATATTTTTTAGGTGGTAGATCTGATTCTCTATCAAAAAATGTTCCTTTTGAGTCTGGCATTAAATCTACAGGGCAAGTTCGGATAAAATTTTCTATTAAATTTTATTTGATTGGGATGCTTTTTGTGATTTTTGATGCAGAAGGAATATATTTATATGTTTGGTCTATATCTATTCGAGAATCAGGATGGATAGGGTTTACTGAGATAATTATTTTTATTTTTATTTTATTAATAAGTTTAATATATTTAATGCGTATAGGAGCGTTTAATTGGATAAAAAATCCATTAAAAAATAAAAATGATGATAGTATCCACACTTGTTTGAGTTTAGATAATATTTTAAAATTTCTTAAAGAGCGTGATAAATAATTATGAAATATACTTTAACTTTAGCCCGTACAAAGAAAAATGATAATGATGAATATCCACTACAGGATCAAAAGGTAGTGTCTGACCCATTAAAGAAATATGTTCAGAGAAATATCTTTTTTGGTAAATTAGCTGTGTTGTTACATAAAATAGTGAATTGGGGTAGAAGTAATTCTTTATGGCCTTATAATTTTGGGTTGTCTTGTTGTTATGTAGAAATGACTACTGCTTTTACTGCTGTACATGATGTTGCTCGGTTTGGATCAGAAGTATTAAGATCGTCTCCTCGTCAATCAGATTTTATGGTTATTGCTGGAACTCCATTTATTAAAATGGTTCCTATAATTCAACGTTTATATGATCAAATGTTAGAGCCAAAGTGGGTAATTTCTATGGGAGCTTGTGCAAATTCTGGAGGGATGTATGATATTTATTCTGTGGTACAAGGAGTGGATAAATTTCTTCCAGTAGATATTTATATTCCTGGATGTCCTCCAAGACCTGAAGCGTATATTCAAGCTTTATTATTGTTACAAAAATCTATTAATGAAGAGCGTAGACCTCTTTCTTGGGTTGTAAAAGATAAGGGAGTGTATCGAGCGAATATGAAATCTGAAAAAGACCAAAAACATGATATTCGTGTTAAACAAACATATCATACAGAAACTTGATAATGTACATATAACAAATAAATATTATTGTTTTTATTTTATTACTTGTTTATGATTAATATTAATCAATTTATATAATTAGAATATCACATTATGAATAGTAGTAATGAACATCTTGATAAGAGTTCGTTTTTTTGTAAAGAAAATTCTATATTAAATAGCTTGATTATTGAATTTGGGTCATCTAATTTCATAATACAATTTTCTTATACTGATGCTTTGATGGTTTGGATACCCCGTGAAAAAATTATACCTATAATGGTATTTTTGAAAGAAATAGAATCGCATGTTATGTTATATGATTTACATGGTATTGATGAAAGATTACGAATACATCGTTCAAAATTGCCAGAATCTGATTTTACAGTGTTTTATCATATAATGATTATATCAATTAATGCTGATGTAATTTTAAAAGTTCCTTTATTAGAAAAATCTATGCATGTTCCTACAATTACTTCTGTATTTATTAATGCTAATTGGTATGAACGAGAAACCTGGGAAATGTTTGGAATAAAATTTGATAATCATCCAAATTTAACTCGTATTATCATGCCGAAAAATTGGGAAGGTTTTCCGTTGCGTAAGGAATATCCGGCACGAGCTACAGAATTTTGTCCTTCTTTTACTCTTACGAAGCAAAAAGAAGATTTATCTATGGAAGAATTATTGTTTAATCCAGAAGAGTGGGGAATGAAAAGATATAATAATAATGAAGATTTTATGTTTCTTAATCTTGGTCCGAATCATCCATCAGTACATGGGGTATTTCGCATTATTTTACAATTGAATGGGGAAGAAATTATTGATTGTGTTCCAGATATTGGATATCATCACCGAGGTGCAGAAAAAATGGGAGAACGTCAATCATGGCATAGTTTTATACCTTACACTGATCGAGTTGAGTATCTAGGTGGATGTATTAATGAGATGCCTTATGTATTAGCTATTGAGAAGCTTGCTGGGATTGTTGTTCCAGATCGAGCAAAAGTTATTCGTATTATGTTGTCTGAATTGTTTAGAATTAACAGTCATTTACTTTACGTTAGTACTTATTTACAAGATGTAGGGGTTATGACTCCAGTTTTTTTAGCATTTACTGATAGACAAAAGATATATGATGTAATAGAAGCAATAACTGGAGCTAGAATGCATCCAGCCTGGTTTAGGATTGGAGGGGTAGCTTATGATTTACCCGATAATTGGCATGATTTATTGACACAGTGTTTATCCTGGTTACCCAAGAGAATTTTGTTTTATGTTGAAATGGCTTTAAAAAATGGTATTTTTAAAAAACGTACTTGTGGAGTTGGATCGTATGGAGCGAAGGAAGCATTAAATTGGGGGGTAACAGGAGCTGGATTACGTGCGACTGGCATTGAATTTGATGTACGAAAATCACGACCGTATTCTGGTTATGAAAATTTTGATTTTGATGTGCCTATAGGAAATGGTATTAGCGATTGTTATAATAGAATTGTTTTAAAAATAGAAGAAATGTATCAGAGTATACGTATTTTAGATCAGTGCTTAAATAATATGCCTGTAGGTCCTATTAAATCTGACCATCCTTTAACTACTCCTCCTGAAAAAACACATGTATTGCAGCATATTGAAACTTTAATTACTCATTTTCTTCAAGTATCTTGGGGTCCTGTTATTCCTCCTAATGAGTCATTACAAATGATTGAAGCTACTAAGGGTATTAATAGTTACTATTTAATTAGTGATGGCAATACTATGAGTTATAGAACTCGAATTCGTACTCCAAGTTTTCCTCATTTACAACAAATTCCATCAGTTATTAGAGGGAGTTTAATATCTGATCTAATTGCTTATTTAGGAAGTATAGATTTTGTTATGTCAGATGTGGATCGTTGATATAAAAACAATGATATTATAGATAATAAATGCGGAAATTATAGTAAAATATTATCAACAGTATATTAATTGTTATGGAGTGAGTGAAGTATTATGCAGTTAACTAAGGAGGAATTAAATATTATTCAAGCAGAGTGTGATCGTTATGAAAATAATCAGGCAGCTTCTATAGAAGCATTAAAAATAGTTCAAAAGAGTTATGGATGGGTGTCAGATGATGCAATTGTATTGATAGCTCAAATATTACACATCTCTGTATCTGAAGTAGAGGGAGTAGCTACATTTTATAATCAAATTTTCAGACAACCAGTAGGTAAAAATATTATACGATATTGTGATAGTATAGTATGTTATCTTAATGGATGTGATAAAATTAAGGAGAAATTAGAAGATATTTTCAGTATAAAAATTGGAAACACTACTAAAGATAATAAGTTTACTTTATTACCTACTTGTTGTTTAGGAATGTGCGATAAGTCTCCTGTTATTATGATTAATGAAGATTTATATTCATGTGTTGTTTTGTCGAAAATAAATAAAATTTTAGAATTGTATCAGTAAATATTTCATAATGAAAAAAAAATATCAAAGTCCAGAGAGGTATCCTTTAACTTGGAGGATGAATTTAGAAACTGATGAACCGGTGTGGTTAAACGAATATCAATCTAAACATGGATATGTTGCTTTGCGTAAAGCAATTACGTGTTTGTCTAAGTCTGATATTATTGAATTGATTAAAAAGTCAGGACTAAGAGGACGTGGTGGTGGAGGTTTTTTTACTGGATTAAAATGGGCTATGATGTCAAATAGTCAATCTTCTGATCAAAAAGTTCGTTATTTAATATGTAATGCAGATGAAATGGAGCCAGGGACCTATAAGGATCGTTTTTTAATGGAAAGATTGCCGCATTTGTTATTAGAAGGAATATTAATTGCTGGATATGCTTTAGATGTTTCTGTGGCTTATATTTTTTTGCGTTATGAATATATTCTGATTGCTAAGTATTTAAATTTTGCTATTTCTGAATTGCGATTATCAGGATTATTAGGTAAAAATATTTTAAATACTGAGTTTAGTTTAAATATATTTTTACATAAGGGAGCTGGTAGGTATATTTGTGGAGAAGAAACTGCTTTGATTAGTGCTTTAGAGGGAAAACGAGCTGTTCCTAGACCTAAACCTCCTTTTCCCGCTCAGTCGGGGTTGTGGGGTAAACCTACTTGTATTAATAATGTTGAAACATTGTGTAATATTCCTGGAATCATAGAATATGGAGAAAGTTGGTATAAAACCCTTTCTAGTAAGAATAGTAAAGATACTGGAACTAAGTTAATGGGTTTTTCTGGTAAGGTGAAAAATCCTGGAGTTTGGGAGGTTCCATTTGGTATTACAGCTCGGGAGTTGTTAGAAAATTATGCTCAAGGTATGAGTGATGGTTTGTTTTTAAAAGCATGGCAACCAGGAGGTGCAAGTACAGATTTTTTAACTCAAGATCATTTAGATACTCCTATGGATTTTGATAGCATTAGTGCTGTAGGTAGCAGATTTGGAACTGGAATGGTAGTAGCTATAGATAGTACTGTTAATATGGTTAGTTTAGTGCGCAATTTAGAAGAATTTTTTGCTAGAGAATCGTGTGGATGGTGTACTCCATGTAGAGAAGGATTACCTTGGATAGTAAAGTTACTTTTGTCATTAGAAAAAAATAATGGTGTTTCTGGAGATATCGAGATTTTAGATCATTTATGTGATTTATTAGGTCCTGGAAAAACTTTTTGTGCGCACGCTCCTGGAGCAATAGAGCCTTTGAAAAGTGCTTTAAAGTATTTTCGTAATGAGTTTGAATGTGGTATTAATTTAAATAATTTAAATATTGATAATAATATAAGCAGTATTCAGATTATTTAAATTAATATTTAAATAATTAATTAATTTTAATATTTTATATATATATGTATGTGTTTTTGAATAAGAATGGATGTTAATAAATATGACAGTTCCTATTTATATAGAAGGTAAGCGATATTTTGTAAAAAAATCAAAAAATATTTTAGACGCATGTTTATCTTTGGGGTTTGATATTCCTTATTTTTGTTGGCATCCTGCATTAGGAAGTGTTGGAGCCTGTAGACAATGCGCTGTGAAATTGTATGATAGTGATAAGGATGCTACTGTTGTAAGTTCTGGGAGGTTAGTTATGTCTTGTATGACCCCGATAAAAAAGAACATACATATTTCTATTTTTGAGAAAGAACTAAAGGAGTTTAGAAAAAGTATATTAGAATTATTAATGATTAATCATCCTCATGATTGTCCGGTATGTGAAGAAGGAGGTAATTGTCATCTTCAAGATATGACTGTAATGACTGGTCATACTTATAGACGTTATAAATTTACTAAACGTACTCATTATAATCAGTATTTAGGTCCATTTATTAATCATGAGATGAATCGTTGTATTACTTGTTACAGATGTGTTCGTTATTATAACGATTATGCAGGTGGTGATGATTTAGGTGTATTTGGTATTCATGATAATATTTATTTTGGACGAGTTCAAGATGGTATGCTTCAAAATGAATTTTCTGGAAATTTGATAGAAATATGTCCTACTGGGGTATTTACTGATAAAACACAATCAAAAAATTACGCTAGAAAATGGGATGTAACTTTTGCTCCTAGTATATGTCAACAATGTAGTGTGGGATGTAACATTATCGTAGGTGAGCGTTATGGTAAATTATGTCGAGTGGAAAATCGTTATAATAGTAAAGTAAATAGTTATTTTTTATGTGACCGAGGAAGATTTGGATGTGGTTATGTTAATATTAGTGATCGACTTAAAAATCCGTTAAAAAAAAACAATAATAATCTTTATACTGAAATTAATTTAGTTAGCGCTATAGAAAATTCTGTAAAATTTTTTAAAGATAGTGATAAAATAATTGGGATAGGCTCATCTAGAGCAAGCATTGAAAGTAATTTTGCTTTAAGAAATTTAGTTGGTGAAGATAATTTTTATTCTGGAGTTAATTCTTCTGAACAAGAAAGATTATCATTAATATTAGAGATATTATGTAATAGTGGTATTTATGTTCCATCTGCATGCGAAGTGGAAGATTATGATGTAATATTAATTTTAGGGGAAGATATTACTCAAACTGGAGCACGTATTGCGTTATCAGTACGTCAAGCAATGAAAGGTCATTCATATCAGATGGCAGAATCTGAAGGAATTTTAAATTGGCAATCTATATCTGTTATTAATTTTTCTCAAAATATTAAATGTCCATTACTGATTATCGGTTTTGATAAAACAAAATTAGATGATTTAGCTATGGTAACATATTATGATTCTGCGTTAAATCAAGCTCGATTTGGTTGTGCTATAGCTCATGCTTTGGATAATTCATTTCCTAGAGTTAAGGATTTTAATCCTGTATTAAATGATAAATTAAATATAGTAGTACAACAGTTAAAAAGATCCCGTAAGCCATTGATTATTTCAGGAAGTAATGCAGGAAGTAAAGAGTTAATTGTTGCTGCTTCTAATATTGCTTGTGCTTTAAAAAAAATAAAAAATGATGTGGGAATTCTTTTTGTTACTCAAGATGTTAATAGTATTGGATTATCTATGATGACTACTAAAAGTTTAGATGATGCTATTGATTCGTTATGTGCTACTAGTAGTAGTAGTACTGTAACAAAAAAATCGGCAATGCGTACTAGTATTGTGGTATTAGAAAATGATTTGTATCGTTATGCTAATACGGAAAGAATTAACAATATGTTAAATAATATTAATTATCTGATTGTTCTTGATCATCAATATAATTTAATTCAAGAAAAAGCAAATTTAGTTTTGCCAGCTGCTAGTTTTGTTGAAAGCGATGGCACTGTAGTTAATTATGAAGGAAGGGCACAGAGATTCTTTAGGTTATATGATCCTAATTTTTATAATAATAACGTTAATATTTTGGAAAGTTGGAGATGGTTGTATTTAATACGTGATTCATATACTAATTATATTAGAACAAAAGAGTTACATATTGATCATGTAATAGAGTCTGTCGTACGCTGTTTTCCAAAATTAATTGGAATTAAATATGCTGCTCCAGCTGCTAGTTTTAGAGTACATGGACAAAAAATAGCTCAATCTACGCATCGTTATAGTGGACGTACTTCTATGCATTCAAATGTAAATGTACATGAACCCTGTACCTTAAAAAATGATGAAACAATGTTTACTTTTTCTATGGAGGGTAATCATCGTCACCAAAGATCATCATATAATCAAGTAGCATTTGCTTGGTCTCCTGGTTGGAATTCTCCTCAATCATGGAATAAATTACAAAATCAAGTAGGAGAAGAACTATATCCGGAAGATCCTGGGATTCGATTATTTGATTCAATATCTGATAAGGGCTATATTAATTATAGTAATAAAAAAATAAATTGGATTAAATTAATTTCTTCTAAATATTGTTGCTCAGTTAATAGTAGTAGTAATAATAATTTAAGTAGATGGTTAATAGCTCCTTGTTGGCATTTATTTGGGAGTGAATATATGTCGCAACGCACAAAATGTATTCAGGATTGTATGCCTTCTTTATATGCAAAGATTAGTGTATTAGATGCTACTCAATTAAATTTGAAAGAAGGTATGTTGATTAGATTTGTATGTTTTGGGCATAGTTTATGTTTACCAGTAAAAATAAGCACTAATTTACCTATAAAACATATTGGGTTACCAATAGGTTTTCCTGGAGTTCCTATGTTTTTTTTGGGAATGTATGCAGAAAATGTAGAGGGAGTTTTAGATCGTCATGATGGTTAATGTTTCAGAATCATTAAAATTTTTTGATATTTTTATTCGTTCGATATTTGTTTTATTTATTATAGTTGTATGTGGAGCATACATGAGTTTTATTGAACGTCGATTATTAGCTCTGTTTCAAAATAGATATGGTCCAAATAGAGTAGGTTGGAAGGGATCTTTACAATTATTAGCAGATTTAATTAAAATTATATTTAAGGAAGACTGGGTACCTGTTTTTTCTGATCGATATATATTCGTGTTAGCACCAATGATTGCGTTTATTATATCTTTAATGATTATGCCTATTATTCCATTGTTTCCTAATGTAGTTATATTTGATTGTAATATTGGAATATTGTTTTTTCTTATGATGTCAGGATTATCGATATATTCAGTATTACTTGCAGGCTGGTCAAGTAATAATAAGTATGCTTTAATTGGTTCTGTAAGAGCTATTGCACAAACATTAAGTTATGAGGTGTTTTTAGGGTTATCTTTAATGGGAGTAGTTGCTCAATCTGGATCGTTTAATTTGTCAGATATAATAAAAGATCAAGAAAATGTATGGAATATATTTCCTCAGTTTTTAGGATTTATTATTTTTTTTATATCAAGTTTAGCTTTATGTCATAGACATCCTTTTGATCAGCCAGAATCAGAACAAGAATTAATTGCAGGGTATCATATTGAATATTCTGGCATAAAATTTAGTTTATTTTTTATTTCTGAATATATTAATATTATATCAATGTCAGCATTTATGGTAGTGTTATTTTTTGGGGGTTGGTCAGGTCCTTATCTTTCTCCAATAGTATGGTTTATTAGTAAAACAAGTGTTATTATATTATTATTTATATTAATTCGCGCTTCTTTGCCAAGGCCTCGTTATGATCATGTTATGTTGATTGGTTGGAAGTGGTTATTACCTATGGCGTTATTAAATCTGTTAGTTACTGCGTTTTTTATTTTAATATAATCAATTTCATGTTGGTGAAATATATTTATGATAAAGCTGAAACAATTTTTTATAAATGTTTTTTCTATAATACGTAGTATATGGATGGTTGGAAAACAAGCTTTTAATAAACGAGAGACGCATTTATATCCTGATGTTTCTTGTAAATTATCTCCTAGATATCGTGGACGTATTGTTTTAACTAGAGATCAATTTGGTAATGAACGTTGTGTAGCTTGTAATTTGTGTGCAGTATCTTGCCCAGTGGGTTGTATTTCTTTGAAAAAATCGGAAACTGTTGATGGTCGATGGTATCCAGAATTTTTTAGAATTAATTTTTCTAGATGTATTTTTTGTGGTATGTGTGAAGAAGCTTGTCCAACTGCAGCTATTCAGTTAATTTCAGATTTTGAAATGAGTGATTTTAAAAGAGATAATTTAGTATATGAAAAATCTGATTTATTAATAGAAGGACCAGGAAAAGAATTAGAGTATGATTTTTATCAGGTTTCTGGAGTCACACACGCTAATAAAGGTAAGGGTGAATCGAAGAATGAAGAAAAACCTATTAATGTTAAGACTATATTACCTTAATTAATATTATAATAAGGAGAATGATGTAGTATGGTAGTTTTATTTTATATTTCCGGATTCATGGCAGTGTTGGCAACTATTTGTGTTGTATTAAATAATAATACTGTGCATTCATTATTATATTTGGTATCTTCATTATTTTTTGTATCATGTAATTTTTTTGCTTTAAAAGCATCTTTTGCTGGGTCTATAGAAATTATTATTTATGCTGGTGCAATTATGGTGCTTTTTTTATTTGTAATGATGATGTTTAATATGAGTAATGAAGCTTCTTATTGTTCTAAGAACAGAAGTTGTGTATTTTTTTTAGAAAAATTTAGTTTAGGTGTTTTATTTATTATGGGTAGTTTATTATTCATTTTGTTTTATTCTGTTTTTAGAATAGAAGATCAATTTATTGATATAATAAAAACAACAATACCTATTAATTTGATTGGTGCTACTTTGTTTGGAGGAGAAGGAGAGTATCTACTGATTGTAGAAATAGCGTCATTGTTATTATTAAGTGCATTAATTTCTGTATTACATATAGCTCAAGAAAGTCAATCTATTTGTGATAATATTGTTTTCATAAATAATAATGATAAGAAAAATAAATAAATGATTCCTTTATCGCATGGTTTAATTTTATCTATTATTTTATTTATATTAGGATTAATAGGAATAACGATTAAGAAGAATTTTTTTTTAATGTTATTAGGGTTAGAAATTATTATTAATTCTTCAGCGTTAGCGTTTGTAGTAGTAGGTGCGTATTTGGGCCAGGAATATGGACAAATTATATATATGTTAGTTATCACTGTAGCTGCTTCTGAATCAGCAGTTTCATTGGCGTTATTGTTACATTTGTATCGGTGTTATGGAACTTTAAATACTGATGATGTAACGTAAAATTGAGATATTTAAGAAAGATATGAATGTGTTTATTTTAACTATGTTATTTCCATTGTTAAGTTTTATTGCATTAATAATATTTCAAGAGAATCACGGAAAGAATATTACAGCAATAATAGGAAGTAGTGGTATTGGAATATCAGCGTGTATTACTGCTTTTTTAATATTAAATTTTCATTATTGTTTGTATGATAAAGCTGATTTTATAATTATTCAGGAGTTATGGTCATGGTTAAAAGTAGATACCATGCATATTGGAATAAAATTTAAATTAGATCGATTGTCTTTGTTGATGTTGTCAATAATTACTGGGATTGGTTTTATAATTTGTATATATTCTATTTGGTATATGCGTGAATCTGAAGGGTATGCTCGTTTCTTTATTTATATTAATTTATTTATGTTTAATATGATTCTTTTAATTTTGTCAGATAATTTATTATGTGTATATTTTGGTTGGGAAGGAGTAAGTTTATGTAGTTATTTATTAATTGGTTTCTATTACTACAATAGTAACAATGGCTTTCAAGCTTTGAAAGCATTTATTGTTACTCGATTTGGAGATATATGTTTAATGTGTGGTTTATTTATGGTTTATGATCAATATCATACATTGAGTTTACATGAATTACTACAGTTATCTCCACAATATTTATCAACTACTGCTTTATCTAGTTGTATTGCTGTTGTTTTTCTAATAGGAGCTATAACTAAATCAGCTCAATTTCCTTTGCATACGTGGTTAGTTAGTGCTATGGTTGGCCCAACTCCGGTATCTGCTTTAATTCATTCAGCTACTATGGTGACCGCTGGAGTATATTTAATTTATCGTTTAAATAATTTTTTTTTAATTAATTCCTGTATTTTATATATAGTAGGTGTTGTAGGAGCTATTACTTTAGTGACAGCTAGTTGTTCTGCGCTGTTTCAAAATAACATTAAAAAAATTCTAGCATATTCTACTATTAGCCAAATTGGATATATGTTTTTAGCTTTAGGAGAAAAAAATTGGTATGGAGCGATATATCATTTAACAACACATGCTTTTTTTAAAGCTTTGTTATTTTTATCAGCGGGTTCTTTAATACGTTCATGTCAGGGTGAGCAAAACATTCTAAAGATGGGTGGATTATTTAAATCAACACCTTTTCTTTATATTTGTTTTTTAGTAGGTGGAGCGTCATTGTCTGGATTACCTATAATTACTTCTGGTTTTTATTCTAAAAAATTAATTTTATTAAGTATATTTAATAATCATAATTATCTTTTTTTAATTTTAGGATTAATAGGGGTGTTTTTAACTCCTATTTATATTTTTCGTATGATTTTTATAATTTTTCATGGACATCAATCAATTAAACCGAAAATTAGTTTTGAAATTAATCAATATTTTCCTTTAATTATTCTTTTATTTTTATCTACTGCCGCTGGGATAAAAATACCATTATTTTTAATAAATGATTTTTATAGTAGTTATTTTTATGAATTTGATTATAGACAAATATATTTTATTATAACTTCTGAAATTTTAGTATTGTTAGGAATATGGATAGCATATGTATTTTGGTTCAAAAATACTATATTTACAATACAAGATAAAGCTTTTAAAGAACAATTGTCATCGGAGTTTATAACACGATATTTAATTTTATTATGTCATTATGGATGGGGACTAGATTGGTTATATAAGACTATATTTGTGAAACCGTATTTTTATATAATAAATAAGTTATTTTATTACAATGATTTTATTGGATCTGGGATTAATGTGTGTATATCTATTTTTAATTGGTTAGGTCAATGTTTTTTGTGCACTGAACATAAAAAAATAAATTGGAATATATTGTTAATAAATATTGGTGCAATTATTGCTCTGCTTATGATTTTAATGAATTCAAATATATAAAGATATTGAAAGAAAAGATATAAATTATAAAGTTGTATTGTTTTTGGAGACGAAGAAAATATAATGTTATTATTAATTTTAGTATTAATTCCTTTTATTTTTGGTTTATTGTCTTGGCAATCAGAGCGAATTAGTGTATTTAATCCTCGATGGATTGCTTTATTGGGAGTAAGTATTGAATTGTTTATAAGCGTAATATTATGGTTGTCTAGCCTGGGGTGTTTTAAATCAATCTTAAATGAATTTTTAAAAATTAATCAATCTACTTCTTTATGGCAGTTAGAATATGTATGTTCTTGGATTCCAAGATTTGGAATTAATTTTCATTTAGCGTTAGATGGTTTATCATTATTAATGTTAGTGTTATCTGGAATTTTAGGAGTTTTATCAATATTAAGTTCTTGGGATAATATAAGTAAATATCAGGGTTTATTTTATTTAAATTTGTTGTGGGTTTTAGGTAGTGGAATAGGAGTTATTTTATCAGTAGATATGTTTTTATTCTTTTTTTTCTGGGAAATTATATTAATTCCAATGTATTTTTTAATATCTATGTGGGGTTATGTAGAATGTAATAATAAAAAATTACGAGTTATTTCTGCCACTAAATTTGTTATTTATACTCAACTTAGCGGGTTGAGTATGTTAGTGTCTATTATAATTATTGTTTATTTTAATTATAAAATTAATGGAATTTGGTCATTTGATTATGATTGTTTATCAAAAGTTACATTACCAAAAAATGTAGAATATTTATTAATGTTAGGTTTTTTTTTATCTTTTGCAATAAAAATGCCAATTGTTCCTTTTCATTCTTGGTTGATAGAAATTCATAGTTCTTCTCCTATGATGGGATCAGTAGATTTAGTAGGTATTTTATTAAAAACTGCAATTTATGGATTTTTTAGATTTGTTCTTCCATTTTGTCCTTGTGCTGTACGAGATTTTTCTTTAATTGCAATGTTTTTAGGATTATTAAATATTTTTTATGGGTCTTGGATGGCTTGTGCTCAAGTTGATATAAAAAAAATGATTGCATATGCAAATATATCTCATATGGGATTTATATTAATTGCAATTTATAGTAATAATCAATTGTCTTATCAAGGAGCTGTTCTACAAATGATTTCATGTAGTTTATCTGCAGCTGGAATGTTTATTTTATGTGGACAGTTACATAAAAGATTAAGCACTCGTAATATCACTGAGATGGGTGGTTTATGGAATAATATAAATTTTATTCCTGCTTTTTCTCTGTGTTTTGTGGCAGCAATGTTAGGTATTCCTGGAACTGGAAATTTTATAGGAGAAGCAGTAATTTTATTTGGAATTTTTCAAGTAGCGCCATTTGTTGCAATAATAGCTGCTATGGGTGGAATATTATTTGCATCTATTTATTCTTTAGTTTTGATGCAAAAAGTGTATTATGGTTCTTCAAAAAAAGTATACGGTCTATTAACAGATATAAAATTTCATGAAAAATTTATTAGTATAATATTACTTTTATGTATTTTTATAATTGGGTTATTTCCTCAGTTTATTTTGGATACATCATATAAAACTACTAAATATATATATGAGATTACAAGGATGTAATTATTTATAATAATTATTGTTGTAACTTTATAAAGGATAGCTATTTTTTTATGATAAAAATTTGGAGCGATATAATTGTTTTATTACCTATATTAATTATAGGTATAACAGTTATTATTATTATGTTATCCATAGCATGGAATAGAGGGAATTTAAAACATGCTATATTTACAGCAATTGGATTAATTGTATCTATGATGTTTGCTTTTAAAATAATGTCATGGATTGATACTAAAGAAAAATTAAATATTTTTCAGTTAATACATGTTGATAGTTTTTCTGTATTGCATATATCGCTTGTGATATTAGCAAGTCTAGCTAGTGTTATATCAGGATATTCATGGTTGTTATCGTATCCAAGTCCCCGTAAAGATGAGTTTTATTTACTATTGTTACTTTCTACTATGGGTGGAGTGTTATTAACGATTACAAATCATTTAATAATATTATTTTTAGGAATAGAATTACTTTCTATTCCCATGTTTGGTTTAATTAGTTATGCTGTTTTTCAGAAGAAATCTGTAGAATCAGGTATTAAATATATTATATTATCTGGGGTATCGTCATCTTTTTTACTTTTTGGAATAGCTTTTATATATTGTGGATCGGGTTGTTTATCTTTTGTTGAAATTAAAAAATTATTATTAACTTATTGTAGCGGTTCTGAAATAATTATTTATCAATTATCACCGATACTGTTGGTCATTATAGGATTAATAATGATTATGATTGGAATTGGTTTTAAATTATCTTTTGTTCCGTTTCATGTGTGGATTCCTGATGTATATCAGGGAGCACCTACTGCAATATCTATGTATTTATCTACTGGTAGTAAAATTGCTGTAATCTCTGCGTTAATGCGATTTTTATTAATATTTCCAGATCAATATAATGAGATGCTTTATGTTTTTTTATCAGGTTCAGCATGTTTATCTATGTTATTTGGAAGTATGATGGCTATTTATCAAAATAGTATTAAACGTATTTTAGCTTATTCTTCGATAACTAATTCAGGGTATTTATTAGTAGCATTGATTGCATTATACGTAAATAGCGCAATGACTCAAGAATCTATCAATTTGTATCTTATAAGTTATTTAGTTTCTAATATAGGGGTTTTTGGAATAATCAATATTATATCAAATTCTTGCATAGAAAAAGAGAAAAAAAATATAGATTTAGTTTGTTCATATAGTGGTTTATTCTGGAATTCACCTATGTTATCAATAATATTTGCAATAACGATTTTGTCATTAGCAGGGATACCTTTAACGTTTGGTTTTATTGGTAAATTTTATTTATTATTATTAAGTATAAGTAGTAAATTATGGATAATAACTATTTTTATAATTTCTAGTAGTATTATTAGTACATTTTATTATTTAAAAATTTTAACTAATTTATTTTGTTATAATTCTATATATAATAGTAATAATGTTTGTATTGATTTTAATCACCTTTCTAATTGGATGTATAAAATGGAAGGATTGATGATAATAATTATGGTGATCACTATATTGTGTAGCGGTTTATATCCACAGTTTGTAATTCATTTAATTCAATTAATGATGTAAAAAGTTGCATGTATAAAATATATCAATGTATACAAAAATATTTTTGTTAATAAATAATATATTTATATTTGTACTATTTCTGTTATTATAGTAAATTTATCAGTATTATTTGGTATGAATAAGTAATGTCAAAGTGACTGTAATACAGAAGATATCATATTTTTAATATGATATCTTCTGTTGGGAAACAAGAGCAAATAAAAATTTCTTCAGAAAAAAGACAAGATGCTAGAGGTTTATTATAGTATTTTATTTTTCCTTTTACTAAAGTGACTCGACAACTTCCACAATAGCCTGATTTACATTGATAATTTACCGATATATTATGATATTTTAATATTTCTAATAAAGATCGAAATACTGAATTGTGATAAATAAATTGTATATCACGAGATGTATTATTATCTATAATAATTTTACAATTGAAAGTTATTAAATTCATCATCATCAATACTAGTATTTATTTGACCTACTAAATAAGAACTGGATTCTACTTCTTGAGGTGCAACTTGAACATTATCTGAAGATAACCATGAGTTAATCCAAGGTATTACATTTGATTTAGTATTATTAAAAGGTGTTTTTAGTCCAATTGCTTGCATACGTATATTTGTAATATACTCTATATATTGACATAATATTTCTTTATTTAATCCAATCATAGATCCATCTTTAAATAAATATTGAGCCCACATTTTTTCTTGTTCTGCAGCCATTAAAAATAAATTATGACTTTCTGTTTGATACATATGACTAATATCAGCCATTTCAGGGTCATCTGATCCAGTGCGCATAAGATTTAGTATATGTTGGGTTGCACTTAAATGTAAAGATTCATCTCGGGCAATAAAACGTATAATTTTAGCATTACCTTCCATTAGTTTTCGTTCAGCAAATGCAAATGAACAAGCAAAACTAACGTAAAATCTGATTGCTTCTAATACATTAATACTTATTAAACATAAATATAATTTTTTTTTAAGTTCATGTAAGTTTACAGTAACGGTATTTTTGTTTATTTTATGTATTCCAGGTCCTAAAATATGATAATAACTAGTCAATTTAATTAAATCGTCATAATATATTGAGATATCTTTTGCTCGTTGTAAAATTTCTTTATTAGTTACAATATCATCAAATACTAATGATGGATGAGTTACAATATTTCTAATAATATGAGTATAGGATCGAGAGTGAATAGTCTCGAAAAACGACCAAGTTTCTACCCAGGTTTCTAATTCTGGAATAGAAATTAAAGGTAATAAAGCAATATTTGGGCTTCTTCCTTGTATAGAATCGAGTAATGTTTGATATTTTAAATTACTAATGAAAATATGTTTTTCATGATCAGGAAGAGATTGGTAATCTATTCGATCTTTAGAAATATCTATTTCCTCTGGTCTCCAAAAAAAAGATAATTGTTTTTCAATTAATTTTTCAAAAATAACATGTTTTTGTTGATCAAATCGAGCAATATTTACTGGTTGACCTAAAAACATTGGTTCTAAAAGTTGATTATTTTTTTTTCTAGAAAAAGTTGTGTATATCATATTTATCCTTTTATTTCTTAAAATGACGGCAAGTAAAATATTTTACATTATACAAGCATCACTTGAACAGGTGTTTGATTGACTATTATTATATTCTATTTTTTTTTGTATTTCTGAGGATCCATCCCGAGTATTGTGGTAGTATAATGTTTTAATTCCTAATTTGTATGCATATAGTAAATCTGATAATAGTTGTTTAATTGGAATTTTAGATTCTGGGAAACAAGATGGATCATAATTCATATTTGTTGAGATAGATTGATCGATGAATTTTTGCATAATGCTTACTAATTCTAAATAACCTTGATTATTTGGAATATTCCATAATAATTCATAATTAGATGATAATTTTTCATATTGAGGGACTACTTGTCGTAAAATACCGTCTTTTGATGCTTTAATGCTAATATATCCTCTAGGAGGTTCAATACCATTTGTAGAATTAGAAATTTGTGAAGAAGTTTCTGATGGCATTAACGCAGATACTGTAGAATTTCTTAATCCGTATTGTTTAATTTGATTACGCAATTTTTCCCAATCATAGTATAATGGTTCATTAATTATACAATCTAAGTCTTTTTTGTACGTATCAATAGGTAATATTCCTTGGGCATATGAAGTTTCATTGAACCATGCACAAGGGCCTTTTTCTTTAGCTAGAAGATTAGAAGCTTGCAATAAATAGTACTGGATAGCTTCAAATGTATGGTGTGTTAATATATTTGCACTTCCATCTGAATAACGTACTCCGTGTTTTGCTAAATAATAAGCGTAATTTATTACCCCTATTCCTAAAGATCGACGGTTTATAGCGCTATATTGTGCAGCTAACACTGGATAACTTTGATAATCTAATAAAGCATCTAGAGCTCGTACGATTAAAATTGAAAGTTCAGATAAATCATCTAAATTATTGATATTACCAAGGTTAAAAGCAGATAATGTACATAGAGCTATTTCCCCATTTGTATCATTAATATTATTTAATGGTTTAGTAGGTAATGTTATTTCTAAACATAAATTAGATTGTCGAATTGGAGCAAGAGTGCTATTGAATGGACTGTGAGTATTACAATGATCTGTATGTTGAATATAAATTCTTCCAGTAGAAGCTCGTTCTTGCATCATTAAAGAAAATAATACTATTGCTTTAATTTTGCGTT
The DNA here is from genome assembly GCF_059936355.1 of Candidatus Blochmannia festinatus (nom. nud.). NCBI lineage: Bacteria > Pseudomonadati > Pseudomonadota > Gammaproteobacteria > Enterobacterales > Enterobacteriaceae > Candidatus Blochmanniella > Candidatus Blochmannia festinatus (nom. nud.). Next base: position 529,657 of record NZ_CP012116.1, on the reverse strand, counting down.
GTCGAATTTTATGGTTATTTTCATATTTATGATATAAGCGTTCAAAGATATTTTGATCGGAAAAAAAAGATTCATATAAATCTGGCACGTCAGATGGACTAAACAATGTAATGTATTTTCCTGTGATAAGTCGTTGATACATTAATTTGTTAATTTGTACTCCATAGTCTAAATGACGTATTCTATTAGATTCGATTCCTCTGTTATTTTTTAGAACGAGTAGATTTTCAATTTCTAAATGCCAAATAGGATAAAATAAAGTAGCTGCCCCACCTCGCACTCCTCCTTGAGAACATGATTTAACTGCTGTTTGGAAATGCTTATAAAAAGGGATGCATCCTGTATGAAATGCTTCCCCGTTGCGTATTGGGCTACCTATTGCTCTAATTCGGCCGGCGTTAATACCAATTCCAGCTCGTTGTGCAACATATTTTACAATAGCACTAGATGTTGCGTTAATAGAATCAAGACTATCATCACATTCAATTAATACGCAGGAACTAAATTGACGAGTTGGTGTACGCACTCCAGACATAATAGGAGTTGCCAAAGAAATTTTAAATGTTGATACTGCGTTATAAAATTTTCTTATATAATTCATTCTAGTATTTTTAGGATATTTAGAAAATAAACATGCTGCAGTTAATACATATAAAAACTGAGCACTTTCATAGATTTCTCCAGTTATTCGATTTTGAACTAAATATTTTCCTTCTAATTGTTTGATAGCAGCATATGAAAAATTCATATCTCTCCAATGATCAATAAACTCATCCATTTGGTTAAATTCGTGATGATTATAATCATCTAATAGGTGTTTATCATATTTTCCAATTTTTACGAGTCGTAAGACATGGTTATATAGTTTAGGAGGCTCGAACTGTCCATATGCTTTTTTACGTAAATGAAATACTGCTAAACGTGCTGCTAAATATTGGTAATCTGGCGCCTCTTTAGAAATTAAATCTGCTGCTGCTTTGATAATAGTTTCCTGAATATCAGAAGTTTTTATTCCATTATAAAATTGTATATGAGAGCGTAATTCAACCTGTGAAACTGAAATTTTTTCTAAACCTTGAGCTGCCCAATTAATTACTCGATGGATTTTTTCTAAATTGATAGGTTCTTGATGTCCATCTCGTTTAGTAACCAATAAAGTTTGATTCATATTGATATATTTCCTTATTAAAGTTATATGGTAATAATTAATATGTGTGATTGTAATCAATAAAATTTTTTTTATAAAAGAAGTGATTAAATTTATTTAATTATATGTCCTTTTTTATATAGATTTAGAATAATTTTTAGTGTTCTTAATAAGTATAAGATAAATATAATTAAAAGCGTTATCAATGACGTTTAATTGAATAATTGTATCATTATTTGATAATAACTTTTAACCATAGTATCATGACAATTAATCATTGTTTTTATTTTTTGTTATTAATAATAAATTAATAATTTTACTAGTCATAGTGCTATAACTATATATATATTTTTATAAAAATATTATTAAAAATCTATAGTTTTAAAGTCATGTTTGTTATTGTTTATTCATGATGATTTATATGCATGTAATATATAGTTAATGCTTATATCCTCTGTGATCATGCAATTATCAGTAAAAGGATTGTAGTATATTCCAGAAATATTATTTGCTTTTAGCGTAGTAAAATCAATCCAATCTAATAATTCTGATGGTGTAATAAATTTTTTTAGAGTATGAGTGCCTTTAGGAATGATATTAAAAATATATTCAGCTCCGATTATCACTAATAACCATGCTTTGAAGGTTCGATTTAATGTAGAAAAAAAAACTGATCCCCCTGTTTTTATCATAGAAGAACAAGCATGTACTACTGAAATTGGATTAGGTACATGTTCTAAAACTTCCATACAGGTTATTATATCATAATAATTAGTATAATTAATTGAGTGTTGTTCTATTGTTTCTAATATATAATTAATTGCTAAGTTTTGGGATGAAGCATGAGATTTAGCTATATTTAATGAATGAACACTCAAATCTAGTCCAGTAACTTTTGCTCCTTCTATAGCCATACTTTCCGCAAGAATCCCTCCTCCGCATCCAATATCTAATATTTTTTTTTCGAATAGTCCTCCGTTACTGTATTTAAGAATGTAATATAAACGTGTTGGATTTATGTGATGTAAAGATCGAAATATACCATTAGTATCCCACCATTGTGAAGCAGATAGATTGAATTTTTTAATTTCTTCAAGATCAATATTTTTTATTGATTTTTCAATAAAATTTTTATTCATCATGTAATATTTTAAGTTAACTAAGATTTATATTTTATAATTTTAATTATTTTATAGTATTGCTTTTTTGTGGTTAATTACATTTTATCGTATAATGTATATTATTTGTTAGTAATGTATTTTTATCTTAAAAATAGTAGTAAGTTGTTCTTAATGATATTATTAAGTATTAAATAAGAGTATAATATTAAAAGTTATTTTTGAAAATAGTTTATTATATACGATATATATAATCCAAGGGTATCATTATATGAATAGTCGTGCTAAAGAAATTACACAGATTTATATAGAAGAAGAATTGAAACGTTCTTATTTGGATTATGCTATGTCTGTAATTATAGGTCGTGCACTACCAGATGTCAGAGATGGATTGAAGCCAGTGCATCGTCGGGTGTTATTCGCTATGCAAATTCTTGGAAATTGTTGGAATAAAAATTATAAAAAATCTGCTAGAATAGTAGGAGATGTTATAGGGAAATATCATCCTCATGGAGATTCTGCTGTGTATGAAACTATTGTTCGTATGGCACAGCCTTTTTTAATGCGTTATGTTTTAATTGATGGACAAGGAAATTTTGGGTCAGTAGATGGTGATTCAGCTGCAGCTATGCGTTATACAGAAATACGTATGTCTAAAATTGCAAATGAATTGTTATCTGATTTAGAAAAAGAAACAGTTGATTATGAATTTAATTATGATGGAACTGAACAGATTCCTGAAGTATTACCTACTAAAATTCCAAATATTCTGATTAATGGTTCATCTGGTATTGCTGTAGGAATGGCTACAAATATTCCACCGCATAATCTTTCTGAAGTAATTAATGGATGTTTAGCAGTAATCGACAACGAAAATATTACTGTTAATGAATTAATGAGACATATACCTGGACCGGATTTTCCTTCTGCTGCTATTATTAATGATTGTAGTGAATTAAAAAAAGCATATGAAACAGGTAGAGGTAAAATTCATATTAGAGCTCGTGTAGAAATTGAAACTGATATTAAAACTGGTCGAGAATCTATAATAGTATATGAAATTCCATATCAAGTTAATAAATCTAAATTATTAGAAAAAATTGCAGAGTTAGTAAAAACGAAACGAATTGACGGAATACATAGTTTACGTGATGAATCTGATAAAGATGGGATGAGAATTGTTATTGATATTAAACATGACGCCATTAGTGAAATAGTAATAAATAATTTATATTCTTTGACTCAATTACAAATATCTTTTGGAATTAATATGGTTGCGTTATCTCACGGACAACCAAAAATTATGTCATTAAAAGATATTTTATCTGCTTTTATATGTCATCGGCGTTCGGTGATAACACGTCGTATTTTATTTGAGTTAAAAAAAGCTGGTAATCGAATTCATGTTTTGGAAGGATTGGTAATAGCTTTATCCAATATAGATACTATTATTGAATTGATTCGTTGTTCTAATAGTTCTATTAATGCTGGTTATTCTTTAATATCTAAAGTTTGGCTAGCAAATGATGTAATGGACGTCAGACAAAAAATGTCTGTTGATTTGTTAAATTCTGAATGGTTGTCTAAGAATAATTTTACTAAAAATAACGGGTGTTATCTTACTAAAAACCAAGTACAGGCTATTTTAGATTTACGGTTACATAAACTTACTACCTTAGAACGTGAAAAATTGTTAATAGAGTATTATAATTTATTAAAAAAAATGGAAAATTTGATTTTTACTTTGAAAAATCCAAGTTCCTTAATGAAAGTAATTCGTCAAGAATTACTTTCTATTAAGGAAGAGTATAATGATGCTCGTCGAACTGAAATTAGTGATACCGTTCCTAATATTAATATAGAAAATTTAATTAATCAAAAAGATGTAATGGTAACTTTATCTTATCAAGGTTATGTAAAATATCAGCCATTAACTGATTATGATGCTCAAAAACGAGGAGGAAAAGGTAAATTAGCTACTCGTATTAAGGAAGAAGATTTTATTACTCGATTACTTATAGCAAATACTCATGATACTGTTTTGTTGTTTTCTAATTATGGTCGAATATATTGGATGAAAGTATATCAATTACCGGAAGCCAAACGTGGTTCCAGGGGAAAACCAATTATTAATTTATTACCTTTAGATACAAATGAACGAATTACTGCTATTTTACCGATTCAAAAATATACAACAGGGTATCAAATATTTATGGCTACTAGTAGCGGTTTTGTAAAAAAAACTGCGCTTATGGAATTTAGTAGACCTAGAAATGTTGGTATTATTGCGTTGAATCTTAATGAAGGAGATGAATTAATTGGAACTGATATTACTAATGGGAATGATGAGGTTATGTTATTTACTGCTTACGGAAAAGTTGTTAGATTTAGAGAAACTCAGGTTCGTAGCGTGGGTCGTTCAGCAGTAGGGGTAAAAGGTATTCATTTATTAAAAGGAGATCGGGTAGTATCTTTAATTATACCAAAAAATAGAAGTTCTATTTTAACTACAACAAAAAATGGATTTGGTAAGCGTACAAATCAGTCAGAGTACCCATTAAAGTCGCGTGCTACTCAAGGAGTGATTTCTATTAAAGTAACAGAGCGTAACGGTAATGTAGTAGGAGCTGTTCAAGTTAATCAAGATGATCAAATAATGATCATTACTGATGCTGGTCGATTAGTTCGTATTCGTGCTTCTGAGGTTAATATTATTAAACGTAATACTCAGGGAGTTATGTTAATCCGTACTGCACATGATGAACATGTAGTTGGATTGCAACGTGTGGTAGAATCAGCAGAAACTAATTAATTAATATTTAGTTAGTAGTTAACAGGTAAATATTACTTGTATAATAAAATAATATTTTTATATAAAGAATGATTATATTTATAATTTTTTAGCATAAATAATTTTATAAATAAAGAATAATTATGAAGATTAGCAATTGTTGTGTCTTATTAAAGAATGAGATATATTAATATAATCAGTTACTTGAAAAGTTCTATGTTATTTAGTATTATACGAGGTAAGGTCGGTATATAATTAAGTTGAAGTATAACAATATTTATTGTTAATAAATTTGGGTTTCATCTAAGATGAGGGTGGTAGATATGAAATTATGGTGTTTTGTTAACCTGATTGTAACTATGGTTATGGCAACAAGCGCTTTTGGGGCTTCTGAGATTTATAATAAAAACGGAAATGTATTGAATATGTATGGGAATATATCAGGAGGTCAATTTTTTTCAAAAAATTTTGATAATGGAATTAATTATCTTTTTGTAAGGTATGGTTTATTCGGGGAAACTTGTTTAAATGAAGGTAAAATTTCAGGTTTTGGAAGATGGGAGTATGAGTTTCCATTAAGAAATGTTGAAGAAGGAATTAATTTATCAGATAATGGTCGGGCACTTCTAGGTTATGTAGGAATAAAACTAGGAAATTTTGGAAGCTTTGATTATGGAAGAAATTATGGAATATTATATGATGTAAAATCCTGGACAGATTTAGCATCAGAATTTGGAGGTGATACATCTTTAGCTGATAATTTTTTGTCTGGTCGATCATCAAACTTGATTACTTATCGTAATAAGAATTTTTTTGGGTTATTGAATGGGTTAAATTTTGCTATCCAGTATCAAGGAAAGAATGATGTTGATCAGAAAACTGGTCGCACTGTAAAAACAGCTAATGGAGAGGGATATGGAATTTCTGCATCTTATAATTTAAGTAATGGTATTGCGGCATCTGTATCCTACATGAATAGTCAACGTACTTTTGAACAAAGAAGTTTAGATGTTAGTTATAATACAGATCCTGCCGAAGCATATTGTTTTGGTGTGAAATATAATGCTTATGGAGCATATTTGTCTGCAGTTTATGGAGAAACTTATAATATGACTCCTTTTGGTAATTTTAGTGATGTTTTAAATCCAGAAAGTATTTATGGTTTTGCTAATAAAACAAGAGATGTATCAGTTATAGCTCAATATAGGTTTAATTGTGGAGTAACTCCTTCTATATCTTACTTACATTCTAAAGCTAGTGATGTAGACAATGGATATGGGAATTATTTGAAGAAATATGTAACTTTTGGTAGTAGTTATTCTTTTAATAAAAAAATTTCAGCTACTATAGATTATAGATTAAATCTTTTAGTTAAAAATGATTTTACTAATGCTGCGAAAATTTGTACTGATGATATGTTTTCAGTAGGATTATCTTATTTATTTTAATAAAGTTGCGATTTCTTTATTAATTAATAAGAGTAAAAATATTTTATAAAAAACAAAAAAGCTAAATTTAGTAAATTTAATTTAGCTTTTTTGTTTTTTATGTGTAAAATAAATATCATCAAATATATTTTTGAAACAATTATTATTGTTAGTAGTTCTGTTATGATTTACTATATTGTAGTATTAACACGTTTTATATATGGAATTAAATAATAAATTACGAGTTGGATTGATTTGTGGTGGATTTTCTAAAGAACATGAGGTTTCACTGAAATCAGCAAATTATATTTTGAAACATATAGATAGAAATCTTTTTGAGATAGTTGTTTTTTGGATTAGTAAAAATGGTGGTTGGTATGTAATTCCTAACGATGTATGTTTGGATATTTTTTCTAATTTTAATAATCAACAGTATAAGTATTTTCCAATTTTAATAAAACAATTTTCTGGTAAATTTGTTTTTTGTATTAATGATACTTCTGATCATTTATTTAAAATTGATGTGATTTTTCCGATAACCCATGGAGTGTTAGGAGAGGATGGAACTTTACAAGGGTTTATTCGTATTATGAATTTACCATGCGTTGGATCAAATGTTTTAGGATCTTCGATTTGTATGGATAAGGATATTACTAAGCGTCTATTACGTGATGCAGGATTACCTGTTGGTTTATTTAAAACTTTTTCTAATTATGAAAGATCAGATATAAAATTTGATAATTTTTCTAATATATTTGGAGTACCTTTTTTTATTAAACCCGTAAATCAAGGTTCTTCCATAGGGGTTTCTAAAGTTGTCAATAGTACTACTTTTAAACGAGCATTAGATACGGCTTTTTTGTATAGTAATAAAATTATAATAGAACCATATATTACAGGAAGAGAATTAGAATGCGCAGTTTTAGGGAATTCAAAAATAAAAACTAGTGTATGTGGAGAAATTATTATTAATAATAGTTTTTATACATATCATAAAAAATATATAAGTTATACAACTAAAACAATAATACCTGCTAAAATTAGTGATATTATTAGCAATAAAATTCAAAATTATGCTATGCATGCATTTCGAATTTTAAATTGTGTTGGAATGGCTCGTGTAGATGTATTTTTAAAATCAAATAATCAGGTTATTATTAATGAAGTTAATACTTTACCTGGATTTACCAGTAGCAGTATGTATCCTAAATTATGGGAAGCAACTGGTTTAGATTCTACTTTGTTATTAACTACGCTTATTAAATTAGCTTTAGATTACTATTCAGTAGAAAAGAAATAATGCGGTTTATTCATATAGTAATAAAATAGTATATATTTAATTTTTATTAAAATATATATATAATATTTACAATAAAACCTATATGAATACTATGTTTATATAGTAGTAATTATTAATAGTTTATTTTAATGCTATTATTAAACGCACATAAAATCTATATGAATTATTTTTGGTTTATAAGGATGATATTGTATTTCTTTTATTTTTACAGTTAAAATTGATTTATTACGTATTATTAATTGTAAAATATTATTTTTGTAAAAATGAACTATAGAGTTAGGATGCTGTATATCAATATTATTTAATTCTACGGGTAAATTTTTAAATTTATTATTTTTATATACTATGGCTGGACACTTATTTTTTTTACGCAAACGACGAACCGCAGCCGTTTTAATAGAAACGCGTAATTCAGCTTGTATTTTAAACATATAATTACATACCTAATCAATATATTTATATATAAATAGAATTTCAAAAATTATACATAATATTTAAAAAAATCAATTTAATGTATATATATTATACAACAAAAATATATTATATATAATATATTTTTGTTGTTTTTATTTTATATAAATAGTTATTTCAATGAAATAATCAATTTTATTACTTTAATATATGTGTATTGAATGGTGAGTTGTATTATATTGGAGGCATTATCTATTTTTAATTTTAAAATGATTGATCATATTTAATAAATTTTGTAATACTGTTGATTATCATGATTATGAGTATATTATTTTCATATATAGTAATAGATATAAAAATTATTTAGAGAAAATTATATGTCTAAATTAACGCAAGAATCGTTATTAGTACGTGATGCTTTATTACATCATGGATTGGAAAATCCTGTAATTGAATTAAATATAGATAATGAAGTTCGTATGAATAAAATTAAAGATCATATAGCATCTATTATGTATCTTCTTAAATTAAATTTAAATCATGACAGTCTTTTACATACTCCAAGTCGTATCGCAAAAATGTATGTAGAAGAAATTTTCTTTGGTTTAGATTATTTAAATTTTCCTAAAATTTCAATAATAAAAAACACTATGAAAATAAATGAAATGATTACAGTACGTAATATTAATATTACTAGTGTGTGTGAACATCATTTTATTGTGTTTAATGGAAAAGCTACTGTGTCATATATTCCAAAAAATAGTGTAATCGGTTTATCAAAAATCAATAAGATAGTACAATTTTTTTCTAAAAGACCTCAATTGCAAGAGCGATTAACACAACAAATTTTTTTAGCATTAAAAACATTATTAGATACTCATAGTGTTGCAATATTTATTAATGCTGCACATTATTGTGTTAAAGCAAGAGGGATACATGATATTGCAAGTACTACAAATACTACAGCAATGGGTGGATTATTTAAATCAAATGAAAATATTCGAAGAGAATTTCTACATACTATTACGTATAGTAATTAATAGTTGAATGCATATATTTTAATTTTGTGTTAATTTTTAAATTTATTAGACGTGTTCCTTTATGTTAACAGAAGATGTATTAGTGCATGTAATCATATTATTATCATATGATATAGTATATTTAATTTTAAAAAAGGGATGTGTTTGTGTCTGATTTTGTTTTGTTAAAAGAAGTATGTATTAAAATTATTGCTGATTTAATAAGTTTATTAAAGATTTGATTTGATTGTCATGAATACGATGAAATATTATTTGGAATTTATTAATTTTATGACTTGTTAAAGGAATATCAATTGTATCCCATGATAAATGGGTATTTAAAAATTTTTCGCTATATCTTGATAATATAGGTAAAACAGGTTTTAGATAGGTCATTAAAATTTTAAATAGATGAATTCCCATAGAAGAAATAGATAATGCATTTTTTATTCCATCTATTTGATGAATAGCATGCCATGGAGAATTTTTATCAATATATCTATTTGCTTCATCTGCTAATAACATAATATTACGCATAGCTTCACTAAATTCTCTATTCTTAAATGATTTTTCGATAGAACATCGAGAATTTATAAAAAAATTATATAGATTTGGGTCTTCTATATTAGAAGATAGTTGTCCGTGATTATATTGGTTTATGAAACTTGCACTTCTAGCTGCTAGATTTAATATTTTATTTATAATATCTGAGTTGATTTTAGTAGAAAAATCATTAAAATTTAAATCAATATCATTAATTTTAGATGATGATTTTGTAGCATAATAATATCTTAAATAATCTGAATTTAAATGAGATAGATAAGTACTGACTTTGATAAAAGATCCTTTAGATTTTGATATTTTAGATCCATTTAATGTGACATGTCCATGTACAAATATTCCTGTTGGTTTACGAAAGCAACTGCCTTCTAAAATTGCTGGCCAAAATAAACTATGAAAGTAAGTAATATCCTTACCGATGAAATGATATAATTCATTTTCTGAGTTTATATCCCAAAAATCTTTGAAGGATATATTTTTGTTTTTTTTACATAAATTTTTAAAAGTTCCCATATATCCTACAGTTGCGTCCATCCAAACATAAAAATACTTCGAAGTAGTATTTGGAATTTTAAAACCAAAATATGGAGCATCTCTAGAAATATCCCATTCTTTTAATCCTAATTTAAACCATTCTTCTATTTGATTTAATATTTCTTGTTGTAAAACTCCTGAATATATCCATTTTTGTAGGTTTTTTGTAAACTTTGGTAAGTTAAAAAAGAAATGTTTAGATTTCTTTATGATTGGAGTAGTACCTGAAATTACTGATTTAGGGTTTATTAAATCAAGAGGAGTATAGATAGCTCCACATTGATCACAATTATCTCCATATTGTTGAGATGAATGGCATTTTGGGCATATTCCTATAATAAATCTATCTGGTAAAAATATTTTTTTTATATCATCGTATAACTGTGAAATGAATTGAGATTTAATTAATCCATTATTTTTTAATTTAGAATAAATACTATATAGCAAATCTCGGGTTTCTTGACTATGTGTAGAATAATAATTATCATAACTGATATTAAAATCACAACAATCTTTATAATGTTCTTTTTGAATTTTTGATATCATTATTTTTGGATCAATATTAAGTTGTTGAGATTTCAACATGATTGCTGTGCCGTGTGCGTCGTCAGCACAAATAAAGTAAACTTCATTATTTCTCATTCGTTGATAACGCACCCAAATATCTGCTTGTATATGCTCTAGCATATGTCCAATATGTAAAGATCCATTTGCATACGGCAAAGCGCAAGTAACTAAAATTTTTTTTGACATGATGAATACTTATTTTCAAATACTGCAACATTTTTGCTGATTTAGTATATACTAAATCAGCATGTATTTCTAGTTTATTAATTTATTAGAAAGTATAATATATTGAAATATATGTATAATATAAGTATATTATTAATTTAGGTTTTATGAGTATATTATAAAATATTTGACATTAATTAATGTATTATTTTAGTTAATTAATAGAAATTAAAGAGAAATGTTAGATGAATTGATTTGTGTATACATTAATAATATATACATTATATGTAATATTAGTATATAATTATATATTATATGACCTATATAGTTCGTGTATGATGGTTTTATTATATAAGAAAAATTATTTATTCATAAAAAATACATAAATAGAGGTGGTTTTATGTTGGAAAAACAAGAAGTTGGTGTTATTGGTATGGGAACTATGGGTCGAAATTTGTCATTAAATATTGAAGATAAAGGTTATAGTGTTGCAATTTATAATCGTTCTTCAGAAAAAACTGAAAAAATAATTCAAAATAATTTAAATAAAAATCTTACTCCATATTTTTCTTTGGAAAAGTTTGTCTTTTCATTAAAAAGACCTCGATTAATATTTTTAATGATTACTTCAGGATTATGTGTAGATCATATGATTGAAGATTTATGTAGTTATTTGGATGATGGTGATGTGTTAATTGATGGAGGAAATTCGTTTTACAAAGATACTATGAAACGTGGTTTAAAGTTGTTAAGAAAAAAAATACATTTTATTGGATTAGGAATTTCTGGAGGAGAAGAAGGAGCTTTAAAAGGACCATCTTTGATGCCTGGAGGTTCGGAAGATGCTTATAAAATTGTGTCTTTATTATTTAAAAAGATTGCTGCTCGTGTTGATGATGAATCGTGTGTTGAATATATAGGTCCAAATGGTTCTGGACATTATGTAAAAATGGTGCATAACGGAATAGAATATGGTGATATGCAAATAATTGCTGAAATATATTTTTTTTTAAGACGGGTGTTGAATTTAACTTATGATCAATTGGTACAAGTTTTTAATAATTGGAATAAAGGAGAGTTAAATAGTTACCTTATTGATATAACTAGTAAAATTTTTCTTCAAAAAGATAAAGAAACGAATCTTCCTATTTTAGACTGTATCCTTGATGTTGCAAAAAATAAAGGAACAGGGGCATGGTCTATTAAAGATGCATTGGATTTAGAGATACCAGTAACTATAATTACTGAGTCAGTGTTTGCGCGTTATTTATCTGTGTTGAAAAATCAACGTGTTCAAGCATCTAAAATGTTATCTGGCCCTATGCTTGGTAAGATGAATATTATATCTACAAGTGATATTGATAGTTTAATTGAAAAATCTCGACAAGCTTTGTATTTAAGTAAAATTATTTTATATTCTCAAGGTTTTTATCAACTTCAATTAAGTTCTAAACAGTATAATTGGAATTTAAATTTTAAAAGCATTGCTAAAATTTTTAGAGCTGGTTGTATTATTCGTTCAAAATTTTTACAAAAAATTATTGATATTTATTCTATAAATTTAGAAATTGAAAATTTGTTATTAGCGCCGTATTGTGTATGTATTGCGAGTAACTATCAGCAATCTTTAAGAGAAATTGTTGCTTATGGGGTTAGTTATGGAGTTGCTATGCCTGCATTATCTGCTGCAATATCATATTATGATAGTTATCGTAGTTTTGTATCACCTGCAAACCTTATTCAAGCACAAAGAGATTATTTTGGAGCTCATACTTATTCTCGTCTTGACAAATCTGGGGTATTCCATACTCAATGGAATCAATAGAGGTAAAATATAAAAAAGGAATATAGTTTTAATGAATTTTTATATTGTGGATATGTTTATTGTATTTTTATACAAAATATATTTGATTTTGTTGTTTTAAAGTAAATATAAATATATCAATATAAGTTTATATTGATATATTTATATTTACTTGCATGAAGATGTTATTTATTTTAAATACAAGATTTGTAATTCTTAAAACTTAAGTTGTCTTGATAAGAAATATATTAGAATTTTTAAATATTTTTATAATTAAATCTAAAAATATTTTAATCATGATAGGTTTTCATATTTCATATATGGAAAAATTTTTAATTTTATAATATTTGGTTAGGTTTAATTAATTTTTTTATTCTTTAAATTATTTCTATTTCGTAATTCTTGAATGATTTTGTTAAAGGTTAATGATTCGTATTGCAATAAAACTAATAAATGATAAATTAAATCTGCTGATTCATTAATGAGTGCAGTTGAATTACGAGATACCGCAGCTAAAGCAGTTTCTAGTCCTTCTTCTCCAACTTTTTGAGCTATGCGTTCAATACTATTAGAATAAAAATTAGATGTATATGATGATTCTTTTTGGTTTTTAACTGATGCGTAATTATTATTTTTTTTCATAAAAATAATATTTTCTAATTGATATAAAAAACTAAAATCAGTAGTTGCAGGATAAAAACAACTGTTAGTATTTTTATGACAAGTGCTTCCGTTAGGTAAGACTAAAATAAGTAATGAATCATAGTCACAATCTGGATACCAATTTACTAATTTTAATAAATTTCCAGAACTTTCTCCTTTCATCCATAATCGATTTTTGCTTCTTGAAAAAAAAGTGACATATCCACTTTTTTCTGTTTCAGATATGGATTCTTTATTCATATATCCTAACATTAATACCTCTCCTGAAACTGAATGTTGCACAATAGCTGGAATTAATCCGTGGTGTTTATCCCAATTTAATTTTTGATATTTATCATTATTTGTTAGCATAATCTAATTTTTACTCCTTTGTTAAATAAAAATTTTTTTAATTCATTAATTTTAATGATTTTTTTATGAAAAACAGAAGCAGCTAGAGCTCCATCTACTTGAGAATAGTTAAAAACATCTAAAAAGTGCTGAAAAGAACCTGCTCCTCCAGAAGCTATTAGAGGAATTTTACAATATTGTCTAATCTTTAATAATTGTTGTAAATCATAACCATTTTGCATACCATCTTGATTCATTATATTTAATACAATTTCACCAGCTCCATATTCTTGTATTTTTTTAACCCAATCTAATAATTCCCATGATGTGGATTTAATGCGATGACTATCTCCACTAAAACATTTTACTTGATAAGTATTATTTATAGAGTTAAACCATGCATCAATACCAACTACAACGCATTGAGTTCCTAAATGATTAGCGAATTCTTGAATTAACAATGGATTTATTAAGGCTGGAGAATTAATTGAAATTTTATCTGCTCCAAAATTAAGTATTTGTTTGGCTTGATGTATAGTTGTAATTCCACCAGCAACGCAAAATGGAATATCGATAACTTTTGCAACTTTTAATATCCATCTTTTGTTTACTACTTTATTGTAAGGAGATGCTGTTATATCATAAAATACTAATTCATCTGCTCCTGATTTTGAATAGTACTGAGCTAAAGTTACAATATCACCTACTATTTCATGATTTTTAAATCTGATTCCTTTAATAACTTTATTATTTTTTACATCTAAGCAAGGAATGATTCGTTTTGCCAACATAATATGGCCTCATTAAGAGTAAATTTTTTTTCTAAAAAGGCTCGTCCAATAATAATGCTATTAACTCCAGCCTGTTTTAATTTAGGTATTTCAGTTAATTGAGCAATTCCACCGGAGGCTTGAAAAGATATATTTGGCCAATTTCGGCATATTGATTTATATAAATTAATATTACTTCCTAAAAAAGCTCCATCTCTTAAAATATCTGTGCATAATATATGTTTTAATCCTACTGAATTATAATTGTCTATTATTTGTTCTAATTGTATATTAGTTTTTTTTTGCCATCCTTGAATTGCTATTTTTTTATTTTTATGAGAATCAATATATACATCACAAGCTAAAATTAAAATATTAGGATCAAAATATTCAAACCATTTTTTTGTTTCTTTTGGATGTGTAATAGCTGTAGATCCTAATACTATACGATTTGCTCCTAATTTTAATAGATTTTCTATATCTACAGCACTTCTTATACCTCCTCCTATTTGTATTTTTAATTTAGTATTATTAGATATCATAATTGTTTGGATTAATTTATTGATTAATGTAATTTGTCTATTTTTTGGATTTTTCGC
This sequence comes from Candidatus Blochmannia festinatus (nom. nud.), assembly GCF_059936355.1. Classification (NCBI taxonomy): domain Bacteria; kingdom Pseudomonadati; phylum Pseudomonadota; class Gammaproteobacteria; order Enterobacterales; family Enterobacteriaceae; genus Candidatus Blochmanniella; species Candidatus Blochmannia festinatus (nom. nud.). The sequence continues at coordinate 514,451 of NZ_CP012116.1, read as the reverse complement.
TCCTGACAGATCTACTAAGTGAATTATTTCAGCGCCTTGTTGTATATATTTTTGTAAAATATGTATGGGATCTGCATAATGAGATTGAATTTGATAATTACCTTGGTATAATCTTACTGTATTTCCATTAAAAATATCTAAAGCAGGAATAATCATGTATATTAAATCTCCAAAAAATTTTTAAGTAGTTGTTTACCGGAAGCACTTGATTTTTCTGGATGAAATTGAACTCCTAAGTAATTTTTATGTGCTATAACTGAACTAAATAATTTTCCGTAATTAGTATAAGCGATAGTTGATTGGTTTAATTTCATGATATAGCTATGGGCAAAATAGAAGTAATGATTATTTTTTATTCCATAAAATAAAGGATGTTGTTTTAAAAAGACAACTTTATTCCAACCCATATGAGGTATTGTTAATTTTGTATCATGACATTGTATTCGTGTAATAGAAGTATCAATAATTCCTAAAGTTTTTGTATTATCATTTTCTTCACTTGAAGATCCAAATAATTGCATTCCTAAACAAATACCTAATATTGGTTGTGTACAATTTTGTATTAATTGAGTAAGGTTTTTTTTTTCTAATTGTTGCATAGCAGCAAAAGCAGTTCCTACTCCTGGTAAAAATAATTTATTTGCTTTTAATATGGTATCAGGATTATCAGTGATTTTTGGATTACATCCTATTTTTTTTAGCATAGTTTTTACAGAGAATAAATTTGAACATTTAGTATTAATGATTACAATTTTCATATTAAGGTACCTTTAGAGCTTGGTATATGATTATCTCGTACATGAATTGCTTGGTATAATGATTGACCAAAGGCTTTGAATAAGCTTTCTGCTTTGTGATGATCATTTTTTCCAATTACTTTTAAATGTAGCGTACATTCCATTTTTGAAGATAGTGATCGAAAAAAGTGTTCTATCATGCTGCTACTAAAATCTCCTATTTTTTGAAAAGTATATTGTGCTTGATAATCTAAATATGCTCGTCCAGATAGATCTAATATGCATTGAGCAATACTTTCATCCATTGGTAAAATAAATCCAAAACGACCAATACCTTTTTTTTCTCTTAATGCTTGTTTAAATGCCTCTCCTAAAGTTGATGCGGTATCTTCAATAAGATGATGGTCATCAACGTGTAAATCTCCTTTTGCTATAATATGTATTCGTATTTTTGCATGAATAGCTATTTGATCTAGCATATGATTAAAAAAGTTAATTCCAGTATTGATATAATTGTTTTGACATTGATCAAGCCATATTTTTATATCGATATTAGTTTCATTAGTAATACGTTGAATATGAGCAAATCTATAGCTATTTTGAATTATGTAATTTTGTATCTTTATCCAATTAAAATTTTTTTGATGATATTGTATTCCATGTATTTTCATGTTTTCAGCTAATTGTAAATCGGTATCTCTATCCCCGATAACATAACTATTAAATTTATTTAATAGTTTGTTTTTTAACCATGGAGACACTAATCCAGTTTTTGGTTTACGACAATTACATTGTTCTTCAGGTAAATGTGGGCAAATTAGTATCTGATCAAATGTAATGCCTTGCGATTTAAAAATTTGAATCATTGATTGGTGAGGTTGATTAAATTTTTTATAGGGAAATTTAATAGTTCCTAATCCATTTTGATTAGTGATTATTATAAATTTAAAACCAATTTTTTTTAATGTTATAAGTGCTGGAATAACATAAGGTTCTAGTAATAATTTTTCTAATGAATCAATTTGAAAATTGTCTTGTGGTTCGTGAATTAAAGTACCATCCCGATCTATAAATAATATTTTATCATTATTCATAATAACTCCGTATTTTTATTTCATCAGATATAAAATTATTTATTTTTTAAAATAGAAATTATTTTTTGGCATTCTTTATTTGACCCAATGGTAATGCGTAAACAATTTGTTAGTCCTAATTGATAACTTTGATCTCTTAATATGATACCGTGGTGTAATAGTTTATTAAATACTTGATATTTCGGGTAAAATCGAACCAATATGTAATTAGTATAACTAGGAAATATTTTTTGTACACAGGGGCATTCTTTTAAACCTTTTATTAAAATATTACGATTGGTATAAATTTTTTCTATTCTTGTTTGAGTATATTGTATACCTTTAGGAGTGAGCGCTTGAGTAGCGATATCAATAACTGGAGTAGGTATTGGATAAGGAGCAATTACTTTTTTTAATAATTTTATTATTTCTGGATTAGCCAAAGTAAATCCACAACGTAATCCTGCTAATGCAAAAGCTTTTGATAATGTTCTTAGAATAATTAAATTTGGATATACTGAAAGTAATTTTACTAAGCTAGCATTAGGACAAAAATCAATGTAAGCTTCATCACTTACTAATAAGGCCTTGTTTTTAATAATTTTTAATAGTTTTTTTAAGCTATGTAAATTAATAATATTGCCAGTGGGGTTATTTGGATTGCATACATATATTAATTTAACATTATTTAATTTTGATTCGATAGATGATAAATCTAATTGCCAATTATTTATAGTAGGAATCATTTGATAATTAATTCCTAAAATTTCTGCGCTAGTTTTATACATACCATAAGTTGGAGGGCAAAAAATAATCGTATCTTTATTTGGGTTACAGAAAACTTTCATTAATAATTCAATGCTTTCATCAGATCCTCTAGAAACTAAAATTTGATTAGTTTGTATTCCAGCATAAATTGCATAATTATATATTATTTCTTTTGGTTGACACATTGGATAACGATTTAAATTATCTGTATATTGGTATTTATAATGAGGAGCTATAGGGTATTCATTGGCGTTTAGCCATATTTTTCCTGAATATTTGAATGTTCTGGCTGATTGATATGGTTTTAAGGTTAATATTTGATTTCTAACCAAACAATGAATATTCATTTTATTTATATTTCCTTTTAATATAATTTATTCGGTGTGTTATGGCATGTTTGTGGGCTTGTAATTGTTCGATTTGTGCTAATGTTGTAATAGTTTCTGATAATTTTAACAATCCGCTTTGAGTTAGTTCTTGAACTGATATTCTTTTTTGAAAATCGGTTACCCCTAATCCGGATGTATTAATAGTACTTCCATATGTGGGTAGCACATGATTAGGTCCGCTTGCATAGTCTCCGGCAGATTCTGGGGACCAATTTCCTAAAAATATTGATCCAGCATTAGTAATGTATTTTAAATAATTATTAGCATTTTTAATTTGAATAAGCAAATGTTCTGGAGCATAATTATTGCTTATTTCAAAACATTCCATAATATCGTCAGCAATTATTATACATCCATGTGTTAAAGACTTGCTAATTATATTAATACGAGAGAGTTTTCTGAGTTGTTTTTTTATTTCATTTCGTGTTTGTATAGCAATATTTATATCAGTAGTGATAAGAATAACATGAGAATTTGGTCCATGTTCAGATTGAGATAAAAGATCTGCCGCGATAAAAATTGGATTGGCTGTGTCGTCAGCTATTATTAATATTTCAGATGGTCCAGCTAACATATCTATAGATACATCATGTGTTCTGAAACGAATTTGTCGTTTAGCTTCAGTAACCCAGATATTTCCAGGTCCGAAAATTTTATCTACTTTTGGAATGGATTTAGTACCAAATCCCATAGCAGCAATAGCTTGACTTCCTCCTACTTGATAGATTTCTTTAATATTACAAAGTTGAGCAGTGTATAATATTATATTAGAAATAGGAGGAGGAGAACATAGTATTATTCGTTCGCATTTTGCAAGTTGGGCAGGAATGCCTAACATCATCACTGTTGAAGGTAATGGAGTGGAACCTCCTGGTACATATAGACCAATTTTATTTAATGGCCGAATAATTTGTTTACAGTACACTCCAGGCGTAGTTTCAATACTTATTTCTGAAAAATATTGTTTTTGATGAAATTGACTAATATTGTTAAATGCAGAATGTATTGCTTTTTTTGTTGTGTGCGATAAATATTTATTTGAATTATCGATGTCTTTTAGTGGAATTTTTAAAAATTTTGTTTGAATATGATCAAAATGTAAATTGAATCGTATTAGGGCACTATCTCCGTATTGAGATACTTGATCTAATATATTTTTTACATTTAAATATACGCTGTTTTTTTTATTTTTTTGTATAGGTCGTTTAAGTAACATATTTTTTTCAGATACAGAACAACGATTCCAATATACAGGTATGAGATAATTATTAAAATTCATAAAATTTTTATTCCATCATCTTTTCAATTGGTAATACTAAAATAGAACTAGCTCCCAGATGTTTTAAATTTTCCATAGTTTCCCAGAATAATGTTTCATTACTTACCATATATATAGCTACACGATCTTGATTACCTGCTAATGGTAACACTGTGGGACTCTCTGCTCCAGGTAGTAAATTAATAATTTCTTCTAATCGTTCAGCAGGAGCGTGTAACATAATATATTTAGATTCTCTAGCTTGAATAACTCCTTGTATTCGAATCATTAATTTATTTATTAGTGATTGTTTATTGTATGATAAATGACCAGGTCGTTGAATTAAACATGCTTTAGATCTATAAATTACTTCTACTTCACGTAATCCATTAGCTTCTAATGTTGCTCCAGTTGAAACAAGATCGCAAATTGCATCTGCTAATCCAGCTCTTGGAGCTACTTCTACAGAACCATTCAATAAACATGGTTTAAAATAAATTCCTAGTTTGTCTAAATATTGTTTTAATAAATTTGGATAAGATGTGGCAATACGCTTACCTTGAAGGCATGATGGCCCACTCCATGGTTCATCTACAGGCAAAGCCATGGATAGTCTACAATCTCCAAAATCTAATCGTCTTAGTGAAATATAACATGGATTTTCTCCTTGAGATCGTCTAGTTAGTAATTCTTCTTCTAAAACGTTTTCTCCAATAATTCCTAAATCTACAACACCATCCATAATTAACCCTGGAATATCATCGTCTCTTACTCTCATAATATCAATAGTCATATTTTCTGCAAATGCTAGCAGTCGTTGTTGTTGCAGATTAATTTTAATTCCACATCTTTCGAGTAGTTGTTTAGATTCTTTACTTAGTCTTCCTGATTTTTGCATTGCAATTCGTAATCTTGATTTGTTCAACATGATGATATTTTACCTTGTATGACAATAAATTATGACGACAATAAAATATGCAGTAAACGTGTGTTAGAAATATGTAATATTTTTTATTAAAGACAAAGCATTTTAATTCAACGTATTAATTAATTTTTAACAAATAATATTCTACCAGACTATTTTATCGAATCTGATGACATTTGTATAGGGTTAAATATTATTTAGTTACTTTATATGATATGAATATAGTTTGTACTTCAATTAAAATTAATAAAAATATTAATACCATACATCATATGTATGGTAAATAAAAATGTATTATTTGAATAGTATTTATAATATTTTTTTAGTATACATAAGAGATTGATTTGAGTTGAATTATTTTGACATAGCAGAAGATTATTTATATTATTTAAGTAATGTTTATATTTACTTTGGTGAAGTAATGAATTTTTATAAGATAACCATAATTTTTGTTCTATTCTATTAAGACTGCAAGGGAAATTTCGGGCTTTATAAAAAAATAGTAATAATTTTAAACGAGCATCATGATTGTTGTGAATTTGTATTTTAGATAATTCAAATATATTACTAACATTACGAATTGTCTTAATAAGTTGACGATCGTAGGAATTAAAGAATTTATAATATAATTGATTATCTACGTGAGTTTTTTGATATTTTTTTTTAATCGTGAAATAAGATTCGATAATTGTATAAAATGTATTAATTTTGTTTTTAAAATAAGTGTAATTTATGTTTGTGCGAATAAAATTTAAATTTTTTAAACAATGTTGATAATAAGTAAATAAATCATTTTTGTGGTAAAAGATATTTTCTTCTTTAAGAAGATTAATTGGAATTAAAATAGGGCATGCATTTAATCGAATTAATTGTAATGGGATTTGTTTAAAAATATTGGATGTATTTTGATGTATATTGTGATATAGATGGTTTTCATTTAAATTGAATAATAAATCTGGTTTTTTATCTAAGTCGTAAGTAACAAGAATATTGTGATTTTTGGGATGCCAAGAGATTGGTACTAAAAATTTTATAAAGCTTTTTTCATATGTATTATTTATTTTATTAGAAATAAAAATAAGAGGTTCAATCATATCAAAATTTATTATTTTTTTTAATTGATCTTTAGTGCGGTGAGTATATAAAAATTGAAAAAAATATGGATGAGTTATTTGTATTAGTTTCATTATTTCTAATGTAGCATGTACGTCAGATATTGCGTTGTGTACATGTGTATGTTTTATATTATTAGCTTGAGTTAAGTCAGTTAATCGAAAACTAACTGTATTTTTATTAGTGATTGGCCAATGAATTTTTTCAGGATATATAGAGTAATAAGCTCTTAAAATAGGTAATAAATCCCATCTGGAATTTCCATGATTATATGCCCATAAATAAGGATCACAAAAATTTCTGTAAAAAATATGTCGACTAAATTCATCATCGAAATGGATATTATTGTATCCAACAATACATGTATTTGGTTTGTTAAATATGTTAAAGATTTGGTATGCAAATTCTGATTCTGTTAATCCATATTGCAAAGTATATTGAGGAGTAATTCCTGTAATTAGAACAGATTCTGGAGTAGGAAGATAATCATTTGGTATTTTACAAAAAAATTGTTTTTTTTTACCTATTAAACAAAATTTATTATCAACCCTTATTCCTGCAAATTGAGCAGCTCGATCTAGAGCTGGATTTAATCCAAAAGTTTCATAGTCATAGATAAAAAAAGTGGATTGATTTTTAAATAGAGGCATAGTATATAAACACCAATAATTTTTTTAAAACTAAAACAGAATTATTATTAATATAGTAAATTTTAATTATATATTATTATACATGGAGATAAAGTGAAATATTATAAATAATTTCAAATTATCTTTAGTATTATTAACAAATAAATATTATTATAATATTCAATATAAATTAATTTGGAATAAAATTATGAATCAAGATACCGTAAATAAATCTTTTTATGATGTGTTAGAGTTTGTAAGCATGTTTCGTCGTAAAAATAAACTTCAACGTGAAATAGTTGATAATGAAAAAAAAATTCGTGACAATCAAAAAAGAGTACTGTTATTAGGAGATTTAAGTAACTATATAAAATCTGAAACTTCTATAGAAGATGTTCGAGCTATTATAACTAATATGTGCAGTGATTATGAAGATCGAGTTGATGAATATATTATAAAAAATGCAGAGTTATCTAAAGAACGTAGAGAATTATCAAAAAAATTGAAATATCTCAAGAAATCTTGTAATAATTCTGATCAATGATGAGTAGTAGTATTTAAATTTTTTATTTTTTAAAAGTATAATTAAGATTATTATTAATTGAGAAGTAATGTTTTAATAGTATTAGTAAATTCATAAAATTAGATTTAACTATATTAACAGTATATAGTTGCATATTACATTTTGTGTAAATAAGTGTTTATAACATAAGATATGTTTAATAAAATTATATTTTATAGATATACAAAATATTATTTTAATGCATTTTATGTATTGATTAATTCTAATTATTTTAATAGATTTATGATAATATTTTTTAAGTAGATAAATTTTAATTTTTAATTTAAAGCAATAAATATTTATTTGTATATTAATAGTGTTTATTGACTATTTTAATAATCATTTAGAGCAATGATTAATGATAAATTATTGTTAGAGTATGCTAAAGAAACTATAAAAATTGAAATAAATGAAGCTCTACATATGCTAGATCGTTTAGATAAGAGTATTGCAGTTGCTTGTCAGATTTTATTAAAGTGTAAAGGAAAAGTTATTGTATCTGGTATAGGTAAATCTGGACATATTGGAAAAAAACTTGCAGCTTCTTTATCTAGTACTGGAACTGCAGCATTTTTTATGCATCCTTCTGAAGCTTTGCACGGGGATTTAGGTGTAATAGGATCTCAAGATGTAATAGTGTTTATTTCATATTCCGGTCGTATATATGAAATAAATGCCTTAATGCCGATATTGATGAAAAATCATATTCCTATAATTACATTAACTGGTGATATTAATTCTCCTTTAGCCAGGAAATCAAATTGTGTTTTAAATATTGAAATACAACGAGAAGCGTGTCCTATGAGATTGGTGCCGACTGCTAGTGCAGTTAATTCTTTAATAATGGGAGATGCTTTAACTATATCTTTAATGAGATATAAGGGATTTAGTACAGAAAAATTTGCTCGATTTCATCCTGGTGGAAATTTAGGAGCACAATTATTAAATTGTGTATATCATGTGATGCGTATAGGAAAAAATATTTCAAAAGTTTCTTGGGTATCAACAGTGATGGATGCTATGTTTGAGTTAATTCGTACAGGATTAGGATTGACGGCTGTACATGATAATAATGGATATGTTGTTGGTGTATTTACAGATGGTGATTTGAAAAAGTGGATAGTACAGAAAGGAAATTCTTTAAAAGACCCTATTAGGATTGCTATGACTAAACCTGGTCATTGTATTTTTCAAGAATGTAAAGTGGATAAAGCTCTTAAAGTATTATACAGATTAAAAATTACTGCAGCTCCAGTAATTGATAAATCAGGAAATTTGGTTGGATCTGTTAATATTGATGATTTGAATAAATTTAAGATTTTAGAAAATAAATAATTTATCTTGTAAAGTAAATTTTATATATGGCTCCCCTGACTGGATTCGAACCAGTGACATACGGATTAACAGTCCGTTGTTCTACCAACTGAACTACAGAGGATCATATACACTCATATTATATATAATAATATACACATATACAAGTGTATATTATAATAGTAAACAGTAATAAATTAAGATTTTTTATTTTAAAAACAATCAATAACTACATACGATTCCTATATGTTAATATTATTGGGTGTTAATAGGAGAGATGCCGGAGAGGTTGAACGGAACAGTCTCGAAAACTGCTTAAAGAAATATAATTAATTCTTTCAAGGGTTCGAATCCCTTTCTCTCCGTAGTTATCATATATAATAATAATTTTTTTTGATTTTTATGTATTAAAAATTTTTATAAATGTAGCTATTTTTTATTAGAATAAATAGTTTTTGGTTTATTTATGTTTATTTGATTATAAATAAGTACTTAATTTTTATACGGTGAGAAAGGGATTCGAACCCTTGATACATTATGAATATGTATACATGCTTTCCAGGCATGCTCCTTGAGCCACTCGGACATCTCACCGATTATTTTTATATAAGATATATTATTTATTATATAGTAAGCATATAATTTAATATATAACTCAATATATTATGATTAATTTCAATGGAAAATTGCGTTTAAACAAACATAAATCAGGATAAACCTAGCTCCGGATATTATAGAGTTAATTGTTATTTGTCAAGTATAAAAGTTTATTGATTTATTTTGATCGAATTAACGATGTTTTGTTGTGATTGTGTCACATACAAATATATAGAGTAAAACTTCTGTTTTAATAATAAGTTTATTTTTTTGTATGATTGTAATTTTTTTTATATAATATGGATTGAAAGGAATAATATCGAAACTGATAATATAATCCTAGTAGTGTGATTAAACCTATTATGCTTAATATTATCCATGGTAATTGTGAAAAATTAAATTTTTTACCTAGATCATATAACCATCCGCTTCCGCTATACCCTAAAGTACCTCCTAAAGCTAAACTAAATTTATTAAATCCTATATAGCTGCTACGTGCTTTGTAATCTGTTAATAAAGCTATTAATGTTTCTCTTGCTGGTTCAGCAATAATAGATCCAAAATAAAATAAACTAATTAATAATAATAATTCATATAAATTTTTTACTAATCCGATTGGAAACAGGCTAATTATCATTATGATTAATCCTATCATTAAACGTGTTTCTAATCGAAAATATTTTTCAGTCCAATAAGTTATAGGAATGACAAATAATAAAGATAAAATAGCTTCTATAATATAAATATATTTTATACATGATAATTGTCCAGATATTTCATGCATTCGAATTGGTAGCATTAACATCATTTGGGCTGATAAGATATAATATCCAGTTAATGTTAAAGCATAAACAACAAATCTGTGATTGTTTAATACTTTTTTAATTCCATCTAATAAGGAAAGATGAGAACTAGAGATTTTATATGCAGGTAATCTCCATGCATTAAAAATACCAGCGATGAAGAATAATATTGCTCCTGTAAAACATACTAATTTGAAATCGTATTGCAGTAACCATGTACCTAATATTATTCCTATGATTGCACATATACTATCTTCTAACATTAATATAGAATAAAATCTTCCTAATTCCCATGGACGTACTAATTTTATAACTAATGCTGTTCTAGGAGGATCAAATAGTGTACCTCCTAATGCAGATAATACACATGATAAACATAATAATATAGGAGTGTTTGCGATACTCATTATAATGAATCCTATTGTACGCATTAATAATCCAGCTACAATCATAGGTTTAGCTCCTAATTTATCAGCAAATACTCCTCCAAAAATACCTAAACCTTGTTGAATAAATTGTCGTAATCCTAAGGCAAACCCGACTAAAAAAGCTGCCCATCCCAATTGTTCAACAAAGTATATTGAGATAAGTGGGAAAACAACATAAAATCCCACAACAACAAACATGTTATCTATAATTAAAAAATATTTACCTAATTTTCTGGCTTTAGATATTGAATACATGGGTCACCACTTATGATATGATGTGTTTATATAGATTATGTACTTATATGGGAAAATATTTATATATGATACATTACTTTTGGCGCGATAATTATGTTTTTTGTATTATTAATGTTTTTACAATATTTAGTGAAATAAATTTTACTTTTGACTATTTTTAGTCTTACGATTATTAAGAATTGTTTATTTTATCATGAGTTCATAAATTTATTTGAATGTATATTATAAGTTTGTATGTACTAATATAGTATATATTATATAAATAATAGCACTGTTTATTTTGTAATGTTGAAATTATTTTTATTTTAAAACGATGAATTTGTTAAAGTCATTAATACGAGTGAGTTTTATAACTACATTTTCTAGGGTTTTAGGATTTATTAGAGATAATATTATAGCTCGAACATTTGGAGCAAGTGTAATGACTGATGCTTTTTTTATTGCTTTTAAATTATCTAATTTTTTACGACGTATTTTTGCTGAAGGAGCGTGTTATCAAATTTTTTTACCTACGTTGTCAGAATATAAATGTTTTTGTAATATAAAAGAGATAAGAACATTTATTTCTCGTACATTTGGTTTATTAATAATTATTTTAATTATAATAATTTTTACTGGGTTATTATTAGCTCCTTGGATTATAAGAATTGCTGTTCCTGGATTTGATAATGTTTCAGAAAAATTTTATACAACTGTTTTGTTGTTTCGAATTATACTTCCTTATATTTTATTTATTTCTTTAGCATCGTTTATGGGGGCTATACTAAATACATGGAATTTTTTTCTAGTTCCTGCGTTTATTCCAATTTTTTTAAATATAAGTATGATAGGATTTATGTTGTGTTCAAAATATTTATATTTATGTTCTCCTATAATTGGGTTGTCTTGGTCAGTTTTTATAGGAGGATTATCGCAGTGTATATATTGTATTCCCTTCTTAAAAAATATAAATTTATTAGTATTACCAACACTCAATTTTTATGATAATAGGATACGTAGAATATGCCGGTCTGTAGGGTTTATGTTAATTGCGGTTTCAAGTAATCAAATATCTTTAACAATTAATACTATTTTCGCATCATTTTTACCGAGTGGATCTATTTCTTGGATGTATTATGCTGATAGAATTATTGAATTGCCTATTGGTATTTTTGGAGTTACATTAACTACTGTTTTGTTGCCATGTTTATCAAAATTTATTGCAAAAGGAAGTAATGTAGAATATTTTAATCTTATAGATTGGGGATTAAAATTATGTTGTATATTAAGTTTTCCTAGTGCTATTATTTTAGGAGTGTTATCTAAACCATTAGTAATAACATTATTTCAATATGGTAAATTTTCGGAATTTGATGTGTTAATGACTCAGTATTCTGTGATAGCCTATTCATTAGGATTACCTGGTTTAATTTTTCTTAAAGTATTAACTGCAGGGTTTTATTCTCGTCATGATATTAAAACTCCAATTCGAATAATTATGGTAACTGTAGTGTTTTCTCAATGTATAAACATGATATTAATTCATATATTGAATCATGTAACTTTTGCTTTTTCTATTAGTTTAGGTGCTTGGTTAAATGCAGGATTATTGTATTGGCAATTTAGGAAAAAATATTTATTTCATTTATCTTCTGGATGGTTATTTTTTTTATGTAGATTAGCAATAGCATTATTTTTTATGTGTATAGCTATATATTATGCTCAATTATTAATTTGTGGAAAGGAATTAATTTTAGATAACATTTTTTTAAGATTATGTAAGATAATAAGTATATTAATTTTAGGAATGAGTGTTTATTTAATAATATTAAAATTATTAGGATTTCGTATAAAAGATTTTATTTTTTTTCATAAAGATGTTACAAATTAAATTTTTATTAATTGTATATATCACATATATTTCGGTGTTTTTATACCTAATAATTCTAACCCTTTTTTTAAAACATAGGCGGTAAGTAATGTTAATTTTAATCTGCTATGTTTTATATATGCTTCTTTCGTTTCTAAAATAGGACAATCTTCATAGAATGAAGAAAATAATGCTGCTAATTTATGTAAATAATTACACAGTAAATGGGGGGTACCTTGTTCTGCTATTATTGTAATTATTTCGTTAAATTGTAGTAAGCAAATTGCTAAAGATCTTTCTTCTTTAGTGATTAATTGAATATTGTATTTTTTTTCTTTTAAATGAATTTGATTAGTTTTTTTAAATATAGAGGATATTCGAGTATAGGCATATTGTATATATAAAGCAGTATTTCCTTCAAAATTTAACATATTATCCCAGTTAAATATGTAACTTGTCGATCGATTTTTTGATAATTCAGAATATTTAATTGCTCCTATACTAATAATATGAGCAAGTTTATTTATTTTTTTATGTTCGAAATTAGGGTTTTTTTTGTATATCAAATAGTGAGCTCTTTTTAAAGCTTCATTTAGTAATGTAGTCAATTTTAATGTATTTCCTGATCTAGTTTTAAATGGTTTTTTGTTTTTATTGAGTAACATGCCGCATATATGATGTTCAAATAGCACTGATTTTGAAATATAACCCGCTTTATATGCAATTTTCCATGCTTGTAAAAGATGTTGTGTTTGTCTTGAGTCAGTATAGTAAATGATCCTATCAGCATGCAACGTCTCACAACGGTATTTTATACAAGCGATATCAGTAGTACTATATAAATAACCTCCATCTTTTTTTTGAATAATCACTCCAAAGGAAGAATGACATTTACTTTTTTGATTTTTGTTAAGAAATACTACAATAGCATCTTTGCTATTGACCGCTATTTTTTTATTTTTTAGGTCTGTTATGATACTAGGTAACATGTCTTGATACATGCTTTCTCCCATAATGTCACTTTTTTTTAAAGTAACATTTAGTCGATTATATAATTTTTGATTATTTAAAATAGATATATTTACTAAGTGTTTCCACATTTGTCGACAATTATTATCTCCTTGTTGTAATTTTACAACGTAACTGCGTGATAATTTAGCAAAATCAGGATTAATATCATATTCTTTTTTAGCTTCTTGATAATAATTTTCTAATGTATTAAATGATTGAATTTTATTATATAAAGAATAATATGGTGTTTTTTTTTTTATGTAAGCAATGAGCATTCCAAATTGTGTACCCCAATCTCCTATATGGTTTGCTTTAATAACGTGATGTCCTAAAAAAGATAAAATACGAGCTACACTATCTCCAATTACGGTTGATCTTAAATGTCCAACATGCATTTCTTTTGCAATATTAGGACCAGAATAATCAATAATTATAGTTTTTTGTTGTATTGATTTAATTCCTAAGTTAGGTAAATAAATAATATGATTAATTTGATTTTCTATCCATTTTGAGTGCAAGAAAATATTCATAAATCCTGGTTGTTCAAATTTTATTTTTTTAACAATATTTTGTAAATTAATAACTTGCATAAGTTTTTCAAAAAGTTCTTCAATAGAAATGTTTAAAAGTTTAGATATAGGAATAAGTCCATTAATTTGATAATCTCCAAATTTTTTATGAGTTGATGTTTGTATTTTTATTAAATGAAAAAAAGATTCTGCATTTATTTGAACAAAAGCTTGATATAGATGTTTTGATAAAAAATTTTGAATATTCATATGATCTAAAAAATTAGTTAAATTATTTCAATTTTTTATTATTTTCTTGTATATATATCTATATGCAGAATTAGTATGACATTTTGTTGTATATATTAATTCATAATCAATAAGTATTATATTGCAATATATATAATATAACATTATTCTTTATCGTTTTATAAAGAAGATTGTATACAAATATGTATTTTATAATAAGATCATGTTAAATTATATAATTGTATGAAATAAAATAGAATTTTTATTTATTTTCTTAATTATAAATAGAGTATGTGAAACTAATGAGTAAGAGGTAATAATGTATGCGCACTGCTTATTGTGGGCAATTAAATTTAGCTCATGTTGGTTTAGAGGTAACATTGTGTGGATGGGTAAATAAATTTAGAAATCTGGGTAAGTTAATTTTTATTGAATTAAGAGATAGAGAGGGTTGTATTCAAGTATGTTTTGATCTTAATGATCATCAAGAAACATATATAAGCGCTGTTAATAATCTTAAACAAGAGTTTTGCATACAATTAACAGGGATAGTACGTGCGCGTCCTACAAATCAAATAAATAAAAATATGTTTACTGGATCTATTGAGATTTCTGCAAAATTTTTTGTTATTCTTAATGTCTCTAAACCATTACCATTGGATATTAATAAAAATAATATAGAAGAAAATCGTTTAAAATATCGTTATTTAGATTTAAGAAGACCTTCGATGTTATTTAATATTAAAACTCGTTCTAAGGTTATGTCATTGACTCATCGGTTTATGGAATTAGAAGGTTTTTTGAATATTGATACTCCTATTTTAACTAAATCTACTCCAGAGGGAGCTAGAGATTATTTAGTTCCTAGTAGATTATATTCGAATAAGAATTATGCTTTACCTCAATCTCCTCAAATATTTAAACAATTGTTAATGATTTCTGGATTTGATAGATATTATCAAATTACTAAATGTTTTAGGGACGAGGATTTACGTTCAGATCGTCAACCAGAATTTACACAGATTGATATAGAGGCATCCTTTATCACTGCTCAAAAAATACGAGAGCTTATGGAATTTTTTATTCGTATTGTATGGCGTGAAATTTTAAATGTAGAATTAGGAGTATTTCCTCAGATTTCATATTTTGAATCGATTCGTCGATTTGGGTCTGATGCTCCAGATTTAAGGAATCCAATAGAAATAATTGATGTTTCTGATTTTTTTAAATCTAAAAATAGCCAACTTTTATTTGAAAAGATAACAATAGATATAGTTGCCGATCAAGTAATGATTATGAAAATTCCAAGTGGATTTTTTTTAACTTGTAAACAGATTAATGAATATGAAGATTATGTTCGAAAATATGGATTACAGAATTTTTTTTGGATTAAAGTACAATACAATGAGCAAGGAGAGATTCATGAAATTTATGGGTCAGCATCTAAATATTTGAATAAAATTTTATTGAAATTGTTATTGCAAAAAATTGATTTTAAGAATAATGGTATTGTATTTTTTGCTTTTGGTAAGAGTACAGATTTGTCTATAATAAATATATTAGGCTCTTTAAGGCAAAAATTAGGTATTGATTTAAATTTAATTAAAAAAGATGATTGGGCTCCGTTGTGGGTAATCAATTTTCCAATATTTAAAAAGAATAATTTTGGTGATTTAGTATCAGTGCATCATATGTTTACAGCTCCTAAAAATTGCGATGATATAGAATATTTAAAAAATAATCCATTATCGATTATTTCAGAAGCTTATGATATGGTAATTAATGGACATGAAGTAGGAAGTGGATCAGTGCGTATTCATTCGTATCAGTTACAGCAAGCAATATTTGATATTTTAGGTATAAATCGAGATATACAAAAAAAGAAATTTGGTTGTTTAATGGATGCTTTAAAGTATGGAGCTCCGCCACATGCTGGTTTAGCATTTGGTTTAGATAGATTAGTTATGTTATTAACTGGGGTTAATAGTATTCGAGATGTTATTGCATTTCCGAAAACTACTGCAGCGATAGATTTGATGATTGGTTCACCTGATTAAGTCTGCTATATACAAATCATTTGATTTTGTTGAATTAGTATTAAATAATAATATATCTGTATTTTTTTGTAGTAATTTTTGCGTTTAAATAAGAAGTAATTTATATTATACAATATAAATTACTTCTTATTATAAATAGATAAATTCAAATATATTTAGAATTTAGTTTTATTATTTCATATGATCATTAAATAGTTGTATATTTAATTGATTTTAATGTAATTGTTTATAAAATGAGATAATTTTAAATTTGATATCATGTGAGTTGTTAGAGAAAGAGATACGACATGGGATTTATTATAAGTGTATGGTGTTGTGCGTAGTTCTGGGAGGTCAATATATCGTTGTTTGTATCGACGGTATACTATGATTCCGTTTATATTATTTTTAATCATCATTACTATCATTTGGAATATACTAAAGTCATGGGGCGAATTAAATAGAGATGAAAGTAATTTTAGTTATGTCGCTCCAGTTAAACAGTATACATTATATTCTTCTTCTGAAATTATAAATAATAATAAATGTTTTGATAAAAATATATTATATTCAAATATTTTAAGAAAAAAATTTTGTCAAGATCAATCTATAAAAATTTTTGCTGTGCATGATTATTCTATATTATCTCCTAATAATACTTTAATGAAATTTTTGGAAAGATATAGCAGTAATTTTATTAATATTGAGGAAGTTGGTTTATTAATACAACAATATCCTGTATTAAATAATTTTAATATTAGAGAATCTTTATTTTGGATAATGGTTAATCAAAAACGATTAAAATGTTTAATTTGGGGTGTTTCTGAACAAGAAATACGTATTTATAATAATGTACATACCAATTTTGAACAAGGAATTATAAAAATATTAAAAAAATCTAGCAGTGAAGATAAATTGTATTATACAGTTTTATTTTCAGGATCATTAAATGGAACATTTGTTGATAGTGCTCGATCTTTAGGATTAGAAGAAAATTGTATAATAGACGTAGTTAATGCGTTGAAATATCAAATAGATTTTAAAAAACTACATTCAGGGGATAAGTTTGCTATATTAGTATCTTTTATTCTTAATAATAATAGTGATAATTTATGTAGTGAATTAATTGGAGCAAGAATATATACTTCAGGTCAAGATTATTATGTTTTTAGAGCAAATAACGGTCGTTTTTATAATAAAGAAGCTGTTAGATCTGTGGATAAATTTATACGATTACCAATATTAAAACCATATCGTATATCTTCTAATTTTAGTATGAATCGGTTGAATCCTGTTACTGGTCAAGTTTCTCAACATGTTGGAGTAGATTTTGCTGTTCCTATTGGTACTCCTGTTTTATCTATAGGAGATGGAATTGTGTTAGTTAGTAAATATAGTAAGATTGCTGGAAATTATGTTGTTATTAAACATGATTTTCAATGCATAACTCGATATATGCATCTTAAAAAAATATTAGTGAAAGCGGGTCAAAAAGTAAAACGAGGAGATAATATTGCATTCTCTGGTAATACAGGACGATCTACAGGACCTCATTTGCATTTTGAAGTATGGATTAATCGAAGACCTGTAAATCCATTAACTGCAAGTATTTTAAATGTAGAAAAACTTTTAGGGAATGAACGTGTAAAATATTTGAATCAAATAAATAAAATTATTCCACAATTGAATTTTGATTAAAAATAGTACGCGTGTTGATATATATGTTTCAGAGTTTTGACTAAATTACCTTATTCATATTTGTTATGAGGAGACATGTAAAATAACACGCATTAAATATTTTTCTATTATTTAAATATGTTTTATTCAACTGATAATATATAACTCATATTAGTTATATTGGATTTATTTATTGTATTATCTTGTATTACTGCTACCAACTCTCCAGAAAACAAGAATCCTTTATTTCGTAACAAATTAGTAGAACGTCTTGCATCAATTATATTATTACCAATACAATTAAAATAAATAGGAATTACCCCTCTATACAAGGTAACTATATTAAGAATGCTGATATGCTTAGATAACACGAAGATAGGTAATTTTGAATTAATACGGGACATAAATAATGCAATATTTTCAGAATCAGTAATAGAAATAATTGCACGTATTCTATCTAAATGATTTGCTATATACATTGTTGATGAAGCAATAGCTTCTTTTATATTTTTAATGTTTTTTTTTGATTCGTTTAATAGTGTAGATGATTGATTAATATTTGATATTTTTTCTGCTCCTAAACATACATTGGACATAGAAGTAACAGTTTCAGATGGATATCTTCCAGTTGCAGTTTCTGAAGATAACATAACTGCATCTGTTCCATCTAATACAGCGTTAGCTACATCCATAACTTCAGCTCG
Source organism: Candidatus Blochmannia festinatus (nom. nud.) (assembly GCF_059936355.1). Taxonomy (NCBI): domain Bacteria; kingdom Pseudomonadati; phylum Pseudomonadota; class Gammaproteobacteria; order Enterobacterales; family Enterobacteriaceae; genus Candidatus Blochmanniella; species Candidatus Blochmannia festinatus (nom. nud.). The sequence goes on along the minus strand of NZ_CP012116.1, from coordinate 495,565 downwards.
AGTAGGTATGGAATTTGTAACCATAGATTCCATCATTTGTGTTGCAGTAATAACTGCTTTATTAAGGATATGTGCTCTATGTATTATTTTTTTTTGTATTTCAACTAATTTTGGATCTCCAATTTCTATTCCTAGATCTCCTCTAGCTACCATCACAGCATCAGATGCTTTGATAATATCATCTATCGTTTCATCAGATTTGACTGCTTCTGCACGTTCTACTTTAGATATAATTTTCGCATTGCTGCCAGCGTTTGTGACTAATTTTCTAGCATAATTTAAATCAATACTGTTACGAGGAAAAGATATTGCTAAATAATCTACTCCTATTTTAGCGGCAGTAATAATATCTGCTTTGTCTTTATCTGTTAATACTTTAGCTGATAATCCTCCTCCTAATTTATTTATTCCTTTGTTATTAGATAATATCCCGCCGATTATTACTTTAGTATAAATTTTAGTGTTATGAATTTTAATAACTTGTAGTTGAATTTTTCCATCGTCTAAAAGCAAATAATCACCTGGAAATACATCTTGATAAAGTTTTTTATAGTTGACTCCTACATATTTTTGATTACCTTGATTAGTAGCTTCATACATGGAATCAAGTAAAAAATTATCTCCTGATTGTAGATGTATTCTATCGTTTTGAAAAGTTGAAATTCGAATTTTTGGACCCTGTAAATCTCCAAGAATAGCAATATATTTATTTAATTGAGAAGCAAGTTTTCGAACTTTATTTGCTCGATTAAAATGTTCTGAAGGTTTTCCATGAGAAAAATTTAGTCGTACTATATTAACTCCAGAAGTAATAATTTTTTTTAGATTGTTTTCCTGATCTGTAGAAGGGCCAAGAGTAGCAATAATTTTAGTTCTTCTCAATTGTTTTAGCATAATAATTCCTTATATAGTAATAATATTATTATATCTAATATCTTACCGTATAAGAAGAATATTTTTTAATATACTAATTTTTAATGAGTATTATAGTTACAATTATATAATTATTATTATTTAGTTTTAATTATAAAAATATTATAATTAATTATTAGATGATAAATTTACTTAATACTAACGTAGAAATTTCAATTTTGTTTAACAATATTTTATAATGTGTAAATTTTTAGTTATTAATGATTTATAGTATTTTTTTTATAAGAAGATGTAATATATTGGTATACTTATTACATACATTGGTAAGTATGTAGAATGGATTTAAATTGAATAGTTAATTTACATGTATTATATACTAATATATGTAGTGAATATTTTATATGTATTATAGATATAACATTATTTTGTGTGTTGATTTACATGAATAATGTAAATTTTATAAATAAATTGAATTTATAGGGTTTATATAAGAAAATTTCAATATTTTAATAATATTATTTATATTAGGCAGAATCATAAACATGCAGTTAGATATACCTACAGCACATGCTTGTAATTTAATTATTTTTGGGGCTAAAGGAGATTTAGCTCGTAGAAAATTAATCCCGGCGTTGTATAAATTAGAAAAAATAGGCTTTATTCATCCTGATACTTGTATATTAGGGGTAGGTCGAGCAGAATGGGATACTTTAAAATATGTTCAAGTGATACGTTCTGCTTTAGAAATATTTATTCAAAGTGAATCTATTGATGAAAATATATGGAATCGTTTTTATAAACGATTTGAATTCTGTAATTTAGATGTAAATCATATAGAGCGTTTTAATTTATTAGTTAATAAATTAAAACGTTTAGATTTATTAACAATAAATTATTTGGCTATGCCTCCTCATACTTTTGGAGCTATTTGTAAGGGATTGAGTTCAATAGGATTAAATAGAAAAATGAATAGAGTAGTTATAGAAAAACCGTTAGGGACTAATTTGAGTTCTGCTCAAACTATTAATTCTAAGGTGTCAGAATATTTTGATGAAACTCAAATCTATAGAGTAGATCATTATTTAGGAAAAGAAGCTGTATTAAATTTATTAGTATTACGTTTTGCAAACTCTTTATGTTTTTCTAATTGGAATAATAACACTATTGATCATATACAAATTACTGTTGCAGAGGAAGTAGGTATTGAGGGGCGTTGGGGATATTTTGATAAAATAGGTCAAATGAGAGATATGATACAAAGTCATTTATTACAAATTTTAACTATTATAGCTATGTCTCCTCCAGCTTATTTAAGTGCTGATTGTATTAGAGATGAGAAAGTAAAAATTTTACGTGCGTTACGTATGGCTGATCCTAATAAAATACATGAAATTACAGTTCGTGGTCAATATGTTTCAGGTTTAATTCGGGGCAAACCAGTTCCAGGTTATTTGGAAGAAATAGGGGCAAACCAGGATAGTACTACTGAAACTTTTGTGTCTATTAGAGTGAATATAGATACTTGGAGATGGTTTGGTGTGCCATTTTATTTAAGAACAGGGAAAAGATTAGCAAAAAAATATTCTGAAATTGTTGTGTATTTTAAAAAACCAATACTTAATTTATTTTCAGATTCATATTTATGTTTACCTAATAATAAATTAATTATTCGATTGCAACCAGATGAAGGGATAGATATGCAAATTCTTAGTAAAGTACCTGGATTAGGACATAAAAGTCGTTTGCAAACCACTAATTTAAATTTATATTTTAACAAAATTTTTTCTAAAGAATATGTTTCTGATGCATATGAAAGATTATTATTAGAAGTGATGAAAGGTATTCAAGTTTTATTTGTACATTACGATGAAATAGAAGGTTCTTGGAAATGGGTTGATTCTATTATGAAAGCATGGGAATTGGATAATAGTATTCCTAAATTATATAAAGCTGGTACTTGGGGTCCAAATGAATCTACTGCTATGATTCTTAAAGATAATCGTAATTGGAATGAGTATATATATTATTAATATTATTTTTTAGGGTTATAGTATATATGATATATTACTCAGATATGTTTGTGTTGGGGTATTAAAACTATACTAATTTTAGTAAACAAGTTTGTTTGATATATATTTATGTATGATTGATTGTTTTTTAAATTAAAAAATTTATGTATATATTTAATAAAGAATTTCTTGTTTTAAAGAACAATAGAGATTATTTTGTTTTTATTAAAAGTATTTTGTTGAAAAACGTATTAAATATGTAAAATGTTTTTAATCGTTATATATGTAATTTAATATAGATCATTGGAATATTAGAAAAGGTGATGTTTTTATTATTATATTTATTTAAATTTTTTTATGTTATTTCTAATAATTATTAGGAAATTGTATGGTTAAAATTATTAAGTTAACATTATTTGTGTATAGATTTTAGTGTAAGTATTTTGTAATTTAGTATCGAAATAATATTTCAATAGATTTTAGATGTGAGCTTGTTAGAAATATGAGCAAGAATTTATTGTAGTAGTCATAAATGTTTCTATAGATTCTATTATATTTATAGAAGCTATGATTAGTGTATTTTAATTTAAGGTATAATTAATTCTTCTGTTATTTTTTTTGTTTATAGAGAAAATTTAATTAATTATATAGTAGATATTTAATATTATGGAATATTATAAATATAATAATAATTTTATATAATAAGAGTAATTATTTTTATTTTATTGAAGTTAGTTTTTGGTTAGTGTTATTTGAATATTTTAAAAATTCTGTTTAGTTTAGTTATTTTATATTGTTATATTATTATAGTTTTATAATTATAAAAAATTATACATACTGTATGCTATAATATACAGTATGTATTGTATTGAATATTAATTGTATTTTATAATTTTTATCGAAAGCTTAGATATTAGTTAGATAAATTTTTTTAAATAATAATAAGTTATTTGATTTGTGTTAACGTATTCTTATAGATAATTATGTTATTATTGTGTGTCTTTAATATTAAAGACTATATTTTTTGTATTTATAAAGTACATTAAATTGTTAGTAATATATTAAATCATATTTATTAATAATAAATATGATTTAATATATAGTATGTAATTTAGAAGAATATCTATTAATAACAGGATTATATTTTATTTTTTAAAAATAGATATAAAAAAAAATTGATAATAGGTATTTTTCTGTTATTATGAAATAACTAAGTTGGTTTTTTATTCTAAAAATGGTAGGATATGCAAGCACGAGAAAATAGGAGTATAGTAGTATTTTTTAGGGTAGACTGACTAGTAACAGTATTATGTGAATAATATTATAGATTATAAAAATTATAATAATGTCGGCTAGTTGTTTTGTTTTAAAAATTGGTAGATTTAACATTAAAAATTTTGTTTTATGAAATAGAAAACGTTTAAAGGAAATATGTAAGATGTCAAAAATTAAAGGTCAAGTGAAATGGTTTAATGAATCTAAAGGTTTTGGTTTTATTACACCATCTGATGGAAGTAAGGATGTGTTTGTACATTTTTCTGCGATTCAAGGAAATGGGTTTAAGACTTTATCTGAAGGTCAAAATGTTGAGTTTGAGATTCAAGATGGACATAAAGGACCGTCAGCAGTTAATGTAACAACTATATAAACTTTTTTGAGTATATAAAAAGTTTTTAATAAATTTGTTTTATGTCAGAGGTAGTTTAAGAAAGAAATCAAATATGATGTTTTGTTATATAATAGTTTTATCGATTGTAATTTTTGAATAAGATAAGTAAAAGATAAAAGGGTTCTCTCTTTATAAATAGAGGAGTAGTTATAATACTGAGATTTAACTTTTTAAATGTATTGTGTTTTTTATTTATCATGAAAAGGATTCTTTGTTGTAAGTATAGCAG
>NZ_CP012116.1:381842-490734 GCF_059936355.1 Candidatus Blochmannia festinatus (nom. nud.) | reverse complement strand
CTGCTATACTTACAACAAAGAATCCTGTAATAATCCACAAGGCATTTATTCTCTTATTTAGAAGCCACATACATAAAAAAGTTAATAATAATGGAATAAAACCAGGCATTAATTGATCGAAAATATGTTGTACAGTAGTAATAGTAGTATTACCTGTACTATCTGTGACTTTTGATAAAACAAATGGGACATTAACGTGAGTCCACTTGTTAACTAAGGCCCCCATTACAAATAAACCAAGAATTGAAGCTCCTTCTGTTAATTTCTTTAACACTCCTCCTTTTCCCATATCTTTGACTATACTAATTCCTTTTTTATATCCATAAATTATGCCGTAATAACGAGTGATTAATCTAGTTATATTAAATAAAATAAAAAATAAACATGGACCTAATAAATTTCCAGTCATTGCAATTCCTGCTCCTAGTGCTGCAAATACTGGTCTAATAGTACCCCAAAATATTGGATCACCTACTCCAGCTAAAGGTCCCATTAACCCTACTTTTAATCCATTAATAGATGCATCATTAATAATAGTAGCACCATTGGCTTTTTCTTCTTCCATAGCCATTATTACACCTAGAATAGGTGCAGCAACATAAGGATGAGTGTTAAAAAATTCTAAATGTCTTTTAATAGCTTCTTTCTGTTCTTTACTATTTTTTACGTATAAACGTCGAATTACTGGGATCATGGAAAAACAGAATCCTAATGCTTGCATACGCTCAAAATTCCAAGATCCCTGAAAGAAATTAGAACGAATAAAAACAGCTCTAATATCGTTTTTAGTTAATTGAATCATTTTATTTTGAATTTTATTATTATTCAAAATATTATTTTGATGAGAATTATTAATCATTATAATCACCTATTATTATGTATTAATCTAATTCATTATCAGATTTATTTTTTACGCTTAAAGTTGAATGAGAATATTTTTTTGGTTCTGTTAGGTTCTTATTATAACTTGAAGACAATTGAATATATAAAATAGCCATAATTGTTCCTAACGCTCCTAATGCTACTAAATTAAAATCAGTAAAAGCTGTAATAATAAATCCTAAATAAAAGAATGGCATTAAATATCCAGCTCGCATCATATTTATAACCATAGCATATCCTACGACTACAATCATTCCTCCAGCTATATTTAATCCATTAGTTATAACTTCAGGTATTGAATTAAGTGTTCGATGTACTATTTCAGTTCCTATTGAAATTCCAACAACAGTTGAAGGAATCGCTATTCTCATAGCTTGCAACATTAACGCTATTATATGGATTAAACTTAATGCTGTTAGATTGCAGCGTTCTGCTAAGGTATCTGCAGCATGTTGAAATGCAACAGTAATAGTACGCACAATAATAGTTAATACTTGTCCTGCTGCAGCTAATGGAATTGCTAAAGCAATTCCTGCTCCGATGGGTTGGTTTCCTGAAATCACCAGAATAGTAGAAATAATGGAAGCTAATGCAGCATCCGGGGCTACAGCAGCTCCTATATTCATCCATCCTAGAGCTATCATTTCTAATGTACCCCCAATTATAATTCCAGTTTTTATATCCCCTAAAATTAATCCTACGATAGTACATGCTATTAGAGGTCTATGACATTGAAATTCATCAAGTATTGAAGCCATACCTACAATACAAGAAGCAAAAAATAATAGAATAATTTGAAATGTATTGATTTCCATAAATCATCCTTATATATAAACAGACTAAAAAAAAGATTTTAATAAAAATTAAAGTATAATGTAATAAAAATATAAAAGTTATGACTATATCAATATGCGGTTAATCAATATTTTCTATTAATTTTATTAAATCAATTGGTGAATCTGATGGTACTTTACGTATTTCTAAGTTAATACCAAGCTGATTTAGTTTTTTAAAAGCTTTAATATCTATTGAGTTTATTGATACAGCATTATTAATTTGTTTTTTTCCTTTACTAAAAGACATACCTCCAATATTTACAGATTTAATCGGAATTCCTCCTTCAATCAAACGAACTATATCTGTGGGATTTGAAAATAACATTATTATTTTGTCTTGTGCATATTTAGGGTTATTATATACTCGTATAGCTTTATCAATATCGATGACATGTGCAGTAATACCAGGAGGTGTTACTTGGGTAAGTAGATTTTTTCTAATTTCATCATTGGCAATATCATCATTTATCACAATAATTCGATTTATTTTATACTCTTTAGCCCATCGTGTTACTACTTGACCATGAATTAATCTGTCATCAATTCGAGCTAAGCATATAGTCATATGTTTTTTTTTATTATCATTTAATGATTCGGTATATTTATTATTAGGTGTTGATTTTTTATCTAATTTTTCTATGTTCGAATTAAGCAATGAATTATTCACTGATTTTATACTTTCAGATCCAGATTGTAATGCAATATGTACTAATTTTTTTATTGTATGGATATTTTCACGAGCTATAAATATTTCTATTAACATAGGAATGTTCATCCCAGTGACGATATCATAATTTTTTTTATTTAATATTATTTGTTGAGCGGCATTGAATGGAGTACCTCCCCAAGTGTCTACTAAAAATAAGACTCCTAAATCAACATTTAAATTTGATAATTGTATATTGTATTTTTTAATTAATATATCAGCATTTTCTGAAGGTAATAAATCAGTACAAGCAACATTTTCTTGTTTTCCTATGATCATTTCTGTAGTATGGAGTAATTTTTCAGATACAGATCCATGAGCGCTGATTATAATTGCAATAGTCATTGCATTTTCCTCGAATAATTAATTTAGTATTAATATTTATTATTTATTTCAATTTGTACCGTAATTATTAATTTTATGTACTTTATTTTTAATAAATTTTAATTTAAACAAGTCATTATACTATTTTTTTCTTAATAATGATATATAATGTTTATTATATAAAAATATTGATTTATTATAGTAATAATAATGTATGAATACCTATTATAATTGTCATACTATTAACATAATAGTAGTAACTTTTGTTATTTTAGTTATATATTTTTGTTTGGTATGAACAATTTTCCCATCCTATTATAAGATTATTATATTTAGTAATATAGTTTTGCTTTTCATAATTTCTGTATGAAGTAAATTGTTAATATATTTTATTATTTTAAACACAAATATGTTAGGAAACATATTTGTGTTTAATATTGTGAATAGGGATGATTATGGAATTTTTAACAGATTTGTCGATGTGGGCAGGATTCTTAACTTTAGTTATACTAGAAGTAATACTTGGAGTTGATAATTTAGTATTTATCGCCATCTTATCAGATAAGTTGCCTAAAAATCAACGTGAACATGTTTGTATTGTTGGGTTAACATTAGCATTGATGATGCGTATAACGTTATTATCTTTAATTTCATGGATTGCAACTTTGACTAAACCGTTGTTTAAAATTACTTCTTTTTATTTTTCTGGTCGGGATTTAATTTTATTATTTGGAGGATTGTTTCTTTTATTTAAAGCAACTACAGAATTACATCAACAATTAGAATACAAAGTTCATAATCGACATTCTAATCGTGAATATGCTAGCTTTTGGATTGTAGTGATACAAATTGTAGTATTTGATGCTATTTTTTCTCTTGATGCAGTAATAACGGCTGTCGGCACAGTAGATTATTTGTCGGTAATGATTATAGCTGTTGTTATTTCAGTGATTATAATGTTATCAATGTCTCGTGTATTAATAAATTTTGTAAATAATCATCAAACTGTGGTAGTGTTATGTTTAAGTTTTTTATTAATTATTGGATTAAGTTTAATGGCTGAAGGAATAGGATTTTATATTCCAAAGGGATATTTATATGTTGCTATTGGGTTTTCTATATTGATTGAATTATTTAATCAAATTGCTTATTGTAATTTTATGAAGAGTCAATCTCATAAATCTATACGAGAACGTACTGCTGAAGCAATAATGAAATTAATGGGAGGAAATATTTCATCAAAATGGAGTTCTTCAGAAAAAAAATTTCCAATTTTTCCATTAAAAACTCAATTTGCTGAAGAAGAACGTCATATGATTACAGGAGTATTATCATTAGCGTCCCGTTCTTTACGTAGTATAATGACTCCTCGTAACGAAATTACATGGTTAGATGCTCAAAAATCAGTTCAAGAATTGTATTCTGTTTTAACGAATACTCCTCATAATATGTTTCCGGTATGCGATGGAGAATTAGATCAATTAATAGGAGTTGTTCGAGCTAAAGATTTAATGGCATCTATTTCTCAAGGAAAACCAGTTGAAACGTATGCCGCTAAAAATTTGCCTGTTGTAGTTCCAGAAACATTAGATGTGTTAAATTTGTTAACAGAATTAAGACGAGCAAAAGGAAGTATGGTGATTGTTTCTAATGAGTTTGGAGTAATTCAAGGCTTAATTACTCCTTTAGATGTGTTAGAGGCTATAGCTGGTGAATTTCCTGATGAAGATGAGACTCCTGAAATTAAAATGATTGATGAAAAAAGTTGGTTAGTTAAAGGTAGTACAGATCTACATGCTTTGCAACAAGCATTAAAAACATATAATTTGGCAGATATATGCGATCATGTTGCATCTTTAGCAGGATTATTATTATCGCGGTGTGATCATATCCCAAAAGAAGGTGATGTATTGGTAATTAATGAATGGCGTTTTGTTATTAAACAAATGATAGAATATCGTATTGAATTAGTAGAAGTAGAGCGTTTGTATTGTGTAAATGATGTTTTTTGTGAATCTTAATTATAATTTTTATTTACTAAAGGAATGAGTAAAGTTGATATTTTGTCTTGCATTTCTTGGTATTCAAATTCTTGACTGCTATCAAAAATAATACCATTACCAACAAAACAAAAAAGATATTGTCTTTCAGCTAATAGTGTTCTAATAATGATATTAGTGTCCATATTTCCGCAACAACTTAGATATCCAATATTTCCAGACCAAATTCCACGTCGATGAGGTTCAAGTTCTTCTATGAATTTCATAGCTTGAATTTTAGGAGCTCCAGTAATTGACCCTCCTGGGAAACATGCCTTTAATAAATCCCAAGCTGAAAATTTTTTATCAAGTTTTCCTGTAATGGTACTAACCATATGATGTATTTTATGAAATGTTTGAATCTCAAATAGTTTATTAACGTGAATACTTCCAGGTATAGCTACTTTTCCTAGATCATTTCTTAATAAATCTACAATCATTAAATTTTCTGATTGATTTTTTAAAGACTGAAATAATTTTAGTTTTTGTTTTTTATCAGCCTGCTTATCTTTTAATCGGAATAATGTACCTTTAATTGGTTGAGTTTTAATTATTGATTTTTTTAATTGTATAAAACGTTCTGGAGAAAAGCTTAATATAGCAGAGTTATTTGGTAATCGAATAAACGCAGCAAATGGAACTTTATTATAGTTTAGTAAATACCGAAATATTGCCCATTCATTTCCAATATATGGAGCAAAAAAACGTTGAGCTAAGCATATTTGGTAACAATTACCTAATTTTAAATTTTTTTTAATAATTTCTATTTTTTTTAGATATTCAGAGTAACTAGTATTACTTCTCCATGAATTTAATAATTCAAATGATCTTATATAATTATTATGATCATGATATATATTTTGTTTTTTGATCCAGGATAAAATTACATTTGGATGATCATGAGTTACTAAGTAATTTACCAGTAATTTATGGTCTGAAATTATGGCCCATTTGTATAATCCTAAAGCCATGTCTGGTAAGAGCATATCTTTTTTTGATAAATTTGGTAGTTTTTCTATATATCTAACTAAATCATATCCAAGTGTTCCTAAAAATCCTCCTTGAAATGGTATAGGATAATTATCGTCTGATTGTAATGAATATGTTTTTGTATATTTATTTAATAATAAAAAAGGATCTTCTCGGGTAATTGTATAGGATTGATTGGATGAAATAGTAGTAATGTTATTGTATGTAAGTAATGTTACCATAGGTTTAGTTACTAGTATATCATAACGTCCGTCGGGATGATTATTATTATAACCTGAATAAAGTAACATAGACCAAGGAGTATTAGATAATGAGTTAAACAGATTGAGTGTAGCATTAGGATGATAAGGTAACTTTATAAGAGTAATTGCCATTGAATTTAGTAGTTTTGTAATAATTAATATATTAAAATGTATATAAAAGATGATTTTTAAGAAACATAAATAAATAAAATACTATCTTATTTGAACTTTTATACTATAACATATTAAAAATAATATCAATAAAATATAGGTATGATTTTATATTTAATATTATACATGTATATGTGTATATAATAATATTTAATTATATTTGAAGTTATTTAATATATAATTACAAAAGTATTTTTATATTAATGATGGTGATTTTATGTATAATATATTGATTATTGTTGTAATAAGTTTTTATATCATATATACAGGAAATAATAGTAATAAATATGTCTGTTCGAATTTTGGCGTTTAATACTGTAACCGAATTATGCTCAGTTGCTTTAATGATTGATCAAAAGATATATGATTATAGTATTTTAACTCCTCGATTTCATGCTGAAAAAATTTTATTTATGATTGATAAATTATTAGTTGATTCTGGTGTGTCATTGCAATCTCTTGATTGTATTGTATTTGATCAGGGTCCAGGAAATTTTGTTGGAGTAAGGATTGGAATAAGTGTTGCTCAGGGGTTATCTGTAGGAGCAAATTTACCATTAGTAGTAGTTTCTTCTTTGGCAGTACTTGCTCAGAAAGCTTGGAGGGTTTTTTCTATTAAAAATATTATAGCGACTATTAATGCGCGTATGAATAAGTTATATTGGGCACGTTATTTATATAATAATTGCGCTAATATTTGGGTTTGTAAAAATGATGATGGTCTTGTTACGTTACAAGTTGCGAGGAATATAATTAATAATACTCTAACAGATGAATGGATGATTGTAGGAACAGGCTGGAGTAATTGTCAACAGTTACAGTATTGTATTGACAAAAATGATAAAATTGTTTTAAAAAAAATTATGTTACCTGAAGCTCATGATATGTTACTGTTAGGTGAACATTCTTGGAAAATAGAGAAAATAATCACTCCTGATCAGATTAATCCAATTTATTAATGTAATATATAATGTGTGATTTAAAAATTATTAACACTCTATGTTAGTGTGATATATTTTTATGATTTGATTAAAATGTAATATTATTAATAATAATTTATATTTTTTTATTTTTAAGTAGTATGTTTAGTTTTAAAATAGATGTATCCTCATCTTGTTTTTGTAATTTTATTGAAATTATTTGTGGTTCTTGCATATATTTATGGATTACCTGTAGTAATTCATGCTTAAATTGTGATGAAAAGTAAAAATTAAATTTTTTTCTCGTTCTGTGTTCAGTAATGATAATTTGTAATCTTTCTTTAGCAATATCAGCTGTATTTAAGTTTTTTTTTCTTGAAAAAAAATTTGTTAAATTAATCATTAGATTTTTTGTATCTCCTTTTAAAAAAACGATTTAAGAATCCTTGTTTATTTTCTTTGATAAATCTCATAGGACAAGATTTTCCTAACAATCTATTTACAGTATCTGAGTAAGCTTGTCCTGCGGAAGATAAATGGTTTAAAATAACTGGTGTTCCTTGATTAGAAGCTTTTAATACTAATGAATCTTCTGGAATAATTCCTAATAGTGGAATCCTTAAGATTTCAGTGACATCTTGAAGACTAAGCATATCTCCTTGTTTTACTTTAATAGGGTTATATCGAGTAAGTAGTAAATGTTCTTTTATGTTTTCTGTTGAATTTTCAGCTCGTTTAGATTTAGAAGATAAAATTCCTAAAATACGATCTGAATCATGTACTGAAGATATTTCAGGATTAGTAGTAATAATTGCTTCGTCGGCAAAATACAAAGCCATCAAAGCTCCACTATCTATTCCTGCTGGAGAATCACATATTATAAATTCAAAATTCATTTTTTCAATTAAATTGTTTAATATATTTTCTACACCAGTACGAGTTAAAAAACTTTTATCTCGTGTTTGAGATGCAGGAAGTATATATAAATGATCTGTATGTTTATCTTTGATTAATGTTTGATGTAAGGTAGATTCACCTTGAATTACATTAATAAAATCGTAAACTACTCGTCGTTCACAACCCATAATTAAATCTAAATTACGTAATCCTATATCAAAATCAATAACAACAGTTTTTTTCCCATTCATTGCTAAACCTGTAGCAATAGCAGCACTTGATGTTGTTTTACCTACTCCTCCCTTTCCTGATGTAATTACTATTATTCGAGTCATAATAAAATACCCATTATAGAATTTGTTGAATGCCAAGAGTATTATTTTTTAAATAAAATCTTGCTGATTTCCCTAAAAATTCTTGTGGAATTTGATCTATTAACCAGTAATATCCTCCTATTGATACGAGTTCTGGAGATAAGTTACTACAAAAAATTTGAGAATCTTCATATCCTGAAGCCCCGGCTAATACTCTACCTCTCATAGAACCATAAATATGAATATTACCATCGGAAATAACTTCAGCACCAGAGCTAACATTAGAGATAATAATTAAATCTCTATTACGAGCGTAAATTTGTTGGCCAGAACGTATTGGTTTATATATTATTTGAGTTTTTAAAGTTAATAAAGAATAATTGTTATTATGTTCTTCTATTTTAGAACTATAGTTTTTTTTATAGTTGATTATAGTACTTCCTTTAGTTAATACAGGTAAACCACTTTGTGTAATTATTTTTTTTAATTGATCATTATAACAACAACAAACCCCCATGATAAATAATCCAACTTCTGATATTGTTTGATATAGATTAAACCAATCAGAATTTTGCTTAATATTAGATACATTAATAATTATTGGAGGGTTTTTAGAAAAAAAATTTGGAGATTCTTTTATTTTTTTCATTAATTCTACTCGAATTTTTGACATACACGTAGTACGTACATGAATTACTAGTAATGTGAAATTACTTCCTTGTAAATCGATAGAAATAACTTTTGACATTTTATTAATGTTATAAGGAATGAATTATTACATAAAGTTTTTCACCATATTTTTAATCTTTGTATAACAATATATACAATTTTTATTTATAATTCAAATATATTAATTGATTAATTGTTTTGTAATGATATGTTGATATATTTATATATATAAATGAGATGAGAGACTATTATAAATAATACTATAAGTAAATAACTAATAAAAATTAAAAGCATCCATTGTGATGTTTCTAATGAAAAAAAATTCCATGTATATTCAGAACAATCTCCTCCGTTTGTATTAAAAATAATAGGAAACCATTTATGTAATGGTAACCAATCAGGAAATGAAATAAATAATTCACATGTACGAAATGGATTAGGACGTAAGACTGTGTTTATATGTTTTATAGAAAAAAATAAACCTTTATAAGCGCTATAAATCCATACTATTATAGCAAAAAACCTAAATACGAAAGTATTGGGAGAAATAATTGCGATCATTCCAGAAATTGCTATCCCTATTAACGCACATCTTTGGTAAATACATAATACGCAGGGTTTTAATTCAAAAAAATATTGTTCACATAAAGCTATACTTATTAATCCAATAATACTGTATATTAAAAAAATCCAGAATTTTCTAGATTTAGAAAATATATAAAGATTATGAAACATAATAATATTTTCTCAGAGGATTAAAGATTAATAGTTTAAAATTTATATTGTTATATAATTACTAATTCAATATCAATGTATATATGTGTTTGTTATTCTATTGTTATTCTATTGTTAGAATAACAATAGAATAACAATAGAATAACTTCTAACAATAGAATAACAATAGAATAACAAACTAGCCTCATATAAACTTCATATATTCATATGAAGTTTATATCTACATAGACTTCATGCTATGCTTTTTTATCAAGCAGTAGGAATATTTATAATGTAGGAGCTTAAGTCTATTGTTTTGTTAGAGTAACCTGTTTCATTATCATACCAGGATATTAGTTTAACAAATTTATTATTTAATAACATACTAGCTTTGGCATCAAAAACAGAAGTTAATTTTTCTCCATTAAAATCACTAGATACTACATTTTCATCAGTATATCCTACAATGTTTTTAAAGGAGTTTTCAGAAGCAAATTTAATTGTATCACAAATCTTTTGATAAGATGTAGATTTTTCCAAACGTACAGTTAAATCAATTACGGATACGTTTGATGTAGGTACTCTGAATGCCATTCCAGTTAATTTTCCGTCTAATTCTTTTATTATTTTCCCTAAAGCTTGTGCTGCACCCGTAGCAGATGGAATAATATTTTGATAGGCTCCTCTACCACTTCTCCAGTCTTTATCTATTGGAGAATCTACTGTTTTTTGAGTTGCAGTAACAGCATGAATAGTAGTCATAAAACCTTCAATAATACCAAAATTATCGTGCATTATCTTTGCTATAGGAGCTAAACAATTTGTAGTACAGGAGGCATTAGAAATTATTGATTCGCCTTGATATAAATGGTTATTTACTCCCATAACAAACATTGGAATATTATCTTTTGGAGGAGCTGTTAATATTACTTTTTTAGCTCCAGATTTTATGTGTCCTTCAGCATGTTGTTTAGTTAAAAATGCTCCAGTAGATTCAATAACAACGTCAACTTGAAATTTTTTCCAATACAAATTGTTTGGGTTTTTTTCAGAAGTATAATGCACGATATCGTTGTTTATTAATAAATAATCATCATATGATTTAATATTTCCATTAAATTTCCCATGGGTGGAATCATATTTTAACATGTATTCTATATGTTTTATGTTTAATAAATCATTAATAGCTACCACATTGACATCGTCACGTTCTTGAGCAGCTCTGAAAACAACACGCCCTATTCTGCCAAAACCGTTGATTCCAATTCTAGTAATCATATATGTGCTCCTGTTTTTAATTTTTTAAAAATATAACTATTTTGTATATCCAAATGCACCCATCAATTAATATTAATTATTAAATTTAAAAAAGAAAAATGACTCAATTATTTTATTATAGTATTACAGATTATAGATATTTATCAACATTTTAAATGTGTATCTACGATGATTAAGTGCATATTGTAACATTAAAATTGTTCTAATTATAACGTACATAATTACAACAAATAGCATAACAGTGCTTCGGATCATTCCATACAAAATTTAAATTACTACCATTAGTATAATTAATTTTGTTAAATTTTTCAAGATTATTAAATAAAATATAATGATTTAATAAATTTGAAAATATGTAATAAATAATTTTATCTGCTTGTTGCATAATGATATCTATCCAATTTGTTTTATCTTCATACCAATTTAATTGATATTCTGTTAAATTAGCTAATTCTGCCGCTTTATTAATCGCATCATCAAAATCTCCAATTTTATCTATTAGACCATTTTTAATAGCATCGCATCCAAGCCATATGTGTCCTTGGGCTATATGATCAATATCAATGATTGTTTTACAACGGAATTTAGCGACTGTTTTTATGAAGTATTGGTAACTTGAGTCGACATATAATTGCATCATGTTTTTAAATTCGTCAGGTAAAGCTTTAGTAATAGAAAGATTTGCTATAGGAGAAGTATTTACTTCATCATTATGAATTCCAATAGCATTAAGAGATTCTTCAAATGTATTAATAATACCAAATACACCTATAGATCCGGTGAGAGTGCTATTGCTTGCAATAATAAAGTTAGCTGGAGTTGATATCCAATATCCTCCAGATGCTGCTATATTTCCCATAGAAACAATGACAGGTTTTCCAAAATTTCTAGTAGTTATTATTTCTTGTCTAATCAATTCTGATGCTTGTACACTGCCACCAGGACTGTTAATTCGAAGTATTATAGCTTTAACTTTTGGGTTAAATCGTGCATTACGAATTTTTCGGGCTATTGTATCTCCTCCTATTGTATCAGAAGTGTCATTATTTCCATGTATAATAGCACCTTGAATACAAATTATTGCTATTTGATTATTATTATTTGTATTTACGATAGGTGTTTTAAGATGATAATCATACATGTTAACTGAATTAAATGAAGTATTGTATTTATTTGTACCAAATTTTTTTTTCATTATATTCTCTATTTCAGAGTAAGAGGAAATTTCATCTACCCATTTTTTTTGTAATGCATAATACGCTGTATTTCCTTGAAATTCGTGTAATTCATTTAATATTTTATTAATTCCTGGAAAAATTTGTTGTTTCGTCATATTTCGATTGGTAGAAATTGCTTTTAAATATTGATCCCATAGTTGATTAATCCATATACTTTCTTCATGACGTACTTGTGGGGACATATTATTTCTAATAAAAGGTTCTACTGCTGATTTATAAGAACCAACTCTGAAAACATGTGTATTAATTTTTAGATTTTTCAATAATGATTGATAGTATAACCTATAGGTAGAAATTCCTCTTAAATCTACTCCGCCTTGCGGAGTAATATAGATTTTATTTGCATAACTAGCGAGAAGATACTGAATTTGATCATAATGATCAGAGATTGAATAAATTGGTTTTCCAGTATTTTTAAATTCACATAGTACTTTGCCAATATATTCTAATGATGACTGACTTCCTCCAGAAAAATTTTTTAATAATAAAATTAGTCCTGTAATATTTTTATCATTTTTTGCTTGTCTTAAAATATGTATTATATCGAATAATGAATTTTCTTGTATATTAGATTTATTAATATTTAGTAATTGTTTGCTAATTTTTTGAAATTTAGTACATGTACCCGGTTTATCTACAATTATTCCGGTTAAATTTAGTATTAAAGCAGAGGGAGTTGTAGTATGTTTAGTATATTTTATATGAAAATATATGCCTACTCCAATAATTATGAAAATTAATAATAGGACATTTAATATAGTAACTCGTATTGCATTTAATATATTAACGCCAAATTTTAATATTTTATAAATAATTTTCCATACAATTTTCATAGTTACTCCAATTATATAGTATTATTGTACATTAAAGATCGATAAGTATGAATTGATATTATATTACAATAATTATGCGAATTTATATTTACTTTATTTATTAAATAGGATTGCGATTATTAAATATTGAAATCTACCCATATTGGAGCATGATCGGAAGGATGTGACATACTTCGAATTTCATAATTAATATCGCTGTATATATGTAAAGAAGCTAGTGGTGGAGTAACTAGTATTAAATCAATACGTAGTCCTCTATTTTTTTTAAATCCATTAGATCTATAGCTAAACCAAGAATAACGTTTGTTTTGATATGGATGTGTTTCTCGATAAATATCTATCAAACCCCAATCAAGTAAATCATTTATCCATTGTCTTTCTTCTGGAAGAAATGCACATTTACCTAATTTTATCCATCGATCTTTATTTTTTTTCCCAATACCTATATCTAAATCAGTAGGGCTAATGTTCATATCTCCCATGATTAACAATAATGACTTATTGTCATAAATATTTTTTATATAATTTTTAAAATTTTGATAAAATTTTTTCTTGTAAATAAATTTATAAGATCGATTATTTTCTCCTTGTGGAAAATAACTATTTATTATTGTTAATGATCCTATTGATGTCATAACTTTTGCTGTAATTACTCTTTTTTGATATAGATTAGGATTAAATTCAAACCCTTTAGTTATAAGGAGTGGTAGACTTTTTAGAAATAATGCTACTCCATAGTATTGTTTTTGACCATCGTAAAACATATGGTATCCATATTTTTTTAAAGTTTTTATGGGAAATAAATCATCATGAACTTTGATTTCTTGTAATCCAAGAACATCAGGTTGTAATTTATTTATAAGTTCATCAAGTTGATGTATATGAGCTCTTAATCCATTAATATTAAAAGAGACGAATCTCATATGTTTAAATTTATGTTGTAATATTTTATAATATGCATATTTAGTAAATATGAATTATTTATTAATTTATCAAAAGTATACATGAATTATTTAAATTAATTCAATGTTTTTATAAAAATTATTGTTTTAATATTATTAATTATTTTAATTTTTTATAAATTATTATGATGTATAGAAATTTATTTTGAAAATGCTAATAATGTCATATTTTAAAATAATTAATAAATGATAATGGTTTTATTTTTGTTATAGGTTTATTGTGAATTGTTCGATAATAAATTTTTTTATTTTTTGTTTTATTTAAGAAAATATTTTTAAGTGTGAGTTTTTAAAATATATGTATATATATATTATAAACTAAAATTTAATATTTTTTATTAGGATTATCATAATATATTTATAATTAATAAACATTGGAATAGCACAAAATTAAATATATGATATATTTATCTTGCAATGGGTCATATGGATTTTATATACATTTTATATATAAATTTTTATAATATAGAACTCTTTTTCAAAAAAATGAAATGAAAATTATATTCATTTTATAAATTATTATGTGATTGTAATAATATTTTATATTTATGTCGTGCATTATCTCAATAATGTGTAAATTGTTTATATTAATTTTTTAAATATTAATAATTATATTATATTTGATCTAATAATTATTGAAAATTTAATTGGAGTTGTTTTATATATGTCAAAATTGTATTTTTATTACTCTGCAATGAATGCAGGTAAAACTACTGCATTATTGCAATCTTCTTATAATTATCAAGAACGTGGAATGTGTACTTTATTATATACTGTGAAAATAAATTCTAAAAATACTGAGCATCAATATATTAAATCTCGGGTTGGATTAACTGCCCGATCAAATGCTTTTAGTGATAGTACAGATTTTTTTGAGCAGATATCATTGATATTAAAAAAAAAAAATATTCATTGTATTTTAATAGATGAATGTCATTTTCTTAGTCGTAATCAAGTATTTGGTTTAACTAAAGTAGTAGATATTTTAAACATACCAGTGTTATGTTATGGATTACGAACAGATTTTCGTGCTGAATTATTTTCAGGAAGTTTATGGTTGTTAGCATGGGCAGATAAATTAATTGAATTAAAAACTGTTTGTTATTGTGGACGTCAAGCTAATAGAGTTTTAAGAATGGATGATCAAGGTATTATAATGAAAGAAGGAGATCAAATAATGATTGGTACCAATAAAAATTATATTTCAGTATGCCGTAAACATTTTTTTGAAAAATTAAAAATCTGAATTTTATAAAAATTCAATAAAAATTTAATGAATCTTAAGTAAGAGAATAAATTTGTTTTTATTTTTTGTATGCAAATTATTATTGATATTAATGGATAATATTTAATATGGTGAAACCTTGATATTTTAGGGTAAGTATTAATAATGATAAAAATTGTGTTTTGTTTAAATATTTTTTAAGTATTATATGTTATAGTAATGGACTAAAAAGATAAAACAGACGTTCGATGATTCTTTTCCAGTATGGTCGATTAGCCCATATTTTAGGGTCAATTAATTTTGAATGAGCAATATAATCTTGTTGTATTTTTTTTAAATCGTTGCTAAAAGATTTGCTGTCAATTAATAAAGTAATTTCAAAATTTAACCATAAACTACGTATATCTAAGTTTACAGTACCTACTAAACTAATTTGTTGATCAATTAATATACTTTTTACATGTAATAATCCTGATTGAAATTGATGGATAAAAACTCCTGCATCTAGTAATTCACTGAAGAAAGCTCGGCTAGCCCAGTTTACTAATATAGAATCGTTATTTTTTGGAATAATAATATGAACTTCTACTGATCTTTGTGCAGCTGTACAAAGAGCGTATAATAGATCATCACTAGGGATCAGATATGGTGTGGTGATAATTAGTTGTTTTTGTGCTTTATATAATGAAGTAATTAATACTTGATGAATTATTCCTTCTGGAAATCCTGGTCCGGATGGTATAATTTGGATTGTGTGTTTGTTTGTTGATAATAGGTTAGTAGAAATAGGTGTTTGTTTTTTTGTTAAGTGAGTTGAAGTTAGCAGATATGGCATAATATGCTCTCCTGTTTCCATTTCCCAGTCAAATGCGAAAATTATTCCCATAGCTGAGGTTGCAGGTCCATCTATACGGATCATAATATCAATCCATTGTCCCACACCAACATTTTGTTTAAATAAGTTAGGGTCTACCATATTCATACTACCTGTATATGCAATATGATTATCAATTAATATCATTTTACGATGTTGTCTTAGATCCATTCGACGCCAAAATATTCGTAACAAATTAATGTGTAATGCTTCTACAATATTTATTCCAGCTTTTTGTAATATTTTAGGGTATGAGCTTTTAAAAAATTTTATACATCCAGCAGAATCTAAAATTAAACGACATTGAATACCTCTTTGAGCAGCTGTGATTAATTTACTGGAAATGTAATCCACTAATCCACCGGGTTCCCAAATATAAAATACCATATCAATTCTATGTTGAGCTAATTCAATATCTTGAATTAAAGATATTAAAGTATCATCAATTTTTTTGAACAATTGTATTTGATTGCCCTGTAAAGCTCCTATGCCTTGTCGATGTTTGCATAATTTGAACAAAGAGGAAGCAATATCGCTATTTTGACTGTAAAATATATCTTTATAATATTTTTTAAATTTTTTTATATGAAAAATACAGGATGACCACGCTATTTTACTTCTATGTAATCGTTTTTTACCGATATTAGGTTCTCCAAATAGTAAATACATGATAATTCCAATTAAAGGTAAAGTATAAATTATTAATAACCAAGCCATAAACGATGGTACAGCTCGACGTTTTAATAAAACTCTAATAGTTACTAAGATAGTTAATCCCCAATATCCAAGTATTAAAGCATAATTAAAAATGTTATAAATTATCAATGTTATATTTATTGTTAACTCCATATAATAATTAATTTGAATTGCTAATTAATTATATATTAGTAGTACTGTATACGGATTTTTAATTAAATGTATATTTTTATTTGAAATTTAAATGTATATTTAATAAAAATTATATTTTTATACTAGTCAATGTAATATTTATACATGTTTTTAAACATTAAGGAATATATTATGAATTAATTTTTATCAATTCATTGTTTTATTAGATTATGTGACAAGTAAGGTACTTTTATTGAAAATAAATATTCCTGCAATTTTTTTTATTGTATTATCGTGTAGTTTACATGTTTTTTTTATAATTGTGATAATATTTTATCATATATATTTTGATTCAATAGAGTGCGATTACTTTCATAAAAAACGTCACTACATGATAACCACAATATTATCTTCTGCTAATAATATTATGGAAAATAAAACATTACAGACTGATAAAAAGTTACCGGAAACATTTGAATCATTGTCTGTTTTTAAACAACATATAGAATCTACAACGCCATCTTCTTTATCAAATCGAATATTAGAAAATCTTAAAGAGTCAACAAGTAATATGGAAGATGATGTACATATAAATAAAAAAGATGATAACAAAATGTATGATAATTTTTGTTTAAAGAAGTTTGATGCTAATAATCTTAATACTAATAATATTAATAAAGCATCATCTAAATCTTATTTTGATCCTATGATATACATATATCCTGAATATCCTCAGAATGCAAAAATATTAGGAATAGAGGGAAGTGTGATGGTTATGTATGATATAGATGAGAGAGGAAGGGTTAGAAAAATACGTATATTATCTGCTGTTCCCCCTAGAGTGTTTGAAAAAAGCATTAAAATTGCTATGTATCGTTGGGTATATAAAATGAAAAAACCAAAAAAAGATTTAACTATTGTTTTTAAATTTGCTTTAAATTCAGTACAAATAATTAAAGATAAACAAAAGTAGTTATTTGTAATAATAAATATTTTAACATATAATTAAAATTATCAAAATTATCATGTATTATTCAAATTAACTGATGATGTAATAAATTCAAAAATATATATAAATTATTTTATAGAATGATATTAAATATGTATAAATGTAAAGCATATATATTCATTATATTTAAAAATTAAAATGTGAAGAAGTTGTTTTATGTTTAGGACATGAATGATTAGTTGTATGTTGTATAACAATAAATTCATTAATATATTTGGAAAATTAAATTATTATATAATTTTCATAGCAGTTTTTATTAGGTAAGTTAATTGTTGTAGTTGTTCTAATAATAAATTAAGATTAAGGCAATTATTCTCAATAATGTTTGCGATTGCAGAGCCTAAAATCACTCCAGAAGTCCCTAGTAATACTGATTCATAGGCTTGATTAGGAGTATGTATACCAAAACCTTGTAATATTGGTAAGGATTGTTTGTGTTGTTTTATGTTGTTAACTAACATATTTAATGTAGTTGTATTAAATTTAGTATTATTGATACCTGTTATTCCTGGTCTAGATAATAAATAAATATATCCTTTTCCTTTGTTAGTAATGTTTTTTATTAAATTTAAGTTAGCATTAGGAGGGCAAATGAAGATATGTGCTATTTTATAACGTATAGAAGTTTTGTAAAATAAAGAACTTTCTTCTATAGGGAGATCTGGAATTAATATAGAATCAATACCAATTTTTGAACAATTATAGTAAAAATCATTAATTCCATTTTTAATGATTAAATTAGCATAAATTAATAGCCCAATAGGTAATTGGGGATATTTAATTCTGATATCATTTATTAGTTTTAAACAAATTTTAAAATTTATTCCTGATTTAAAAGCTCGATTCATACTTTTTTGTATTGCTGGTCCGTCTGCTAAAGGATCAGAAAATGGTATTCCCAATTCTAAGGCATCAGCTCCAGATGCTATTAATGTATCTATAATATTCATAAAAAAAATAGGATTAGGATCTCCTATAGTAACGAATGGAACAAAAGCTCCAAGTTTTTGCTGATGTAGGTGAGTGAATAATTCTTGATAACGATTCATGAATATATCTCTTTATTATTTATTTTATTATTATGTACTGTCATGATATCTTTGTCTCCACGACCAGATAAATTAACTATTAAAATTTGTTTTTTATGTGGTTGTTTTTTGATTATTTTTAATGCGTATGCTAAAGCATGGGCAGATTCTAAAGCTGGTATTATACCTTCATGTATAGATAATTGTTGAAATGCGTGTATAGCTTCTTGATCAGATATAGAGACGTATTTTACTCTATTGATTTTTTTTAAATAAGCATGTTCTGGACCAACAGAAGGAAAGTCTAATCCTGCAGCAATAGAATAAGAGTTTTTTATTTGTCCTTCTGAGGATTGTAAAATGGGAGATTTCATTCCAAAATAAATTCCTGTATCTCCACATTGTAAAGCTGCTCCATGATATTCTGTATTTAGTCCTAATCCTCCAGCTTCTACTCCTAGTAATTGAACTGATGGAATATTAATAAATTTAGAAAATATCCCAATAGCATTTGATCCACCTCCTATACAAGCAATAATTGAATCTGGTAATTTTTGTTCATAATCTTGTATTTGTTTATATGTTTCCATTCCAATAATTTGTTGAAATTCCTTTACAATAGTAGGAAAAGGGTGAGGACCTGCCACTGTTCCTAACATATAATGAGTATATTGATAAGTATTTGACCATTCTCGAATTGCTTCGTTGCATGCATCTTTTAATGTAGCAGAACCATGATGTACAGGAATAACTTGAGCCCCCAAGAGTTTCATGCGTAATACATTCGATTTTTGTCGGTTTATATCTTTTTTCCCCATGTAAATACGACATTTTAATTTTAAGAGAGCTGAAGCAATAGAAACAGCTACGCCATGTTGACCTGCTCCAGTTTCAGCGATAATGTCAGTTTTTTTCATACGTTTTGCTAATAATGCTTGTCCTAATACTTGATTTGTTTTATGAGATCCTCCATGTAATAAGTCTTCACGTTTTAAATATAATTTACTATGAGTTCCAGATGTTAAATTTCGACATAAAGTTAAAGGAGTGGGTCGTCCAGCATAATTATTTAATAGTTCTTTAAGTTCTTGTTGAAAGATTGGATCACTTTGAGCAGATATAAACTCTTTTTCTAGTTTTATTAATGTTGGTATTAGAATTTGAGGTACATACATGCCTCCAAATTCTCCGAAATAAGAATTTAATTTTTTTTGTGTCATATTGATATTTGATACCTATTTAATATAAATTTATTTAATATGTACTTAATATATGAAATATTTTTGAGATTGCTTGGTGATTTTTAACACCAGGTTTTATTTCTATTCCTGAATTAAAGTCTAAACCTAAGCACCCTATTTTAGATGCGTTTAAACAATTATGTACTGTTAAACCTCCTGCTAAAATTGATTTATTTAGCTGTATTTTTGTTGTTGATATATTTGTCCAATTAAAAGTTTTACCACTTCCTCCTTTTTTGTTATCTAAAAGATAGCGATCTACATACGTCAAAGTAGGTATAAATAATGGTTGATTATTCATATTAATACTTTTCCATATGTGACAAGTAGTTGGTAATTTTGTACGTAATTCTTTAATATAATTTTGATTTTCTGTGCCGTGTAATTGCACAGCATATAAATTTAGTATTTTAACTATATTTATGATATTTTGTATAGTATCGTTGTAAAAAACACCGACATAATATAAATATGGTATCGTGGATACGATGCTTTGAGCAATGTGTATATTTATATAACGCGGGGAATGTTTAACAAAAATAAGTCCTCCATATATAGCACCTGATTTATAAGAAATGTTTGCATCCTCAATTTGAGTAAGTCCACATATTTTATTTTCTCCTAATATTAATTTTTTAATTGCTGTATTTAATTGATCTGAAGATGACATTAAGGTTGTTCCAATTAAAAATCCATGTACATAACGTCTAAGTTTTTTTATATGATGGTGAGTAGTGATACCAGATTCACTAATTTTTATGATTGAGTTAGGGATATGGATGCTTAAATTAATGGTACGATTTAAATCAATAGATAAATCATGTAAATTACGATTGTTTATCCCAATAACTTTGGCATTTAAATTTATGGCTCTTTTTAATTCATTTTTATTCGTTATTTCTGTGAGGACTCCCATTTTTAGTGAGTGCGCAATAGAAGAAAGTTTATAATAAGTATCATCATCTATTATGGATAATATTAATAAAATTGCATTTGCTTTATGTAAACGTGCGTAATAAATTTGCCATTCTGAAATAAAGAAGTCTTTGCATAATATGGGTTGTGTTACCATATTACTTATTTGAGTTAAAGTATTAAAATTTCCTTGAAAAAATTTTTCGTCAGTTACTACAGAAATAATCGAAGCGTATTTTTTATAAATATTGATAATTTGAGTAGGGTCAGGATGATTACAAATAATATTTTTCGATGGAGAAGCAATTTTATATTCTAATATAAAAATTGTTTTATTCTTGTTATGCGATAACGTTTTGTAAAAGTTTCTTGAGCTAATTTGTATTTTGGACTTCAAGATGCTAATAGGTATACAACGCTTTTGATTCAAAATCCATTTTTTTTTATATGATATGATTTGGTTTAGAATTGTATGTGACATTTTTATTATGTGTGTTGTTAATTTGTTTATGTAATCGGCGAAGAAAGAGATAACAATTTTTTATAAGGAATTCCAGTATGAATTTTGTTTAATATATTTGATATATTAGAACGTAAGTCATGATATCCATATAATTTTAATAATAACGCTACATTAGCTGCTATCACAGCAGTATGAGATGGTTTTCCTTTTCCTTTTAATACATTTATTGTACTTATATATGACTCATGTTGTGAATGTGAATATAATTCCTCTAGAGGATATTTATTTAGTCCAAAATCTGATGGAGTTAATATATAATTTGTAATTACTCCGTTATGTAATTCAAATACATTTGTATAATTATGTAATCCTACCTCGTCTATTCCATCACAATGTACTACCATCGCTTGATTATAATTTAGCAATTTTAATACTTGAATTATCGGAAATAATAATTCCCGTTTATATACTCCAATTAAAGTTATTGGAGGTTTAGCTGGATTAATTAATGGTCCTATTATATTAAATAAAGTAGGAATTTTTAATTGTTTCCTTATATGACTTACGTCTTGAAATATTTTATAATACTGAGAAACACATAAGAAACATATTCCAGATTTTTTAAAACTTTTAATTGATTGATTTACATCTATATTTATATGAATGTTACATTGATTTAGTAGATTCATTGATCCGCCAGTTGAGCTAGACGAATTATAATTACCATGTTTAATGATTTTAATTCCACAGGTTGAGGCAACTATTGCACTGGCTGTAGAAATATTAATGGTATTTTTACCATCTCCTCCTGTACCTGAAATATCTGCAAATAATTCGTTAATTTTTGGAAAAGATTTCGAATGAGTTAATAATACTTTTGTTGCTCCTAAAATTTCTTCAATGGTTTCTCCACGTCTTTGCATATTAACAAGAGCTTCTGAAATTTCTGTTGAAGATAATTGTTTGTTTATAATACTATAAAACAATTTTTTACTTTGTGCTTGAGTAAGATTATTGCCTTGACGTAATGTTTCGAGGATATCTTTCATAATATATTCATTCTTTTTGTTTTAGTTAAATTATTAGCCCATATGATAGTTTGGTGTATTAATTGTGTTCCATATGTGGTTAATACAGATTCGGGATGAAATTGAAATCCGCAGATTCGGTCAAAATCATTACGAATAGCCATAGCTATATGATTTTTATAGTAAGCATTAATTTTTAAGTTAATAGGAATATTAATTCCTATTAATGAGTGATATCTAGCTACTAACAGTGGATTAGGAATATTAGTAAACATAGCTAATTCATCATGATATACTAAAGAAGATTTTCCGTGAAAAATTTCTGATGATTGTGATATGTATCCTCCATAGGATTGTATCAACGCTTGATATCCTAAACATATTCCTATGATTGGAATATGTCCTCGTAGTTTTTTTATTAAATTCATCATACAACCAGAATTTTGTGGAGATCCAGGACCAGGGGATAGTACTAAAATAGGGTTATCTATATTATTGATAACATTTATAATTACTGAATCTGATAGTCGATTAGAGTATATTAGTACTTGATGATTTTTACTGCGTAATTGATCTACTAAATTGTATGTAAATGAATCAGTGTTATCTAATAATATTATATTTACCATTATTAAAATATTTCCTTGGAATTATGTGCTATTGAAATTGCTTGTAGTACAGCTTTTGCTTTATTTCGACTTTCATCCGCTTCAGATTGTGGTATGGAATCTATTACAATTCCTGCTCCAGCTTGTATAGTTGCTAAATTATTCACAACATAAGCAGATCGAATAATAATACACGTGTCTAAACTTCCTGTTCCTGTTAAATAACCTATAGCTCCTCCATAAGTATTTCTTCTTTTTTTTTCTACTTCATAAATAATTTGCATTGCCTTAATTTTTGGAGCTCCTGTTAATGTGCCCATGTTCATACATGCTCTATAAGCATGAAGTATGTCTAAATCGTGACTTAATTCTCCTACAACTTTAGATACTAAATGCATAACGTAAGAGTAACGATCTACTTTGAGTAAATCAGATATGTAACGACTGCCCGTTTTACATACTCGAGCTAAATCGTTTCTTGCTAGATCTACTAGCATTAAATGTTCTGATAATTCTTTTTGATTTAATCGCATTTCTAGTTCGACTCGATTATCTGCATCTATGTCTAATGAGCCATCGTCATGATATACGCGAGCTCTAGTTCCAGCTATGGGATAAATTTCAATTTTTCTAGTATTGGAATCGTATTTTAATGAACTTTCCGGTGATGCTCCAAATAAAGTAAATATTTTATCTTGCATGAAAAACATATAAGGACTAGGGTTATTGATTTTTAAAGCATGATACGCTGCTAATGGGGAAGGACATGGAAGAAAAAAACATCTTGATGGAACAGCTTGAAGAATTTCTCCTTGACGTATAAAATTTTGTATTTTATGTATGATTTTTATATATGATGTATCATTTTGATTACAACTTAATTTCATATTTTGTACAGTTGTATAAGGAATGGAACATGGAG
Organism: Candidatus Blochmannia festinatus (nom. nud.); assembly: GCF_059936355.1. Classification (NCBI taxonomy): domain Bacteria; kingdom Pseudomonadati; phylum Pseudomonadota; class Gammaproteobacteria; order Enterobacterales; family Enterobacteriaceae; genus Candidatus Blochmanniella; species Candidatus Blochmannia festinatus (nom. nud.). The sequence goes on along the minus strand of NZ_CP012116.1, from coordinate 466,578 downwards.
TATGGTTTATTTGTTTTTTAAGTTCATTCATTCTACTATATAATCTGTTTTTTTCTAGAGTGTCTGGAGCAAATAGTGTTCCATTTAATTCAGCAATATGTTTTTGATGATCGAAAATCAGTAGTGTTTCAGATAAATAAAAACAATAATCTGGACATTCAGGGTAATTGTGCAGTCTAGGAATTGGTTCAAAACAAGATATCAAATCATAAGAAAATAAACCGCCTAAAAATATAGATTTTGGATCATCTGCAGGTGATTGCATTATTTTCAATAATGTTCGTAATCCATCAAAGATAGAAATTGATTTAAGTTGACTATCTTCATCTAAAGTGTTTTGTATAGTAGGAAATTTTAATTCTATTTTACTGTATGTTTTTATGATTTTGACAGCATTAGGTAAAGCTCGAGCTAGTATAGTTAATAAGTTAGCTCCATTTTGAGTAAAAGCGTGTATTATCACATTAGTGTCATAAGCAGAAATTCTTAGAGCGCTATCGATGATCATCATACTTTCAATATTATGTTGTTTTTTAATTTCTGACGATTCTAATAACAACGTTGAATGCCGATTTCTACATAATTGATGAAAAACTATTGTAGGATTTGAGTGATAAGGAACTTGAATTTTGAAGTTTTCTATTCGTTGTCTTATATATCCCATTATTTATATTTCCTTAAATATTTTAATTAAAACAAGATTATGTTAATTAATAATATTTATCCATTTAATATGTACATGGAATTAAATGTTTGAATTTAAATAGCTAATATAACAATTTATAATATTAAACTAATATTAATACTAGGTTTTTTATAAAAAGTCAAATCTTCAATAATTTAAAAATTAAAAATAAAATTGTTGGCAAATAAATTTAAATTTTTATAAATGTAAATTTATTGGATTTTTGTAAAAATTAATTTAAATGTATAAAGTATTAATTTTTTGAGTGATGTTTAATCATTTAATATGAATACTTCAAGTATATGTAAAATTGATAAAATTTCAGTGTATTATGATTTGTATATCATATTGTAAACATTATTAATTTAATTTTATAGATAGATAGATTATGAAAAATACAGAAAATGTAATTATATATTTTTATATTAGGTTTTATCTTGTTAAAGATTTATTATATATAAAGTGTATTGCTATCGATAGTAGTTATTTTTATTGATAAATTTTAATTGTAATTGTGATTATTATCTTATCAATAATGGGATCATATACTTAATATGTGAAGTAATCAAATTTGATAGTAATTATATTTGATAATAGTAATTGTTGTAGTAATATATATGAATATACTTTTTAGTATTTAAAGAAAGAAGAATGACACATTATTGTTAGTAATGCAGATAGTGATCATGAAGTAATAATTATTTTTGTTAAAGTTATACTTATACTATAGATTTTAATTTATAAAATATTTGTTTTTGTAAAAATAGATATTTAAATTTAATTATTAAATTAGCTTTATATTTTATATAAAATATGCTAATAATTATGCATTGTTATTTATGGTAAATATTAAGTAAGTGTCCTAATTTAGATTTTTTTGTATCTAAGTATTTAGAATTTTTTGAGTTTCTTCCAACTATTAGAGGTATTCTTTCAACAATATTGATATTGGAATTGTTTAATACTGTAATTTTTTGAGGGTTATTAGTTAATAAACGTATCGTATGTATATTTAGTAATTTTAATATATCTGCACATATAGTGAAATCTCTTTCATCTGCTTGAAATCCAAGATATTGATTTGCTTCTACAGTATCTGCTCCATTATCTTGTAGAGAATAGGCTCGAATTTTATTTAATAAGCCAATATTTCGCCCTTCTTGACGATGATAAATAAGAATTCCTCGTCCTTCTGTCGTAATGTAATGCAGGGCAGTATTTAATTGAAAACCACAATCACATCGAGAACTAAATAAAGCATCTCCTGTCAGACATTCAGAGTGCACTCGTGTTAACACTGGTTCTGGACCTGATGTGTTTCCATATATTAAGGCTATATGATTTTGTTTAGTGCAATGATCTTCAAACCCAACAATTAAAAAATTTCCCCATAGCGTTGGTAATTTTGCTTTTCCTACTTGTTTAAGTCGCATTATTGTAATCTCCTATAAATTTTTGTAATTATTTATATTTATTTGTTATTAGGATATTATTAATACAGGCACTGTTTTTAAATATTGAAGATTTAATATGTATATTTATATTAATAGTAGTTTAATTATTATATTTTTACTTAAAACATTTAGTTACGATATAGTTTATTATTACTATTTAGCATTTATTGCGTATTAATTTATTAATTACATTATTTAGTTAATTAAATTCAATTATATATTTACATATAATTTTTATTTATATTTTTAAAAAGTTTTTATAAAAATTTTTTGAATTATTAATATTAAATTTAATGATAGAGTAATGAAGTTTAATACATTATTTATAATAACATGATTTATTTAATTTTCATTTGTTATAGAAGTTTTATTGATTATTTTATTTTTTCATGGTTATAATTATGGTATGTTAATTTAATGTTTGTGAAAAATCACAAAGGTGATGTATTATGTAATGTATTTTAAGAGTTTTTAAAAAGAGAAATATTTTATATTATAGAGGGGTTAACAATTAAAATGATAGAATTTATTTTGAATATATGTGTTAAATAACACATATACATTGTTAATAGATTACAATAAGTATTGAGATAATTCATATCATGAACGTGTTATATGGGTTTATGTTAGTTATATTTATGTAATTAAGAATAATGGGTTACCATAAAAATGGCATTATTAGAGAATAAACGTATATTAGTCACTGGAGTGGCTAATAATAAATCAATAGCTTGTGGTATAGCTAAATCTTTATATAGAGAAGGAGCAGAATTAGCATTTACTTATCATACTGATAGATTAAAATTAAGAGTGCAAGAAATTGCTAAACTTTATTCGTTAAATAATATAATATTGCCTTGTGATGTTTCTTCTGATAGTGCTATTGAGCACTTGTTTATTGAATTAGGAAAAAGATGGACTAAATTTGACGGTTTTGTACATTCTATTGCTTTTGCTCCTACTGAACAATTAAGAGGGAATTATGTTGATAACATTACTCGTGAAGGTTTTGAAATATCACATGTAGTAAGTTCTTATAGTTTTGTTGGAATAGCAAAAGCATGTAGAAAAATGTTGCGAAGAAATTCATCTTTATTAAGTTTAACTTATTTAGGATCTAATAGGGTTGTACCGAATTATAATGTCATGGGGTTAGCTAAAGCATCTTTAGAATCAAATGTTAGATATATGGCAGAAGCAATGGGTCCAGATGGTATTCGAGTTAATGCTATTTCTGCTGGCCCTATAAGAACGTTAGCATCTTCCGGTATTTTAAATTTTAGAAAAATGTTATCTTATTATGAACGATGTTCCCCGATTCGTCGTAATGTTACAGTTGAAGAGGTAGGGAACGTTGCTGCTTTTTTATGTTCTAATTTCTCTTCTGGTATTACTGGAGAAATAGTATATGTTGATGGAGGATTTAATATTGTTTCTAATACAGATGATATAGCATTATAGTATGTATTGTTGTATATATAAAAAATTATTTTTTAGTTTTTGTTATTAATATAAAGTTTATTGAATTGTTTAATGGCTTTTTATTTATTTTTGCTACTTTAAAAGGGTTAAGATGAAATATCATATTATACCAGTTACTTCTTTTAATCAAAATTGTTCAGTAGTTTGGTGTGAAAAATCTAATGAAGCAATTGTAGTGGATCCTGGTGGAGAAAAAGAAAAATTATTGAAGGAAATAGATTATTTAAATGTCAACATTAGTAAAATTGTATTAACTCATGGTCATATTGATCATGTCGGTGGGGCTATAGATTTGAAAAAACATTATAATGTTCCAATTTTTGGACCACATAAAGATGATGAGTTTTTAATGAATGATTTAGGATTACAATGTCAAATTTTAAAAATTGATAAAGCTTATAACTTTTCAGTTAATCCTGATTTTTGGTTAAAAGATGGAGATAAAATACAAGTAGGTTATGAAGTTTTTAAAGTTTTACATTGTCCAGGTCACTCTCCAGGTCATGTTGTCTTTTGGAATGAATTGTGTAAGTTTATAATCATGGGAGATGTGTTATTTAAAAAGAATGTTGGGAGATCAGATTTACCAGGAGGTAGTTATCTTACTTTGATCGAATCAATTAAAAATAAATTGCTTGTTTTAGAGGATGATGTTACTTTTCTACCAGGTCATGGTCCTATTTCTACTATTGGATATGAACGTAAAAATAATGTTTTTTTAACGTAAAAAAAGATAGATAGGGTAAAGAATAGAAGTAAAATACTGCAGCCTTAGATTCTAATTTAGGATCAGGTGGGGTTGCATTATATTTATATTGTTGAATATGAATAATGTAATAAGAAATTTTGTAATGTCAAATAATTTGATTAGCGATTATCATGCTAAAAAATTTTACATATAGATTCGCATATGTATGTGATGTTATCTTTTGATAAACCTGCTAAATTTAGCCTACCAGAGTCTACTAGATAAATTCCTGACTGTTCGCGTAACTTAATTACTTGATCTGAATCAAGTCCCATATAAGCAAACATTCCTTTTTGGTTTTTAATAAAATCAAATTTTTGATTTTTATAGTTATTTAATTTTTTTAAAAGCAAAGAACGCATGCTTTTAATATATTCTCTCATACATTTTAGCTCATTTTTCCATATATGTAGTAATGATGGGTTTGTTAATATGGTAGAGACAATAGCTGCTCCATGAGCGGGAGGATTAGAATAATTAGCTCTAATAGTAGATTTTAACTGGCTAAAGGTGCATTCAGCATGGTTACTGTTTTGTGCTACTATGGTACATGCTCCTACACGTTCATTGTATAAACCAAAATTTTTAGAATAAGAATTACATACTATTAGCTCTGGATTTCTCTTACAAAAAATATGTAATCCTGTTAAATCAGATTTTAAACTAGAGTCGAAACCTTGATAAGCTAAGTCAAATAAAGGTATCCATCCATTTTTTTCGGAGTTTTCGGATAAAATTTTCCATTGTTCTATTGTTGGATCAATACCTGTTGGGTTATGACAGCAACAGTGCAATAAAACTATATCTGAAGCTTTTACTGAAGAATTTAATGTATCTATTAATTTTTCAAAATCAAGTGAGTGTTTTGATTGATTATAATATGGATAAGAATAAACTTCTAATCCTGATGCATGAAAAATATTTTTATGATTTATCCAACTGGGATCACTAATCCATATACGTTGTTTTTTTTTTGAGTGGGTATTGCAATTGTTAGCAATACACTCAGAAATTATTCTTAGAGCTCCAGTTCCTCCTGGTGCTTGAATAGTTCTGATACGTTGTTTTGATATAATAGATTCATCTTGACCGAATAGTAATGATTGGGTTGCATTTATGAATGAATGCATACCTTCAATATTTAAATAATTTTTGTCAATTTCTTTTTTTAATAGAAAACTTTCGGCATGTTTTACGCTTTCTAGAACTGGAGCTGCACTAATTTTATTGACATACACTCCAATACCTAAATTAATTTTTTCTTTTCTAATATCACTAGAAAATATTTGAGATAATCCAAGAATAGGATCAGAAGGCGCCATTAACATTGATTCGAACATAATTGTTATTTCCAATGTGAAATAATAATATTATTATATAATTTTTTGAATTGTATCAAAACTTGTTATATATGACAATTATTAATTTTAATATTTTTATTTGACATATAATTATTAATATTAATAATTATATGTCAAATAAAAATATTAAAATTTAAGATGTATCAAAAGTTAATATTTTTAAAAACTCTAGGAAATGGAGTAGTGTCTTTTATATTTTTTATTCCTGTAATATATGCTAATAATCTTTCAAAACCTAATCCAAATCCTGCATGAGGTACTGTTCCATATCGTCTTAAGTCTCGATACCACCAATAATATTGTTTTGAAAGATTATTTTCTAATAATCGTTCATCTAATATTTTTAATCTCTCTTCTCTTTGAGAACCTCCAATAATTTCTCCAATTCCAGGAACTAATATATCCATAGATGCAACAGTTTTATTATCGTCATTCAAACGCATATAAAAAGCTTTTATATTTTTTGGATAATTTATTATAATAATAGGAGATTTAAAATATTCTTCTGATAAATATTTTTCATGTTCAGAAGATAAATCAGCTCCCCAATATATTGTATTTTTGAAATTTTTATTATTACATTTATTTAATAAATTTATCGCATCTGTATATTCTATATAATTTATTTTACTATTTAGAAAATTTTCTAATCGTTCAATAAGATTACATTTTGAATGGTGTGAGCAATATGTTATATCAGAAATACATTTTTCTAAAATAATCCTAATAATATCTATTAAAAAAGATTTTGCTAATTCAATGAGATCATTTAGATTTGAAAAAGCGATTTCTGGCTCTAACATCCAAAATTCTGACAAGTGTCGATTAGTATCAGAATGTTCTGCTCGAAATGTTGGACCAAAAGTATAAACTTTAGACAATGCACAAGCATGAGTTTCTACATTTAATTGACCAGATACTGTTAAAAAGGCTTTTTTTCCAAAAAAAAATTGTTTTAAATTTTTATTTAAGGTAGAAGAATGATTGGGTTTTTTTTCATCATCTAAAGTTTCTGAAACAGAAAACATTTTACTGTTTCCTTCTGTATCTAGCGAAGTAATTATTGGAGTAGGTATCCATAAAAATTCTTTTTTGTGCATAAAATTATGAATGGATTGAAATAAAATATGTCTAATACGTGCAATAGATCCAAAAATGTGTGTTCTTGGTCTTAAATGTGCAAAATTTCTTAAATGTTGCATAGAGTGTTTTTTAGGTGCAATGGGATAAGTATTAGGTTGATCTATCCATCCTAATACCGTTACATGTGTGGCAATAAGTTCTATATTTTGTTTGTTGCCAATAGATTTTACTATTTTACCACAAACCATTATAGAACAACCACTAGTCAAATGTAATATGTCTTTTTTATAATTATGTAAGTTTTCTCCAGCAATCACTTGTAAAGTGTCTAAACAAGATCCGTCATTTAAGTTAAGAAAAGAAATCTTAGATTTAGAATGTCGTTGAGTTCGAATCCAACCACATACAGTAATTTTAGTATTTTCTGGAATAAATTGTTGCAATATATTTGAAATAGATGTTCTTTTCATAAGAATTCCTATATATTTAAAATGATGTGGAGTGTACTATAGTTATAGTTATACACTTTAACTTTTTGGTTAAATATGTTTATATATAACTGATATCATAACTGCTTTAGTAAGATCTGATATATTCATATAAGCAAAAATAATATTATTGATTTTATTATAAAGATAGTATGTAAAATAATTCAATAATTATTTTTATATTTAAGATATTAAGTTTTATGTATTAAAATTTGCAATGTTTTTGAATAATCCAACTTTCAAATCAGTTGCAGTATAAATTGTTTTTTTATCACATAAAACTTCTCCATCTGCCATTCCCATAATTAATGTTCTATTGATAATTTTCCGGAAATGAATAAAGTAGGTAACTTTTTTAGATGTTGGTAAAATTTGACCAGTAAACTTTACTTCTTTTACCCCTAAAGCACGTCCTTTACCTTCTCCTCCAATCCAACCTAAATAGAACCCTATTAATTGCCACATTGCATCTAACCCTAAACATCCTGGCATAACAGGATCATTAATAAAGTGACAATTAAAAAACCACATGTCTGATCGAATATCTAATTCTGCTGATACAAAACCTTTATTATAATTTCCTCCATCTGTAGTCATTTTTGTTATTCGATCTAACATTAGCATATTGGGAGCAGGAAGTACTGGTCCTTTACTTCCGAATAGTTTTCCTTGACTTGAATTTAATAAATCTTCTTTTGTGTAAAATTCACGTTTATTTAACATATAAACATTTATCCTATCGAATATGGTATTTAAATTATTTTTTAAATAAAATAGTTATATATTACCTTTTATGATTATAAATCAATATATATTTTTGTATAAAAAAATATATATTGATTTATTATTTGTGATGAATATTATTTTCAAAATTGAATAGTTTTTATAAAAATAATTATTTAGTACGATTTAAACCAAAAACATTTTCTATTAAATAAAAAATAATAATTAAAGTATTAAATTTGAATGAACAAATTTGAGTATATAATATAAAAACATTTTATATAATTTGTTAAATATTTATAAAGATATAAAATCAATTTCTTAATCGGGGAGATTTTAACTGTAGTCTAATAGATTCAGAAAGATCATCTAAGGTAGATTGTTCTGGATGCATAGAAGTATCTTCATAACTTAATTGAACTTCTGCTAAATAAGTGTGGATGGGTTTTCCGTCTTCATCTTCCATAACTACATGATACCACGGAAATTTTTTTAAAGAATCATCTCCAGTAATTTCATCTAAAGTTGGTTTTTCTAAGGAGTATTCTGGATCTACATCTATTATTACTCCCAAATATCCCAATAATCTATGTCGAACTTGTTGTCCTATTCCGAATTTACTAAAAACCATTGTAATATACTCCAATATTACTAACTGTATAATTATTATAAATATGGGATAATGATTGTAAAATCAAGAGTTAATGAATAGATAAATTTTTTGTAATTACATCTGTTATAGATTTAAAAAATTAGAAGATTTTGCATTGGTAGTGTTATAAACATTTTTTAGGTTTTGGAAGGCCAGCAATTTTTGAAATTTGTTGAATAACAGACTTTTTAGGAAATAATTGAATTAAGTATCTGCTATTTCCCTTTTTTTGACCGTATTTTAATGTTATTATATTAATAATTGTTTGAATTTTTGGTAACATTTTATATTCTTTATAAAACATTCGTACAAAATGAATTATTTCCCAGTGTATTTTATGTAGTGTAATTTTTTCTGAATCAGCTAATTTAGTAGCTACCGTTATGTCCCAATCTTCAAAATTTATTAAATATCCTTCTAAATCGGTATTAATATTGAGTTGATTTTTTTTCATAAATAAATTGTTAAATAAAAATAATTGAAATGATTTTAAATAATTATTATTTATAATAATGATTATAATATAGTTATGATATAATGTGTATATATAATATATATCTTTATATTTTATAAGAATTTAAATTTTAAAATACATTTATTAACAAAAGATTCATTTTTGGAGGAGTGGCCGAGTGGATGAAGGCGCTGGTCTTGAAAATCAGTAATGTATATAACATTCTAGAGTTCGAATCTCTACTCCTCCAAAAATGAATCTTTTGTTAATAAATGTATTAAATATTTAATGTGATATTATATGACATATTTTAAATTAATTGAAATTTCCTATTGGGTCGTATAGGATTCGAACCTATAACCAATTGATTAAGAGTCAACTGCTCTACCAGTTGAGCTAACGACCCGTATATTATTAATAACTGAAGTGAGTAAATATATATAAAATAATTTTTCTAAGTTCACAAATAAAAGGTTTTTGAGTATCATAAAATTATGTATAATAACTACCAGTTTATTTATAATCAAACATTATAAATATAGAAAAGCAATGTTTATTATATATAATATTTTAAGTTATTGTAAAATTTTTAATGTACCAATGTTTTTAACGTTATTAAGATTAATAATGGTACCATGTTTTACGATAGTGTTTTATTTGCCAGTATATTGGGGACCAATGCTTTGTGCTATTATATTTTTTATTGCGGCTATTACAGATTGGTTTGATGGATTTTTAGCTCGTCGGTGGAAACAAACTAGTAAATTTGGTAAATTTTTAGATCCAGTAGCGGATAAAATTATGGTTGTTACGGCGTGCACTTTAGTGTCTGAATATTTTCATGTATGGTGGATAACTTTACCTATATCTACTATGATCATTAGAGAGATTATTATTTCAGCATTACGAGAGTGGATAGCTAAAATTTATAATTTTCAAGATCTTTCTGTTTATTGGTTAAGTAAAATAAAAACTTTTATACAAATGTCTTCATTAATTGCGTTGTTATGTAGATTTAATGAATGGATTGTGATATTAGGAATAATAGCTTTATACATTGCAGTGTTATTAACATTGTGGTCAATGTGTTATTATTTGTATGTTGCGTGTAGTATGATTATGAAATTATAATTTTTATTTGAGTACTATCAATTATTAAATTGATATTATATTTACTTATATAGTAAATAAATATTGTTTTGTGGTTTTTAAAATTTTAAATAAAAAAATTAATAGTATTTTAAAGTTATAAATATTTATATTTGTTGTAGTTTATAAAACTTAAAATTATTAAAGAAACTACAATAATTAATAATTTGCATATTTATTAAGGCGCGTTGACAGAGTGGTAATGTTGCGGACTGCAAATCCGTTTAGCTCGGTTCGAATCCGAGGCGCGCCTATTTTATTAATGATTATTTAATATACTAACTAGTTAGTATATTAAATTTATTTTAATGAATAATGCCCGGGTGGTGGAATAGGTAGACACAAGGGACTTAAAATCCCTCGGCTTTGTGCTGTACGAGTTCAAATCTCGTCCCGGGTATTATCTAGATGTAATTTAGATATAAACTTATTAAAAATATATACTTTAAATCAGATATGCTTTATTTTATATCATTCTTAATAATTGATTATTATGTTTTAATAAAAAAGTTACAATTTAATAAATTATTGTAACTTTTAAAGAATTGTAATATTATTTAATAGCTATCGAGTAATAACAATTGGTATTCCTAAGCGCTCTTCTGTAATTTGATTAACTTTTGAAAAGTTTATGTTTTTAGAATTGTGATTTATCAGCGAATATGTATGTGATTTTAAATTATGTGTATTTACTATGTTATTTGTTTTATTGTTGCTTTTTTTAGTAAATAAAGGAGTATGTATCTCTAAATATTGAATCCCATTTGAATCAATAGCTGTTTTTACTGGTTCGTTTATAAATTCTACTCTAGTACCAATTGGAACTAGAGTATATAGAGTTTTTATATCTTCTATTCTTAGTCTAATACATCCTCTTGTTACTCTTAATCCGATTCCAAGATTTGTGTTTGATCCATGTATCGCATAACTATTTCCTAAATATAAAGCGTAAGATCCAAGAGGATTGTTAGGACCAGATAAAACTATTGTTGGTAAAATTTCAGCATGTTTTATGTATTCATTTCGCATATTTTGAGTTGGTATCCAGATAGGGTTTTTTTTTTATGTTTTACTGACGTTATCCATTTTGATGGGGTTTCGTGATCAATAGTACCAATAGATATAGGGAATACTATAACAATATTATTATTTTTTATATTAGGATAATAATATAATCTCATTTCAGCGCTATTTATAATAATTCCTGTACGAAGAGTATTTGGTAAAATAAGTTTTTTAGGAATAAGAATTGATTGTCCTGGATCTGGTAGGTATAAATCAATAGTAGGATTAGCAGCTAATATATTACGTAAACCTATTTTGAATTTTTCAGCGAAATATTCTAAAGAATGTGTATTATTTTTAGGGATAATATATTTTGAGTTTTCTCCAATAATTCTACTACTGTCAGATAACAAATAAATATCTGCAAAAACATAACAAAAACTCATATTTATAATAATATATATTAAGATTTTCAATGATTTATTCTCTTATCAAATCTTATATTAATAAAAAGATCTTACAATTTAAATAGAATAACGTTTTATTTAAATAAATGTTATATATTTAAGGACTAAGTATATCATAATAGTAGTAAATAAAATGATTTTTTAAAACTAAAAATGGATTGAAATATATAAATTATATTTATATAAGTGGTTTTTATAAAATTTAAATGAGAATTTTTTATTTGTAAATTAAAATTAAATATATGTCTAATGGTTTTTTTGAATTGTCAATAATATTTTATAAAATATTTATAATTTATTATTTAAGAAAATATTTTTAATTTAGTTATTTTTTGTAAATATCCATTATTGTAATTTTTATATTATAGTTTAATAAAAGTTTTTATTTTTGTATTGATTGTTCTCTTCTTTTAAATTTTTCTTTGATTGATGTATAGGTTTTTTTATATTTACAATAGAAAAATTATTGGTAAAATGATCTATATTATTTTTAGTACGTCTTGACAAATATATATTATTATATATATTTTTTTCGTAATATAAATTTGATGAATCTCGATAACTATAATTATTTTTATTATTTTTGTAGTTAGTATTGGAATTGTTTTTTTTTCTATTATTTATATTTTGTTTACTTTCAATATAAGTACTATATTGAAATAATTTTTTAGTATTTTTATTATATTTGATGTCTTTTTTTTTGTTGAAATAAAAAATATATTTTTTGAAAAATGAGTCAAAGTTAATTATTTTAATTATTTTTATAATGTTTTTTCTAAATTTTAATTGTAACAGATTGTTTAAAAAATATAATATCTTTTGATAATAATTAATTAAATATGCTGTAGTGTGTGTTATTTGTATTGATTTTTTTTGATTTATGGTAACATCATAGTTTTTTATAGTAGTATATTCTTCAAATGAAGTTAAATTATTACTTTGATACGTTGCTAATAAATAGCTTGGTTTATTGTTATTATTGTTTATTTCTCCTTTACGTATACGACGTACCTCATAATTTGGTGTCTTCATTTGTTCGTGCGGAACAATAATTGCTCGAACTCCTGTTTGCCGTTGTTCAATATTACTAATAGCATTTCTTTTTTCATTAAGTAAATATGATGCGATAGCTACTGGAACAATTGCATGTACTTCACAAGTATTTTCTTTTAATGCTTCTTCTTCAATGACACGTAAAATAGATAAAGAAAGTGACGCATTATCTCGAATACTTCCTGTTCCACTGCAACGAGGGCAAACATGATGACTAGATTCATCTAATGAAGGTCTTAATCGTTGTCTAGATAATTCCAATAATCCAAATTTAGAAATACGACCAACTTGAATACGTGCTCTGTCTTGTCGAACTACTGTACGGAGAGTATTTTCAATTTCTCGTTGATGGCGATTTGATGTCATGTCTATAAAGTCTATTACTACCAGTCCACCTATATCTCGAAGACGTAATTGTCTAGCTATTTCATCTGTTGCTTCTAAATTTGTATTAAAAGCTGTATCTTCAATATCGACACCTTTTGTAGATCGAGAGGAATTAATATCAATTGCTGTTAATGCTTCAGTGGTATCGATTACAATCGATCCTCCAGATGGTAAACGTACTTCATGTTGAAATGCAGATTCAATTTGAGATTCAATTTGATAATGACTAAACAAAGGAATATCTCCATTATATAATTTTATTTTTTTTACAAAATCTGGTCTGCCTAAAGATGTGATGTGTTCTTTTGCTATATTTAAGATATTTGGATTATCAATTAAAATTTCTCCTATATCTGGTCGTAAATAATCTCGAAATGCTCTCACAATTACATTGCTATCTTGATGAATTAGAAATGGAGCTAGTCGACCAGATGCGGTATTTTTGATAGTATTCCAGTGTTGTAAACGAGAAGTTAAATCCCACTCTAATGCTTCTGTAGATTTACCGACTCCAGCTGTACGAATAATTAAACTCATACCTTCAGGTAATTCTAATGAAGATAAAGTTTCTTTTAATTCTATTCGATCGTTTCCTTCGATTCTTCGCGAAATACCTCCAGCTTTAGGATTATTTGGCATTAAAACTAAATAGCTTCCGGCTAAACTAATAAAAGTAGTTAATGCAGCACCTTTATTTCCTCTTTCTTCTTTATTTATTTGTACAATTAATTCTTGTCCTTCTCGTAATATATCTTTAGCGTTGGATTTGTTTTGCAAACATGATGAAGAAAGAAAATATTCTCGAGCAATTTCCTTCATCGGTAAAAATCCGTGTCGTTCTGATCCATAATCTACAAATACTGCTTCTAAACTAGGTTCTATTCGAATAATTTTTCCTTTATAAATATTAGATTTTTTTTGGGCATGTCCAATTATTTCAATATCTAAATCATATAAACGTTGCCCATCTACCAATGCTACTCGAAGTTCTTCTTTTTGAGTAGCGTTAATTAGCATTCTTTTCATTGTGATTTACTCAATGTTAATATTATTTTATATTTTTGTAATATAAATATATTTTTTAAAACTTAAGTATGTTATAAAAATTAATATTTTATGGTATTTTAAATAATAAAATTTATTATTAATTTAGTAATTTTAATTATTATTTTATTTTTATATTATTATTTTTTAATTTGATTTATCTTTAGTTAAAAATAATGTTTTAAATATTAAATGTATTGTATTTCAGCATAACTATATGGTGGTTGAATTGTATTATATAGTTAAAATATATTTCGTTATTATAGTAATGCTTATAAAATATCGAGTATGTTTTTGTATTAAGGTATTGTGATTAATTTAGATTTTTATTAATTATAATTTTTATAATCAATGGCTTTATTATATTAAAACAATTCATGAATTACTATTCTTCTCATAAAAGAAAGTAATATTATTTATATATATTTTAAATTTTTTAAAAGAAAAATAATTGATACTATTGTTAGTATATTTGCTTTTTATAGTATAAAACTTATGATATATTTTTAATATTTCATATGTAAATTCAATATCAATTCTAAAAATAAAAGCGAATTAATACAAATAAATAACTAATATATTTAAAATAAGGCATATTTAAAATTCTATTAATAGTTAAAGATATATATTAGTATCATCTCATGCTGTTGAGATGAATAAATAATTAATTTTTAAAATACTTTAAGGAAATTATTATTCATATTATATGATTTATGAACGATGAAATTTATTATAGAGTTATAGTAGAATTTTTTTATTACATGTAAATAATTTTTATATTAAAATAATTTAGCATATAAATATAGTATTGAGTATTTTATTTATTTTATTATTAGTTCTATTGATTTTTAATCTATAGAGCAATATATAAAATATAGTTATCATGTTTTGGTTGTTTAGTATGTTTATTTATTATATATTATTATAATAAATGGTATTTAATAATTTTAAAAATAGTTTTGTGTATTTGATCATGCTAAACACTTTTATATTATTCGTTGATTTGTATATATTTTTGATATTATATTAATTACAATTAAGAAGATGTTGTTAATATAATAATACAAAAAGTAATTATATATACAAAATTTAGTTTTGGTTATAAGATTATTTCACTTAATGCTAGTTAAATTTTAGTAATTCGTTGTAAATTTAATGTATTTAGTACTAGAAATATTTGTTTTGATTATAAATAATGTTTCATTACTTAATAAGTAAATATCAAAAAATAAATTAAAGGAGGTATATTATAATGGCAGTTCAACAAAATAAATCCACTCGTTCTAAACGGGGTATGCGTCGTTCTCATCATGCTTTAAAATTAGCAAATCTATCAATAGATCAAATATCTAAAGAAATTCATCGCCGACATCATATTACTAATGATGGTTTTTATAAAGGATTAAAAGTGATTAAAAAGTCAACTTCACATAATATATAGTTTTGAAAAATTTAGTTCTTTCTTTAGATGCTATGGGTGGGGATTTTGGTCCAGAGGTGACTGTGCCTGCGTCTTTAAAAGCTTTGAATTTATATCCAAAGCTTAAGTTATTGTTGGTTGGTAATCCTAATAAAATTAAGTTTGTTTTAAAAAAAAATAACATTAAATATGTTAATAGATTAACTATAGTACCTTCAAAATCTGTAATTAACGATAATGACAGACCATCTCAAGCTATCAGAGTAAGTAAAGATACATCAATGCGAGTTGCACTAGAATTAATTAAGTCAGGACATGCTCAAGCTTGTGTTAGTGCAGGAAACACTGGCGCTCTTATGGGATTATCGAAGTTAGTTTTAAAATCTATTCATGGAATAGATCGACCTGCTTTAACAGCATTTTTACCAAATCAAAATAAAGGAAGAACTGTAATTTTAGATTTAGGCGCTAATATTTTATGCAATGACTTAATGTTAGTGCAGTTTGCTATTATGGGAACAGTGTTATCAGAACAAATTGTAGGAATAAACAACCCCAAAGTAGCCCTATTAAATATAGGATCAGAAGAATCTAAGGGTTTAGATAATATTCGTCAAGCGTCAAAAATATTACATACTATTTCTTCAATTCATTATATTGGTTATATTGAAGCTAATGATTTATTAATGGGAAAAACAGACGTTTTAGTTTGTGATGGTTTTTCTGGAAATATTACGTTAAAAACTATGGAAGGAGTTATAAGAGTTATTTTATCTTTACTTCAAAAATCAGAAGGAAAAAATAAGATATATTGTTATTTTATTAAAAATATCAAATGTTGGTTTAGTAAAATTTTTTTTAAAAAATTTATTCAATTAAATCCAGATCAATATAATGGAGCATATTTGGTGGGATTGCGTAGCACAGTAATAAAAAGTCATGGGGGAGCTAATCAATATGCATTTGCTACAGCCATAATGCAAGCTATTCATGCAGTAGAAAGAAAAATACCAGAAAAAATTGCTGATCGATTAAGCAAAATGATTTTATCTCAAAATAATTACCACTAATAATATATTATATGTTTACTAGAATTTTTGGAACAGGTAGTTATTTGCCTAAACATATTAGATCGAATATTGTATTAGAAAAAATGGTAAATACTTCAAATGAATGGATTATAGATCGTACTGGTATTCAGGAACGTCGTATATCTAATTCTTATGAAACTGTTGCTAAAATGGGTTACTTTGCATCTAAACAAGCATTAGATATGTCGAATATCCAGCCTGACAAAATAGGTATAATTATTGTTGCAACAACATCTTCTAGTCATGCGTTTCCTAGTTCAGCTTGCCAAATTCAACGTGATTTGAATATACGGGATACTATTGCTTTTGATTTAGCAGCGGCTTGTTCTGGTTTTATATATGCATTAAATGTAGCAGATCAATATATTAAAAACGGTACTGTTGAATACGCCTTAATTGTGGGATCAGATATTTTAAGTCATTCTTTAAATCCTAAAGATCGAGGTACATTAATTTTATTTGGAGATGGAGCTGGAGCGGTAATATTGGGTCGTTCAAATAGTCCAGGAATTATTTCTACTCATTTACATGCTAATGGTAAACATGGAGATTTATTAACTTTGCCAAATTGTAACAAATGTGTAAATTCTTGCTCATCTATTTATTTAACAATGGCTGGTAATAAAGTATTTAAAATGGCTATTTCTATATTAACACATGCTGTCCAAGAAGCTTTAAGATTAAATGATTTACATCAAGATGAGTTAGATTGGTTAATACCTCATCAAGCTAATTTAAGAATTATTTCCGCTGCTGCTAAACGATTAAACATAGATATGAAAAAAATAATAATTACACTTGATAAACATGGGAATACTTCAGCAGCTTCTATTCCTTTAGCGTTAGATGAAGCGGTTCGAGATGGACGTATTAAATTGAATCAATTATTATTATTAGAAGCATTTGGAGCAGGATTTACGTGGGGGTCAGTTTTATTACGTTTATAAATAATATCAAAAAGGATATATATGAATACTTTAGATAGAACTTTAGCTGTGATATTTCCTGGTCAATCATCACAACATTTAGGCATGTTATCAGATTTTGCTATTCGTTATAAATTAGTGAAAAAAATTTTCTCTGATGTGTCTGAAATTTTGAATTGTAATATTTGGAAATTAATACAATACGGACCTATCGATGAATTAAATAAAACATGTTATGCTCAGCCAGCTATTTTGACAGCTTCAGTAATTATTTGGAAAATTTGGAGAGAACAGGGAGGTCAAATTCCAAATATCATGGCTGGTCATAGTTTAGGAGAATATTCTGCGTTAGTATGTTCAGAAAGCATAGACTTATTATCTGCAGTAAAATTAGTAATGCTTCGGGGTGAATTGATGCAAGGAGTGTCTCCATATGGATATGGAGCAATGTCTGTTATTATTGGATTAAGTGATGACGTTGTGATTAAATTGTGTAAAAAAGTAACTACTGAATTTTTATGTAATCAAATTGTAGCTCCCTCTGTGTTTAATGCTGATGGAAATATAGTGATTTCAGGTCATATGAAAGCAGTAGAAAAGGTAAATTTACTTTGTAAAAAAGCAGGAGCAAAATATGTTGCATTTCTTCCAATTAGTGTACCATCACATTGTGTTATAATGAAACCAATAATTGATGAATTTAGAAAAGCTTTAAAAAAAGTGAAGATTTGTTCTCCTAAAATACCATTAATAAATAACACTAACGTGTCTATTGAAATAGATCCATTAGCTATTCGTGATGCATTAATACGTCAATTGTATACTCCAGTTCGTTGGAAAGAAATTATTCATAAAATTATTGATGCAAATATTAAAATTTTTTTAGAAATGGGTCCTGGGAAAATATTAACTCAATTAATACATAGATCTATGTATAATAATATACTTAGTTTGCCAATAAATGATATTAATGGATTAATAACTGCAATAGATATATGTTCGAAAAATTAATTATACATTCATAATAATGAGTTTTATAACGGGAATAGATATACAAAATGATTTTTACAAAAAAAAATGTTTTAGTGACTGGAGCTAGAAGAGGTATTGGAAAAGTTATTGCTGAATTATTTATAAATTATGGAGCTACAGTAATAGGCACTGCAACTGATGAATATGGTGTAAAAGATATTAATATGTATCTAGGTAATAAAGGGAAAGGTATTTGTTTAAATGTTACTGAACAACATTCAATTAACTTTTGTTTACAGACGATACATAAAGAATTTGGTAATGTAGATATATTAATAAATAATGCTGGTATTACAAAAGATAAAATTTTAGTATATATGAAAGATGATGAGTGGCAGTCAGTAATAGATGTTAATTTAAATGCAGTATATCGAATGTCTAAAGCAGTGATAAGATCGATGATAAAAAATCGTTATGGTAGGATTATTAATATAGGTTCTGTAGTAAGTATGACGGGAAATATTGGGCAAGTAAATTATTCGGCAGCTAAATCAGGTTTGATTGGATTTACGAAATCATTAGCTAGAGAAGTAGCATCTTGGGGAATTACTGTAAATTTAGTGACTCCAGGATTTATATATACTGATATGACAAAAAATTTGACTGATAAACAAAAAAAGAATATTTTATCTAATATTCCTGCTCATCGATTTGGAGAGCCTAAAGATATAGCAAATGCAGTAGTGTTTCTTGCTTCTGATGATTCTAGTTATATTACTGGGCAAACTATTCATGTAAATGGAGGAATGTATATGGGTTAAAATAAAGCATTATTTATATATAATATTATACTTCATGATAAATTGATAATAATATTTAGCTTATTATCAATAGTTCTGCTTAAGGAAGAGAAGTGAGTAGTTTATTTATTTTTTTGTTTTTAATAAATTTGTTCAATATATATGACTGTGATATAATTTAATGGGATAATTAGTATGAGCACTGTTGCAGAAAAAGTAAAAACTATAATTGCTGAACAATTGGGAGTAAAAAAAGAAGAGGTGGTTAATCATGCTTCATTCATTGAAGATTTAGGAGCAGATTCATTGGATACTGTGGAATTAGTGATGGCACTAGAGGAAGAGTTTAATCTAGAAATTCCAGATGAAGAAGCAGAAAAAATTACTACTGTTCAATCAGCTATAGACTTTATTAATCTTAATAAAAATAAGATAGTTTAATGAAACTACAAATTTTGATGTGCATATAATAATATTATTTTTCTTGATGAAAACACTGTGTGTATTTGAACGAATTAGTTACTTATTTTCTTTAAGAATTAAATATGTAAATGTTTTTTTGAATTTTTTATTATTTTGTATATTAGTGCATTAAGATATTAATCTGTATTTTTTATTAATACTTATTTGTAATAAAAAAGATATTTTAATAATGTATTTAAATTAAATGATATAAATAAAGCACATTGTTTTATGTTTGATATTTACTTTTATATTAATATTATTTATTTACATAATGTATTGGGTTAATGGAAGTTTAAAGAAAAATATATCGCTGGATAATCGTGCTTTGCATTTTGGAGATGGGTTTTTTACAACTTCTCAGATTCAAAATGGAAAGGTAAAATGGCTTAATTACCATATGGATAGATTAATTTTATCAGCTCGACGATTAATGTTTAATAATATAGATTTTAATCTTTTATATGCAGAAATTGTGAAAGTAGCTGATTATAGTACACAAGGAATAATAAAAGTTATTATAAGTCGAATAAATCATGATAGAAAAATTCACGGATATAGATGTGATGATAAATCAGAAGTCTTACGTATTATTCGCGTTGTTCCATTTCCTAAATATTATAAGAAGTTATATGATTCTGGTGTGTGCTTAAAAATTAGCCCAATACGATTAGCTCGTAATTCAATGTTTTCTGGAATTAAACACTTAAATCGTCTAGAGCAAGTCTTAATTTCATCAGAAATATATAATAATAAGCCAAGAGTTGATGAAGCTTTGGTATTAGATACTGAAAATAACATTATTGAATGTTGTAATTCTAATATTTTTTGGCGTAAAAAAGATAAAGTGTTTACCCCTTGTTTATATCATTCTGGAGTAAATGGAGTAATTAGGCAATTAGTATTAAAATTATTACCTAAATTGGGTTATTTTGCGCGAGAAGTAATGGTAGGAATAGAACATTTGAAGGAAATGGATGAAATTTTTATTACTAATTCTTTATTGCCGATAGCTTCTGTTAATACTATTAATAATTATTGTTATTCAGACAAAACATTATTAAATTTACTAAAACTTCATATAGTAAATTAATTATTTTATGATATTTCGGTTGTATATTTTTATGTAAATATTGATAATAAATTAATGATATTTATTGTATGAATATTTTGAGAAGGTTTTTATATACTAAATTATTTTAGTGTAATCAATTGATTATAAAGTGTGTATTAAAACATTTAAATTTAAAGAGATTTTTTATTTTATAAAGTTATAATAATTATAAATTTTTGATTTGATATAATATGAATAGTAAATTTATTGTGGTTGAGGGATTAGATGGATCAGGTAAAACAACTATTGTTAATAAATTAGTCAAATATTTTAATGATCATTATAATATTACTGATATCATAACTACACATGAACCAGGAGGTACAAAAGTTTCAGATACATTACGAGCATTAATTAAAGATAATGCTATAAATGAATCTATTACTAATATTTCAGAAGTGTTAATGTTATATGCTGCGCGTTCTCAATTATTAGAAAATATTATAAAGCCAGCTTTGCTGAAAGGAAATTGGGTTATTGGAGATAGATGTGATTTATCTTCTTTTGCATATCAAGGTGGAGGTCGTGGAATTGATGAATTTTTGTTACGTTTTTTATCTCGAAATGTAATAGATAGTGATTTTTTATCTCCAAAATTAATATTTTATCTCGATATTGCTCCAGAAGTTTGTTTTTTACGTATAAAAAAAAGAGATAAATTAGATCGTATTGAATTAGAATCTCTAAATTTTTTTCATAAAGTGCGTAATTATTACAAAAAAGCTGCTGATATTCAAAAAAATATTATTACAATTAACGCTAATCAAAGTTTAGAAACAGTATTTAAGTCTATTTGTCAGTATTTAGATATATGGTTAGTTGATTCTCAACATAATTTAATATGATTATATTAAATTATCCATGGTTAAAAACTACTTATTATCAAATTTTAAATTCTTACTATCTTAGAAAGGGCCATCATGCATTACTATTTAGCAGTAAATGGAATAATGGAGAAGATATATTAATTGATTGTCTTGCTCGTTGGTTAATTTGCAAAAATCCTCATAATATGAAGTTTTGTGATGTTTGTCATCATTGTTATTTAATGAACACCAATCAATATCCTAATTATTATCAATTATATTTAAAAAATAATTCTCAATCTATAAATTCAAATTTAATAAAAATGTGTATAAATTCTCTTTATAAAAATACTACATATAGTGGAGTAAAAATTATTTATATAAAATATATAGAACATTTAAATGATGAATCTATACATTTACTTCTTAAAGTTATAGAAGAACCCCCTTTTAATACTTATTTTATTTTAAAGACTAGAGAATACATGCATATCGCTTTAACTATAAGAAGTCGATGTATAAAATGGTTTGTTTCTCCACCTGAAGAAAAATTAGGATTAGAGTGGTTAATAAAACACAAAAATGTAAGTAATAATAATGATATCGTGTCAATTAAAACTGCACTAAGACTGAATTACGGATCTCCTATATTAGCTGAACGTATGTTGAAAGTAAATATATGGAATTGTCGTTTAGAATTGTGTAAAATCCTTAATAATGTTGTTATTAAAAATAAAAATTTTTTACAACTTTTATTACCTTTAAGTGTAGAAGGGTATATAGATATGTCTGTGTGTTGGTTAATAACTTTACTTTTGGATTCATTAAAACAACAACAAGAGATTAAAGAAAAGTTTTTTATGAATTTAGACCAATTACCATTAATTTATACTATATCTATGAAGTGGAATAAATTCTATTTACTTGATCAATTAACACAATGGTTAACCTTGTTTTATTATTTTAAAAAATTTGATAATATTAATTATAAATTGTTATTAACTTGTCGTTTATTAAACTGGGAACAAGGTATAACAGAGCCTTATTTTCAATTATGGAGTGTGTAATATTATGTTTTTAATTGATTCTCATTGCCATCTTAATAAATTAAACTATACAAATATTCATCAGGATGTAACAGATGTTTTAAACAAAGCATATCAAAAAGGAGTAAAATTAGTTTTATCAGTGAGTACTGATTTAGAGGATTACGAAGGTATGACAGAATTGATTGGATTTAGAAAAGATGTTGTATTTTCCTGTGGAGTTCATCCACTTAATATATCTAATATCACTAATAAAATAGATTTTAATAAATTATATGATTATGCTTCTAGTACAAGTGTAGTAGCTATTGGAGAAACTGGATTAGATTATTATAAAATGAATAATAGAAATGTACAAAAAGAAATATTTTGTCAACATATAGATATTGCTAAAACTTTAAATAAACCTCTTGTTATACATAGTCGTAATGCTATTGAAGATATTTTAGTTTTATTGAATGAAGAAGGTGCTAATAAATGTAAAGGAGTACTTCATTGTTTTTGTGAAAATACATATGTTGCTAAAATTTTGTTAAATATGAATTTTTATATATCTTTTTCTGGAATGATAACATTTAAAAATTTTGATAGTTTTAAAAAGGTCATTCGATATATACCAACAGATAGAATGCTATTGGAAACAGATTCACCTTATCTTACCCCTGTTCCACATAGAGGTCAAGAAAATCAACCTGCTTATGTATATGATATTGCCAAATATATTTCTGATATCAAAAAAATTACTTTAGATGAAATAGCATCTACTACTACATCGAATTTTTGTAAATTATTTCAAATTACATTATGACATATATCATAATAAAATTAAATTGTAGTACGAAATTATATATAATTTCGTACTATATAAAGTGATTATATTTCATAAAGGAAATCAATGAAAAAAAAGAACCCATTTATAGATATTATTCAAAAAAATATTAAAGTTGATCTTGTATATCAAGATGATTTAGTTACTGCATTTTATGATTTATATCCACAAGCTCCTGTTCATATTTTGATTGTTCCAAATATATTAATTCCAACTGTTAACGATGTTACAAATGAACATGAAATAACCTTAGGTAGATTATTTTTAGTGGCATCAAAAATAGCAATACAAAAAAATATAGATATTTCAGGATATAGGTTAATAGTGAATTGTAACAAAAATGCTGGTCAGGAAATTTATCATTTACATATGCATTTGTTAGGTGGTAAATTACTTGGCCCTTTATTACATAAAGATTATTAATATAAATAAATGATTTTTGTACTGTATTGCGTATAGTAATTATTAATTATGGATGCAAATAAGTTATTTTGTGTAATATTTTATTAAAATAAATTTTTAATAAAATATCGTAGAAATTTTATAAAGATATGTTATTAGATAAATGGGAATAAATGTTGGGGTTGTTATTGTTTTAGTTTTTTTAATTGACCTAAGTGTATGTATTAATAATATATTTACTGAAACTGTTACTAAAATATTAGCAGAAGAGTTATTTAGTAATATTTCTGATAATACAAGGATAATAAATTGGAAAATTATTTTATATACAATGTTGCAAGATGTATCTTTTTTTAAAAAAAATATTCCTGAACATAGTTCTGTTTTAGTAAATATTTTTAAAAACAATAGTAATAGTCATACATTGCAAACGACAAAAATTACAAATATTTTAATTGACTTAATTTTAAAAAATAATAATACATATACTGTCATAAGTTTAGATGAATTACATCATGTGTACCGAGAACTAGAAATTTCTTCCGAAGATATTTTTAATTCTTATGAGTATTCCTTAAAAATAGCACATTATCTAAAGGCTGATTATATAATTTATGGTAATATTTATGGAGATTTAAAAGAGCTTAATATAGAATTGCAATTATTAACATCCAGAACTGGTGAAATTATATGTGTTGTTAATACAAAACTAAATGATAAATATAGTTATTTTTAATATTTATTTATAATAAATTAAATAATTGTGATGATAAAAATTTTATAAATTGAATATTTTAGTATCTTTATATTATTAAAGTAATTTGTTTAAATTAGATAATTTTAGATAAAAATAGTATGAATATTTCAATAATATGGTTTATTGCATTACGGTATATATGTGGAAAAACAATAAGCCAGTTTAGTCAATGCATTTATTGGATTTCTAGTATCTTTATCATGTTAAGTTTAACAATAATGATCACAATATTGTCTGTGATGAATGGATTTGAACATGAACTAAAAAAAAATCTTTTATATTTTACCCCTCATATTTTAATTACTTCCTCTAAAGGGTACATGCATATAGAAAATTTCCCTAATTTTTTATTTCATGAGGTATCAAATAATATAGAATATTATAAACCATTAGTTATTTCTAATATAATGTTACAAAGTTTTAAAGATATATCGTTAGGGATGATGTTTGGGGTTGATCCTAATCATTTTGAACCGTTATCTAAATACTTAATTTATAATAATATAAATAAATTGGTTGCTGGAAAGTACAATATTATTATTGGATCAGAATTAGCTAGAAAATTATCAGTTAATATTAATGATCAAATTCGCGTTATTGTTCCATCTGTCACACGCCCTACCCCTGTTGGATATTTTCCTAGTCAACGATTATTTACAATATCAGATATTTATTTTATTAACAATGAAGAATTTAGTTCTCCTAAAGTATTAATTCATAAAGATGATGCGGCAGCTTTAATGAATTATCCTAATCAATGTATTACAGGTTGGAGGATATGGGTACATAACCCATGTAAACTTGATAAATTTAATCATTTAAATATTCCTAAAGATTGGATTTGGACAGATTGGCGTGAATATAATGGATCATTATTTCAAGCTATAAAAATAGAAAAAAATGTAATGTCTTTTTTATTCATTTTAATAACAATTATATCTGGATGCAATATCGTGTCATTTTTAGTTTTATTAATAACAGAAAAACAAAAAGAAATAGCAATATTACAAACATATGGATTTAATCGAAATCAAGTTTTGATATTATTTATTATACAAGGGATGAGTAATAGTATTATAGGAATAATATTAGGAATTGGTATGGGAGTATTATTTGCTAAAAGTTTAAATCCAATATTATCTTTTTTTGATGTTTTTCAAAAAATACATTTTCCTATAGAAATACAGTATGTTCAAATATTCAGTATAAGTATAATAATTTATATTTTAATTATATTAATAATATTGTTTCCTGCTTGGAAAATATCATCTATTCATTCAATTCAGGTGTTACGTCATGGTTAAAAGGGATTGTAGTATTATTTCTTCACTATTATTAAATTGTACACAGTTAGTAAAATATTATAAATACTCTAATTTTTCAATAAAAGTATTAAATTGTATTACTATTGCTGTTAAATATAATGAAATTATTGCTATAATAGGCGAATCTGGATCAGGAAAGAGCACTTTATTGCATTTAATGGGAGGCTTAGATAAACCCAATTCAGGTGATGTTTTTTTTGAAGGAAGTGCGTTAAATAAATTATCTGATAAAGACTGTTCGTTTATACGGAATAAACGGATGGGATTTATATATCAGTTTCATCATTTATTATCAGATTTTTCTGTTTTAGAAAATGTTGCAATGCCGTTATTGATTGGAGGAATGAAATTAAATATAGCTAAAAAAAAAGCTCAATTTTTATTAGAATTAGTTGGATTACATGAGCGTAATCATCATTATCCTCATGAATTATCTGGCGGAGAAAGTCAAAGAGTCGCGATAATACGGTCTGTTATTAATAACCCTGTTTTGGTTTTAGCAGATGAACCTACCGGAAATTTAGATCAAAAAAATTCAGATAAGTTTTTTAATCTATTAGAAAAATTGAATTTAAATTATAAAACAACTTTTATTATAGCAACTCATGACTTAAATTTGGCTCGAAGATGCCATAAAATTTATATAATAGCGAATGGAGTATTAAAACAATATACAAAATGATTTTTTTTGTTTTTGGAAGTGTATTTAAGCATATGTTATTTTCTGTAAGAATTGCATTACGTTTTTATCAAAATTTTAAACAAAATATTTTAACCAGTTTAGTATCTTTGATTTCTATTATTATCATAACTATAAGTATTGCTGCATCTATAATTGTTTTAAGTATAATTAACGGTTTTGAGTATGAATTAAGTAGGCGTATTTTATCAATTATTCCCCATGGAGAAATTGTTTCAGCAAACGATAATTCGTTTATAGAGTGGAAGGAAATATTAGCGCGTATAATAAAAATACCTAATGTTATTAATGTAAACCCTTATATTCGACTCTCTGGAATTATTGAGTTTCATAATAAATGGCACTTAGTTTATATAAAGAGTATAAATTTGGTAGATAATGTGAATATGTATAATCATAAATTTACCTATTTTATAGAAAAAAATTCTTGGAAATATTTTTGTGAAAATAAGAATCAAATTATTATAGGACAGGGAGTATCAAATGAACTAGATATTAAAGCAGGTGATTGGGTTACTGTTTTATTAGCTGATAACTTTAATCTAAGTAATAAGAAATTAGTATTGCCACCTAAGAAAATAAATTTACAAGTATCTGGAATATTAAAACTACATAGCCAATTAGATAATAATTTGGCCCTTATATCTTTGTTAGATGCCCAAAATTATTGTAATAATAGATTAGATGTAGATGGAATAGAATTTTCAGTAAATAATGTATTTCGGGTGAAAGAAATAGTAAAAAATATGAAATCCTTAATAAATAAAAATGTGAAAATATATAATTGGATGGATATGTATGGTTATATTTATCATGATATTCAAATAATTCGTGTAATTATATATTTATCTATAATGTTAATTATAGGAATTTCTTGTTTTAGTGTAATTACCATATTTATTTTATTAATAAAACATAAAAATTATGATATTGCTGTGTTAAGAGCATTAGGAGCTCGAATTGTTTTAATTCAATATATATTTTTATGGTATGGATTTATTATTTATTGCATTTCTAGTGTTTTTGGAGTGATTTTAGGAATATTAATTTCTGTAAATTTGAATAATATTAGCGATAAATGCGTTAATTTATTTAATATTAACATTGATTATAAATCGGTTTATTTTATTGATTTTTTACCAATGAGACTTCATATATTAGATATATGTTTAGTATTAGGTGTAGCTTTGTTATCAGGATTATTGATTAGTTGGTATGGATCATTAAAAGCGAAAAAGATCAATTTATCTCAAGTATTAAAATAGTCAAATAAACAATTATATAAGTTTTTTACAAAAAAGTTATTTTAACAATTATTATTATCGTGTTATTTATAACTGCAATAGTATTGTTTTGATTTTATTATTCTATTTTTTCTATATCTGATGCTAAATTAGAAGCTAACCCGATATACTCGGATGGAGTAATTTTTTGAAGTTTTATTTTTTCTGATATTGGCAACGGTAGTGATTCAATAAATACTTTTATTGAATTAGCATTTATATTTGTATTAAAAATAAAGTCTTTTGTACGTTCATATGCATTATTAATATTATATTTTCTCATTATTGTTTGTAGTGCTTCACTTAATATCACCCAATTTTTGTTTAAGTCTTGAGATAGATATGTATTATTAATTTCTAATTTTTCTATTCCTTTTAATGCATTTTGGTAAGCAATTAACGCATATCCTACAGCTACTCCTAAATTTCTTAAAACAGTAGAGTCGCTTAAATCTCGTTGCCAACGAGATATAGGTAATTTTGCAGAGAAATGTTTTAATATAGCATTAGATAAACCCAAATTTCCTTCAGAGTTTTCGAAATTTATGGGATTAATTTTATGAGGCATAGTGGATGATCCTATTTCAGTATTTTTATATTTTTGAGTAAAATAATTTAAAGAAATATATCCCCATACATTTTGGTTAAAGTTTATTAAAATAGTATTAAAACGAGCAATACAATCAGATATTTCAGCAATATAGTCATGTGGTTCTATTTGTGTTGTATATGGATTCCATGATATTCCTAAAGATGTAACAAATTCTTCATCAAATCGTCTCCAATTTACATGTGGATATGCCATAACATGAGCATTATAATTTCCTACTGCTCCATTTATTTTTCCTAAAATTTTAATTGATTGTAATTGATGATATTGTCGAATTAATCGATATGCTATGTTAGCCATTTCCTTTCCCATAGTAGATGGGCTAGCTGGTTGTCCATGTGTTCTAGAGAGTATTGGAATATCTTTATAATAAATACTTAATTGTTTTATTGAATTAATAATTTTTTTCCATATTGGTAATATAATTGTATTTTTAGTACGAATTAACATTAATCCGTATGCAAGATTATTGATATCTTCTGATGTACAAGCAAAATGAATGAATTCATTTACTTTTTTTTTTAATCTGGGAAACTCATTAATTTTTTTTTTTAAAAAATATTCTATGGATTTTAAATCATGATGTGTGCTTTTTTCTATTTTTTTTATATTTTCTGCATCTGTAATGCTAAAGTTAATAACTAAATTGTTTAAAAAGTTACGTTCAATGTTAGTAAATACAGGAACTTCTATAATTTCTTTTGTATTCGATATTTTTTGTAACCATAAAATTTCAACTTTCACTCGAGATTTTAATAGTCCAAATTCACTAAAAATCTTTTTTAATGGATAAGTAAGATCATAATAACGTCCATCAATTGGAGATATTGCAGTTAAAGGAGAATATTCTATCATTAATACACCTATTATTTTATAAAAATTTAAATTAGTTCTAATTTGTATACTATTCAATGACTAATATTAATTAATCATTGAATATATGTGTACGCATTAAAGGAAATCTTTTTGTAATTATTCCTCCTCCTAAGCAACGTTTTTTTAAATAAAATACTGCCGATTGCCCAGGAGTAATTGCTGCCATGGGATATTTTAAAATAATCTTTAAAATATTTCTTGATATAGGATATATACAGCATTTTGCGTCTGGTTGACGATATCTAGTTTTAACAAGACATTGCAAAGGTGATGTTAATGCATCTTCTTCTATCCAAGATACTTGTTGTACAATAAATTGATTGGACATAAGGCATGGATGATTGATTCCTTGAGCTACAATTAATAAATTACTTTTAATTTTTTTTTCTACTACATACCATGGTTTTCCATTATTATTTTTTATTCCTCCTATGTTTAATCCTTTTCTTTGTCCTATTGTATAAAATGGAACACCTTGATGAGTTCCAATTTTATATCCATCTATATTTACTATAGGTCCTGATTGTATTGGTATATAATTACTAAGAAATTTTTTAAAATTACGTTTTCCAATAAAGCAAATCCCCGTTGAATCTTTTTTATTAGCTGTAATTAAATTTAATTGTTTGGCGATATTTCTAACTGTTGATTTTGTGAAGTTTCCTATAGGAAATAAACACTGTTTAAGCTGTTGTTGAGTAAGAGTGTATAAAAAATAACTTTGATCTTTATTAAGATCAATTCCTTTCATTAATCTAATTTTTTCATTGAAACGCATACAGCGTACATAATGTCCAGTTGCTATAAAATCTGCCTTTAAATCTTCAAGAGCAAATTCCAAAAAATATTTAAATTTAATTTCTTTGTTGCATAAAATATCTGGATTCGGTGTAAGTCCAATATTATATGATTTTAGAAATATTTTAAATACATTATTCCAGTATTCTTGTGCAAAATTTACAGTATGCAAGGGGATTTTTAGAGTATTGCAAACAGATTTTGCATCTAACAAATCAAATTTTGATGAGCAATATTCTTGAGAATCATCATGTTCCCAGTTTTTCATAAATAATCCTTCAACTGTATATCCTTTTTTTTTTAATAACCAAGCTGATACTGATGAATCTACGCCTCCAGATATAGCTACAATAACTTTTTTCATAAGATATACAATATTATATAATATTTTTTAAAATAGCTAATTGATAAAATTTAAGGTATTTGCAAATTTATATATTGTAACATGTAAATATTTTAAATGACTTATTATTGATTATATATTATTTGCATAAAATTCTATATAACATAATAAAATTACTTGTTTGACAAGTATGATATAAAATAACTAATGTATTTAGTTATTGTAATAAATATTTTTAGATTTTTTATATTACTGTTGAATGAATTATAAATAAGTATTTAAAAAAATATTCTTTTTTATTTAATTGTTTTATATAATTGTCATAATTGTTAAGAATTTATTTTTTAATATCTATTAAATTATTTTTTATTAATATTAAAATAATATGCATTATTGCATATTATTTGTAATTGTATTTCTTATGTAAAAGATAAAATTAGTTTTTATTGCATAGAAAATGACAAAATAAAATATTAATTAAGATTTTTGATTGTAACACTATATTAATTGATTAATTATATTATTTTTATAGTAAAATTAGTATTGATGATACTCAATTAATCAGAATTTCAAATATATATATGTAAAGATGAAATCATATTTAGTATATTTTATTATTTTGATAATAATGACTGGTTGTATAATTAAATCAAATTATATTCACAATAATAAAGGTGCTTTATCTATGTTAAATCAGAAAGAAAATTATTTTTATTCAAAAAAACAAATATGTTCATCGGGAATGTATGATGGATATATAAATCATTATTCTAAATCTTACGGAGTAGATGCATCGTTAATAAAAGCTATTATTCAAGTAGAATCAAATTATAATCCAAATGTTATTAGCAAATCTAATGCTGTTGGATTAATGCAAATTAAGGCTGATACTGCTGGTAAAGATGCATATCGTTTAAAAGGATGGACTGGACAACCTAGTACTTTAGAATTAAAAAATGCTATTATTAATATTGAATTAGGTACTGCTTATTTATTTATATTACAAACTCAATTAGAAGGTATAGTGAATTTGCAAACTAGGCAGTATGCTATAATAGTAGCATATGTAAATGGATTAGGAGCATTGTTAAAAATTTTTTCTACAGTAGACAAAATTCAAGCCATAAAAAACATCAATAAACTTAATCCAGAACAGTTCTGTCAATATATTCAATATCATCATCCTTCTGATCAAGCTTATCGTTATTTACTTAAAGTTAATTCTGTTTATGTTATTAAATAATAAAAGTTGCACTAAAAATTAGTATATTATATGATAATATAATCATATATGTTGTGTATTAATGAGGTGGATTGTATACATATATTAAGATTTTAAAATGAATTAGCAAAAACTTTTCAAGTATGTTAATAAACATGACAAGTGTTGTGTGATATATTAATTTTTGGTGTATAGTAACTGAATATTTTTAACGTTATAAAATCATGTATTTAAAATTTGTTATTCAATTATAATAAAGCGAAATCATTAAATTCAAATTCTGATATAATAGAAAAAGTACAAATATCACATGGATTTATTTCTTTAAAACAATATAATTTAATGTTATTAG
This sequence comes from Candidatus Blochmannia festinatus (nom. nud.), assembly GCF_059936355.1. Lineage (NCBI taxonomy): Bacteria > Pseudomonadati > Pseudomonadota > Gammaproteobacteria > Enterobacterales > Enterobacteriaceae > Candidatus Blochmanniella > Candidatus Blochmannia festinatus (nom. nud.). The sequence goes on along the minus strand of NZ_CP012116.1, from coordinate 434,209 downwards.
TTTGATTATACAAGTATATAAAACCTATAGTAAATATAAAAAATAATGTAATTATTAAAGTAATAATATATTTAATATAAGTTTTAGTGTGTAGTGTGTTAATGGAATTATGTGATGTTATATTGTTATTATTATTAGTATTTGAAATATCATAATGAGCTGATTGATTTGTAGGAAGACAATTGTTTTCTGGTTTATTCTGTATTTTTTGTATTATTAGTTTACTATTTAATTTTAATCCGCGTTTAGGGATTGTTAAAATAGAGGATGAATCTAAACCAAAAGAAACTAAATTTTTTCTTATTAGACTAATTTGTTGATTTAAATTTCCATGTGATGGTTCCAAACCATATGATTTCCAAACAACTGTAAATAAATGTTCTCGAGTTACTGGAGTTCCAGTATTACGATTTTTAATTAATTCTTCCAGGATTCGACCAGCAGAATTAGATAATTTTATTAAATTAGTATTATCATGAGTTGATTTTAATATATATTCTGCTGTATCAAAAGTTACATTTGAATGAATAATATATTTCATTTAACAAATTCTCATATTACACACAAATAAGCAAATTTATGTATATATACATAAACGACTCATTTGTATTATTATTATTTTTAATAACATAGATACATAAAAATTATATTTATTATTTAGTAAAAATAAAATTGTCTAAAAGAATACAACAAGATATTTTAAAAATCTAGTGTATATTATCGCATTTTTGAAAAAATTACAAATATATAATATTAATGATATATCATCAAGATGATCTTTTAATAAGATAAATATTGTGATACAATGACTATTATAGAGTTAATAATAATATTTTTAAAATTTTAATAGATTATTGTATATAATTTAGTGATTGTGATTATACAAAAAGGATATATAATGTTATTCAAGTATATATCTATTTTTTTTAGAAAAGAAATAATTCATTTTATTATAATATGTGTGTTTATTTTATATTTAATTAATGATGCTAATGGTAATGATAAATCAAATGATTCATCTAAAAACGATTTGTTTTCTGTATCTAATGAAAATAAATTGTCTTCTTTTTCTGAGTTAGAGAGAAGTAATGATAAAATAATTACTGTTACTGCTGATATAAACACTTCATTTATTTCTTCTTCTGTATCTGATTCTATAAAGTTGTCACAATATTCTTCATGTATGAGCGATTCTGTAGATTATTTAAAAACTATTCCAGGATTTTCTATAATTCGTAATGGAGGCACTAATAATGATTTTATATTTAGAGGTATGATTGGATCTAAAATACGAGTGTTAACAGATACTAATGAAATGATTGGAGCGTGTTGTTCTCGTATGGATCCTTCCACGGCTTATATTGATCCAGAAACTTTTGACATTTTAAATATTATTAAAGGACCTCAAACAGTATTATGGGGACCAGTGACTGCAGGAGGGATATTACGATTTCAACGTTATCATCCTTATTTTAATTCATCGCAAATTAAAACGCGTAGTAATGTAATAATTGGATCAAATGATAGTGTATATAGAAATATAGATAGTATATTTGGGAATCAATATGGATATGTCAGATTAATAGGTAATTGTAATTATTCTGGAGATTATTATGATGGTAATAATTTTCAGGTTCATTCTTCTTGGTATAAATGGAATGCGGATACTGTTTTATCATTAAATTTAAAATCCAATACATTTTTAGATATTAATTTAGGGCAAGGAAATGCTAATGCAGATTATTCAAATAAAGATATGGATGGGTTATGTTTTGCTAGAGAAAGTTATGGATTAAAAATAGAAACTTCAGATATTAGTGATGTTTTGAATACGATAGAAATTCAATCTTGGCACCATCATATACATCATATTATGGTTAATTCTACTTGTTCTGAGATAAAGAATTTATCAATGTTAACGACATCCCTTTCAAAAAAATATTGTTGTTGTGGTACTGATGAATCTAATACTGACATTAATGATGTAGAACGATCTTTATGGGGATCTCGAGGTCTTATTACATGTCAATGGAGGAATTTTCAATCTTATAGTGGTATTGATATTCAAATCAATCAACATAAAAAAAATAATAAATTTTGTTCTGATTCAAAAATAGATAATTATTCTTTAGATGCAGGAATATTTAATGAATTTGTTTTGTATATGTTATCAAATAAAAAAATTATTGGAGGAATTAGAATAGAACACAGCATTATGGATGTATATGATAAGTATAATAATGTTTTTTATAAAAATAATATTACATATCCGGCTGGGTTTATACGATATGAGAGTATTGTATATCCTTCTTTATCGTATTATTTTGGCGCAGGCATATGTCAACGTCTACCTGATTATTGGGAAATTTTATTAAATAAATTTAATTCAAATGATATAGAAAAGAAGAATTTGGTTTTTTTTCAATTAAAACCTGAAAAAACTTTACAAATGGATATAGGCGCCCATTTTCAAAAATCAAAAATAAATGGATGGGTAACATCTTATATTGGACATATAAAAGATTTTATTTGTTATAATTATAATAATAGTAGTAGTGATGATATTGCATCAATTTCAAGAAACATAATTAATCATTGTAATATAAATAACGTAAGCGCTAATATATGCGGAGCTGAAATGGGATTAAGTTGTAAATTTGGTGATTATTGGTATGGAGAGAGTAATGTATCATGGTCTTGGGGAGTTAATTCAGATAATAATCATATATTACCAACAATACCTCCTTTAGAAGGCAAACTTATATGTAAATTTAAAAAACAAAATTATAATTTAGGAATATCATGGAGATTAGTATCTTCATCACAATATATAGAAAGGTTTTTTCCTGTTTTTTGTTATTTTCCACATAATTCTTTATCAAAGAACCACATTAATACAGTAAATACCGCTGGTTTTGGAGTATTGTCTGCATATTTATCATGGAAGATGCTTAATTATTACACATATAGTATTGGTGTTGATAATTTATTTAATAAAGTGTACAGAGAACATGTAATCAATACAATAAATAATTACAATTTATTTGAAAGAAATCATGAAAAACCTGTTTATGAGCCAGGCCGAACTTGGTGGATTAAAGCAGAAGTTATATTATAAAATGAATTAGTTATTATCTGCTACGAAAAGTAATGCGTCCTTTACTTAAATCATATGGAGTTAATTCTACAGTAACTTTGTCTCCAGTTAGAATTCTAATATAATTTTTTCTAATTTTCCCAGAAATATGAGCCATAACTATATGACCATTTTCTAAGCGTACCTTGAACATGGTATTAGGTAAAGTATCTAATACAGTACCATTCATTTCGATATTATCTTCTTTTATCATAAAATTCTCTTTTTATAATAGTAAAAATTATCTAGTTGTACTATAAATAATTTAATGATTATACATTTTTATATAAAAAATGTATTTTTTATTTTAAAATTTACTTAATTTAATTAAATTAGTGAGTTTGTATAGTAGATAAAAATTTTTCTGCATCTATCGCAGCCATGCACCCTGTTCCTGCAGCAGTAATTGCTTGTCGATAAGTATAATCCATGACGTCTCCTGCTGCAAATATGCCAGATACGGAAGTAGCAGTAGAGCTTCCATTACTATTATTTTCAAGGTTTACGCAAATATATCCATTATTGTTTAATGATAATTGATGGCTAAAAATATTAGTATTTGGTTGATATCCAATTGCAACAAATACTCCTTTTAGATCAAGAGTATACTTTTGTAGAAGTACTGTATTTTTTATAAGCAATCCGGTTACTCCTAAATTGTTACCTAATATCTCTTTTACAATACAATTAGTATGCAATACAATGTTTTGTGTTTGTACTTTTTCCATTAATCTATTAATTAGTATTTTTTCTGCCGTAAATTGAGAACGCCTGTGTATCAGGTGTACTGTACTAGCGATATTTGATAAGTATAAACTCTCTTCTACTGCGGTATTACCTCCTCCAATCACTGCGACAACTTCTTTATTAAAAAAAAATCCATCACAAGTAGCGCATGAAGATACACCTTTTCCTTTATATTTTGTTTCAGAAGGTATACCTAAATTTCTAGCATATCCTCCGGTGCTTATGATTAGAGCATTACATGTATATTGATTTATATTGCCATATAGTATAAAAGGATATTGTTTAAAATTGACTTTGATGATATTATCGTTAATGATCTTAGTATTGAATTTCATTGCATGAACTTTCATTCGGTTCATAAGGTCAGGTCCTGTTAAATTTTCTGGAGTTCCAGGCCAATTTTCTATGTTCAAGGTAGAACTTAATTGTCCACCTATTTCTAATCCTGAAATTAATACAGGATTTAAGTTAGCACGAGCAGAATAAATTGCTGCTGTGTATCCAGCCGGGCCAGAACCTAATATAAGTAATTTACAATGTTTAATTTTATTATTATGCATAATAGATATATTCCTTTTTAATCCTTTTTATCTATTGAACTATTTATTTACATTTTAGTATAACATTAGTATATACATAAAGTATATTTTATGTGATTAAATATTTTTTTGTTTTATTAAAAATATAAGTATTATCTATTGATAATATATTTGATGAGTAATGTTAATAAAGGTATATATAATAAATTTTTTAAAATTTAATTTAATTAATATTAAATAATAAAAAACCTAATTTTTAAATTATAGTTAGTATACGTAATATAATATTTAAATATAATATATTTATTTATATTTGAGTATTGTAGTTCTTAGTTTAATATAATATTAAATTAATTTGTTTTTAAAAAATTTTACGTTAGATTTAATTAAAAATAATTTTAATGATTAGCTTGGTATTGGTATATATCATTATTTTAAGTGTTATATTTTTATATATAACAATCATATTATTTAGTTTTGATCCATCAGATCCTGGTTGGATGCAATCTGTCAATTATAATGAATTAATTTGTAATAATGTAGGAGGTATATTAGGAGCTCAAATTTCTGATTTTTTATTTTTTATGTTTGGGGTAGTAGCTTATGTTATTCCATTATTTATTTTGTTTAATTTATGGAAAGTTTTCTTTAGAACTAATAGAATCACAATTTTTACGTTTTTTTTAGAATTAATAGCAATATTTATATTTTTGATAATATGTTGTACGTTGGCTGCATTTATTATTGATGATATTTTTTATTTTCCATCTGGAGGGGTTGTAGGTAGTATATTGTTTGATGTTCTTACAGTTTCTCAATATTTTTCATCATATTGTGTTATTTCTAGTTTATGTTTAATTTGTATGATTGCTTTTATATGCCTTTTAGGTCAAAATTTTTTAGATTTAATAAAAATAATGTATAAAAAAATAATATATATTATACATATTATTTTTATTAAATTTACAGGGTATATAAGTACCCAGGATAGTAATATTCAACAAGCGTTTTTTCGTTCTCGTATATTTTCATTTATTTTTTTATTAAAAAAATATATTGTATATTCAAAATTTTTTAGTAAAAAAAATAAAATGAATCAGTCATATGATAAGTATTGTCATACAAATATTAATTTTGTTCAATTAATAAATTCATTAATACCTAAAAATGATGTTTCGGTTTCTTCTGTAATTAATAATTCATTTTTAGATTGGAATATATCAAATAAAAAATCTCAAAATATAGCTGCACGTAAGTTGAATCAACCTTCATCTTTAGTAAATTTTCATCAAAACAAACAACAGCATTCTAATCATGATACTAAATGTACAGATATAATTGATAGTGTCAGTAATAACCATAAAAATTTGGATACTAAAATTAACAAATTTTCAGAAAAAATTGCTTATAAAAATGCTTATGTGTCATCTAATAGAGATGAAAATAAAGAACTAACTTTTTTAGGGTTAGATTATCATAAGTTAAATAATAATTTACATAATTATCATAATTTTAAAAAAAATCCGTCTATTAATTCAAATTTTAAAGAACACGTTTTATCTGAAACTAACGTTATTCATTCTCACAATACCCTAGTTCCTGAAAAATATAATAGTAATACATATTTAGTTTTACCTGATATAAATTTTTTAATATCTAATCCTAAAAAGAGACCAATTAATTATTCCAAATTTAAAAAAAATGCTAAATTAATAGAAGAAAAATTGTTAGAGTATCGTATTAAAGCAAAAGTGATAAAAATTACTTCAGGACCAATAGTTACTTTTTTTGAATTAGATTTATCTTCTGGAATAAAATCATCTAAAATTTCTAGCTTATCGCGTGATTTAGCTCGTTCTTTATCTGTAAATTCTGTTCGGGTAGTAGAAATAATTCCTGGTACACCATATATTGGATTAGAAATTCCTAATATTAATAGAGATGTAGTATATTTAAAAGAGATAATTAGTTCAAGTAGTTTTCGAAATATGAATTCTCCATTAGCATTAGCATTAGGAAAGGATATTTTTGGTCATCCTATGATTGTGGATTTAAGAAATATGCCTCATTTATTGGTTGCAGGCACTACTGGTTCTGGAAAATCTATAGGAATTAATTCAATGATCATCAGTATATTATATAAATCTACTCCGGAAGAAGTACGTTTTATTATGATCGATCCTAAAATTTTGGAATTATCAGTATACTCAAATATTCCACATCTTTTAAAAGAAGTAGTTACAGATATGCAAGATGTTAGACCTATATTACAGTGGTGTATTGAAGAAATGGAACGTCGGTATAAATTGATGTCTGTACTTGGTGTTCGAAATTTAGAAAATTATAATTATCAAATAAAAAAAATTATATCTACATCACATCCTATTAAAAGTGATATATTTTTATTTAAAACAACTGAAAAACTTCCTTATATTGTGATTATTATAGATGAATTGTCTGATTTGCTAATGACTGACAAAAAAATAGAAATATTAATTATTAGATTAACTCAAAAAGCACGTGCAGCTGGAATTCATTTAATATTGTCTACGCAAAGACCTTCAGTAGATGTAATAACTGGATTAATTAAAGCAAATATCCCAGCTCGTATGGCTTTTACTGTATCTAGCAAAATAGATTCTCGTACTATTCTTGGGCAATCTGGAGCTGAATCTTTATTAGGAATGGGAGATATGTTATACTTACCTGCTAATTCTTCTATGTTGATTAGAGTGCATGGAGCGTATGTACAAGATGAAGAAATACATGCAGTTGTTAAGTTTTGGAAAACTAAAAAAAATAATTACCTTGTATGAATTATATTCAATATTATTTATTTAAAATTACAATGAATTTTTAAAATTTAACTAGTCTTTAAGTATACATGGTGGTTTTTGTGAATAAGGAATGTTGTTATTTTATTCGATTGTTAGCATATATTTCTTTTTTGTATATTTTTGTATTACAGTTAGCGCAAACTGACATTGAATCACCATCTTCTATTCTACAGAGTAGATTAAGTTTAATAAATAATTTGTATGTTCGTTTTGTTCAAAAAGTTTATTTTATTGATTGCAAATCAAATATACATATTTCGAAAGGTGAATTGTGGATAAAACGACCTAATTTGTTTCATTGGCATTTTAATAATCCTGATGAGTGTTTTTTAATTTCTGATGGTCAGACACTTTGGTTTTATACACCTAAACTTAATCAAGTTACGGCATATTGTTTAGAAGATCAAATTTCTAGTAATGTTTTTTTAGAATTATTGTTAAATATTAATTCTTCTGTGTATTATAATTATAATATTATTCAAAAAAAAGATTGGTTCTATTTAACCCCAGTTGCAAATAATGCTCTTAATTCAAAAAAGTATAAAATAAAAATTACTAAGGATGGAATAATTAATCAAATTGATATTTTAGAAGAACATGAACAACATATTAGTTATTATTTGTCTAATCAGTGCATTAGATCAATTAGTTTAGATAAATTTAAATTTTTTATTTCTAAAGATATGCAGTTAGATGATCAAAGAAGATAAAGTTCATACTTTATTATATTAGAAATAATATTAAAATATATGAATAATTCTATATTAAATTAATTAATATTCTACTATTTACAATAGCGCATGAAAATATTACAAATTAATTTTTTATTAAATTTGCAGTTTATTTATTCAAGAATAAATTTGTAATTATATATTTTTTATTTTTATACTAATTATGGTATTCTACATAGGTGTGAGTACATATTTAAATTTCACATTAAGTAATCAAGAATAAAATCTGAAAAGTTATTAAATTATGTAAAAATATTTTATGTAAAATAGTAAGTTTAATTTAGTAATAAAAAATGCATTAGTCTTAAGTATATATATTTATATATGAAGAGTATTTTGAATTAAGAGTAAAATTATATATTTATTTAGATTAATATTTATTAATGCATAATAATTAATTATAATTTTAATATAAAAGAAGTTTTTTAATTTTGTCAACTATGTATTATTAGTGTTATATGGTATATAATAATTTTTATATATGTTAGATCCGAAATTGTTGTATAAAAATACAGATTGGGTTTTCGAGAAGTTAGCTCGAAGACATTTTTTGTTGGATGTAGAGAAATTAAAACAACAAAATGATTTACGTAAGGTTTTACAAAAAAAAATAGAAAAAATACAAACTGATAAAAAGATTATTTCTAAAATTATTGGAGAAATTAAAAGTCAAGAAAAAGATGCTCAATCTTTATGTAAGAAAGTCGATTTATTAAATGCCGATTTAATATTGATTAAGTCAAAAATTAGAGTTTTAAAAGAAAAAATAAAAAAATATCAATTATCTTTGCCTAATATTCCTGATGATAGTATTCCTGATGGTTCAACAGATCGGGATAACTTAGAGGTTATGCGTTGGGGTAATTTAAATCATCATGATTTTAAATTACTTGATCATGTAACATTGGGAAAATTAATTGGAGAGATAGATTTATCTAGCTCATCAAAAATTACTGGAAGCCGTTTTTTTGTATTAAAAGGAAAAATAGCACGTTTATACAGAGCTTTATCTCAATTTATGATGGATATACATATTAAAAATCATGGATACGAGGAGTATTATGTTCCTTATTTAGTAAATATAGAATCTTTATATGGTTCGGGTCAATTACCTAAATTTGATAAAGATTTATTTCATATGCAGTCAAAGTCTGTTACTAACAATAATTGCAATAAAATTAAGAATAAATTATTTACATTAATACCGACAGGAGAAGTTCCGTTAATCAATTTAATGAGAGATATTACTATTAATGAGGATAAACTGCCTATTAAAATGGTTGCAAATACTCCATGTTTTCGATCAGAAGCTGGAGCATATGGATATAGTACACATGGGTTGATTCGTACTCATCAGTTTGACAAAATTGAATTAGTACAAGTAGTACATCCAAATCAATCTACTCAAGCATTAGAAGAAATTACTCATCATTCAGAACAAGTATTACAACTGCTTGAATTACCTTATAGAAAAATGTTATTATGTGCGGGTAATGTTAGTTTTGCGTCATGTAAAACATATGATTTAGAAGTTTGGTTACCAGTTCATAATACTTATTGTGAAATTGCTTCTTGTTCGAATGTAACAGATTTTCAAGCACGTCGTATAAAAGCTCGATTTAGAAATAAAACTCATAAGAAAACGACTTTTTTGCATACGTTAAATGCATCTGGAGTAGCTGTGGGTAGAGCGTTAGTAGCTATTTTAGAAAATTTTCAGTTAAAAAATAGATGCATTAAAATACCTTCAGTATTGCATTCGTATATGAATGGAATTACTCATATTTATTATTAATATTAATAGTAGTTTATTTTATATATTTTTATACTCTTAAATAATTAAGAGGAGTTATGCGATGTCGTTATTTATGATAAAAAATAAAAGATTAAACATATATTTTTATTTATTTTTAGAAAAACATAAATAATTATTATTTTCTTTTTGAAAATAATAATTAACATTTATTGGTTTAATTATATATTAGTGTTATTGATTATTAAGATTCTTAAAACAATTATATGAAAAAAAAATTTAATTTTAGTGCAGGACCATCAATGTTGCCAGAACCGGTATTACATCAAATAAAAGAGGAGTTACTTAATTGGAATAATCTTGGAATATCAGTCATGGAGATTAGTCATCGTAGTACTGAATTTATAAAATTAGCCCAAGTAGCACAAAATAATTTAAGAACAATTCTTAATATACCTAGTAATTATGTTATTCTTTTTTGTCAGGGAGGAGCTCGTGCTCAGTTTTCAGCAATTCCTATGAATTTATTAAAAAAATCTACAGATAGTATTGATTATATAAATACAGGTTATTGGGGATATAGTGCAGCAGTAGAAGCTCAAAAGTATTGTAATACTAACATTATAGATGTTCTTGATAAAAATTCTGATAAGCGGTGTGTTGTTCAACCTATTAGTGAGTGGAATATTTCTAAAAATAATCTTTATATTCATTATTGTCCAAATGAGACAATTTCTGGAATATTTATTAAAGATATTCCAGATTTTTTTGGAAAGAAGATAGTAATTGCTGATTGTTCTTCAATGTTATTATCATGTCCTATAGATATTAGTCGTTTTGGAATAATATATGCATCAGCTCAAAAAAATATTGGTATTTCTGGTTTAACAGTAGTCATTATTCGAAAAGATTTAATTCAAAATACTAATTTTAGTTATCAAAAAATACCAACTATTTTAAATTATCAAGTTCTTTTAAAGAATAATTCAATGTTTAATACTCCAGTAACTATATCTTGGTATATAGCTAATTTAGTTTTTGAATGGATAAAAACATTAGGAGGACTAGAAAAAGTTAATGAACTTAATAAAATAAAATCAGCTTTATTATATCAGGCTATAGATAGTAGCAATTTTTATTACAACAATATTAGTCATAAGTATCGATCTAAAATGAACATCCCCTTTTTTTTAAAAAAAGAAAAATTAAATCGTTTATTTTTAGAAGAATCTGAATCTTTTGGATTATATGGATTAAAGGGACATAAAATTTGTGGAGGGATGAGAGCGTCTTTGTATAATGCTATGCCATTAGAAGGGGTATATAACTTAATTAAGTTTATGAATTTTTTTGAAAAAAAATATAATTAAAATAATAAAGAAGTATTGTAATAATAAATTCATTTAATAAAGTTGATAAAAATTTATTATTCAATAAAATAATTTAAGTTGATTTATTATATAAAGTTAGTAAAAAAAATGAACAATTTTATTAAATTAAATCCAATAGAAAAAATAAACGGCACTATATCTCTTCCTGGATCAAAAAGCATTTCTAATAGAGCACTATTATTAGCGGCTCAATCTGTTGGAACTACTCGATTGATTAACTTACTTGATAGTGATGATATTAGGTATATGTTAAATGCATTATATATTTTAGGAATAAAATATCGGTTATCTACTGATCGTAAAATTTGTGAAATTGACGGAATAGGTGGTCCATTACAATTACAAAATAAAAATCACATTATTAATCAATTAACTTTGTTTTTAGGCAATGCTGGAACAGTTGTTAGACCTCTTGTTGCAGCATTATCTATAAAACCACAAAATATTATATTAACTGGAGATATTCGAATGCAAGAAAGACCTATCCATCATTTAATAGATGCTCTACGGCAAGGAGGAGGAAAGATAGAGTATATACAAAAAAATTATTATATTCCGGTTCATTTAAATGGTGGTTATTATGGTGGAGAAATTGTTCTTCAAGGAAATATTTCAAGTCAATTTTTATCTTCTATATTAATGATGACTCCATTGGCCCCAAAAAATACATGTATTAAAATTGATGGAATATTAGTATCTAAACCGTATATCGATATGACTTTATCAGTTATGAAGACTTTTGGTATTACTATACAACATCAAGATTATCGAGTTTTTTATTGTGAAGGAAATAGAGTATATCAATCTCCAAAAGAGTATATAATTGAAGGAGATGCATCTAGTGCTTCTTATTTTTTGGCAGCAGCAGCTATTAAAGGTGGTACTGTAAAAGTTATAGGAATAGATAAATATAGTAAACAAGGAGATATTTATTTTGCTAATGTATTAAAAAAAATGGGAGCTCTTATTTTTTGGGGGAATAATTATATAGAATGCACTCGAGGAGTAACTTTAAACTCCATTGATATTGATGTTAATCATATACCTGATTCAGCAATGACTCTTGCTGTAGTTGCATTGTTCTCTGTAAATAAAAAAATTCCTATGATATTACGTAATATTTATAATTGGAGAGTTAAAGAAAGTGATCGATTATATGCGATGACTACTGAATTAAGAAAAGTAGGAGCAAAAGTAATAGAAGGTTATGATTACTTATACATTTTTGCTCCACAGAAAATACAATCAGCTTATATTAATACTTATTATGATCATCGTATAGCAATGTGTTTTTCTTTGATTGCTTTGTCTGGTGTGTCAGTGACTATTGATAATCCTAAATGTGTTTGTAAGACTTTTCCGGATTTTTTTAATCAATTTTTTAGTATTAGTGATACAAAATAAAATCTTTTATTGTACAGTAGTCAAACAAGGTTATTGCATTTATTTTGGCATAATTAGTAAATAATACATTAATATATTTATATTAAGTGCTTGTATGAATAATAGTACTAAAAATATTGGAATAGTTCCTGTAATTACTATTGATGGGCCTAATGGAACAGGAAAATCAACATTATCTAGGAAATTAGCAAATACTTTAGGATGGAATTTATTAGATTCTGGAATAATTTATAGAATTTTAGCATTATCAGCTTTAAACAAAAATATAAACATAAATGATGAAATAAAATTAACTATGCTTGTTTCTTGCATACAAGTTGATTTTTTAAAGGAAAAGGATCAGTTTGTTGTATTATTTAATAAAAAAGAAATAAAAACAAATATTTATGAAGAAATTATAGGAAACTTTGCTTCTAAAATTGCATTATTTCCAAAAGTTCGTTCTGCTTTGTTGGCATACCAACGTAAGTATTGTGTATTGCCAGGTTTGATTGCTGATGGTAGAGATATGGGAACAATAGTTTTTCCTAATGCAATAGCAAAAATATTTCTTTATGCTTCTATGCAAGAACGAGAACGAAGACGGCTAGAACAGTTGCAGAAAATAAATTTTAATGTTAATTTTAATTGTGTTTTATCCAAAATAAGAGAACGCAATAATCGCGATTATAATCGAAAGATTGCTCCACTGATTCCATCAGTTGATTCATTAATATTAGATTCAACAGGATTATCTGAAAACGAAGTTAAAGACAAGGCGTTATTATATATAAAAAAAAAATTACAGTACCGTTAATTAATAAATAAGTTAAAAATCATGCATAATCATGGATTGATCATGAAAAAATTATTTAAGCTGCATCAAACACGGATTTTTGATGGGTATTATTAAAAATGAAGATGAAATAATGATAGAATCTTTTGCTCAATTATTTAAAGAATCTTTGAAAAAAACTAAAACTCAACCTGGTTCTGTTATACAAGGAATTGTTGTATCTATATTTAAGGATGTAGTTTTGGTGGATGCTGGTTTAAAATCTGAATCTGCTATACCTATTGATCAATTTTACAATGCTCAGGGAAAGTTAGAAATAGAAATCGGAGATCCCGTTGATGTAGTATTAGATGCGATAGAAGATGGGTTTGGTGAGACTGTACTATCTAGAGAGAAAGCAAAACGTAGGGAATCTTGGTTATATTTAGAAAAAGCATATAAAGATGTTACTACAGTTACAGGCATTGTTAATGGAAAAGTAAAAGGAGGATTTACTGTTGAACTTAATGGAATACGTGCTTTTTTACCTGGTTCTTTAGTAGATATTAGACCGATTAAAGAGATTATAGATTTAGAAGGTCAAACATGTGAATTTAAAGTGATAAAATTAGATCATAAGCGTAATAATGTAGTAGTTTCTCGTAGAGCTGCTATTGAATCTGAAAATAGTGCGGAGCGTGATCAATTACTAAATAAATTGCATGAAGGAATAGTGTTGCAAGGATTGGTAAAAAATTTAACAGATTACGGAGCTTTTATTGATTTAGGAGGAATTGATGGATTATTACATATTACTGATATTTCTTGGAAAAGAGTGAAACATCCAAGTGATATAATTAATATAGGTGATTCTGTTACTGTAAAGGTATTAAAATTTGATAAAGAGCGTATTAGAGTATCGTTAGGATTAAAACAATTGCAGGATGATCCATGGATATCTGTAGCTCAAAATTATAAAGAAGGAGATAAATTAGTAGGAAAAGTAACTAATTTAACTGATTATGGTTGTTTTATTGAAATTAAAGGAGGTATAGAAGGATTAGTACATATTTCTGAAATGGATTGGACCAATAAAAATATCCAGCCTTCTAAAGTAGTATCAATAGGAGACTTAGTTGAAGTTATAGTATTGGATATAGATAAAGATAGAAGAAGAATATCATTAGGATTAAAGCAATGTAAAATTAATCCTTGGAAAAAATTTTCAGAAATGCATAATCGAGGAGATCGAGTTTCAGGAAAAATTAAATCGATAACTGATTTTGGTATTTTTATTGGATTAGAAGGAGGAATTGATGGATTGGTCCATCTTTCAGATATTTCTTGGAATATGTCTTATGAGGAATCTATAAATAAATATAAAAAAGGAGATGAAATTGAAGCTATAGTTCTTCAAGTAGATACAGATCGAGAACGTATTTCGTTAAGTATAAAACAATTAACAGAAGACCCATTAAATGTTTTTTTAACTGTCCATAAAAAAGACAGCGTTGTTTCTGGAAAGATTATTTCTGTAGATAATATTAAAAAAAATGTAGTTGTAGAATTAGACGATACTGGATCTGTGATTGGTCATTTAAATTTTGAAGATCATTTACATAATGAATCTAATTTATTGACTAAAAAACAATTATCTTTAATAAAATTTTCATCTTTAAAGATAGGTAATAATATACAAGCAAAATTAGATAGTATAGATAGAAAAAACAGAATAATTAATTTAACTGCGTATTATATTCATGAAACTCAAAAAAAATCTGAAATTAATATAACAAATAGTGAAAAATTAGAGAAAGATAAAAATAGTTTTTCTAGTGTTATGATTGAGGCATTTAAAGCAGCTACTAAACATGATTAATCTTGTTTGTTTTTTATTATAATTATGATGATTGTATATAGCTTATTTTCAAATATTTTGAATAGCATGATAGTTTAAATATAAATACTTATTTTATAAATTATTTCTTTCTGTGTTTATATTTTATAATTTTTATATACAAAATATCATTTTATTGTTTTTATTAAAAATGTATTTTTTAAATAAATAATGTATCAAATAGTTATTTGCAATAGTACATAGCACCATCATTATGAAATGTTATAATAAAGTTTTGTAATTAAGATTGGATTAATTTTATATATTACAATTATTATTATACATGATAATATAATTATTTAATTAATGAGTATATTGTTTGTGTGATACTAATGTATAAAAATTATTAATTCAGGTATATAAATGCATTATTGTAATAATAATTATTCATCAACTTGGAAAACTTTTCGTCGTCTTTGGCCTATGATTTTTCCTTTTAAAATAGGATTAATTGCTGCATCAATTACTTTAGTTATAAATGCAATGAGTGATGCCTTGATGTTAGCTTTATTGAAACCATTATTAGATGATGGGTTTGGCAAAGCCAATAAGGATATATTTGTATGGATGTCATTAGCTTTAGTGGTTTTAATGAGTATTCGTGGGCTGAGTGGATTTATATCGACTTATTGTATATCTTGGGTATCTGGAAAAGTAGTAATGAAAATCAGACGACTTTTATTTAAGCATGTTATGAATATGCCAGTTTCATTTTTTGTAAAACAATCTACTGCTACTTTGGTATCTCGTATTACTTATGATGCAGATCAAGTTGCTTCCTCTTCTTCTGGAGCTTTAATTACTGTTATTCGAGAAGGAGCATCTATTATTGGATTATGTGTTGTGATGTTTTATTATAGTTGGCAATTATCGTTAATTTTAATTGTAATTATGCCAATTATATCTTTTAGTATTAAATTAGTATTTAATAAATTTTTGGAGATTAGTAAAAAAATTCAAAATTCTATGGGTCAAATTGCTAATAGAGTTGAACAAATGCTTAAAGGTCATAAGGAAATATTGATATTTGGAGGGCAAAATGTTGAGCAAGAACGATTTAATTATTTAAGCAATCAAATGAGACAATATAGCATGAAAATGGTGCAAATATCATCTATTTTTGAACCATTAATTCAATTTGTTGCATCTTTAGCGTTAGCTTGCGTATTATATATTGCTAGCATTCCTAGAATTATGGAAATTCTTAGTGCAGGGACAATTACTGTTATTTTTTCTTCTATGATAGCCTTGATGAGACCTCTTAAATCTTTAACTAATGTTAGCGCCCAGTTTCAAAAAGGAATGGCAGCTTGTCAAACTTTATTTTCTATTTTGGATTTAAAAACGGAAAAAAATGTAGGCACTTTAAATGCTCGTAGAGTAAAAGGTAATTTGGTTTTTGATAATGTTACTTTTTTTTATCCTGAAAGTAATACACCTTCTTTATTAAATATTAATTTAAATATTGAATCAGGAAAAACCATAGCATTAGTTGGTAGATCCGGATCTGGAAAATCTACCATTGTTAATTTATTAACTCGTTTTTATAATGTTTATCAGGGTCGAATATTACTAGATGGTTTTAATTTGAATGATTATACGCTTTCTTCTTTACGTGATCAAGTAGCTGTAGTTACTCAAAATGTATATTTGTTTAATGATACTATTGCTAATAATATTGCATATGCTCGGGAGAATTTTTATTCAAGAGACTCTATTGAAACAGCTGCTCAAATGGCATACGCTATGGACTTTATTTCTGAAATGAAACACGGATTAGATACTATCGTAGGAGAGAATGGGATATTGTTATCCAGTGGACAACGTCAACGCATTGCTATTGCTCGAGCATTATTAAGAGATTGTCCAATTTTAATTTTAGATGAAGCTACTTCTGCTTTAGATCCTGAATCCGAGCATATTATTCATAAATCCCTTAATATATTTAAAAAAAGTGAGACTTTATTAATTATTATAGCACATAGATTATCTACTATTGAAAAAGCAGATAAAATTTTAGTTGTTGAAAATGGTTGTATCGTAGAACAAGGAATACATGTAGATTTATTAAGTCTACAAGGGATTTACGCTCAATTGCATAAATTGCAGTTTTCTTAATGTTTTTTAAAATTTGGTTTAGTTCATTATCATTATATTTTTTATTTTTATTACCATTATCTTGGATATATGGTTTGTTTAGTGTTTTAAATCGTATCAGCTATCAATATGGTTGGCGTAAAGTACATAAATTTAAAGTACCAGTAGTAGTAATAGGAAATTTAACTATAGGAGGAAATGGAAAAACACCAATGGTGTTGTGGTTAATAAAACAATTAGTGACTCGTGGTTGGAAGGTTGGAGTAGTTTCTAGAGGGTATGGAGGAAAATCTCATAGATACCCGATTATAGTTAATGAGTTTATTAGCAGTGATGAATGTGGGGATGAACCAATGCTAATTTGGAGGCGTACTGGGGTATTAGTTGCTGTCTCTCCTAAAAGAGCAGATGCTGTATCTGCTTTATTACAAGTACAACCTACATTAAATATTATAATTAGTGATGATGGACTACAACATTACGCACTTTTTAGAGATATAGAATGGGTAATTATTAATAATACTTTTCGATTTGGAAATGGATATTGGTTGCCTGCAGGACCCATGAGAGAAAAAGCAACTAGACTTAATACAGTACAAGCAGTTATTATAAATGGAGAGATGAAAAATAATAGTTGTATAAAATCTGGAGAGATATTTATGCAACTATGTCTTGTTGCAGTGATAAATATTTTAACTGGAGAAAAAAAATCTATTAAATCTGTAAAAAATGTTGTAGCTATGGCAGGAATTGGATATCCTAATCAATTTTTTGATACATTAAAGAAAAATGGAATTATTCCTATTAAAACTATTTCATTTTCTGATCATCATAAATATTCTGAAAAAATGTTGACTTCTCTTGTTTCATATGATGAAGTATTATTAATGACTGAAAAAGATGCTGTAAAATGTTTAAATTTTGCTCAAAAAAATTGGTGGTATGTGTATATAGATGTTGAAATAAATTCTTTAGATACTAAAAAATTACTATATAATGTAGAAAATAAAATTAAACAGTTTAATAGAAAATAAAAAACTGGTATTTTTGTTTTTGATTTTGTTGAAATTTTAACAATTAATAATTAAATTAAGTATGTATAAATTATTTAATACAGTAGAGTTATTGAAAGTTATTGCATGTCCTATTTGTCAAGAAAAATTGTCTATAAATTTTAAAAAAAATAAATTAATTTGTTGGGCTGATGGTGTTTATTTTCCAATCAGAGAAGGAATTCCAATACTTTTAAAGAGATCAGCTAATAAAATAAATGAAAATTGTGAGTGTTAAATGAATTTCATTATTATAATACCAGCGCGATTTTTTTCATCGCGTTTTCCTGGAAAGTTACTAGCTGATATTCAAGGAAAACCTATGATTATTCGAGTTATAGAAAAGGCTTTAACTAGTAAGGCAGCTAAGATAATCGTAGCAACCGATAATATTTTAATTCTACAAGCAATTAAATCAGAGTACTCTTTGCTGAAAGATAAAGTTGAAGTGTGTTTAACTAAGTCTACACATCAATCTGGTACAGAACGTTTATTAGAAGTAGTTGACTTATATAAATTTAAAAATAATCAAATTATTGTCCATCTTCAAGGTGATGAACCTTTGATTGTATCTTCTATGATTCATCAGGTAGTTAAATCTATATATTTTTCATCTAATAATAATATTAGAGTATCGACTTTAGCTGTACCTATACAATCTTATGAAGAAGCTGAAAATAGTAACATTGTTAAAGTAGTGATTAATATGTATAATAATGCTCTTTATTTTTCTAGGTCTATGATTCCTTGGATTAAAATTAATGATTATTCATCAAGAAAGATAATTAATTCATTATGGTTGAAGCATATTGGAATTTATGCGTATCGAGTTGATTTTCTTTATCAATATTCAAAATGGAATAAGAGTCCTTTAGAGGAATTTGAAAATCTTGAACAATTACGAGTTTTGTGGACTGGAGAGACTATACATGTATCTATAATTAATAATTATGCATCAAATATTATTAGTGTGGATACTGTAGAATCATTAAAATATGTAAATAAATTATTTTTTAAAAGTAAATCTTAATAAAATAGATAGTATGTTTTTAACAAAGTAATATTAAAAAATTATTTATAATTTTGTTTCGTTATTAATTACTGTTTAGATTTTACAATAATTATTGGTGATTATAATATTATGAATCAAAAATTGCGTTTGATTGTAGGAATATCAGGAGCTTCTGGAGGTATTTATGGTATAAAAACATTGTTTATGTTAAAACAATGTAATATAGAATCTCATCTAGTGTTAACTCGTAATGCTTTAATTACTTTACGTTATGAGATGAATATCACTAGACAGGAAATACAGAAATTAGCAGATTTTGTATATTTTTCGCAAGATATTGGTGCAGCTATATCAAGTGGATCTTATAAAACTTTGGGAATGTTAATAGCACCTTGTTCTGTTAAAACTATGTCAGAAATTCAGTCAGGAATAACATCTTCTTTAATTAGTCGAGCGGCAGATGTAGTGTTAAAAGAAAATAGGAAATTGGTTTTAGTAATTAGAGAAACTCCGTTGCACTTAGGACATTTACGAACTATGGTTAAACTTTCTGAAATTGGAGCGATAATTATGCCTCCGATTCCTGCATATTACACTCATCCTAAAACTATAGACGATATTATTTCCTATAGTGTGAAAAGAGCTGTAAATTTATTTGATATTTATAGTGATAGTGATGATTTGGAAAGTAATCATACTTGGTCAGGAATGAATAAAAATATTTTTCATGACAAATAAAATATAATAAATACACATAAAATTATGTACTATTATTAATAGTTAATATAGATATAAATTAGTATTTGTTAGATTTAGAACTAAAATTATCAGAACTATCATCAGTTTCCACAGTAGATTCATCAATAGAAGAATGTGATGATGAAATATGTAGTTTATTAAATATTTTTTCTATTTCATTTGCACATTTACTTTTTTTACGTTCTCGTATAGAACGTTCTAATTTTTTAATATATTCATCCGTATTAGTTGATGAGAATTTAGATTGTTTGTGTATAGGTATAAGATATGATAAACTTTTATTCATATTATTCGATTTGTTGTAATTTGATTCATCTTGTGAACATAGGTTACTACTAGTTGATGGGTTTCTAATATCAATCCCTTCAGGTTGATTATCTTTGTTTTTGTTTAAATTTTTGTTAAACTGAGCTTCCTTTTCTTTTGAAAAGGAATTATGTTGTTCTATTGTTGTAATATAAGGCTTAAGCAACATTGGAGGAGGAGCAGGAGGTAAAAAATTAATATTTTCTTTTTTTTCTTCTTCTTGTTGATTAAGATCTGTTTTGTTTGAAATAGTAATAGTTTTAGACTCAATTTGTTGTTGATATTTTTTTTTGGAATAGTCGATGACTGGATTGTTATCAGCTATTTGATCATTTGTTGTGTAAATTAATTGAAAATTATTATCTAGTAATTCTGACAGATTATTCCTAGAATCAGATTCAGATAAACGAATTTGTTGAGTATTACCAATAATATTTGAAAATAATTGATTATTTGTTTGAATATTTGGTAATTGTTTTTGAATATAATCATTAGTTAGAATACGTATTTTTTGATTAGTAGTATAAATCGATGGATTATTTGTGTTATTGTGAATATTTGATTGAGAAAACGAAATATATATTTCTTCTTCTGAAATAATTTTAGGAAACGAAATTGCATATATATTATTCTTTATATATAACATTCGACCTCCTTGATTATAAAAATTTTTAATATCCCACTGTATATTTGATTTGTTATTCCCTGTTAATTTAATTAATTTTATTTCTCCAGGATATCCGGAGATTTCCTGAACAGATTGGGATAAATCAATAATATTGTAATTATTAGCTGGATTAATAGCAAGATCAAGATGTGTAAAAGAAGGCATAAAAGGTTCTGTAATAGCATTTAAGTTATTTGAAATTGATGATGTATTATAATAATGTTGTTTGTTATTAATTTGTTGTTTTAATGGTGTATTAAATTGATAATTTAATGATATTGTACAAATGGTATTATGATATTTTTTGTGTATAAATAAATTATTAATGCTGATATCAAACAAAGGAATAGGTGTGTAAATAAAATTTATATATGTAATATAATTATTATTGTTAATTTTATTTAATAACTCATCACTTTTTTTTTCATAAAAAAATTTTTCTAATTTTATTTGACTTTTTAATTCTAAAATATATGGGAGTTTATTTTCTATGCATATTTGGTATCCAGCTTTTGGATATATGTGATCAGTGTAATAATAAATAGGGAAAAAAGAATTGTTAACATTGTTAATATTATAATAACTTTTAAATAAAAAGGTCAGATTATTGTACCAGTATTCTCCTCCGAAACTTAAGGCACAAAGTTGTTTATGTTTATTTAATATAGGATAATGAATAAAAGAATTACATCCGATAACATGTTTATTATTATGAATATGTCTTTTCCCAATTCCTAAAATTAAAATTTTTTCTGATAAAAAATTTTTTAATCCTGTTTGAATAAAAAATAATGTTTTTTCAGATGTAAAATCCCACAAATGTTCATGAATTATATGAAATATATTCATTGAATCATTTGTAAGTTGTATTCTAAATTTACTATTATTTTTAGAGTAATAGTAAAGAGGTGCAATTTTATAATTGCATTGAGATATATTTATAGTATTATTTTTGTGTGTACAATTTATTATAAAATCATTATAGTTGTGAATATTATTAGGATATTTATTGAGATTAATAGAACATATGGGTTTTTTAAGGAATATCATTTTTTTATTTAAGTTATTAAGATGATAATTTGCATCAGTTAATACAGTATAATCAATAAGATTATTGTGTACGTTTATTTTATTCGCATCGCACACTTCTATGATAAATAAAGAAGATATAGCAAAAATGTATATGTAAATTTTCATATAAAATGATTTTTAATAAATATTTATAATATTTTAATTTTATGCTAGTTTATTTTATAATATTTAATAATCATAAGAATCCATATTACCAAAACATAATTTAATATTATATAATCATGAAAAAATATATTAATTCTTCTCAAATATCTCCCAAATTTCGTAATAATTTATGGGGATTTCAAACACAACTTTCATTAAAATATTTTAATATTTCTTCAGAAAAAATTCCTTCAGAATTAATTCAAGCGTTAGCTTTAATCAAACGTGCTTCTGCACAAGTAAATTTTGATTTAAAACTGCTTGATTTTAACAGATCTGAAGCAATTATTAAAGCGGCAGATGAAGTATTATCTGGAATTCATGAGAACGAATTTCCATTATCAGTATGGCAAACTGGGTCTGGTACTCAGAGTAATATGAACATGAATGAGGTTTTATCTAATAGAGCGAATGCACTATTACAACAAAAATTAGGAAATAAACAAGAGTTATTAATACATCCAAATGATCATGTTAATAAAAGTCAAAGTTCTAATGATGTATTTCCTAGTGCTATGCATATAGCAACAGTTATTAGTTTAAAAGAAAAGTTAATCCCTGCAATAAAGATATTACAAACAACTTTGTTGAAGAAATCAATTCAGTTTCATAATCTTGTCAAGATTGGTCGTACTCATCTTCAAGATGCTATTCCACTTACTTTAGGACAAGAAATTTCTGGATGGGATTTTATGTTAAGAAACAATCTAGAACATATTGAACTCCATATCCCTTGTTTAAGTAAATTAGCATTAGGAGGGACGGCGGTAGGCACAGGATTTGGTGCGCATTCAGAATATGCTGAACGAATTGCTGATGAATTATCTCAATTAGTTAATCATACTTTTACAAGTGCTCCAAATAAATTTGAATCTTTATCTACATGTGATTCATTAGTTCATAGTCATGGAGCATTAAAAGGATTAGCAATATCTATGATGAAAATTGCAAATGATATACGTTTATTAGCTTCTGGCCCTAGATGTGGAATCGGAGAATTAATCATTCCTTCTAATGAACCTGGAAGTTCGATGATGCCTGGCAAAATTAATCCTACTCAATGTGAATCTATGACTATGTTATGCTGTCAAGTAATGGGTAATGATGTGAGTATAGGAATTGGAGGAGCATCTGGAAATTTAGAATTAAATGTTTATAAACCATTAATTATTTATAATATTTTGCAATCAATACGATTACTTTCTGATGGTATAAAAAATTTTCATGATTATTGTATTGAAGGTTTACGTCCAAATGTAAAAAGAATAAAAGAATTACTAGATAAGTCATTAATGCTAGTAACAGCACTGAGTTTACATATTGGATACGAAAAATCAGCTCAAATTGCTAAAGAGGCTGAATTAACAGGAATCACTTTAAAAAAGTCAGCAATAAAATCAGGTTATGTTACTGAAGAGCAATTTAATGAATGGGTTTGTCCTGAAAATATGACTCATCCTATTGATTTATAGGTTTTATAATAAAATATTATTTTTATTATGGTGTAATAACACAGTTTTTCTATTAATACAAAATGAATCGTATTAAACGTTATCAGATTTTATGTAAATTACGAGATTATAATTCTGATATTCATCAGACTACCGAATTGATATATCATTCCCCATTTGAATTACTTATTGCGGTTCTTTTATCAGCTAAAACAAGGGATGCACAAGTTAATAAGGTAACTAGTACTTTGTTTAAAGTTGCTAAAACTCCTCAATCTATGTTACTTCTTGGGGTTTATGGAATTAAATATTACATTAAATCTATTGGATTATTTAATTCTAAAGCAATGAATATAATAAAAACTTGTCAATTATTAATAGAAAAATATAATAGTGTTTTACCAGAAAGCCGTAAAGAATTAGAATCATTGCCGGGAGTAGGTCGAAAAACTGCTAATATTATTTTAAATATAATTTTTGGATGGTCTACTATTGCAGTAGATACGCATGTGTTTAGATTATGTAATAGAAGTAGATTTGCAGTTGGAAATACTGTGATTGCTGTGGAACGTAAATTAATGTCAGTTGTTCCTCCAAAATTTAAAAAAAATTGTCACTTATGGTTAATGCGACATGGTAGACATACATGCCGTTCTAAAGCTCCTCGTTGTCATAGTTGTGTTATCAAAAATTTATGTGAATTTGATATGAAAATATAAATAATACTTAATTTATTATTAATAATGCAAAACAATTTATTTATAAGTTTAGTATTAATTGCACATAATTTTGAATATTTATTTCCATTGAATTAAACAGTAGTGTTTTTTTCCTTTTTTTAACAAAGTATAATAATTAAATAATCTATCATTATTAGTAAAAATGTATTTGGTATTTAATTGTTTAATTTTATTAATTGTAATAGCATGTGATTCGATAAGATATCGAGCTTGAGATTTAGAAGCAGCTAGTTTTGATTCTACTAATGCCTGCTGTAATGTAATATTTTTTTTTAATATAATACTAGGAATTCCGTCTTTAGCTAATTGATGAAAATCATTTAAACTTAAATTAAGTGAATTATCATAAAAAAGGTTTTGTGTAATACGTTGTGCGGATTTTAATCCATTTTTTCCATGTACTAGATTAGTAATTTTTTCTGCTAGTATAATTTTGGCTGAAGGGATAGTATTATTAATGTTGTTTATATTACTTTCAAAAGAATTAATTTGCTCTATATCGATATTAGTGAAAATTTTTAGAAAATAAGACACTTGTTTGTCGTCAGTATTTATCCAATATTGATAAAATTTGTATGGACTAGTTTTATGAGGATCTATCCAAATTGTATTTTTTTCTGTTTTTCCAAACTTTACATTATTTGTGGTTGTTAATAAAGGAACTGTAATTCCATAAGTTGTTTTTTTATACATACGTTTAATTAAATCAATACCAGATACGATATTTCCCCATTGGTCTGAACCTCCAATTTGTAATATTACGCCATAATTTTTATATAAATATGAGAAATCATAACTTTGCATTAAATTATATGAAAATTCTGTATAAGAAATTCCACAATTATCTTTTTGTAATCGTTTTTTTATAATATCCTTGCGTATCATTTTGTTTACTGAAAAAAATTTCCCTATATTTCTTAAGAAAGTTAAAATATTGATAGAAGAAAACCATGTGTAATTATTGATAATATGTGCTGTTCTGAAATTTTTTTCATTATCGCATTCAATAAATGAAGCAATTTGAGATTTAATTTTTTCAATCCACTTTTGAGTCATGTATATTGAATGTAATTGCCGTTCTGAATTTTTGAAACTAGGATCTCCAATTAATCCTGTAGCTCCTCCTAATAAGATTATTGGTTTATGTCCAAAAATTTGAAATTTTCTTAAACATAATAGTGGAATTAAATGTCCAATATGTAAACTATCAGAAGTAGGATCAAATCCACAGTACAATGTTATTAATTTCGATTGTAATATTGAATTTAATACGTGCTTATTGCTAATTTGTGCTATAAATCCTCGTTTATATAAATAATTTATAACATTAACATTGGTGATTGAATTATGAGCATCCATTATTATATTCCATGTAAAATTTGATAAAACAAATTGCATAATATAGTGTATTGTTGTAGATAAAATTTATTATATTTATTATAATATAATTGTTTTAAGGAGATAATCGGTTAATATGCCATTTTTTTTTATGTTTTATATATATAAAACGATCATGCAACCGATATGATCCTCCTTGCCAAAATTCAATACTATTGATATTGATTTTATATCCTCCCCAGAATTTAGGAAAAGGAATAGATTTATTTAGGTATTTTTTTTTTAATTTTAAAAATTTATTTTCAAATATACTTCTTGAGGAAACAACAGAGGATTGTTTAGATGCCCAGGTACTAATTTGATTATTTTTAGGTCGTGTATAGAAGTACTCTGAAACTTTAATTTCAGGAAGTTTATTAACATTACCTGTGACAATAACTTGTCTGTCTATTATATTCCAAGGAAAGCATAAACTTATTTTAGCATTATTAATTAAATGTATAGATTTGCGACTTTTTAAATTAGTAAAAAACATCATTGTCTCATTATCAAAATATTTCAATAACACTAATCGTTGGAACGGTTGACCTGTATGGTCTACCGTCGCGATACACATTGCATTTGGATCAGGTATTTTTTTTAAATAAGCTTCATATAGCCATTTAGAGAATAAAAGCATAGGATTTTTTGTTAAATTTGACTTATGCAGTTTTCCTGAATTATATTCTCTTCTTATATGAGAAATTTTAAATAAATTAATTATCATTGTTAATATTATATTGTATATGTATATACAATATTCTCTTTATTGAGAATAATATTATATTAACATTATAACATACGTGGTAATATGATATGTATCATTGATACAATAAAATCGTAATTAATTTTATTAAGCATATTGTTGCATGTTATATATTCATTATAATTATATGGCACATCGTGTTATTGATAATTTAGTATTGCAAATAAATAATAAAAATAGTGCGTTTTTAGTGAATTACAAAAATAATTAGGAGTTGTTATATAAATTTATTATATTTTTTTCTAACTTAAATAAAATATTGTTAAGTTTTTGTATTTCTTCATGACTAAATCCATTGAAAACTTCAACTCGGGTGACATCAATAACTTGATTTACTTTTACAATAATAGGCTTAGCATCAGAAGTTAATGTAATACGTTTTGCTCTTCGATCATTAGGACATATGTTTCTTGTAATCAATCCTTTTAATTCTAGTTGATCCAATGTTCTTACTAAAGATGGTTGTTCAATTCCTATAGCTTTTGCTAATTGAATTTGGGATTGATCTGGAGGTAGTTGGTATATATTATATAATGTAATCCAGTGTGTTTGTGTAAGTTTTAATGGTTTTAAACGATAATCAATTAATGTACGCCACATTTTAACAAGACGAGCTAAATTTGATCCCAATGATGATTCCAATCTATTCTCTCCTTTTTTATAATGATTTTAATTGTTTATTAAATAATTTTGATTATTTTATTTTTTAATGTAGATATATTTAAAACAAATATTTTTTAAATATTATTCAATTATACGTATTGTATATATGTTCTTACTTATAAAGTATAATTATAACATATATTTATTATTATAAATAATTATTTTAAATTTAGGTAGTATTAATATTAATATATAAAAAACTAATTATTTAGAATAAAATAAAATATTTATTATTATTAATAATAATATGTGGAAAATTTAAATTTTAATTATTTTATATATTTTATAAGTTTAGTACTATGATAATAGTAAATTTTATAAAGAATTAGTTGTTATAATAAATCAAGCAATACCCATGGTTTTGTTGTAATATAAATAAATGGAAATTTTAATTAAAATAAAAAATTGTGTATAATTAATATATGGAATATGATTAATAAAGATAATAAAAATAATAGTTTAAAAGCAAGGTTTAGAGGATTTTATCCTGTTGTTATTGATGTAGAAACAGCAGGTTTAAATGCGAATACAGATGCTTTATTAGAAATCGCAATAATTACTTTAAAAATGGATGCAGATGGCTGGTTGTGTATAGATAATTCTCTTCATTTCAATATTCAATCTTTCCCTGGAGCTAATTTACAACCAGCAGCATTAGCTCTTAATAAAATCGACCCGAACAATCCTATGCGTTCTGCAGTTACGGAACAAAAAGCGTTAAGCGAAATCTTTAAAATGGTGCATATAGGTATTAAAACTCATAAATGTCATAAAGCTATAATAGTAGCACATAATGCTTATTTTGATCATAGTTTTGTGATGGCGGCAATAGATCGTATTGGTAATACTTGTACTAAAGTCAATCCATTTCATCCATTTGTTACATTTGATACTGCTGCTCTAAGTGGCTTAGTGTTTGGGCAAACAGTGTTAGCTAAAGCTTGTAAATGCGCAGGAATTGTTTTTGATCAAAGCAAAGCTCATTCTGCATTATATGATACTGAAAAAACTGCTGTATTATTCTGTGAATTAGTAAATATTTGGAAAAGATTAGGAGGATGGCCACTACCAAGAGTTCATATAGATCAAGGTAGTGACATATCTAAATAATAATTATTTATATTTTTTGTTTATTTTTTCTAATTTAAGTTAAATTAGATTATGTTTTATTTTAACTGGGTCAATAATCTTTTTTAAACTGCCGTTTTTATGCATATCAGAGATAATATCAAATCCTCCTATTAATTTTTCTTCTATCCATAATTGTGGAAAAGTTGGCCAATTAGAAAAGTTTGGTAAAATTGATCGAATATCTGAATGTATTAATACATCTATATAAGTGAAAGATTTTATATAAATAGATAAAATCTGAGAAGCTTTTGAGGAAAATCCACATTTGAATATGTGTGGGGTTCCTTTCATATATAAAAGAATGGGATGTTTTTTAATTTGTTGTTCTATTTTTATTATTGTATCATTCATTGTTATATTTCCAATTATGTTATGTTTAACATATACTAATTATATGTCTATAATTAATTAATTTGTATTATAATATTTATTATTTTTTTTGGATAATTTTGTTAATTTTTTGTTTAAAGAAATTGTTATGAAGCATTTTTTCTGCAATATTAGAGATAGTTTTAGTCATAAAATCAATTTCAATATTTACTATGTTTCCTATTTTTTTTATTCCGAGTGTGGTATGGTTTATAGTATATGGAGTTAAACAAATACGTATATAATCGTTTAATACTTTATTAATTGTTAAACTTACTCCTTCTATACCAATGGATCCCCGTTGTATTATATATTTTTGAAGGTGATTGTTGTTTAATTTTATCCATATTATTTTATTTTTTTTAGAGTTAATAACCTTTTTTATTTCTCCTGTCCCATCAATATGTCCAGTCATTAAATGACCTTCAATCTTTTCATTATATCGTATTGATTTTTCTATATTAATTAAATTTCCTATTTCTAATGTATTCATATTAGTTAGTTTCAATGTATCATGTATTAAGTGAAAACTGATTAAATTTTGATTAATATCGATTACTGTTAAACAACATCCATTATTAGAAATAGAAGAACCAATTGTTACATTGAAAAAAGGATTGATGGGAAATCGAACTATATATCTTATGAAATGAGATTCTTTATAAATTTTATGTACAGGAACTACAGTTTGTATAATACCTGAAAACATATTTTTAAGGTTATTTTACAGTAGCTAGTAAAATTGATACATGCTGTAGTATAACAGATTTTTTTTATTAAATAAAATTAATTTTTATTGCTATCATATAGAATTATTAATTTTGTTAATCATAAAAATAGTTAATTTATTATTATGTATTTATTTTTATATTTGATATAGTAAAATATTATTTTGTATGATACAATTTTGAACTGAGCTAATAATATTCATTATTATTAATAATATATATATGTGTAGGTAAATGATTAAAGTATTGTTGTGCGTGCGTTCTTAGCTCAGTTGGTTAGAGCACTACCGTGACATGGTAGAGGTCGATGGTTCAAGTCCATTAGAACGCATATAGTAGAATAAAAAATTATTGTGTGTTATTATGTAATGACTATTTAGTTAAAAATTAGTACTTTACGGTTTTGATTTATTTATTAAATGAACTTTATGTGGTTGATTAAATTTAATTTTTTATTGTTTTTTTTGGAGATTAATTAAAGATGAATAGTAAAATATTAATGTATTCCATGATAACTTTCAGTTGTATATTTTTAGTGAATTGCGCAAGTACTACTAAAGTAACAGAATTATCTTCAGAAATACAGGAATTAAGCGCTAGGATTGATCAAATTGATACCAACATTAGTGTCTTAAAGCCTGAAGTAGAACAAGCTAAGAATGAAGCTTATAAAGCTAATAAACGCCTAGATAATCAAATATCTATTTATCGTAAATAATGAATAAAAAATTCTTTTTAAAAGAAAAATTTTTATATTATTATAAAATAGTAAGTAGGAGGCGTTGACTTATTGATTTAAGTTATCTAATTGATGTTGTAGATTTTTGTTGTGGCAATGATAGTAATATTCTATTAGATTGATTTCGAATAAAAGTTAGTATAGAGTTTATTCCTTGTGATCTGGACAAGGTTAAGTGTTGATTTAGTTTTAGTTGATTAAATATTGGTTCTATATCAAAATCTAAAATAGAAGTAATACTTAGATTTTGATATAGAATAAATATTATGGCGATGATTCCTTTAACTATAGCAGAGTTACTATCTCCATAAAATTTTGCAATTGGAGGTTTATTTTTATTAAAAATATTCTGACTATTGGTATTGTCAAAAATTGGGATTAGAACGATCCAGGTGTTACTTTGACAATTTTTGATCAGATGTTTTTTCTTTCGAAATTTTTTAGGAAATTTGGGTAACATCTGTCCTAAATCTATTAGATACAAGTATTTCTCTTCCCAATTATTACAACTGCAAAAATTTTTTAATAACAGATCTGTTGTAGGTAACATACTAAATGATTGATAATAGAATATAATAAATTATAATAACAATTTTATTTACATACTAGTAGATTTTGTATACGAACTAAGCCATTTGTGAATCGATCTATATCTTCTTTATTAGTATACATAGCAAAGGATGCTCTACACATGCCAGATACTTTAAAATGATTCATTAATGGAATAGCGCAATGATGTCCTGTTCTAATGGCAATACCATATTGATTTAATAATGTACCTACATCGTAAGAATTATTTGATTTAATATTAAAAGCCATAATGCTTGATTTCTTATTATTTTTATTATATAAAATCACATGTAAATTTTTTTTTAATAAAGTTTTTATTGCATAAGACATTAATTGATTTTCGTGTTTAAAAATATTTTCTATACCTATAGAATTAACGTATTTAATAGCACTACCTAAAGCTATAATTCCACTAACATTAGAAGAACCTGATTCAAATTTCCAAGGAGAATCAATAAACGTAGGGTTTTGAGTTAAACTAACATTTGTCACGATTCCTCCTCCTACGATCCATGGATTCATTTTTTTTAATAATTTTTCTTTTCCATACATTATTCCAATTCCAGATGGAGCATACACTTTATGTCCAGAAAATACATAAAAATCACAATTTAATTTTTGTACGTCTACTACTTGATGAGCAATTCCTTGAGCTCCATCTATTAATATTATTGCATCGCTTTTTTCATGAGCAATATTAATTATTTCAGTTAATGGATTAATTATTCCTAAAACGTTAGACATATGTGATATCGATAATAATCGAGTACGGTGATTTATTAATTTTGATAGTTTAGATAAATCTAGAGATCCATCACATAATAATGGTATATAATTTAGTGTAATTTTCTTTTTTTTTGCTAAAACTTGCCAAGGTAAAATATTGGAGTGGTGTTCCATTTCACTTATTATAATATTATCTCCATAATTTACAAAATTATCCCCCCAACTGTTAGCAATTAAATTAATAGCATCAGTTGTTCCTTTCACAAAAACTATTTCTTCTGATTTAGATGCATTAATAAAATTTGCTATATATGCTCGAGTTTTCTCCATATTATCAGTTGATACAATACTTAAATTATGTACACTTCTATGAGCAGAAGAACATTCATGTTTGTAATAATGAGCTTGTGTATCAATAACAATATTAGGTTTTTGAGTAGTAGCAGCATTATCTAAATAAGTTAATGGATATTGGTTAATTAGACTATTTAATATAGGAAAATTTGATCTTATTTTTTCTATGGGGTAATTGATAGTCATATTAAATCCCTGATAAAACATGGTTAATCTTATTTATTATTACATTTCTTAATAATGAATTTTCAATTTCTTTTGTAGTGTCTATAGTAAATGAATAAATTAACATATTAATTGCATCTTTTTTTGGAATACCACGTGTATTTAGATAAAAAATATGAGCTATATCAACATGACCTACAGTTGCACCATGACCACATTGAACAGAATCAGAATAAATTTCAAGCTTTGGTGTACTATATATTGATGCAGTTTTATCTAATAATAAATTATTATTAGTCATTTGGCTATCAGTTTTTATAGAATTTTTATTAACTTTAATTAAACCATGAAATGTTCCAGTACTATTTTTGCCTGATATTATTTTATGTAATTGTTTACTTGTTGAGCAATCTAAATTGTTATGTTCTAGATATGTTTGTATATTACCAATTTTTTTATTTAATAAAATAGTTAAACTATTTAAGGATAAAGATGATTGTATATGATTTATTTTAGAATTTATTTGATGAGATGAAAATTTAGGACTTATAATAATAAAGGTTTTACTATTTGCATGAGAAGATTTATCGAGATGAATATCTTGATTCGATATATGGTAACTAGATTGATTTTCAAATATTAATTTAGTATGATCAAACTGAGATTGTTTTCCTATAGAGAAATAAGTTCGAGTTCCACAAAAATAATTGTATTCATTTCCATTAATAAAGTGTTCTACGACAGATGTATTGGTGTTTTGTTCTATTTCTAAATAATGATAAGAATTTGATAAAACTAATTGATTAGGAATTTTAGATCCTAAATTAATGTACAATAAGTATAGTGGTTTTTTTGTTGTTGTTGATTTAGGTAATTTTATGTGTATGATAACATCACTTAAACATTCAGTTAAATATGAGAACATCGTTGGGTAAATAGGAGGATTAGATATATTATATTTATTAGAATTTTGGTGAATGCTTAATATCCATGGATCAATTTTTTTGTCACTTAATTTAAAAGAAAATTGACCATTAATAAATACTAATTGATAGCAATCTATAGGTAATTTAATAGAATTATATATGGAGATATCTATCTGAGGATTTGTATTTAATATAAAATCATATTGTAGCAGTTCATCAAAAAAATTATAATCCGTAGGATTATATAGGTTATCTATTGTTTTATATTTTTCTACATACTTCCAGTATTTATTATCTAAATCAGAAAGACAGTAATTACGTTGTTGTTTAAATAATTGATGCCATTGATATAATACTTGTGTTTTACTATTATTAGTATACCCAACCATAACCTTTTTCCTCGAGTTGTTTGACTAATGTAAAGTCTCCAGATTTTACAATATGACCTTTATATAAAATATGTACATGATCAGGTTTAATATATTCTAAAATTCTTTCATAATGTGTAATAATGATAAATGCTCGCTTTTTATTGCGTAATAAATTAAGTCCATCATAAACAATTTTTATAGCATCAATATCTAATCCAGAGTCAGTTTCATCTAAAATACATAATGTGGGTTCTAACATCATCATTTGTAATATATCATTTCTTTTTTTTTCTCCTCCTGAAAATCCAACATTTACTGATCTAGATAATAAATCTTCAGGCATTTTTAATAATTTCATTTTTTCTTTAACAGAATTAAGAAACTGAAAACGTTCTATAGTAGGTTGTTTTCTATATTTTCGTAATGCATTTACAGCGCTATATAAAAATAATTGATTACTAATTCCTGGAATTTCTACTGGGTATTGAAAAGCTACAAAAATCCCTTCTCCAGCTCGTTCTTCTGGTTTTAATAAAAGTAAGTTTTTTCCTTTAAATAGAATTTTTCCATTAGTAATAATATAATGTGGTTGACCAGATATAACAGATGATAATGTACTTTTTCCTGATCCGTTGGGTCCCATAACTACATGTATTTCTCCAAAATTGATGTCTAAATTTAGTTGATTTAAAATACATGTTTTTTTAATATTAACATTTAAGTTTTGTATTGATAATAGCACTTCTTTATTCCTTTTATATTTATTAAATTTTATTCATAAAGATATGTGTCATTTTGATTTAAAATCTATTTTATCCTACACTATGTTCTAAAGTTATTTCTAACAACTTTCGTGCTTCTACAGAAAATTCTAAAGGTAATTCAGAAAGTATATCTTTACAAAATCCATTAACAATCATGGAAATAGCATCATCTTCAGCAATTCCACGTTGTCTGCAATAAAATAATTGATTATCACTAATTTTTGAAGTTGTTGCTTCGTGTTCTAATTGAGCGGTGTTATTATGTGATTCAATACTTGGAAAAGTATGGGATCCACATTTATTTCCAATTAGCATGGAATCACATTGAGTAAAGTTTCTTGAATTAAAAGCTGTTGGTAAGATTTTAACTAATCCTCGGTAAGTATTTTGGCTATTACCTATAGAAATTCCTTTTGAAATTATGGTAGAACGAGTATTCTCTCCTAAGTGAATCATTTTTGTTCCAGTATCAGCTTGTTGAAAACCATTAGTTACAGCGACTGAAAAGAATTCTCCAATAGAATTATTTCCTTTAAGAATAATACTTGGATATTTCCATGTTATCGCAGATCCTGATTCAGATTGAGTCCAAGACATTCTAGAATTTTCTTCGGCACACAGCGCTCGTTTGGTAACGAAATTTAAAATACCGTTTTTGGTATTTTGTGAATTTCCAGAAAACCAATTTTGTACTGTTGAGTATTTTACTTGAGCGTTTTTTAAAACAATTACTTCTACAACAGCAGCATGGAGTTGATAATTATTGTGAGCTGGAGCTGAACATCCTTCAATATAACTGACATAGCTTCCTGTATCTGCAATTAGTATTGTTCGTTCAAATTGTCCGGTAATTTTAGAATTTATTCGAAAATATGTAGATAATTCCATAGGACACTGTACATTTTTAGGAATATATACAAAAGTGCCATCAGACATAACAGCCGCATTTAATGCAGCAAAAAAATTATCTTTAAAAGAAACTACTGATCCTAAATATTTTTGTACTAAATCTGGGTAATCATGAATAGCATCATTCAAGGAACAAAAAATTATTCCTTTTTTTAAAAGAGTATCTCGAAATGTTGTAGATACAGAAACAGAATCAAAAATTGCATCAATCGCAACTTTTCCTTCATCATTAATTGGTATTCCTAATTTATTAAATGTTTGCTCTACTTCTTTATTTAAATATTTAGATTTTTTATATATTGAATCATTTTTTTGTTTAGATTGATCATTTGTTGTGCAAACAGGAGCAGAATAATAACTGTAAGAATTGTAATCTAAATTATCGTAATGTCCTTTTAGCCAGTGTGGTTCTTTCATATTTTTCCATGCGTGATATCCTGATAATCTAAATTTTAACATCCATTCTGGTTCTAATCTTTTTTTAGAAATAGCCCGAATTATATTTTCATTGATTCCTGTATCAAATTCTTCGCTTTTTAATTTTGTAAAAAACCCTTCTTTATATATATTGTTTTCATGTTTTAATTTTTGATTGATATTCTGTATATTAGAAGAACATTTATTTGACATAATTATTATACCTATTTATATACTAAAACTTTCTCCACATCCGCAATAAAATTGAGCTTTAGGATTATTAAATTTAAATGAATAATTTAATCCATCTTCAATATAATCTAATTCTGTTCCATCAATAATAGGCATAATATTTATTGGGATAAATATTTTAGCTCCATTACGTTCATAAATTATAGTATCTTTTTCTGGAGAAAATACTTTGTTTAATTGGTAAGTTAATCCAGCACATCCTGATTTTTTAATGCTTATTTTTAACCCTAAAATATTTGATTCTTTATTTGTTAATTTCAGAATTTGTTGTACTGCAGAATCTGTTAATTTAATTCCTTTCCAGCAAGTAGATGTGTTAGATTTATAAAGTTTATTATGTACTGCAGTGTTTTTCATTATAATTACCTATTTTATTTAATTAAATTTAATTTATATAAAAATCATAGTTAATTTTTATCAATAAAGATTATTTTCAGTAATTAAATTATATAGTATTTTTTAAAATTTTATGAATGTTATTAAAATAAATAATTTGTTATATTTGAAATATATTATATATATTTTTACAAAATTATAAAATTATATGTTTTAAAAATTAATATATTATTATTGCGTAATAACACAATAATAATAGCAAAGATATTATGTTATATCTGCTTTTTGTTATCTGATACTTCAGTAATGTTAGTATTTGTGTATTAATTAAATAATACTATTCATTAACCAATATTTTACTTCTTCTAATTCTTTTAATTGAGTCCAATTTTTCATCCATTCTGTGCAACAATTTTTTATATTTACAATATTGTAAGGTATTCCTATTAATGTTTTTGATAATTCTTCTAGTGGATCTGGGTCTAAACTATCAGTAAAGATATGAGTGCGTTTAATTATTCCATTTTCAATATCAAAATATAATTCTACTCCACCCCAAGAAAATCTATTATCTAATTGATGAGTAAATGATGGAGTATTACCAAAATTCCAATCCCAACTGCGTTGCTTATTTAATTGTTTAGAAAAATCTGTTATATGATTAAAATCATTTATAGAAATTATTTCTGGTTGTTGTTTAGTTGTTTTATAATATTTGAAAAAGGCTTGTTGTATGGTTTGACAGACTTCTTCATGATTAATACCTGGCTTTAGTTCGTTGAGGTTAATTATTCTTGATTTTATAGAAGAAATACCTTTACTTTTTAATTTTTTAGAATCTGGATTTAAATAATAAGTTAATTTGTTAAGATTTACATTTAAAAGTAAAGTGCCATGGTGTAGTTGACGATCAATAGTTTTACGATATGCAGATCCACTAATTTTATATTGTCCTTTTTTTGTATTTACAATAATATCATTTCTTCCAGAAATCATAGCTGTTGTAATTCCTAAATTATTTAATCCATCTAAAATGATATTAAAGGATATGTTCGTATTGTAATTAGGTTGAGTAGACATAAAAGTAAAACAAGTATTGCCTAAATCATGAAATACAGCTCCTCCACCGCTATATCTTCGAGCTAATTTTATTCCATCTCGAGTCATTCGTCGGGTATTGCATTCTTTCCACGCATTTTGAGCTCTACCAATAACTACTGCATTTTGGTTTCTCCAAAAAAATAATATAGATTGATTTTGATCCATATTTTGAAATATATATTCTTCTAAAGATAAATTAAACCATGGATTATAAGAATTAGAAATCAATAATCGTAAAGATGTCATAATTATTCCTGTGTTTATTTGATATATTATTTAAAAAATAATATATCAAATATTTCTTTTAATATAAGTAAAATTTAATTCATTATATTGCATAATGAATTAAATTTTAAGTAATTATATTTAATATCATGTAGTTTTTTAAAATTTTTACTTATTAAAAAAAATAAAAATATAGTATTGTCAGCGATGTTATGAATTAAAAAATTAAGTATTTCAAAAAATAAATTTTTATCTTAAAGTAATATGAAAGTGTTTTTTTAAAGTCATAATGCATTTGTTCAATATTTCTTTAATTTCATGTTCTTGTAATGTGTGTGTATTACTTTGTAAGGTTAATTGAATAGTAAAGCTTTTAAATCCTGGAGGGATATTTTTTCCTGTATATAAATCAATTAATTTTATAAAAATTAATTGATTTATATTTAATCTTTTTAATTCATCAATTATAGCTGATGCAGTAATATGTATGGGTAAAATTATAGAAATATCTCGATAATTTTTAGGGAATTTAGAAATGGTAGTAATTTTAATCAATTTAGGCATAGAAATCGCATCCCAAAATAATTCAAACATTAATATATTTAGACGTAAACCTAATTGCATGCGTATTGAAGGATGTATCATGCCTATATATCCAATAAATATATTATTACAATATATTTTAGATCTTTGTCCAGGATGCAATGCAGAATGTATACAATTTTTAAATACAATTTCATTATGTTTGTGAATAATATTTAATACAGATTCTATATCTCCTTTGATATTATAAAAGTCGACTAAAGATGCTTTAGAAGTATCCCAATATTCGTTATTCTTATATTCAGCTCTTATTCCAGATAATTTGAACTGATGAGAAACTTGATTATTATTTTTATTTGGTATAAAACACATACCACTTTCAAATAATTGAATATTTTTTTGTTGTCTATTTTGATTGTATAAAACAGTTTTAATAAGTCCAGGCCACAAAGATAATCTCATAACAGACATTTCTTGATTAAGAGGATTGATTAATGTTAATGGAGTAGTGCATTGAGAATATATTAATTTTTGAATTTTAGGATCTACAAAGCTATATGTAATTATTTCTTGATATCCTCGATCTATTAATACAATTTTAGATTTAGATAATGAGATCATTTTGTTTGTAAGTTGAATATTTGAAGGTTTTGAAATTAATGTCGTTTTGATTGCAGCCTGTGGAATTTTATTATATCCATATATACGTATAATTTCTGATATTAAGTTTTCTTCTATATTTATATCGAAACGCCAAGTTGGAATTGATACAATCCATAAATTATTTTTTATATTTATTGTAAATCCAAGATTTTTTAAAATATTTAAAATTTCTTGAGTTTTTATATGAAAACCAAGTAGAGATATTAATCTAGAACGATGTAATTGAATTTTTTTGGTTTTAGGTAAGAAATTTTTATTAATAATTTTTATGGTTGGTCCTGCATATCCATTACAATTTTTTATTAATAATTTTGTAAAATAGTTTAATACTAATTCAGATATATTTGAATCTACTCCTCGTTCATATTGAGTAGTATAGAAATGATGGGAATTATATAGTTTAGATTGTTTTGAAATTATTAGTGGATCTAAAAAAGAAATTTGTATAAATATATCGTGTGTTTTTAAAGAAATATTTGACTCGTTTTTTATTTCAAGACCAGCAATAGCTAATGGTTTGTTGTAATCGGAAATAATTAATGTATTTGGAAGTAATGGTAAATTAGTATTATCTTTAGATAATACTAATTTTTCACCTGGTTTAGATAATCTTACAAAAATTTTGTTTTTATTAATTTTTTTATAATCATAAATGTGTATTGGATGACCTAACTCGAGTACAACATAATTTGTAATATCTGTCACTATGTTTGTTAAATTAATTCCACAACGACGTAATTTCTCTTGTATTTTCAGAGGAGTAGGAGCGTTTATATTAATATTTTTTATGATTTTTCCTAAAAATTTTGGACAATATTTGGGTTCTTCAATAATAATAGGAATAGAATCTTTGATGGTGGAAGTAATGGAATTTGTTGTAATTTTTTTTAATTTTAATTTGTTTATAGCAGCTATTTCTCTAGAAAGACCTATTATATTTAAACAATCTCCTCGATTAGGTGTAATGTCAATATCAATTATTTTGTCATTTAAATTAAAATAATCATAGAAATTACATCCTATAGGTGCGTCATCAGGTAACATAATAACATTTTTTTTGTTACTATGTAATCCTAATATTGAGAAAGTACATACAATACCTTCTGATTTTTCATCTTTTATAATAATTGGGGTAACTGTTTGTCCATTGGGTAATTTTGCTCCTATATTTGCTATAACTATCTTATTTGTCTTGTTGTAGTTGATTTTATGATAGGAAATAATATTAATTAATTTTTTACCTCCATTATTAACTGTAATAATCCATACTTCTTTAAGTTGAGGATGAGTTTTAAAACTTATAATTTCTGCAATAACTACTCCATAAAATTTTTTTAAAACAATAGGTTTAGATTCTTTTACATTAAATCCAGACATGGTTAATTGGTTTATCAATTCATTATGAGTAACGGGTGGATTTATCCATTCGCGTAACCATAGCTCACTATATTTCATAATGCAAAATTACCTTATTAATACATATAAATATATTGAAACATTAAAATTGATCAAGAAATTGTAAGTCATTTTCAAAAAGAATTCGAATATCAGTAATATGATACAATAACATTGCTAATCGCTCTATTCCTATTCCAAAAGCAAGTCCAGAAATTTTTTTTGAATTGATACCTACGTTACTTAATACTTTTGGGTGTATCAAACCACAACCTAATAATTCTACCCATTTAGCTTCAGATTGTTTTGTTTGTATGTTTTCTAGCATGTCTATTTCTGCAGATGGTTCAGTAAAAGGAAAGTAGGAAGGTCTAAAACGTAAAGTAATATTTTTTTCAAAAAAATTATACAAAAAATCATATAATATTTTTTTTAAATGCATTAAATTTAAATTAGAGTCAACTATGAAACCTTCTATTTGATGAAACATAGGAGTATGTTTTTTGTCATAATCTTTTCTGTATACTTTTCCAATAGAAATAATACGTATTGGAGGGGTTACATGAATCATAGAACGTATTTGAATTCCGGAAGTATGGGTTCTAAGTAATTGTTTTTTGTTAAACCAAAAGGTATCACTTTGATTTCTAGATGGATGATTATCAGGGATATTCAAAGCATCAAAATTAAAATAATTATTTTCAATTTCTGGTCCAGATACTTCTGTAAATCCTAAATGATTAAAATATGTTTGTATACGTTCTATAACGCTAGTTATAGGATGCAATGTACCTATTTTTGATTGAAATCCAGGTAAAGTAATATCTAATGTTTTTGCATTTAAAGATCTTTTTATCATTTCTGATTCTATTTTTTTTTTCTGTTGTAGAAATAAATTATATATATCTTTTTTAGTTTGATTTATAAATGCTCCTAAGTTTGGTTTTATAGTGTATTCTATAGAATTTAATGATTTAAGTTGTCGATTTATATGTCCATTTTTTCCTAAAAATGAAATACGTATTGATTCTAAATCATTTATATTATTGGATTTCATTATTTCTTTTTTTGCTTGTTTTTTTAAATTTTCTAATATATTTTTCATTGTTTTAAAAAAGTTTACTCTAATATTTATAGAGTTTAAATTATAATTATTGATATTAATTATTAATATTATAATTTTATGTAATTTTAGTAGAATTGTTTATATTACTTAAGTAAAGTTTAGAGTTATTTATAATATTAGAGAAACTTATTGTATCTGATTGAGCTAGTTTAGCTAATATTTTTCTGTTGATATTAATAGAGGATTTATGTAAATTATTTATTAATATGTTATAAGTTATACCATATTGTCGAGATGCTGCGTTAATTTTATTAATCCATAATCTTCTAAATAAACGTTTTTTTTGACGACGATCACGATAAGCATATTGTCCAGATTTTATAACTGATTGATAAGCTACACGATATGCGCGGGATCTGGCACCGTAATATCCAGAAGATTTTTTTAAAATTTTTTTATGTCGATTACGAGCTGTAACGCTATTTTTTACACGAGTCATCATATGTGACTTCCTTACTTGATATAATATTTATTGTGTTGATTTTATATACGTTATTAAAGTATATAATGATTTCTTATGTATAAGGTAATATTTTTGTAATTTTATTCATATATATTGAGGAT
The DNA here is from genome assembly GCF_059936355.1 of Candidatus Blochmannia festinatus (nom. nud.). Lineage (NCBI taxonomy): Bacteria > Pseudomonadati > Pseudomonadota > Gammaproteobacteria > Enterobacterales > Enterobacteriaceae > Candidatus Blochmanniella > Candidatus Blochmannia festinatus (nom. nud.). The sequence continues at coordinate 392,520 of NZ_CP012116.1, read as the reverse complement.
AGTATAGATTTATGTCGTAAATGGCGTTTATACTTTGTAGATTTTTTTGTTAAAATATGCCTGGAGTAGGCGTGTTTGTATTTATATTTTCCTGAAGATGTTTTTTTGAATCTCTTACTAGCACTTTTCAAAGTTTTAATTTTAGGCATATTTTTCTTTAGTAAATGAAAATTAATTCGTTATTTATTTTATTATGGATTTAATATTTTTTGTTTTTGGTTGTTATCATTGTTGATATTTTTTAAATAATTAGATTTATTAGTAGTTTTTTTAGGAACTAAAATCATAGTCATTTGTCGTCCTTCAATTTTATTTGGAAAATACTCAATGATTGTTAATTCATTTAATTCATTACGTATTCTGTGTAATATCTTCACTCCAAGATGGTGATGAATTAATTCGCTGCCTCGAAAACGTAAAGTAATTTTAATTTTACATCCCTCATTTAAAAATTTAATTATGTTACGTAATTTTGTTTGATAATCTCCTTCTTCAGTAGTTGGTCTAAATTTTATTTCTTTAATATGAATGATTTTTTGTTTTTTCTTTTGCTCTTTTGTAGATTTACTTTTTTCATATAAAAATTTTCCGTAATCCATAATTTTGCATACTGGAGGATCAGAATTTGGACTGATTTCAACTAAATCTAAACCAATTTCTTCAGCTAATTTGATTGCCTCGTTAAAATCAACAATTCCAATTTGTTTTCCATCTACTCCAGTTAACCGAGTTTTTATTAAATTAATTTCTTTGTTAATACGATGCAGTCGAAATGATGGCATCTTTTTACCAATTTTAATAATTTTATTCCTCCAATTGATTAAAGTTATACGTATTGATTTCTTGCTTTATTTTTTTTATAAACATATCTATGTTATAATGTTTAATTATTTTACCTCGGAAAGTACGTATAGATATTGTACCTTGATCCATTTCAGAATTACCACATATTATCATATAAGGTATTCTATGAATGGTATGTAATCTTATTTTAAATCCTATTTTTTCATTTCTTAAATCTACTTCTATCCTAAGATTTTCTAGTTTTAGTTGATTTGCTATATTAGTTACATATACAGATTGTTCAGAAGTAACGTTCATTAAAACGATTTGTGTAGGAGCTAACCATGTTGGTAAAAAACCTAAGTATTCCTCAGTAATTAAACCAATAAACCTTTCTATAGATCCTAAAATAGCCCTATGAATCATTACAGGAACTTGATATTTATTATTATTATCTATATATCTAGCTTTTAGTAACTTAGGTAAAGAAAAATCTAATTGTATTGTACCGCACTGCCAAGCTCTTTTAAAAGAATCGAGTAAAATAAATTCTATTTTTGGTCCATAAAAAGCTCCATCTTGAGGTTGATATGTAAATTCTATATTATTTTTTTGAAGAACATTAGATAAATATTGTTCTGTAATATCCCATATTGAATCTTCTCCAATTCTTTTTTTTGGCCGAGTAGATAATTTAACCCTAATTTTTTTAAAACCAAATTCATTATAAACATCATACATCATTTTTATACAATGCATTAATTCGCTTGATATTTGTTTATCAGAACAAAAAATATGTGCATCATCTTGTGTGAATTCTCGTATTCTCATAAGCCCATGTAATGATCCAGAGGGTTCATTTCTATGACAATGTCCAAATTCTGCCATACGTAATGGCAAATCTTTGTATGATTTTATACCATGATTAAAAATTTGAATATGTCCAGGGCAATTCATAGGCTTAATACAATACATACGATTCTCTGAAGAAGTAGTAAATATATGTTTACAATAATTATCCCAGTGTCCTGTTTTTTCCCATAATTTTTGATCAATCATGATGGGGCTTTTAACTTCTTGATATTGATATTGTTGAAGTTTTTTTCTGATAAAATTTTTTAATTCTTGAAAAATAATCCATCCATTCTTATGCCAAAAGATCATTCCTGGCGCATTATCTTGAGTATGAAACAAATCCAATTGATTTGAAAAATTACGATGGTCTTTCTTTTGATATTGTTGAGATAAATTATTCATAATAACGATTTATATTCATGCTTACTTAACTTTTATTTTTATTAATTATATTATCGTATGTGCATTATAGTATTTTGTTGATACTCATTGTAACTCACCAAATTCATAAATCCTATATAATTCAAAAATACTAATAAAAATCAATGTTAAAGTATCAATCAATTATTTTACTAATTATATATTTAAATACGCATTTTTTACATATAAATATTTATTTTTAAATATTATGGTTTTTCTTTTTTATGTAGATATAAAATTTAATTTTTACTATAAATCAAATTAAATTTTCATGTAGCTTCATTAATATTAAAATTAATGTTCTTAATTTATTATATACTGCTCATGTAAAATGGGTAATTTTCTATAATCGTTTTCAATAATACCATATTTAACATTTATTATTATAGTTTTTTAAAACAAAATTTAAAATGATTAATGTTATATATAATTAGAAGATATATAATTAATGCACATATTTAAGATTTAAAAATGTAAATATTAAACTTATGGATATAAATTATCAGTTATTTTTATTATATAAATTATAATATTTGAAAAATTATTATTAAATACAATGAATATGAATTCAGTTCTAAATAGAATTAAATTTAATTTTTAGGTAGAAAATATATTTAATAGTATTAAATCTTTTAAATAAAAAATGAAATAAATTTCATTTTTTATTTAAAAGATTTAATTAATTTATCAATAGCTTTAATTTGTTTTAAAAAGTATTCTAATTTTATTAAAGGTAATGCAGAATATCCATCACACTTAGCTATGCTTGGATCAGGATGAGCTTCTAAAAATATCCCAGCTATTCCTACAGCTATACTTGCTCTAGCTAAATCAAATATTTGATTTCCTTTCCCTCCTGAAATAAAACTTGAGGGATCTCGAGTTTGTAGAGAGTGTGTGACATCTACAATAATCGGACATCCCTCTGAAGTATCACGCATTAAATTTATTCCTAACATATCTACTATTAAATCAGTATATCCAAAACAAGTACCTCGTTCACATAATATTATATTATGATTTTTAAAAAATCGAAATTTATTGACAATAAATTGAGTTTGAATTGGATGCATATATTGAGGTTTTTTTATATTTACTGTTAATCCAGTTTGTGCTATTGTTTTAATTAAGTCTGTTTGTCGTGCTAAAAAAGCTGGTAATTGTATTATATCAACTACTTCTGATATAGCTTTGACCTGATTAATTTCATGAACATCTGTCATAAGTTTTACATTGAATGTTCTTTTTAATTTTTGAAATAAGCGTAATCCTTTTTCTAATCCTGGACCCCGATAAGAATGAATAGAAGTTCTGTTTGATTTATCAAAAGATGCTTTGAATATGTAAGGGATATTTAATTTATTAGTGACAGAGACATAATGATCACAAACTTTCATGACAGTATCGTAATCTTCAAAAACATTCATTCCACCAAATAACACGAATGGTAAGTTATTTGAAATCTGTATATTTCCTATATTAATAATTATATTATTCATATAATAAATAATTTTTACAATATAACATTAATTGTTTTACAAATAAATCATTTTTATTTTTCATATAAAGTAACGTTCACAGATTAAAATTAATTTAATTTATTTTCTAAAATGATTGTATTGATTATTAAGTATTTATATAAAACAATTTTTTAAAAAATTGTTTTATATATTGTTTTTGATATTTACTACCATTAATAGAATATCTATTATTAGAATTTTTATATAGGTTTCCATTGACCATAAGTTACTCGTTCATAGTTATGATAATCACATTTAGTATAAATATTATTAAATTGATATTTTTTTAAAAAATTTCTTACTTGCTCCCCTTGATTCCATGCATGCTCTAAAAATATCCATCCATAGGGTAACAAATAATATTTAGAATATTGACAAATTAATTTCAAATCTGCTAATCCCGATTGTGTTGATACTAGTGCATTTTTAGGTTCAAAGTGTATATCTTTAGATAACCAACTTAAATCTTTTTTACTGATATAAGGAGGATTACTAACAATAAGGTTAAACTTGTTTGATTTTTTTAAATATTTAAACCAATTTCCATATATAAATCTTACATGTTTAAAATTAAATAATAATTTATTTTGATAGGCTAAATTTAATGCTCGTTTTTGTTGATCTAATCCTATAATTTCCCAATTTGGCCGTTCTGATGCAAGAGCTAAAGCTATAGTACCTACTCCAGTTCCTAAATCTAAGACTTTTAATTTACTAGTGTTAGAATTTAAATTTAGTACTTGTTCTACTAAACATTCAGTATCTGGTCTAGGAATAAAAACTCCTGGTAATATTTTAAAATTTAAAGACCAAAATTCTTTTGATCCAATGATGTAAGCAATAGGTTCTCCTTGTATTCTTCTATTAATTAGAAATTCTAATTTTTTTATTTGATTATGGTCAAGATAGGTTTCTCCAGATGAGAATAATTGAACCTTAGATTTTTTAACTACTTTTTTTAAAAGGATTTCTGCATCTATTTTTGGACTAAACGAATTACTTAATTTTAAACGTGCTAAATTTAACCATTTATTCCAGGTTATCATTATAATTTCACCAATTGATCAATTAATTCAGAATGATGTTTCTGTATAATAGACTTTATTAAAATATCTAATGCACCGTCCATAATATCATGCAATTTATATGATGTAAAATTAATACGATGATCTGTAATTCGACCTTGTTGAAAATTATATGTGCGTATTCGATCAGAACGATCTCCGGTACCTATTAAATTACGTCTAATGTTTGATTCTTCTATTTTTCTACGTTTAATATTCATTGTATATAATTTAGAACGTAATACTGACAATGCTTTGGCTTTGTTTTTATGCTGAGATCGTTCATCTTGACATTCTACAGATAATCCGCTGGGTATATGGGTAATACGAATCGCTGAATCAGTTGTATTGACATGTTGACCTCCAGCTCCAGATGCACGAAAAGTATCAATTCTTAAATCATTTGGATTAATATCAGGTAATTTAGTATCAGGTATTTTTGGAATCACAGCTACTGTGCAAGTAGAGGTATGAATACGGCCCTGCGACTCGGTATATGGGACTCTTTGTACTCGATGTCCTCCAGATTCAAATTTTAATTGACTATATGCTTTATTGTTAGAAATTTGCGCAATAACTTCTTTATAACCTCCGTGTTCTCCATATGTAGAATGAATAATTTCTATAGACCATCGTTGTGTTTCTGCATAACGTGTATACATTCGAAATAATTCTCCTGCAAATATAGCAGCTTCTTTTCCACCTGTGCCAGCTCGTAATTCAATAAAGCAACCGTATTTATCATTAGGATCTGTTGGTAATAATAATACTTTTATTTTTTTTTCAAGATCATTTTGAATTGTTTTTAATTTTTGTAATTCATCTAAAACGAGATCACGTATATCTACATCAGAAATCATCTCTTGTGTATGAAGAACAGTTTGTTGTAATTTTAACCATTCTTCAAAGTGAGTGACTATATTTAAAAGATGAACATGTTCTTGAGATACAGATCGTAAATGTTTTTTATTTTGAATATTATTAGAGCATTCAAATGATTGTTTTAGTTTATAAAAACGTTTCTGTAAAATGGTTAATTTATTTATTATAACAGTATGTAACATATATGTTGATATGCATTTTAAGATTTTAAATATATTATATAAATCTTATAATATATTTAAAATATTTAATATTGTCTATATTATTTATATATAGTACTAATTATTATTAGTAACAAATATATATTTAACCAATGATTAAATATTTTAGTTCTGATATATTTATTGTTTAATAAAATATAGTTATCATTTTTTATAAAAATTATTTCATATTATGATATGATGTAAATGCAAAACTAATATTAAAATAATTATAATTCTGATTTTTTATTTTTTAGTTAATTATATTTTTTAATTTTTAGTGATCACTAACTTTGTATTAAATCTATCAACTAATAGTTAATAAAACCTAATTATATTTATTAATCCGCATAAAAATGTAGATATTAATGTTTTATTTTATTTAAATTTTTACATAATAAAAAAGTCATTATATAGTGTTTTATTAACAGAACTGTTATATGATCATAATAAATATTTATGGCATTTAAGTGATTAATTAATGCATTACAATGTATGCTACCGATTGTTAAATATTATATTTTTTACATGTACTGCATGTGTGTATAATTATGTTTTTGATAAAGAAAAATTAATAAATTCTTGGAATATTCATCAACGATTAGTTTCTAAAATATTACATTATCAAATTCAGGGTAATATTATTTGTACAATTAATTCGAAACAAAAAGTGTATTTAAATTTTTTATGGACTCGAATCGATAATAATAATTACTATATTAAATTATCTAATATTTTTGGTTTAACTGTTATTTCTATTTCTTTAAAGAATGGAATAGTACATATTAACCCAAATTGCATGTTCCAACATGAAAGATTAACAGAACAAATACAAAAATGGTTAATAAATACTAATTTTTTTTCAGAACAATTACAACAATGGATTATAGGTTTACCTGGATATCATACAACATATCATTTAAACATTATGGGTATTTTATCTGATGTACATTATAATTATAATAATGAAAACATATTTATTTTTTATCAATTTTATTATACCGATAAAATGCCAAAATTACCTAAAATCTTAGAAATACATTATAAAGAATATTTTGTTAAATTGTATATAAATAATTGGAGTATTTAGAAATGTGTCAATGGATAGTATCTCCAGGTAAACTTAATTTATTTTTATATATTACTGGTTGTCGTTTAGACGGATATCATTATTTACAAACGTTATTTCAGTTGTTAGATTATGGAGATAAAATGAAATTTTTTATTACAAAAACTGGACAAATTCGGTTATTTAGTGTAAACAATGGTGTTTCATTTAAAAACAATTTAATTATACAAGCTGCTAGGTTATTGAGCGATTTTTACTACAAATTATATCAAAAAAAAAGATTAGGAGTGGACATTATTTTAAATAAAAAATTACCTATAGGTTCTGGATTGGGTGGAGGTTCTTCAAATGCTGCTACTACGTTATTAATTTTAAATCAAAAATGGAAATGTTTTTTAAAAAAAGAGATACTTATGGGCTTAGGATTGAAGTTAGGAGCTGATATTCCAGTGTTTATTAATGGATACTCATCTATCGGGGAAGGTATTGGAGATAAATTAATATCAATATTTTTGCCTGAACGATGGTATTTAATCATAATTCCTTCTATTAGCGTAAATACGTCTTGGGTTTTTAATGCATACAGATCTTCATGTAATTGTTATTCTCCATATCGTTCAATAAAAACATTATTGAATACTCCGTTTTCTAATGATTTAGAACCAATTGTAAAAAGAATGTTTCCTGAAATAAAAAAATATTTTCATTGTTTATCAAATGAAAGATTAGTTCGTTTAACAGGAACAGGATCTTGTATTTTTTCTGAATTTCATGATAAAAATTTAGCTTATCAAACACAAAGATGTTTACCAAATTGGATTCAAAGTATTGTGGTTCGAGGAATTTATATATCTTCTGTTCATCAGGCTTTATTTAGAAATAATATTAAAGAATAAATTATATTTTTATGATAAGTTATATGACTGGTATAATTTTAAATAAATAGTAATATTTATTTAATAGAAGATTTTATGTATGAAATTATTTACTGGAAATGCTATACCTAAGTTAGCTCAACGTATTGCTAGTAGATTGTATACTACTCTCGGGAAAGCGGATGTAGGAAGATTTAGTGATGGAGAAGTAAGTGTGCAAATTAATGAAAATGTGCGCGGAGGAGATATTTTTGTTATTCAATCTACTTGTGCTCCTACAAATGATAATCTTATGGAATTGATTGTAATGGTAGATGCATTAAGGCGAGCATCTGCAGCGAGAATTACCGCTGTAATTCCTTATTTTGGATATGCTCGTCAAGACAGACGAGTTCGATCTGCTAGAGTACCAATTACTTCAAGAGTTGTGGCAAATTTTTTATCTAGTGTTGGAGTTGATCGTATTTTAACCGTAGATTTGCATGCTGAGCAAATACAAGGATTTTTTGATGTTCCAGTAGATAATGTATTTGGTAGTCCTATTTTATTGGAAGATATGTTTAAGCAAAATTTTAATAATCCTATAGTTGTATCTCCAGATATTGGAGGTGTAGTACGAGCTCGAGCAATTGCTAAGTTACTTAATGATACTGATATGGCAATAATAGATAAAAGAAGATCTAGAGCTAATATTTCCCAAATTATGCATATTATCGGAGATGTATGTAATCGGGATTGTATTTTAGTAGATGATATGATTGATACTGGCGGGACATTATGTAAAGCAGCAGATGTTTTAAAAGAGAGAGGAGCTGGTCGAATTTTTGCATACGCAACTCATCCTATTTTTTCTGGAAAGGCTTATGAGAATATACAAAAGTCTATGATAGATGAAATTGTTGTTTGTGATACTGTTCCATTAAAACCAACAATACAATCATTACCTAATATACGTACTTTAACTTTATCAGGGATGCTTGCAGAAACAATTCGACGAATTAATAGTGAAGAATCAATTTCTGCTATGTTTGAATATTAAGATATATATTTATTTGTTTGTGTTAATATGTAATTATATTTAAAATATATAATGAAAAATATTGTTTTGTATAATTAAATATTATATTTCTACAGTAGTAATTATTAATAATAGGATCAAAATAACAATCTTTTATAATACAATTTTTATTATTTTATATAATATACAATATGACAATCAAACTTATTGTAGGTATAGGAAACATTGGACTTAAATATATTAATACTAGACATAATCTTGGTCATTACTATATCCATATGTTAGCAAATAAATATAAAGTTATATTAAAACAAGATAAGTTTTTATCTGGGTTTATAGGATCATTTAAAATATTTAATTATACAACAGTACATTTATTGATTCCTGATGCTTATATTAATAAAAGCGGAGTATCAGTATATAAATGTATGCAGTTATATCACTTATCTTTACAAGAAATATTAGTAGTACATGATGACTTAGATTTACCTCCTGGTACAATAAGGATTAAATTAGGGAATAAGTCATATGCAAGTCATAACGGAATTCAAGATATTATTAATAAATTTAATAATAAATATGATTTTTATCGTTTACGTATAGGAATTGGTCGTCCTGATAGTAAAAATGAAATTATAAATTTTGTATTAAGTTCTCCGTCTATTTTTGAAAAAAGAAAAATTGATTTTATTATAAATAAATCAATATTATGTCTTGAAGATATCGTAGGAAATAATTTTATTAAAGTGATGAATCAATTACATTCTGTTTCCTTTATTAAATAAGTAATATTTTAAAAATACTAAATTAGTGTTTAGTTAGTATAATTGAAGATGGTAAGTTAGTTTGTTAATTAGTTATGAATGTATTTAGTTTGTATATAATTATGAGTTTCTTTATCAAATGAAGGTTAATTGTGGTATTATTGGATTACCTAATGTGGGTAAATCTACTTTGTTTAAGTGTTTGACTAATCTTGCTGTTAAGATAGCAAATTTCCCTTTTTGTACTATTAAACCTAATGTTGCTACAGTAAATATTCCTGATTTTCGTTTATGCGAGTTAAATCGTATAATACATGCTCATGAAGTTATTTATGAAACTGTAGAATTTGTTGATGTTGCTGGTTTGATACAAGGAGCTACACAGGGCATAGGATTAGGAATAAAGGTTTTAAATGATATGCAATCTACAAAGGTATTATGTCATGTAGTCCGTTGTTTTGATGATGATATTATTTTTCATATTAAAAATAATATAGATCCTTGTAGAGATATTAGTATTGTAAATACTGAATTAATTTTATTTGATATAGATAAATGTGAAAAAAGTATTAATTGTATAAAAAAAAGAAGACATCAAATTGAATCTATAGTGACTAGTTGTGATCAACAATTATATATATTAGAGAAATGTTTAAATTATTTATATGAAGGTATGCTTTTACGAAACGTTCAATGGTCTCAAATAGAAAAAAGTAATATTCAAAAATTTAATTTTTTAACTTTTAAACCAGTTTTTTACATTGCAAATGTTCATAGTAAAAGTAAAAATACAAGCAATATTTATTTTCAGAAATTAAAAGAATTTATTATGGCAGATCGAAGTTATTCTCCAATTATTTCATATTGTTTAGCTGATTGTAATAAATATATTTTTAATAATGATAATCAATACGATAATTCTTCTACGTTATTAACTACTGTTATTAGTTATATGTTATCTTTGTTGCAGCTAAATACGTTTTTTACTGTGAATGCTAAAATGATTCGAGCATGGATTTATGAAAATGGGGCAACAGCATTTGATGTAGCACATAAAGTACACAGTGATTTTGAAAAAGGTTTTATTCGTGCACAAGTAATAAAATTTGATGACTTCATTAAAAATAAAGGAGAATTTGGATCAAAAAAAAATGGTAAAATTCGTAATGAAAGTAAGACTTATTTTATAAGAGATGGAGACATCATTAAATTTTTATTCCTCGTATAG
>NZ_CP012116.1:375382-381776 GCF_059936355.1 Candidatus Blochmannia festinatus (nom. nud.) | reverse complement strand
CCTCTATACGAGGAATAAAAATTTAATGAACTAACGCCTATTTCCAAAAATGCGAATCATCATTAAAAATAAATTAATGAAGTCTAAATATAAAGTTAATGCTCCTATAATTGAACATTTACGAAATTGCTCTTGATCCTCTATAGATAAAGAAGATCCGATAGATTTAATCTTTTGCATATCATATGCAGTTAATCCTACAAATACCAATACTCCAATATAAGTTACAATCCATGTAATAGCTGTATTTTTTAACCAAAAATTCATGACTGATGCTAACATGAGTCCAATTAGCGCCATGAATAACAAGTTTCCAAAGCTACTTAAATCTTTTTTAGTAGTATACCCATATAATGTCATTGCTCCAAACATTCCAGATGTTACTACAAAAGTACTGGATATAGAAGATGTTGTATATAACACAAATATACTAGATAAAGTTAATCCAGTTAATGCTGAGTATAACATAAACAAAGTAGTTGCTAATGATCCACTAAGTTTTGTTACCATTCCAGATAAAACAAATACTAATGCTAATTGACTAATTACTAATCCAAAAAATATTATTTGATTAGAAAATAATATTTGAAGAACTACAGGACTTCTAGAGGTATACCATGCAACAAATGCAGTTAATAATAACCCACAAGACATCCACCCAAACACCTGAGATATAAATGGCTGTATCACAGCGTTATCTCGATCGGATAATATACCCTGAAAACGGGAAAATCGATCCATACTAATCACCTTTTAAAAATTAAAAATAAAAACTTCTAAACATTATAAAATAAACAATTATTTTTATCAACAAAATGTTGTATGCATACAACATTTTGTTGATAAAAATAATTGTTTATTTTATAATGTTATTATAATTGCACATAATATAGAAATACTAATTTAATGTCTTAAGATAAATAATAATATTTTGTAGGTTTAAAATTATTATTAAACTCATATATTAATGGAATCCCTGTAGGTATTTCGATTTTAAATATTTCAGATTCATTTAAGTCACCTAAAAATTTTATTATTGCTCTTATCGAGTTACCATGGGCTACAACAATGACTGAATTATTGTTCTTAACATTGGGAAAAATAGTTTTTTCCCAATATGGAATAACTCTGTTTGAAGTTAATTCTAAACTTTCTCCATTAGGCAAGTTACAAATACCCATCATATTATAAGGAATATCATGTATTTCAGCGAAAACATTTTCTTTATTTATTACTATATCCTCGATTGGAGGAATAGTTTTGAAACTTCGTCTCCATTTTTGAACAACGTCATAGCCATATATTTTTATAACTTCATCTTTATTTAAACCTTGTAAAGATCCATAATGACGTTCATTTAATTTCCAAGATTTTTCTACTGGTAACCACGCTTGATTTAATTGGTCTAAAATTATCCACAAAGTATGTATTGCTCGTTTTAAAACAGAAGTATATCCATAATGAAAAACAAAATTATTTTTTTTAAGTAATTCTCCGGCTTTTTGTGCTTCACGATAACCTTGTTTTGACAAATCAACATCAACCCAACCAGTAAATTTATTCTCTTTATTCCATTTGCTTTCTCCATGTCTTATAAATACTACCTGAATTATATTCATATTTATGATACACTCACTTTTTATTTAAAAACACTATATATATTTTATATTATAATTGTAATTAAGATAAATAAATATTAATTATTATAATTTCTTTTTAAGAAAATATTTCATTAAAATATTTAAATATTCTGTATAATGTTGTGTTATTAAAATTTTATAAAAACGAATTATTTAAACTATTTTTTATACATAATATTTTCTATATATATAAAATATGAATCCAAAAATAATACAAACTGTTTATGTAGCTAGCCCTGAAAGTCATCAAATTTATGTTTGGAGATTAGATGAATCTAAAGAATCATTAGAGCTAATTCAAATAATCTCCACTTGTGGTCAAGCTCAACCTATGGCCATCCATCCTAATTCTAGATTTTTATATGTCGGAATACGGCCTAATTTTAGTATTCATACTTATTGTATTAGTCCAGAAGGATTATTAAATAAAATAAAAGCTGTCAAAATTTTAAATAGTCCCACTTATATTACTGTTAATGTTCAACAAGAAAGTACATATTTATATTATGCATCTTACAATTATAACGTTGTTGGTGTTATTTCTATTGATAGTTTTGAAATAACTAATAATTGTTGTATTATTCAAACTATAGAAAATTTATTAGGTTGCCATTCAGTTAATATAGATAAAACCAAAAAAATACTCTGGGTCCCATGTTTACAAGAAAATTCAATTAGATTATTTGATATAAATAAATATAACGGAAAATTAATACCGTACCATTTACAATATATTACAACTAAAATAGATTCTGGTCCCCGTCATATGATTTTTCATAAATCTGCAGACTATGCATATGTAATCAATGAGCTTAATGGAACAATTAACGTGTTATCATACAGTATAGAAAAAAAATATTTATATATTATACAAACAATAAAAATATTACCTACTACTCATAGTGTAAGTCCAAAAAAATTTTGGGCATCAGATATACACATGACTCCAGATAATAATTGGATATATTGTTCTGACAGATTTAATAGTACTATTAGTTATTTTAAAGTACTTCCAAAAACAAAAACATTAAAGTTAATAGGATATAAATATACTGAAACACAACCACGAGGATTTTCAATAGATATCACAGGAAATTTTTTAATTGTTGCTGGACAAAAATCTCATCATATTGCTTTATATCGAATTAATTTAAAGAATGGACAATTAAATTTTATTTCACGTCATCCATCAGGTAAAGGACCAATGTGGATTAATATTATATCTTTATAAAAATAAATTCATACAAAAATAATATTTATTATAACAAATATTTATTAATAAACAGTTTTATTTAGTTTTTTAATTTACTATGGTGAACATGATTATTTATTATTTTGTAAACGTATTAATCGTTTTTGGGCTTGTTTAGCAGCATCGCTATTAGGATATAACTTTCCCAATTGTCTGTATATTATTTTAGATTTATCTATCTGATTAGTTTCTTGCATAATTATTCCTATTTTTAGTAATGCATCAGATGCTTTTGAAGATTTGGGATAATTTTTTACAACTAATGCAAAATGATAAGAAGCATCATCCTTATTACCTTTATTATAATATAATTGTCCTAACCAATAGTGTGCATTTGGTTGATAATTAGATTTTGGATGATTTTTTATAAAATTTTGAAATGCTTGAATAGCTTGATTATATTGTTTTTTTTCTAAAACTAATGAAACTGCTGATTTATAATCATAATCTATATTATTTGGTAATTGTTTTGTATCAATTATATTTTTATTAAAATTTGACTCTAAATTTTTTGTTGTGTTAGAATTTTTTTGTTTCATCAAATTATTTTGGTATAGTTCTTCATATATTTTTTTATAGGATTCTTTTTGATTTTTTGTCATATTTTGCATGCAATGTTGAATATCTTGAATGTTATTACGCAATTCATCAATATCTTGCTGGGTTTCTGATAATTGTTGTTGTAATTGAATTAAACATTGGCTATGTGCATCTAATATTTGATTTAATTCCTTTATTTTTTGATTAAGATCAATTTTATAATATGTTGTTTTTGCATGAACAATATATACTCTATCATTTAAAAAAATGATATTTGAAATTAAAACAATACTGATTATATAAATAAACAAAGAAAATATAATAAATTTTATTATATGATATATATACACTATTGATATAATAATACACCTCGTCTGTTTTTAGAATATGATTCTTCAGTATGACCAAAAGAAACAGGTTTTTCTTTGCCATAAGAAATAATATTTATTTGATTGGATAGAACTCCTTTACTTTGTAAATATTTCTTTATAGAATATGCTCGTCGTTCTCCTAAACCAATATTATATTCTGGAGTACCTCGTTCGTCTGTATGGCCTTCTATAATAATTTTATATAAAGAATTATTACGTAAAAAAGATGCATGCATGTCTAAAATATTAAAAAAAACAGGAAGAATATAATATTGATCTAAAGGAAAATAAATTATATTTTTTGATTGGAGTTGTTGTATTTGATTGAATCGATTAGATTTCTCCGTAGTATTAAGAATACTGTTCGTATCTAGTTTGTCTAAATAATCTATGTTATCGATATATTTGGGATTATTAGTAAAATGTTTACAAGAGATACACAAAGATGTTATTATACTAATAATAAATATATATACATATAATATTAAAGTAGATCGATTAATTTTCATTTAAATACCTAACTTAACAAATTTTGGCAATATTTATAAAGAATATTCATAATTAATTAATAATAAAATTGTATATTAAAAACTAACAATTATTATATATATTTTATCTTTTTGAGCAAGATAATGATGATGACCAAACAGGAAATTTAATATTACCTGATGAACCTTTTAAATGAGCTTTAAAACGACCATCAGCAGATATTAATTCTAAAATAGATTTATTATTATTGCTATTATTAATTATAGAGTTAGATGTTGCTTTTTTAGAAAAAGCACTATATATAACCATAATTCCGTTTGGAGATAAACTAGGTGTATCTGCTAAAAATGAATCTTTAGTTAGTATTTCTTCTTGTTCAGTTAATAGATTTAATTTCGATATACTTTGTTCCCCTTTATACCTGTTTACCATAATTATAAAAGTTCCATCCGTGCTAATATTTGGTCTTTGATTACTCCCTGGAAGCCAAGATAACCTTTGAATATCAGAAGTATTATTAATATTGACTTTATATACCTGAGGAGTACCACCTTGATCAGAAGTATAAGCTAAATTTATATTATCTGGAAACCAACTAGGTTCCGTATTATTATGTCTATTTGAAGTTACTTGATAAATTTTACCAGATGATAAATACATTACATATAAATTTAAGCTTCCTGTTTTTGATAAACTAAACGCTAATTTTTTACCGTCTGGAGAAAATGCTGGAGATCCATTATGATTAGGAAATTTAACAATATGGCTTACTAATCCGGTATTTAAAGTTTGTATTACCAATTCTGAACATCCAGAAGAAAAAGTAACATAAGCAATTTTTTCTCCATCTGGAGTCCAAGCTGGAGACATTAATGGCTCTGTTGATCGACAGATAGAAATTTGATTATATCCATCGTAATCAGCAACATATAATTCATAAGGATATTTAGTGTTATGTATATATGATATATATGCAATACGAGTACAAAATACACCTCGTATTCCGGTTAATTTTTCAAAAATTTCATTACTTATAGTATGTGCAGTGTGACGTATATATTGTTTTTTCACTAAATATTGGTTTTCTAAAATTATTAGCGCAGGATTACTAGAGGTATCTATTAATTGATATGTGATATGATAATTATCATTATTATCTATATTGACTGATCCTAATACAATTGTATTAATACCTAATTTTTCCCAAAAAATTGGAACTATATCAGAAAGTTTTGAGGGTTGATGTGGTAAATATGCAATAGGTAAAGTATTAAATTTTCCACTATTACGCAAATCAGCAGAAATAATTGATCCAATATCTTCTATGTCTAGAGCATTTGATGATGAATTATATTGATCATGAGTCATGGTAGAAAATGGTACGACAGCAATAGGATGAGCGGAATTTATTCCATGTGTGATTTCGATTCTCATATCTGCTATCACGAATAGTGGTAAGCACCAAAGAATGAATAGTATGAAAAGTCTTGAATGCATTTACTTTAATAAAATTTTTTAAATTTTCTATTGATAACATATTGAGTAATATAACAATTATGTATCTTTTGATAAAGAAATTTTTAATACTATTTAGTAAATTATATTATTTTAATATTACATGAATATGTTGTTATTATTATTTATTATGGAGAAAAGCTTAAGACTATATTTTTAAAAATATTATAAATATAAATATTTGGAGGTTTAGGAAAATTTGTTAATTTTACTGCAATTATTGCAGCTTGAGATAGTGCCCAATCACCAGAAATAGCAGTGACTGATATTAATTTCCCATTAACATCTAATTGTATTTTTAGATCACATTTCTTTCCTAAATAATCAGATGAATTGTAAAATTTTTGTTGAATAGATTGAATGATTGAATTTTTATATAAATTAATTTCATTATTTTTAATATCATTAAAATTATTTTTTTTTATAAGTAATGAATCAAGATTTTTATTATTTTTTATATAACTAGAATTATTAGTAAGTACATTTAATAAATTTTCTATTTTTTTAAAATCGGAATTAGTAGTGTTACATAATTTAGGATGTATTGAATTTTTTGTTATATCTGAATGTTTTTTCTTCAGCATAGG
>NZ_CP012116.1:19517-374791 GCF_059936355.1 Candidatus Blochmannia festinatus (nom. nud.) | reverse complement strand
GAATCGATCTGATTGTTCTGAATGTTGGTGATAATTATGATCATTAATCATTTGGTAATTATTTTTTTCAGAAGATATTTTAAAAACGGTAGAAATGTGATTTTTTTTTGTATTAAAAAATATCCAATGAAATAATAGCATATAAATAATTATATGCATGATAATTGAAATAAAGATGGCATACTTAATATTTATATGAGATTTTTTACTATAATTGGAATTGTATGTTATCATAGACATATTATATGATTATTTAATCAATAGGGTTGGCAATCATTCCTACAGAAGATATTCCTTTATCACTTAATAAAGTTAATATTTGAATTATTTCGTTGTATTTCGTGTAGGCTGAAGCAGCTATAAAACCTATGGTTTCTGGATTTTGTTGAACAATATTGTTTATTTCTAATGATAATTTATGAAAATCAATATTTTTGGTATATTTATTATACACCCTAAAATTGTATAATCCTGTTTCTAAAATTTCTATAGTTATTGCACATTTATTATTGTGATTAGTAATATTAACGGTGTTAGTGCTATTTGGTAGATTTACTTGAAATCCTTGTATCAATTGAAATGGTATCATCATAAAAATAATTAATAAAATTAATAAGATATCTAAAAATGGTACGATATTAATTTCAGATTGAATTTTAAATCTCTGGTTCTTTTTTCGATAATGATACATACTGCTTGTCCTTATTCATTTCAATGGAATCAGAGTGTAAAAATACCTGATGATATAATATTGTAACAAATTCTTCTATAAAAGAATCATAACTTTGATTAAGATCATTAATTTGTTTTGTTAAGTAATTAAAAGCCATAACAGCTGGAATGGCTACAAATAAACCTATTGCTGTAGAAATTAATGCTTCTGCTATTCCAGGTGCAATAATTTGCATATGAGTGCTTACCATATGATCAGCAGTAGTAATTATTTTTCCTAATTCTAAAAAAACATGTATTATTCCTAATACTGTTCCAAATAATCCAATATACGGACTAATAGATCCAATTGTTCCAATTAGAGGAATATATTGCTCTAATATTTCTAATTCAACATTCATTGTACTGCGCATAATCCGAAATACTCTATTAGTTACCGTTTCAGGTAAGCAATTTTTTATATGATATAATTTAGAAAATTCTTTAAAACCTACACAAAAGATATGTTCAGAACTATTAAGTTGACTTCGTCTATTTGATATTTCTTCATATAAATGAGATAATTTTATTCCAGACCAAAATTTATTTTCAAATAATTTTAATCTATATTGTTCTATTTTTAAAATGAAAACACGATGAAAAATTATACTCCATGATATGACAGAAAATATAATTAGTAAAATCACAGTGATTTTTACTAAAATATTAGTTTTTGAAAATAGATCAAGTACATTCATATTAAGTATTGCGAATTACAATAAAAGTTATTTTCCATTAATTTATTATCAAATATTTAGATTTTAGCATTATTTATTTTTTAAATGATTATTGGTTAAAATCTTTTTAGCCATATCCCCAATAGTTACGAAATTTTCAGCAACATATACCCCAGCTTTCGATAAAGCCATGCATTTTTCATATACACTAGTTCCTTTTCCTGAAATGATAGCTCCAGCATGTCCCATACGTTTTCCTTTAGGCGCTGAGGATCCTGCTATATATGCTATGATTGGTTTTTTTATATATTTTTTTATATAAGTTGCAGCTTGCTCTTCCGATTTTCCTCCAATTTCTCCGATCATGATTATTAATTTTGTTTTAGGATCTTGTTCAAATAAAAATAAAACATCAATGAAACTAGATCCTAATATTGGATCCCCTCCAATCCCTACGCAAGTAGATTGTCCTAATCCAGAATCTGTTATTTGTTTTACTACTTCGTAGGTTAAGGTTCCGGATCTAGATACAACTCCGATATTACCAGGTTTATGAATATAATCAGGCATAATGCCAATTTTACACTGTCCTGGAGTAATTACTCCAGGACAGTTTGGTCCAATCAAAGTACATATATTCTGTGCTTTTAATTTTTGTTTAATTATTAACATATCCAATATTGGAATTCCTTCTGTGATACAAATGATTAAATTAATTTTAGAATATATAGCTTCTAAGATAGCATCTTTACAAAAGGGAGCTGGTACATAAATAACAGAAGCAACAGCTTTAGTATGATTTATTGCTTCATCAACAGTATCAAATACTGGAAGACCAAGATGAATAGATCCCCCTTTTCCAGGAGTAACCCCTCCAACTATTTTTGTTCCATATAGCAACGCCTGTTGAGAATGAAAACTAGCTTTTTTACCAGTAAATCCCTGGCAAATTACTGTAGTGTTTTGATTAATTAGAATAGACATATTTATTTTACTAACTCTATAGTTTGACGTATTGCATCTAATAAATTATTAATGACAAAAACGTTTAGTTTTTTATTATTTATTAACTTTTTTTGACCTAAAATAGCATTGTTACCTTCTAACCGAACTACAATAGGTATATTGTTAGTGTTTTGGGATAAAACATCAATAATTCCTTCTGCAACTAAATTACAACATACGATTCCACCAAAAATGTTGATAAATATCGCTTTTACTGATGTGTTTTTTAAAATTATAGTTAGTGCTGATATAATAGAATTTTTATTTATATCACCACCTATGTCTAAAAAATTAGCTGGATTTCCTCCTAATGATTTTATTAAATCCATAGTAGCCATCGCCAAACCAGCTCCATTTACCATACATCCTATATTTCCCTGTAAAGAAATATAATTAATTCCAATATTTTCATTATTAATAGAAGAGATAGACTCATTATCTTCTGACATATTTTTATTTAAACATAAATTTAAAAGATCTTTTTGTCTAAATAATGCATTACTATCTATACTAACTTTGGCATCTAAACAAATTAAATCTTGATTTTTATTTATAATAAATGGATTTATTTCTAATAAAGTAAAATCTTTTTTTAGAAATACTTGAATAATATTCATATAAATTTTAACAAATTTGTTAATTTGTATTCCTGTAAAGCCTAATTTATTTGCTAATATACGTCCTTGATATTCATATGCTTCAGCTACAGGATCTATCACAATTTTAAAAATTAAATCAGGTAATTTATCAGCCACATTTTCAATGTTTATACCTCCTTTAGTAGAAACTATACACAAAATTTGAGATGAATCTCTATCAATTAACACACTAAGGTAAAATTCATTAATAACTTCAACCACTGATTCTACTAAAATAGCATGGACTATTTCCCCTTCTGTAGTTGTTTGATATGTAATAAGTCGTTTTCCAATCCACCGTTGAGCAAAAGACTGTATCTCGTCTAATGAATATACAACTTTTACTCCTCCAGATTTTCCTCGTCCTCCTGAATATATTTGGCATTTTACCATCCACGGAGGACCATCTGTTATAATGGATGATTTACAATATTTAATTTCTGATATATTAAAAAAAACATAATTTTTTAAAACAGGTATTTTAAACTGGTTAAATATTTTTTTTGCTTGATATTCGTATAAATTCATCATAGTAATTTATTCTAGTGTATTAATTGAAGTTAAATATTACATATAGCGAAGTATATAATATTTTTTGTTTGTATAACATATGAATATAGAACTATATTTGTCTATTCATATTTTAAATATCCAATAATAATCGCGCTGGATCTTCTATTAATTCTTTTACTGTTTTTAAAAAATTTACCGAATCTTTTCCATCTATTAATCTATGATCATATGACAGAGCTAAATACATCATAGGTAAAATTACCATTTCTCCATTTATAGCTATTGGTCTCTCTTTGATAGCATGCATTCCAAGAATAGCGCTTTGAGGAGGATTAATAATAGGAGTAGACATCAAAGAACCAAACACTCCTCCATTAGTAATAGTAAAATTTCCTCCAGTTAATTCCTCTAAAGTTAATTTTCCTTGTTTTCCTTTTTCAGAAAAAAATTTAATTTTTTTTTCAATATCAGAAAAACTTAATTCATTTACATTTCTTAATACTGGTGTAATTAATCCACGTTCTGTAGAAACTGCAATACTTATATCAATATAATTATGATATATTATTTCTTCTCCATTAATAAAAGCGTTAACTTCAGGAAATCGTCGCAACCCTTCTAGTACTGATTTTACAAAAAAAGACATAAACCCTAATTTAATACCATGCCGCTCTTTAAATAATGTTTTGTATTTATTACGTAATAGTATAACAGGTTGCATATTTACTTCATTAAATGTAGTAAGCATGGCTGTAGAATTTGTTACATATAATAAACGTTCGGCAATTTTTTTCCGTAAACGATTCATTGTAACTTTAATTTCTTTTCTATCATTAGTAATATGATTCATATTATTATTGTTTTGCATAATATTATAATGCATCTTCTTTTTAGATATAACATCAGTAGTAAAATTAGTTTTCTGTACTGCTGATTGGATTTTTATATATTTTTCTATATCTTGTTTAGTGATTCGTCCCTTTATACCAGTTCCTTTTATATTGTTTATATTTAAATTATATTCAGTGATTAATTTTCTAACGGAAGGACTTAATAAAATGGTATAGTCATCTTTTTCATTATGTATATATTTATAATCATCAGAAATATTAGTATCATTTAAATCTTCAAATTTGTTATTGTGCTTTTCATTTAAAATTATTGGATTATGATTTGATTCATCAACACTTATATTATCAATTAATTTTAAATGACCTAAAGTTTGACCAGACTTAACAACAGATCCTTCTTTTTCTAATATTATTTCTAATATTCCATTTTGAGAGGCTGGTACTTCTAGCATGATTTTGTCTGTTTCAATTTCAAGTAATATTTCATCTTGCTGAATATGCTCTCCTTCTTTTTTATGCCAAACAGCGACAGTAGCATCTTCGACTGATTCAGGTAAATTAGGAACTAAAATTTTTAAAATATTATTACTACTATTGCTCATTTTTTATCCTTTTATTGTTCATTTAAACCTAAGGCAACACTAATTATTTTTTTTTGTTGTAATTGATGTATGGCAAAATACCCTGAAGCAGGTGAAGCTGATGAATCTCGTCCTACATAATTTAATGTAATATTATCGTCAATACATGATGTATTAATACATTTATAAAAACAACGCTGTATATAATGCCAAGCTCCTTGATTTTTGGGTTCTTCTTGACACCAAATAAATTCTTTTACATGATTATATGATTGTTTTAAAATCATTGCTACATCAGAATAAGGAAAAGGATATAATTGTTCAATACGTACTATTGCCGTAGTATACAAGTGCGCTTTATTTCGACTACTTAACAAGTCATAATATATTTTTCCTGTACATATAATTACTTTTTTTACTTGATTTAATATACAACAATCATTAGTTTCGTTAAAAATAGTGTTAAAAGATCCATATACTAAATCATCCATTGTAGAAGTTGCCATAGTATGTCTCAATAAAGATTTTGGGGATACTATAATTAATGGTTTTTGTATGACATTTCTTGATTGTTTTAATAAGATGTGATAGATTTGGGCTGGAGTAGAAGGCACGCAAATTTGAATATTGTTTTCAGCACATAATTGTAAATATCTTTCTATACGACATGAAGAATGTTCTGGACCTTGACCCTCATATCCATGAGGTAATAGCATAACTAATCCACATAATTGATTCCATTTTTGTTCACCAGAACTAATAAATTGATCAATAACTATTTGAGCTCCATTAGAAAAATCCCCAAATTGAGCTTCCCAAATAACTAAAGTATTTTTAAAAGCGATAGTAGAATATCCGTATTCAAACGCTAAAGCTGATTCTTCAGATAATACTGAATCCCACACTAAAAATGATCCTTGTTTTTTTTTAATATTCATTAATGGAACATATAGTGATCCATGATCTTGATCATATATTACTGCATGTCTATGAAAAAATGTTCCTCGTGCTACATCTTCCCCTGACAATCTAATAGAATAACCTTTTTCTAACAGTACAGCATATGCTAAACATTCAGCCCCTCCCCAATCAAATAATCGTTTTTCTAATGCCATTTCGGCACGTTCATCATAAATTTTTTTTACTCTTTCATGCATCTTAAAATTAACTGGAATGTTACTAATTCGACATGCCAAATTTTTTAAGTATTGTTTGTTTATTTGTTGGTTATTGCCATTAAAACAATTCGATTTATGTTGAGGATTATTGTTGCAGTGATATGTAGAACGTATATTTATAGGTTTCCAAGATTCAAGTACACAATGTTCAGCTTCTAATTTTGAACGATATGATTGAATCATATCTTGAACTTTATTTATGTCCACTATTATTTTATTTTTATGTAAAAATTTAGAATAAATATCAACAACTGTAGGATGTTTACGAATATTTTTATACATTACAGGTTGAGTAACACTAGGTTCATCTGCTTCGTTATGTCCATGCCTTCGATAACAAACTAAATCAATAATTATATCTTGTTTGAATTGATGTCTAAATTTTAATGCAAATCGAGTAACAAAAATAACTGCATTAACATCATCTGCATTAACGTGAAGAACAGGAGCTTGTATCATTTTTGCAATATCAGTGCAATATGAAGTAGACCTAAGATCATGGATGTTAGATGTAGTAAATCCAATTTGATTATTAATTACAATATGAATTGTTCCTCCAACCCCATAAGCTCTAGTATTAGCCATATTAAATGATTCCTGAACTACTCCTTGAGCGCTAATCGCAGCATCTCCATGTATTACAACTGGCAATATTTTATTATTTTGTGATTTAAAATCACCATTTTCAGTAAATTGTTGAACATTATTATGAGATAATTGATCTATCCTTGCTCGTGTAGCACCCATTACAATTGGAGTAACAATTTCTAAATGTGATGGATTAGGAAATAAAAACAAATTAATTTTTCGTCCATTCACAACAATATTTGAATACAAACTTTGATGGTATTTTACATCTCCACTTTTATTATATTCACAATTTTTACCATAAAATTCTTCAATTAAATCATGAGGATTTTTACCTAATACGTTAATTAACACATTTAATCGACCTCTATGAGCCATACCTAGAAATATTTCTTGAATTTCATGATATTCAGAAGAATAACGTATTATTTCTTTCAACATAGGAATCAATACATCTCCTCCTTCCAAAGAAAACCTTTTTACTCCAGGAAATTTTATTCCTAAATAATGCTCTAATATATTTGCTGAAATAATTTCAGTAAGAAATTGTTTTTGAGCTAAATTACTCAAATTAGTAGATATATTTGTGATAGATTCAATTTGTTTTTGAATCCATAAAACTATATCGGGATTTAAAATATGCATATATTCTATCCCAATAGTTTTACAATAAATTGTTTTAAAAAATTGATATATATCTTTTATAGTCATCAAACCTTGTGAAATCCCTAAAAGATTGGTATCTATTAATCGATACCAATCTTCATTCATAAATTTATAATGTTCTAATTCCAGAAGGTCATTTTTATTTTTATTGACAAATAAACCCAGTGGATCTAATTTTGAATATTGATGCCCATATATTCTAAAAGAATTAATTAATTGTAATATTTTTATAAAAACATCACTATTTTTATCTAACAGCACTGAACCTGTAATTTTTTTTTCTTTAACTTCAACACATGATTTATTATTTAATTTTAAATCTTGAGGAATACGATTCAAATATTTTTCTTCACAGATCCATTCTCGAAATACCTTATTCCAGCTAGGATCTATATCATTAGGATTTTCTAAAAAAACTTTATAAATTTGCTCAATATATGATTGATTATTTTTTATTAAAAAAGAGGACCCTATTAATTTTTTAAATTCATCACTATCCATGGCACAATCCTATTCATAAGTATATATATGACTATTACTCATATATTAATTTTATATGTATATATATAATAAATGAGTTTTGTATCGATTTTAATTAAAGAATCATTGCTTAATAATATTTTTGACTAGCATACGTTTAATATTTCCTATAGCTTGAGCTGGATTTAATTTTTTAGGACACACACTAACACAATTCATAATATTATGACATTTAAAAACACTAAAATTATCATTGATATTTTCTAATCGCTCTTTACTATTAGTATCTCTGGTATCTACTAAAAAACGATATAGTGTTAATAATCCAGCAGGCCCAATAAATTTATCTGAATTCCACCAAAAAGAAGGACAAAAACTAGAACAACATGCACATAATATACATTCATAAGATCCATCTAATTTAGCTCTATCCTCTGGAGATTGTAAATATTCATGAGATGGTTGATTGATATTATTATTTATTAAATAAGGTTTTATTTTTTCATATTGTAAATAAAATTGATTCATATCTACTACTAAATCTCGTATTACAGGGAATCCAGGTAATGGTCTTATAGAAATTGTTTTCTTTCGTGTTTTCTTAATTAAATTTGTTAATGAAGTGATGCATGCTAGACCGTTTATCCCGTTTATATTCATTCCATCTGATCCGCATACTCCCTCTCTACAAGATTTACGAAATGTTAAAGTAGGATCTTGTTCTTTTAATTGTATTAAAGCATCTAATAATGTCATTTTATGTATTTTTGATAAATTGATATAATATTCTTGCATATAAGAAGATTCATTTTTTTCAGGACAAAAACGATAAATTAAAAATTTAACTTTCATATTTTTCTCTATTTTAATAAACACGAGTCTTTGGTAAAAAAGTAGGTCTAAATTGTGGATTCATATTCACGTTTCTACGAATCATAATGTTATCTTTTGGTAAAAATAATGTATGACATAGCCAATTTTTATCATCTCTAAAAGGAAAGTCGTATCTACTATGTGCTCCTCTGCTTTCTTTTCTAAAAATAGCAGACATTGCAGTTACATAAGCAATTTCTAATAAATTTTCTAACTCTAAGCATTCAATACGTTGCGTGTTAAATATAAGTGTTTTATCTTGTAACACAACTTTATCTAATCGTTTTTTTATTTCTTTTAATTCTTCCAGTCCTTTCAGCATTGTTTTTTCTTCTCTAAAAATTGCAAAATTATTTTGCATACACCACTGTAAATCTTTTCTTATTGTAACAGGATTTTCTTTATTTAATATTAAATGGTTTTGATTATTATTCCATTTAGTATAACGAAATACAGATGGCTCTATATCAGAAATAGTGGCATCTCTTGCAGGAGGCCATTCTTCCTCTAAAAGATATTTATGTATGCATAATCCTACAGCTTGTCCAAATACTATTAAATCTAATAAGGAGTTTCCACCTAATCTATTAGCTCCATGTACTGATACACAGGCAGTCTCTCCAACTGCAAATAAACCAGGGACTATTTTATAATTATATCCATCTTTTTTGTTACTATTATTTACGGTGATTACTTGTCCATGGATATTCGTTGGGATACCTCCCATCATATAATGACAAGTTGGAAAAACTGGAATTAATTCTTTTACAGGATCAATATTAGCAAAAGTTCGAACTAATTCTAAAATTCCTGGGAGACGCAACTCTAATAATTCCTTTCCTAAATGATCTAATTTTAACTTAACATGCGGTCCATAATATATATCTGAATAGCCTCGTCCTTCCTTAATCTCAATAATAATTGCTCTAGATACTACATCTCGTCCAGCTAAGTCTTTAGCATTCGGGGCATATCTTTCCATGAATTTTTCCCCGTTTGAGTTTAATAAATATCCTCCTTCTCCTCTGCATCCTTCACTTACTAAAATACCAACACCAGCTATTCCAGTAGGATGAAACTGCCACATTTCCATATCTTGTACTGGAAATCCAGCTCGTAATACCATTCCGATTCCATCTCCTGTATTAATGTAAGCATTGGTAGTTGATTGATAAACACGACCAGCTCCTCCAGTAGCAATTACTGTAGCTCGAGCTTTAAAATATATTAATTCTCCAGTTTCAATAGAAAACGCAACACAACCTAACACTCTATCGTCTTGATTTTTTACTAAATCTAATACATACCATTCTGAAAATACAACAGTTTTATTTTTTAAATTCTGTTGATATAGAGTATGTAATAGTGCGTGTCCAGTTCTGTCAGCAGATGCAGCAGTACGAGAAGCTTGTTTTTTTCCATAAGATAAAGTTTGTCCTCCAAACGGTCTTTGATAAATACGTCCATTCTTTAATCTAGAAAACGGCAAACCCATTCGTTCTAGTTCTAAAACAGCTTTTGGCCCTGTTTTACACATATATTCAATAGCATCTTGATCTCCTATATAATCAGAACCTTTAACTGTATCGTACATATGCCATTCCCAATGATCTTCATGCTGATTTCCAAGAGCTACTGTAATACCTCCTTGAGCAGATACTGTGTGCGATCGTGTTGGAAATACTTTAGAAATTAAAGCACAAGAAAAGCCCATTCTAGAAATGTATGAAGCAACCCGCATACCGGCTCCCCCAGCACCTATAATAACAGAAAAAAATTCTTTTATTGGTAAATGATTATAATACAACATATTTATATACCCCAAATAATTATTATTCCCAATAATAAATATATATAAACTACAGAGCTGACTAAGCGTATTCCTAATTGTTTCAATTTAACTGATTGAATATAATCTTCTAATACATGTTTTACGCCAATCCAAATATGTTTCAAAAGAAATAATAAAGTTATACCATTAAATATTCGGATTTTATTGCTATAAAAAAAATCGCACCATTTTTCATAAGATACAACATAATTACTAGATAAAATAAAATTTAATATACATAACATGTATATCATCATTAAAATCGCAGATAATCGTACTATTAACCACTCATACACTCCATAATGCTTTAATAAATTTAATTTTTTTATGAAGACCATCATATATTTATGCCTATAAAAATAGATAAAAAAATAACTAATAAAAATACAATAATTACACTAATTTTTCCTATCAACAAAGTTTGCTTAAGATATCCAAAATCCATTAACATTTGTCGTATTCCAAAAATTATATGATGACTTAATGTAATAGCTATACTCCACTTTAAAAATTGAAAAAAATAATTATCTGTTAATAAATAATTACTAATTTTATAAAAATTATCTTCAGAAGATAACGATTTTCTTAATATCCATAACATTGGACCAATCGTTATAAATAAAAAAATTCCAGAAATTCTATGAAGAATTGAAGCTATTGCAGTAATAGGAAATTTTATCGTTCTTATATCTAACTGTATAAATTTTGAATTATTATTCATCATATATGCTCTTTTGAAAATTGTTAACAAATATCTATAGAATTCTAACGATACTAAACCATAATATGATTATGTGTTATTTGTGCTAAATGCAATCATTCACCGTATGTTATATTAAAATTTACAATATTTTTAATATATATAGAACAATTTTAAATAAAACGTTATAACAAATAATAAAATTATATATCATGTGATGTTTTGCTTATTATTAATAGATTAATAATTTTACTTATAAAGTATACATGATTTTTAATTAGAAAAATACTTATTATAAAATGTTACAAAAAGTATATTTCTTCAAAAGAGATATTGTTCGTTAATCAGAATGATATTTTCTTAGGATTATTAAAAAAATAAGTTGATACCTGTGTTCATATAACCAATATATATTAATATATATGATAAATTGTTTTATTAATTAAAAATTTTTTATATTTAATTATATTAGATAATAATAAAATGTATCATGTATTATCTTAATTTTTTAAATTTTGAATATTAATAATCTATTTGTATAAAAATTTTAATTTATTTAAATCATGATATTAACCCAGTAATTCTTGAGTATGATCAAATATATATTTTATGATATTTTTATCAAAAATTGATTAAAACCTTTAAAATTTATATCTTTTTAAAATATATAACTTACCAAGACAATAATTTTTATAAAATTACTTTTTTAATATATTATTAATGTTATCTATCAGACATCTCAATGAAATTATATATCATGAATATAATCCATAAATAATAGATTATAATTTATATTAAAATTAATTGTCATATAATAAGAAGAAAAATATAATATAATAAATTTTAAGAATATAAATATCATACATTAATGTATGATATTTATATCAAGAAATAATTACAATAATCCATTAATAACATAGGGTTAAAATATGAAAAACACATCAATAGGTATTTTTTTTGGTAGTGATACTGGTAATACTGAAAAACTTGCTAATATGATTCAAAAAACACTAGGAAAAGATTTATCAAGTATTTTTGATATTGCTGATAGTTCTAAGAAAGATATAGAAACTTATGATCAATTAATATTTGGTATTCCTACTTGGTATTATGGAGAACCTCAATGTGATTGGGATTCATTTTTACCTGAGTTTAAAAATATAAATTTTGTTGGAAAAAAAGTGGCAATTTTTGGATGCGGAGATCAAGAAGATTATTCAGAATATTTTTGTGATGCTATGAGTATTTTATACAAAATTGTTGTAAAAAATGGAGCAAATATAGTTGGGTTATGGCCTAGTTCAGGTTATCATTTTGATATGTCGAAAAGTATCACTGATAATAATCAATTTGTTGGTTTAGCAATAGATGAAGATAGGCAGCCAGAATTAACTGAAATTCGAGTAAAAAATTGGGTTTCTAAAATTTGCTTAGAGATGAAAATGTAATATAGTCAGTAATTTATATTTGTAATACAAGTTAATTTTTTATTGAAGCTCTTTTTAAATTTACAATTCTGTTAAAAACTAAATCAATAAATTTACTGCACTTATAATCTAAAATAAAATAACCTTCTCGTTCAAATTGATATGGACCAGGATTATTAAAAAAAGATATATTCGATTCAACAAATCCACTTAAAGTTATTAAAGAATTAGGATTAATAATACTTAACAAGTTTTTTGCAGAAGCAGGATTAGAATGAGTAAATAATTTTTCATATAAACGAAATTTTGCTGGTGTACTATTCTTTGAAGATATCCAATGAATCACCCCTTGAACTTGTTTTTTTTGATTCATAGGATTTTTGTTTAAGGTATGTGGATTGAAACTGCAGTATATAGTCGAAATATTACCATGTATATCTTTTTTAATATGATTAGCAGTGATAACATAAGCATATCTTAAACGAATTTCCTTTCCTATAGTCAATTTAGGAAAATTATGATTCGGTAGTTCTTCATAAAAATCAGAACGATCAATAAAAATTTCTTTAGTAAAAATTATAGAACGAGTTCCCATGCTCTGATCTTTAGGATGATTAGGAACAACAATATTTTCTGTATATCCATCTGGTAAATTACTTATAATAATTTTTACAGGGTTAATTACTGCCATTAGTCTAGGTGCTATTTTATTTAAATCATTGCGAACACACGATTCTAATACTGATAATTCTATTTGACTATCTTGCTTACTAACTCCAATACATTTGCAAAATTCACGAATTGATTGAGCTGTATATCCTCTACGTCTTAATCCAGAAATAGTAAGTAGACGCGGATCATCCCAGCCATCTACTACATTATTTTTAACTAAAATACTTAATTTTCGTTTAGAAGTTACTACATATTTTAAGTTAAGCCGAGAAAATTCATATTGTTCTGGACATTGAGTAATGTTAATATTTTTTAATATCCAGTTATATAAACGACGATTTTCTTGAAACTCTAAGGTACATAATGAGTGTGTAATACCTTCTATTGCATCTGAAATACAATGACTAAAATCATATGTTGGATAAATACACCATTTTTTTCCAATACGATGATGTGGGGTATATTTTACTCGATATAATACCGGATCCCTCATTATCAAAGAAGAATCGGACATATCTATTTTTGCTCTTAAACATACTTTACCTTCTGAGAATTTTCCATTACGCATATCAGCAAAATAAATCAGATTTTCTTTAATACTTCGACATCTATACGGACTATTTATACCAATTTTTGTTAATGTACCTCGATATTGTCTAATTTCATATACAGATAATTCATCAACATATGCTAATCCTTTTTTAATCAACTCTACAGCATATTTGTATAATTGTTCAAAATAATCTGAAGTATAACTTACTTTATTATTCCATACAAAACCAAGCCATTTAATATCATATTTGATAGCATTTACGTACTCTTTGTGTTCTTTTTCTGGATTTGTATCATCGAATCTTAAGTTACATTTCCCATTATAATTTTGAGCGATACCAAAATTTAAACAAATAGACTTAGCATGCCCAATATGTAAGTAACCATTTGGTTCTGGAGGAAATCTTGTACATATTTTAATGTATTTTTTGGATTTTAAATCTTTATCAATAATATTATATATAAAATTAGGTTTATAATACATGATAGTTCTTAATATTTAAAAAAAAATCGGATGTATATTTTATGTATTATTTAATAAATATACAATAAAACAATTAATATTAATTAAAATAAATGTTAAAAATTAATTAAGTATTTTTAATTTTTTAAAATATTGTAATTATTATTATATTCGATATAATCAGATTTAATTTCATTCTTTATTTAAAAATAAGAATAATTAATCTTGTTTAGTCTTATTAAGTTGATCTTTATGCTCTAATTATTTATATATTTATAAATGAATATTAGATTATTACAATATAGAACATTAAGTAATAAATATTCATTAAAATTTTATATTAACTATAAATGTTAGTTCATGGTAATATATGATTTACATCATATTGAGGATTAAAAATTTTTTATATTTATTTTATTAATAACTTTTAACTTGTAATTTAAATTGTCGATAAAGATTATTTATGAGAGTTATATTTTTAAATAATTCAAATCAAATTGCTCAATGGGTTTCACATTACATAGTTTGGAAAATAAATTCTTTTCATCCTACTGAAATAAATCCGTTTATATTAGGATTGCCAACAGGAAGTACTCCAATAAAAACGTATAAAAATCTTATAAAAATATATCAAGATGGACAAGTAAGTTTTAAGCACATAATAGTATTTATGATGGATGAATATCTTGGGTTATCTCAAGAGGATAAAGGAAGTTACTATAATTTTATACATAAAAATTTTATTGATCACATCGATATTAAAAAAGAGAATGTAAATTTTTTAAATGGAAATGCTGATGATTTAAATTTTGAATGCGAAAGATACGAAAAAAAAATTAAATCATACGGGAATATTCATTTATTTATAGGAGGTGTTGGTAGTGATGGACATCTTGCTTTTAATGAACCTGGATCTTCTTTAAATTCAAGAACTCGAATTAAAAATTTAAGTAAGGAAACACGATTATCAAACTCTAGATTTTTTGATAATAACATTGATTTTGTTCCAAAATTTGCGTTAACTATTGGATTAGCTACATTACTTGAATCTCAAGAAATAATAATAATAGCTACAGGACGAGATAAAGCAGTTGCAGTGCAAGCTGCAATTGAAGGCAGTATTAATCACATGTGGACTATAAGTTGCTTACAATTACATCCAAAATCTATATTAATATGCGATGATTCATCAACTATGGAACTTAAAATAAAGACTGTTAAATATTTTCAAGAATTAGAAACACATAATCCAGCTGTTTTTAATTATTGAGCTTTATTTTATTATCGTAATAATGATTATAACATGTATGCTTTAATTAATAGTAAGATGTATACTGGATATGGTATACTGAATAATCAAGCTCTTATTATATCTAATGGATATATTAAAGAAATTTGTCCAATTGATTATTTACCTGCTAACATAAAAACCCATAATTTATTGGGACTAATTATGTCTCCTGGATTCATAGATTTACAGCTTAATGGATGTGGTGGTGTACAATTTAATGATGATATACAATCGATATCTATGAAAACATTAGAAATTATGAAAGTTACTAATAGACGATTTGGTTGCACTAGTTTTTTGCCAACATTAATTACTAGTAGTGATTTTTTGATAAAAAAATCTGTTGAAGTAATACGTATGTTTTTAAATCAAAATAAAAATCAAGTTTTAGGTTTGCATTTAGAAGGTCCTTTTCTTAATTCTAAAAGAAAAGGAATACATAATTCTAATTTAATTAGAATGCCAACAAAAGAAATAATACACTACTTATGTAATAATAGTAATATTATTAGAAAAATTACCTTAGCTCCTGAAAAATTAGATTGTATGGTAATTAAAGAACTACGAAAATCAGGGATATGTGTATCTATTGGTCATTCTAATGCTACTTATGATGAATCTAAACTTAGTTTTTCATTCGGAGTATCCTGTGGAACTCATTTATTCAATGCCATGCCTCCGATATGTGCTCGAGAACCAGGAGTTATTGGAGCTATTTTTGATACTCCGAAAATTTACTGCAGTATCATAGCAGATGGCATACATGTGCATTGGAATAATGTAAAATTTGCTAAACAAATAAAAAAAGATTATTTAATCTTAGTAACTGATGGAACTAGCCCTTCTGGAGCAAAACATATTACTGATTTTATTTTTTCTGGTGAAACTGTATTTCATCGTAATAACATGTGCATAAATAACCATGGTGTGCTTAGTGGATCTAATTTGACAATGGTTCAAGCTATACAAAACAGTGTAAAACATGCTAATATTCCTTTGGACGAAGCGTTACGTATGGCTACTTTGTACCCAGCTCGAGCCATAGGAGTAGATGGTGATTTAGGCAGTATAGAAAAAGATAAGATTGCTAATCTAACTATTTTTAATAAACAATACCAAATAAAAAAAACTATCGTGAATGGAGAAATATATACAATTTCTAATTAAGTAGTAAAATAGAGAAAAATTAATAGTATTTTATATTAAAATTTGATTGATTAATATTATTTTATTTATTTAATTTTTTAAATAAATATAGGCTGTATTAATGAAATCAGTTTATACTAAAATTAGTTTTAAATTTGATCAATGAATTTTTATTTGGAAGATACAAATTCATTTTTGATAAATAATTCTTTAGAATACATTATATAATATATTCTATGAGTTTTAATATTACAAATAAAAATTAATTTTGTAACTATTGCATATATTAATAGTGTGTATTGGCTACGTAGCTCAGTTGGTTAGAGCGCAGCACTCATAATGCTGAGGGCACAGGTTCAAATCCTGTCGTAGCTATTATTTCTTTTATTTTTATATAAATTTTATATAAAAATAATTAAAAATTTTTATTTATTTTATATAATTATAATTTATGTAAATTAATTATCTTATATAAGAAGATACGGGAGTGGCGAAATAGGCAGACGCTCCAGATTTAGGTTCTGGGACCATCAGGTATGCGAGTTCAAATCTCGTCTCCCGTATTTTTTAATATAAAATAATTTATGATTCATGTATAACATATGATGTGGGGTATAGCCAAGAGGAAAGGCAACGGGTTTTGATCCCGTCATTCCCAGGTTCGAATCCTGGTGCCCCAGTTTTTGATTTTAGGTAATAAATAACTAAATTGTACTAGTATGGTATAATATTTAGTAGTACTAACAAGCTTTAATTACACTAAATTTTATTTAATTATTTAACTATTTAATAAAATTTAACGTACCTACTGCATATTTTAATATTTTTTTCTTTATGCAAGGTATTCTTTCTATTGCCATAAAAGTCATATTTCTTGTGATTTTTAATGGTAAAAAATTATTATGAAATATCACATATAACCAATGTATACTATTTTGCATTAAATACACATCAATTTTTCGATATTTTTGATAGGATTGCAATATAGTGTTTAAAACATAACCATCTTTTTTAAAATCAATTATTTGAATTAATAATTCAGATAATTTTATAACATCTCGAATACCTAAATTGATTCCCTGTCCAGCTAAAGGATGAATTGTATGTGCTGCATCTCCAATTAAAGCTCCTCCAGAAAAAATAGAACAGTTCGCTTTTTGGCTATGCAAAGGAATTGTACATATGTTATGTAATGAAAAATCTCCCAATTGCTTATAAAAATTATCTTTTATTTTTTTCTCTAAAATTAATCTAGGTAAACATTTTAGTTGACGAATATATCTGCTTTTATCAAACCACATCAATGATCCCCAGCAATCATATAAAGGCAAAAAACCTATAGGTCCTCGTGGAGTAAAAACTTGCCAAATTGTTCCTTTTTTAGAATGTTTTGTTTTAATAGTTAATAGCATGCAATATTGATCATATATATATTCTGTTATTCCAATGCCTATTTTTTTTCGAATTTGGGAATTTACCCCATCAGCCCCTATTAATAATCTACTATTTATCACAATACCATCATTTAAAGTACATTGCCAATATTTACCATCATACTTTAAGGCAGTTAGTATAGATGAATAATACAATGTTATTTTTGAAGAATCTATCATTTTTTTCCATAAAGCTAATTTTAATCGATTATTTTCAATGATATACCCCATTTCGGATAAGCCTATAGAATTAGCATTAAATGTTACCATGGATATAGGCCATTCCCATACTTTTAAACAATGATATGATGTGCAAAATTTTGAAGGAATATCTTTCCAAATATTAATTTTTCTAAAAAATTCTACTGAAACATAATTAATTGCAGAAACTCGAGCGTTTGGTACAATACTACTATTTTCTGTCAAAATTAAATTATTATCATTTACTACAGCAACTGCCATTCCAGATTGTGCTAAACGTAATGCTAATGATGATCCTATAATACCAGCTCCAAATATTAGTACGTCATAAAATGATTTGTTATTCATATTATTTTATCTACAATTTTATATTTTCTATATTAGAATAATACGTTGCAAGATTGCAAACATATTTCTATAAATACACGAATTTTAATAAAATTTGTAGTAAAATTTGTCTTGAATATTAAAATTGTCATATTTATAACATGAAATATGTTTATAATATATCAATAATGTTATCTATATATACATAGATGTACTTATACTGTATATTTTTATTAAAAAATTATTGTTTTTTATAATTATTTTATTAATATAGTTATAATAAATTTAATTAATAATGTTATAGTGTTATACAACACATTTACATTGAATATGATTTAAATTTATAAATTTTATTATAAGCATTAGTTTTGATAATTTTAATTAATTTATAAGAATAAGGAAATAATATTTGAATGTAAAAACTGCAGAAATTGCATTAACACCAATAAATAACAATAGATTAAATAGTTTATGTGGACCTTTCAATGATAATTTAAAACAATTTGAACATCAGCTGAAAATCACTATTAATAGACATAATAATATTTTTAAGTTAAAAGGACTACCTTTATCAATAGATATCGCTATTAAAACTTTAATAGCTTTATATAAAAACACAATATCCATACACGGAATAATTAATGATATTAATCCAACACAAGTGTCATTTGCCATTCAATATATTCAAGAATTAACAAAACAACCAAATTTTTTGAATAATGTGAAAAATAATTCTATTTCAATACAAATGCAAATTATATTAAAACATAGAACTATTAGGCCTCGCACTATAAATCAAGCTCGATATATTGCTAATATCTTTAACCATGATGTTACATTTGGAATAGGACCTTCAGGTACAGGAAAAACATATTTAGCAATAGCTATTGCAATTGATTTATTAGAACGTAAAAAAAACCAACATATTATTCTAAGTAGACCTGCTATTGAAGCAGGAGAAAAATTAGGTTTTTTACCTGGAAATTTTAATCAAAAAACAGATCCTTATATACAACCATTGTATGATGCATTAAATGATGTATTAGGATATAAACAAATGGAACAACTAATGCAAAATAATATGATTGAGGTAATCCCATTAGCGTACATGCGTGGACGAACATTAAATAATGCTATTGTTATTTTAGATGAAAGCCAAAACACAACTATTACACAAATGAAAATGTTTTTAACTCGAATTGGATATAATTCTAAAGCAATTATTACTGGAGATATTACTCAAGTTGATTTACCATCACATCAAGAATCCGGGTTATCACACGCCATTAAAATATTACCTATAATTAAAGATATTAGTTTTAACTTCTTTGATAAAACAGATTCAGTTCGCCATGCAATAGTTACTAAAATTATAGATGCATATGAATCTTGTGAATTAACATAAATTCTATATATTAAAATTTAAGGATATCATTTAACAATGAGCAATAAGATTACTCTTCATTTACAAATAGCATGCATAAATTTATACGGAATACCTAACGAACATATAATTAGGAATTGGGTAGAAAAAATTTTTTTTGTGTATAAAAAAAAAATAGAATTAACTATTCGAATAGTAGATACACAAGAAATGTTATTTTTGAATTGGTATTATGCAGGAAAGAAATATCCAACAAACGTTTTATCTTTCCCTTTTAAAGCTCCATCAGGAATACCATCTATATCATTAGGAGATATTATTATTTGTAAACAAATTGTAGAATATGAATCGAAACAATACAATGTGTCTTCTATTATACATTGGGCTCATATGATCATTCATGGATCATTACATTTATTGGGATACAATCATATTTTGAATGACGATGCTGAATTAATGTATAAAATGGAATTAAATCTGATCCAAAAATTTGGATATCAAACATGTTGTGTTTTTAATTAAAAGCATTTTTATAAAAAATAAATGTATATAATAATATTATGAATAATAATGTGGAGGAAAATACTAATTTAATCCGAAAAAAAAATTTCTTTACCATAATATTACGTCATTTATTTCGAGATAATTTTAAAAATAGAAGTGATTTATTAAATTTAATTCGTGATTTTGAGGAAAATTCTTTAATCGATACAGATACAAAAAATATGTTAGAAGGAGTAATGGAAATTGTTGAACAAAAAGTTAGAGATATTATGGTGCCTAGATCTCAAATTATATTTTTAAAAAATACACAATCTTGGGATGAACAATTATCTATTATCATTAAATCTGCTCATTCTAGATTTCCAGTGTTACATGGAAATCTAGATCAAATTAAAGGTATTCTTATCGCTAAAGATTTATTGCCTTTCATGCTGAATAAATCTCAATCATGTGATATTGATCAAATTTTACGTCCAGCTATGGTAGTACCAGAAAATAAAGGTGTCGATAGAATGTTAAAAGAATTTCGAGCAAAACGATGTCATATGGCAATTATAATTGATGAATTTGGGAGTATGTCTGGTATTATCACAATTGAAGATATATTGGAACTAATTGTAGGTGAAATTGAAGATGAATATGATAATAAAAACTCGTGTAATATTTATCAAATAAATGACCATACTTTTTTAGTGAAAGCATTAACTTCTATTAATGATTTTAACAAAATGTTTAACTCTAATTTTTATAATGAAGAAATAGATACTATAGGAGGATTTGTTATGCAATCTTTTGGACATTTACCTACAAATGGAGAATCTATTAATATTTCTGGTTATACTTTTAAGGTTACTATTACTAATAATCATCGTATTATTCAATTATTAGTACAAATTCCTAACAATACATTATATCTATCTAATAAATAAAAATTTTTACTGATATGTGTTCAATTGTGATTTCAAATTTTAAGAATAAATATGCACAACTAATATTAGCATTTACGTTCGGCATGTTTGGTATATTAGCATTTTCTCCGTATGATTTTTGGCCAGCTAGCATTATTTCTTTAACTGGTTTGTTCGTAGTAATTTTAAATGTTTCATGTAAACAAGCCATATGGAATTCATTATTATGGGGATTAGGTTTTTTTGGTACCGGATTATATTGGATTTATATTGGTATTTCACAATATTTTAATATTAACGAGATTATAAGTTTTTTATTAATTTTTATATTAATAATATACTTAACTATTTTTCCAGTATTATTTGCTATTTTTTTTATAATATTACAATCATTTCCAATTAAATGGAATACATTGAGTATTGTTGTATCAATACTATGGTCTATTGTTGAGCGTGTTAGAGGAAATATTTGCAGTGGATTTCCTTGGTTGCAATTCGGATATACTCAAATTGATGGACCAATGAAAGGGATAGCACCTATTTTAGGAGTAGAAGGTATAACATTTATCTTAGTATTTATTAGTATTTTATTTGCATTAAGCATAAAAACAATACAATTGTTCCCATTTTTTTTATCTCTAATTATATTAATATTGCTATATCCATTAACATGGATTAAATGGTATCATTTAGAACCTGATCGAATTACTACTATTTCTTTAGTTCAAGGCAATATTGATCCGCATTTAGAGTATAATGTAAATCATATTGAATTGGCATTACAAACATATCTAAAACATACTTTACCTTTGATTGGAAAAACAAAAATTGTTATATGGCCCGAATCAGCTATTCTTGGGCATGAATTATTTCACAATAAATTCTTAACATTATTAGATAATCAATTAAGAGAATATAATACTTGTTTAATTACCGGAATTATCAATAGTAAATTTTCTACTAAAAAAAATAAATATTATCATTATAATAGTATTATTGTATTAGGAAATACAACGCCCTATACATATCTAAACAATAACAGATATAATAAGCATCATTTAGTTTTATGTGCTGAAAGATTTCCGTTACAATATTTTTTTGAACCCTTATTTCAATATTTTAAAATACCTATTGCCTTTATGAAAAGTGGTTGTTATCTACAGCCACAATTAAATATTATGAATATAAAAATAACTGCTGCCATTTGTTATGAAATAATTTTAGGTAATCAAATACGTGATAATTTTAAAGTTAATAGTGATTTTTTATTAACTATTGCTAATGATATATGGTTTGGACATTCTATAGGTCCTTGGCAACATTTTCAAATGGCACGCATGAGAGCAATAGAACTAGGAAGACCTATGTTGTTTTGTACAAATAGCGGTATAACTGCTATCATTTATGCGGATGGATCTATCAAATCACAAATTCCTCAGTTTGTCTCTACTACACTTACTGAGAATGTAATTCCAACTACAGGTCTCACTCCATATGTGAAGTTTGGATCATGGTGGTTATTTACAATAATTATAATAATATGCATTATATATCCATTATTGCTAATCAGTAATATGTTTCTTAAACAATTTTATAATTATAATCGAAAACGTAATTAAAAACCGACAACTATATTTAATTAATTTATATTGAAATATTGTTTCGTATATCAAAAAAAAATATAATCGATACTATTAAGAATTTGTTATTTTTATTAAAAAATTATTAAATTTAATACAATTAAAGTTATGGATAAATTTTATTCTCCTAATCATATAGAACATATAATTCAAAAATATTGGTATGAACAAAAAATATTTTCGGTGAAAGAAGATAAAAAAAAACAAAAGTATTACTGTTTATCTATGATTCCATACCCATCTGGAAAATTACATATGGGTCATGTTAGAAATTACACCATTGGAGATGTGATTTCTAGATATCAACGTATGCTTGGTAAGAATGTATTACAACCAATGGGATGGGATGCTTTCGGATTACCTGCAGAACAAGCTGCAATAATAAATAATACAGACCCATCGGAATGGACATATTCTAATATCTCTTATATGAAAAACCAATTAAAATCATTAGGTTTTGCTTATGATTGGAATAGAGAAATTATTACTTGTAAATCTGAATATTATAAATGGGAACAGTGGTTTTTCAATTATCTATATAAAAAAGGATTGGTTTATAAAAAAACAACAGTAGTGAATTGGTGTTCGTATCATAAAACTGTTCTAGCAAATGAACAAGTTATTAACAATAATTGTTGGAGGTGTCAAAATCCAATACAGTATAAAAAAATGTCACAATGGTTTATGAAAATTACTCATTATGCAGAAGAATTATTAGAAAGATTAGACCAATTAAAATATTGGCCTAACCAAGTTAAGGTTATGCAACGAAATTGGATTGGACGATCTACAGGAGTTAATGTTATTTTTAAAATTATGAACAGTACAAAAACTATTACCGTCCATTTAACTAGATTAGATATTTTTATGGGAATCACTTACTTAGCATTATCAACAGATAATCCTATGTCCTCAATAATAGCTGAAACTAATTCAAAAGTAAATGATTTTATTAATACTTATAATGTAGATTTAATACAATTTTATAAAAAAGATTATATTAATAAAAACAGAAAAGGTATATTTACTCATATTTATGCAATTCATCCAATTAATAATAACAAATTGCCAATTTGGATAGTAAATTTTGTAGTTCCTGTAGAAATCGACGGAATAGGAGCAATTGCAGCATGTCCTGCTCATAATCAGCAAGATTGGGAATTTGCTCATCAATATCATTTACCAATAAAACCTGTTATTAAATATGCAAACAACAAATTGCCTAATATTCAAACTAAAGCAATGGTCAAATTAGGAATATTATTTAATTCTGGTGATTTTGATGGATTGACTTCTAATATTGCTTCTAATGTTATTACTCAAGTATTAATTGATAATAAATTAGCTAGTTCTAAGATAGTATATCGTTTAAAAGATTGGAGTATATCACGCCAACGTTATTGGGGGGTTCCAGTGCCAATGATAACCTTAAAAAATGGAATCATTGAACCTGTTCCTTTAAATGAATTACCGGTAACTTTCCCCAAAAAATTATATTTCTCTTATTACGATACCAATAATTCTATGGAACTAAATATAAATAATTGGATGAAAATTATATATAAAAATCAAAATGCTATTAGAGATATTGATACCTTTGATACATTTATGGAGTCATCTTGGTATTATGCGCGTTATACTTGTCCTAATTATCATAAAGGAATGTTAGATCCCAATGCTGCTAATTATTGGTTACCAATTGATCAATATATAGGAGGAATTGAGCATTCTACTATGCATTTAATATATTTTCGTTTTTACCATAAATTAATGAGAGATGCAGGTCTAATAAATTCACATGAACCAGCAATACGATTGTTATGTCAGGGAATGATATTATCAGAAGCATTTTATTATATATCAAGTAATGGTCAAAAAATATGGGTATCTCCTACTAATGTAATAGTTACTCGGAATAATACAGGTCATGTAATAAAATCTGTTGATGTAAATGGTAATAATTTAATTTATGCTGGAATGTGTAAAATGTCTAAATCTAAAAATAATGGCATTGATCCAAATTCAATGATTCAAAAATATGGTGCAGATGCTGTTCGTTTTTTTATAATGTTTGCAGCTCCAGTTCATTCTGCATTAGAATGGAGAGAATCCGGAATTGAAGGGGCTTATCGATTTCTCAAACGACTATGGAATATAACTTATCAACATGTTAAATTGGGACTGGTCAATGATGAACTTCATTTTTGTAAACTTAGTAATGAAAATAAATCTACCAGACATTTAGTACATACAACCATAATAAAAGTTACCGACGATATTGATCGGCGACAGTCCTTTAATACTGCTTTATCAGCTATTATGCAATTAGTCAATCATTTAAAAAATGTTTCTCAAATCAGTATTCAAGATAGAATAGTTTTGCAAGAAGCTCTTTCTGTGACAATACGATTATTATATCCATTTACTCCCCATATTAGTTTTGCTCTATGGAAATCATTAGGAAATACAGAAAACATTGATCATGCTTCATGGCCAATGTTTGAT
This sequence comes from Candidatus Blochmannia festinatus (nom. nud.), assembly GCF_059936355.1. NCBI lineage: Bacteria > Pseudomonadati > Pseudomonadota > Gammaproteobacteria > Enterobacterales > Enterobacteriaceae > Candidatus Blochmanniella > Candidatus Blochmannia festinatus (nom. nud.). Next base: position 349,046 of record NZ_CP012116.1, on the reverse strand, counting down.
AATAAAGCAATACAAGATAAAAATGTACTTATTATTGTACAAGTAAACGGTAAAAAAAAGACAAGTATCATTATTTCAAAAAATAGTAATAAAAACGTAATTTATAAAATAGCAGAACAGTCAATTAAATTATATAAAAATTTTAAAAAAAAACAAGTATATAAAATCATATATATTCCCAATAAAGTGATTAATTTTCTTATAAAATAAATATCAATGTTTTCAATAAAAAATTTTTTATTTTTTTTAAGAAAAGATATTTATATATTATTAATATTATTTTCAGGGTGTAGTTATCAATTAATTACTACAAATACACGCAATATATGTAATGAAAAAAACTTTGACATTGATAAAAACAAACAATTGACAGTTTTACTAAGAAGTTCTGATTCATTTAATTCTCTCACTCGATATATAAAGCAAGAATTGTATATAAATAATATAGATACTATTGATAATATATATGATAATACCACTATCATAAATAAAAATTACAAATCACATATACCCAGTTTAAATATTATGCATATTTCAAAAAAACATATGACTATTTCTGTATTTCCAAATGGGATAGAATCTGAATATCAAATAATTTTAAAAATACAAGCCGAATTTTTTATTCCTCATCAAGTTAATTGTTATCCTGTTTTGATTCAAATATATAGAAATTTTATAAAAAATCCAGAAAAAGCTTTATCTAATTTAATACAAGAAAATGAAATGCTAGAAGAAATGTATCAAGATGTAGCATATAAATTAACAAAACAATTCATTAATTGTATTAATGAATATAAACAACAATAAAATATTATATTGAATATTTGTATAAATTAATTAATTGTTAAAAACTGTATGATTTGGATATATTCGGAACAACTATCTGAAGAATTAAATAAAGATAATAATCGCATATATGTATTATATGGAGATGATTTATGTTTATTACAAGACAGTCATTTAGATATTTTAAATTCAATTAAGAAATTACACAATTTAGAACATTTTCAAGTTAGATTAAACACGCATTTTAATTGGAATGAAATTTTCGAATTATGTAAAATAACTGATTTATTTTCAAAACTAAAAGTACTATCAATACTTTTTTCTAAAAATTACCCTATTTCTTATTTTGAAAAAAACAGCTCAATTTTGTTATCATTAATTCATGATAACCTAATATTAATTTTAATTATATATACATCTAATCAGATCAGCCAACATAGTATATGGGTAAACTTTTTAAAGAAAAAAAGCTTATTTATCAACTGTACTACACTGAAATATTCAAGACTGTTAACATGGATACAAAGTCAATCCAAAAGCATGAATTTAATCATAGAAAATTTAGCTTGTCAATTGTTATGCTATTATTACGAAGGTAACACAATTTTATTAAAACAAACATTACAACATCTATCTTTAGTTTATCCTGACGGAAATTTAACTTATGATCGAATTAAAAATATTACAGAGGATTCATCTTGTTTTAATTCTAATCATTGGTTAGAATCGATATTAATAGGTAAAAAACAACGTGCAAATCGAATTTTAACACAATTAAATCAAATGCATTTTAATCTAAAAGTATTATTACATAAAATTCAATATGAAATATTATTAATAATTCAGATTAAATATGATACAAAAATACAAGAAAATATATTACCCCTATTATTTAATAAATATAAAGTATATACTCAGTATCGTCGTGTACTTTTATCAAAAGCAATTCATAGATTAAATTTAATTCAATTACATAAAGCTATATCATTATTAACGCAGATGGAACTAAAATACCATCAAAATTATACAGAAGTTTCTAAAATAGATTTTGAATTATTAACAGAAATATTATGTTAAAAATATAATAATAACATAATTTAATTAAAAATCAGATATTTGATAATAACTTGATCTTTTAATTTCAATAGTAATGAAAATGTGATGTATCACACCTATATAAAATATAACTATGTGATCTTTTTTGAATGAAATAAACCAATAAACATTTAATAATAAAAATTATATTATAATGATAATATCATAACAATATAAAAGTTATATAAATATTTTAAAAGGAATACTGAAATTTGAAATTTGAAATATTAAAACAACTTGTGATTAATTGTATTAATGATTTAAAAGGACAAGATATTATTTGTTTAGATATAAATGCTAATAAATATAAATACAGTATTACAAATTTGATGATTTTTTGCACTGGGCAATCCAATCATCATGTTGTTTCTATTGCTCATAATATAGTAAAACAATGTCGTAATATAGGTTATCAAAAATCTTACAGAATAGAAGGTATAGAGTTTGGAGAATGGGTTTTAGTTGATTTAGATGATATAATAATACATATTATGAAAAGTGAAACTCGAAAATTATATGAATTAGAAAAATTATGGATTTAGTATATTTTAAAAAATAATAAAAGACAATATACATCTTAATTGTAAGATATACAATTAAATATTCTTTACAAAAATATTATCTAGTAATACATAACAATTTTGAATGAAATCTCATAAATTTCAAATTTTCTCTGATCATTCAGCTAAATTACTATTTATGCAGCGAATAGCAGTGTCGTTTAGTATTATTATAATAATAGTTTGTATTCTATTTATTCATTTATATAATATACAAATAGCACAATTTCATATATATACAATGCGTTCTAATGAAAATCGAATCAAAATAATACCTATTTCTCCAAAAAGAGGTATTATTTATGATCGTAATGGAATAGCATTAGCGATGAACCGTACTGTGTATTATTTAGAAATAACTCTAGAACATATTTTAGATTTAAATAAAACTCTTCACGAATTACAATCTTTATTACAATTGAATACTGAAGATATTAATAAATTTAAAAAAGAATATAAACGTTATCCTAAATTCATACCAATCCCCATTAAAATTAAATTGACAGAAGAACAACGAGCTCGATTTGCTGTAAATCAATTTCGATTTAATGGAGTAACAATAAAACGGTATCAACTTCGTTATTATCCATATGGCTCTATATTTACTCATGTTATAGGATATGTTGGAAAAATTAATAAATCAGATATACAACAATTACATAAAAACGGTACATATTCAAAATATATAGCAACTCAAAATATTGGCAAATTAGGTATTGAACGTTACTATGAAAATATTTTACATGGTACCCCAGGCTATGGAGCAGTAGAAGTAAATAATCGTGGAAAAATTGTTCGAAAACTATATGAAAAACAACCAATACCAGGAAAAGATATTTTGTTAACTTTAGATATGCATTTACAACAATATATTACTAAATTATTAGTAGGTAGCCGATCTTCTGTAATAGTAATTGATCCTAGAAATGGTGGAATTCAAGCTTTAGTTTCTCATCCTAGCTATGATCCAAATTTATTTGTTAATGGTATTTCTAAATCAGAATATTATCTTTTACTAAAAAATCATGATTGTCCTTTACTAAATCGTGCTACTCAAGGTGTATATCCTCCAGCATCTACTGTAAAACCATACATCTCAGTGTCTGCATTAATTTTAGGAGTAATAAACAAAAATTTTTCTTTTTTCGATCCAGGTTGGTGGAAAATACCTGGTTCTGAAAAACGATTTAGAGACTGGAAACGATGGGGACATGGCGAGCTAAATATTACCAAAGCATTAGAAGAATCTTCTGATACATTTTTTTATCAAATTGCTTATAAAATGGGAATAGATAATTTATCAGAATGGATGACTAAATTTGGATATGGAAAATATACAGGAATCGATTTGTTTGAAGAATTAACAGGAGTTATGCCTAATAGAGATTGGAAAATAAAAAGATTTAAAATACCTTGGTACCAAGGAGATACAATATCTGTAGGGATTGGTCAAGGATATTGGACTGCTACTCCAATTCAAATGTCTAAAGCTTTAATAACTTTAATCAATGATGGCAATGTTCGCATACCTCATTTATTGAATCGTATATTATTAAATAGAAACTATTCTATTTCATACAATCAAATTGAACATAATCAAGTAGGAGATCCTACATCTAGTGTATGGAAAATCGCTAAAGATGGAATGTTTGGAGCAGCCAATCGTCCTAATGGAACTGTAAGAAATAGTTTTTTTAATGCTTCATATAAAGCCGCAGCAAAATCTGGTACAGCGCAATTATTTAGATTAAAAAATCATCAAAATTATGATCCGAATAAAATTTCTAAATATCTTAAAGATCATAAATTAATGACAGCTTTTGCTCCTTATGATAAGCCTACTGTAGCTATAGTTATCATTTTAGAAAATGGAGGGGTAGATATGTCTATTGGAACAATTACTAGAAAAATATTTGATTATATTTTATTATAAGAATTTTAATATTTTATATATTTTACTTTATATTAATAAATAATCATTTTCATAATGAATCAAAATATTTATAGAAAAAATATTTTTTTCAAAACATTTCATATAGATTTAATACTATTTTTATTAATTTTTTGTATTTTATTATGTAGTATTTTTATAACATGGAGTGCAAGCGGACAAAATGCAGAAATAATTCATCAAAAAATAATTCAAATTATAATTGGATTTGTAATAATGTTTTCATTAGCACAAATACCTCCTAAAATGTATGAAATGTATGCACCACATATATATAATATATGTCTTATTCTACTTATTTTAGTGAATATTACAGGACATGTTAGTAAAGGAGCTCAACGTTGGTTAGATCTAGGGTTAATGAAATTTCAGCCTTCAGAAATATCTAAATTTTCTGTTTTACTAGTAACAACATACTATTTGAATAAAGGACAATATCCTCCATCTATTAAAATAATTTCTATAGTATTATTACTAACTATTATTCCTACTATTTTTATATTATTACAACCAGATTTAGGCACGGCTATTTTAACAGCTAGTTCTGGACTATTTGTTTTATTTTTATCTGGAATTAGTTGGAAATTAATAATAATTATATTACTAATAATTTTATCATGTATTCCTATACTATGGTTTTGTTTTATGCATCCATATCAAAAAATTAGAATATCCATGTTATGGAACCCAGAAACTGATCCTTTAGGATCAGGATATCACATTATTCAATCAAAAATTGCTATTGGTTCAGGAGGTTTAACTGGAAAAGGATGGCTACACGGCACTCAATCTCAATTAGAATTTTTACCTGAACGTCACACTGATTTTATTTTTTCAGTAATTGGAGAAGAATTTGGATTTGTGGGAATATCTATATTATTTGTATTATATTTAAGTATAATATTAAGAGGGTTTACTATTGCAATTAATGTTCCACATATGTTTGGACGAATAATAATAGGTAGTTTTATGTTGATGTTATTTCTGACTATTTTTATGAATGTAGGAATGGTCACTGGTATATTGCCAATAGTGGGGATACCTTTGCCTTTAATGAGTTTCGGAGGATCTTCTTTATTAGTACTAATGGCAGAATTTGGATGCGTCATGTCTATACATAGCCATAGAAAAATGATTTCAAAAACTTTATAAAAGTTATCAGAAAAATATTTTATTTTAATAAAATTGTTTAATTTTATTAAAAGTATTGAAGACAAATGATGCTATTGTTTTTGCTTCATGTACTACTATTTAATAAATACATTGAATAATATTAATTATTTAAATTAATGCAAAGTTCTATTATTTTTAGAATAACAAACAAGTGTTTTCATTTTTATTGATAATGATTATTTCTAAAATTTTGAATATATAACACAGAAAACACCCCTAAAATTAATAAAATGATTCCTAATAAAATTAGCGGAGATGGCCATAATTGACGATATATAAAGGCATATATTAAACCTGCTATTGTTTCAAATACAATTACAGATCCAATCAAAGTAGTTGGTAATCTTTGGCTTGCTTCATTCCAAAAAAAAGTTCCTAACCAAGAACAACAAAAACCAATTAACATCATTAAAAAAATAAAAAAAAATGGACGAGGACCTAATGGTAATATAAATTCATCTTTTGTATAGTATGAATATAAACATATAATAAAATACGCAAAAAATGACAATGGCAAAGTTACTATTCCTTGAGCATTAGCCCAAGTAACGGGTTTATTATTTGGATGAGTTTTTAACCAATAAGCGTTCCTTAATGCATACCATGACCAACATATCACTGAAATCACTGCTAAAAATACTCCAAATACATATTCTAAAGAATTATTTTTGATAAAACATTCAGATTGTAATTCAGCAATATTAACACACAATAATCCTATTCCAATTAATATAACAGGTATGATAACAGTAGAAAATTTATGTAATTTTTTATTATTTTGTCTTTGATGAGTATTGGTAACAATATATGATGTGATTGTAATCATTATAGGTAATGTCCCAATAATAGCTGTTGAAATAGGTGCTCCTATGCGTTGAATTGCACTAGCTAAACAAGTATAATATATTAAATGCCCCATTATCACTAATTTAGCAGCTTCTATCCAATCTGTTAGTAATAATTTGCATAAATGTTTTCTATCAATCCATGATAATGGTAATGAAATTAAACCAAATGCTATATAACGACCTGAAGCTTGTAATATTCCAGGATATTCTGGTACTAACAGTGGACCTATAAAAATTAATCCCCACAATGATCCTGATATTACAGCACAAACGATTCCTAAAATCATTATAATTATACTAATATACTATAGTGATATAATAAAATATATAATTAATATTATTTAACCAACAATTTAAAAAATTATTTATTATATATACCTTATTTTTTAAAAATCAATATAAACCTAAAAAATTACTTGTTAAGAACAATTTCACTATTATTTATATGTATAAATAATAGTGAAATTGATATAAATGCGCTCTATAGGATTCGAACCTATAACTTACGGCTTAGAAGGCCGTTACTCTATCCTTTTGAGTTAAGAGCGCACGTGTATGTATTATATGTTTCTATGAATTTATTATATAACATTTTAATTCTACTATTTATATATTACATAATATAATTGTTATAAGTATATAAATATATCTTTTAAATTAGGTATATAATATACGCATATTTATGTGTCATATATTACTGTGCTTTATTATACAGGTGTGTTGTCAAAAAATGAATGCTAAATTAATTGATGGGAAATATGTTGCTGAAAAAATTAAACAAAACATCGCTAAACAAGTTTGTCAAAATATAAATATGGGAAATCGAGCACCAGGATTGGCAATGCTTTTAATTGGAAATGATCCAATTTCTAAAATTTACGTAACTCATAAAGAAAAAGCGTGTAAACAAGTTGGATTTATATCTTTTCTTTATGTACTACCTATAACAGCAACTGAAAAAGAAGTATTACAACTCATTAAAACTCTTAATAATGATTATCGTGTAGACGGAATTCTAATTCAACTTCCATTGCCAAAAAAATTAAATGATATTAAAATTTTAGAACACATTACTCCTGATAAAGATGTAGATGGATTTCATCCATATAACATAGGTCGATTATGTCAGCGATCACCTATATTACGACCTTGTACTTCAAAAGGTATTATGACACTATTGCAACGATATAATATAGATATGTTTATTTTAGACGCAGTAATAGTTGGCGCCTCAAATATTGTTGGCAGACCTATGATGATGGAATTGTTATTAGCAGGATGTACTGTATCTATAACACATAAATTTACACGCAATTTAGAATTATACATTAAAAATGCTGATCTATTAATTGTAGCAATTGGTAAAGCTAATTTTATTCCTGGAAATTGGATAAAAAAAGGAGCTATAGTAATTGATGTAGGTATCAATAAATTAGATGATGGAAGTATAGTAGGAGATGTGCACTTTCTTAGTGCTTATGAACGGGCAGCATACATCACTCCTGTACCAGGTGGTGTTGGGCCAATGACAGTAGCTACTTTAATTCAAAATACTTTGCAAGCTTATTATAATCATTTATGAATGATAATTTTATTTATATTTAACTAAAATTATAATAAATTCAATTAATAATTAATTTATATAAATAAAATTTGTTTTTTATTCTTTTTTAAACCAATGATATTTCCATTTAGTTGTTCCGTCAAATTTATCTTCTAATATTATTCCCATAGTATTTAATTCTGTGCGTATTTTATCTGCTAGTTTCCATTTTCTTTTTTTACGAGCATTTTCTCTTATTTGAATTAACTTCTGAATATTTTCTATATCAACAATATTATTATTTCTTGAAGATTGGCATTTTAAATAAATTTCTGGATCTTGATATAATATTCCTAAAATATTTGCACAATATTTTAATTGTGCTGCTAATCTTTGTGCGTGTACATAACAATTTTTATTTTTTAATTTATTTAATTCATGTGCCATTTCAAAAAGTATTGAATAAACTGCAGGAGTATTAAAATCATCATTCATTTTTTCAATAAATTTTGATATAAAATATTTTCCTCCATCATTACTAGACTGAACTATTGGATTAACTCCTTGCAAAGAAATATAAAGACGTTTTAATGATAATTGTGCACTTTGCATGCTATTATCATTATATTGTAATTGATGTCTATAATGTGCTGATAACAAAAAATATCGTACAGTTTCAGGATCATATTTTTTCAAAATTTCACGTATAGTAAAAAAATTATTTAATGACTTTGACATTTTTTCATGACCTAATGATAATAAACCGACATGCATCCATATATTTACATAAGAATTAGGATTAATATTATAAGCACAAGTAGATTGAGCTATTTCATTCTCATGATGTGGAAAAATTAAATCTGATCCTCCTCCATGAATATCTATATGATTCCCAAAAATATCATGACTCATAGTAGAACATTCAATATGCCACCCTGGCCTTCCTTTACCCCACGGAGCTATCCAGTATGGTTCCATAAATTTAGAAGATTTCCATAGTACAAAATCTCCAGAGTCTTTTTTAATTATATTATTATTTATATATTTATTATCAAATTTAATTATTTTTTTTCTATGAGATAAAATTCCATAATTACTAGTAGAATTTATTGAAAACATTACATCACCGTTGAATGTGATATATGCATATTTTTTCTTTATAAGTAAATGAATGAAATCAATAATTTTATTAATATAATTTGTTACTTTCGGCTCATATTTAGGTCGTAATATATTTAAAGCATCTAAATCTGTATACATTTCTTGAATCATACGATTGGTTAATTGTATAGTAGTTTCATGATTTTTAAAGGCTCGATTTATAATTTTATCATCTATATCTGTAATATTACGAGTATATTCAACTTGATATCCACAATAATTTAAATAACGTACTATCATATCAAATATTACAAATGTTCTAGCATGACCTAAATGACATAAGTCATACACAGTAATACCACAAACATATAATTTTATTTTATTAAAATTAATTGGTTTTAAAATTTCTTTTTTTTTTGTTAAAGTATTAAAAATTTTTAACATAATATTCGTCCATTACTTATAATTGATAAGAATAATATATTATAGTGATGATTACCAATCATATAATATCTCAATTAATATTGATAATAGTTAACATATTTTTATATAAATACATAAATAAAAAAATAATATAAACATTAATATAGTTAACAATTTACATTCGTTTAATTTGACCATATAATGTAATATTATTTTAATTTGAAATAAATAGGATGTTTTGTATGTTATCTATCTATACTTTTAGAAAAAGTATGTATATTACTAAGTAATATGTCAATATTATTAATTTCAGATGTTCATTTATGTAATGAAAAACCAAAAATTATTAAAGGGTTTTTAAATTTTTTGTATACTCATGCTGCTAAAGCACAAGCTTTATATATTTTAGGGGATTTGTTTGAAATATGGTTAGGGGATGATCATCAAAGTTTAATGTGTGCAGATATTGCTAAAGGTTTACAATCATTAAAAAAAAAAAAATTCCGTGTTATTTTATTAAAGGTAATCGAGATTTGTTATTAGGGAAAAAATATGCTAATTCTTGTGGCATGACTTTATTGCCAGATAATCAAATATTGAAATTATCATCAGGTAAAAACATAATTATGTTACATGGAGATAGTTTATGTATATATGATAAGTCATATCAACGATTGAAAATGTTTTTACATTGTCATATAGTTCAAAAGTTATTTTTATCTTTGCCTTTATCTTTACGTTTATGCGTTTTTAAAATTGCACGTTTTTATTGCATGAAACATAAGCAACACAAATCTAAAAAAAAATTCAATGTCAGCACTCAAAAAGTAATAGATATTTTAATTCAAAATCAAGCACAAATTATGATTCATGGACATACACATCAACCAACCATTCATAATATTTATTTATCTACAGGAAAAAAAAATGGAATTTTATTAAAACGAGTAGTATTGGGTTGTTGGAATAAATATGGATCAGCGGTAAAAATAGATGATAAAAATGGTAATATAACCTTGATGTGCTTTCCTTTAGATTATTAAAAATCATTTTAAGTGTTAATTACATTTAAGAATATAGTATTTATATGCCAAAATTACTAATATTTTGTTAATTTTTTATAATAAAAAAACATCATTAATTCTTATCTAATTTAAAATTAGATAAGAATTAATGATGTCAATTAACTCTTTATGGACTGCGATAATATCTTGATTACTATCAATAATAAAATAATTTATATTATTTTTTTTTGATTGTTCTTGATAATATCCTGAAAGTGGAGCAGTACACTTATAATACTCTATTAATCGTTGACGTATTATTTCTTTATTATCATCTTTCCGAATAATTAATTTTTCTCCAGTAAAATCATCTAATCCAGGATATTTAGGGGGATTATATTTATAATGATATATTCTACCTGATGGCAAATGAATTTGTCTTCCTGTTATTCGATCAATAATTTCAGAATCTGTCATATGAAATTCTATTACAAAATCAATATAAATATTATTTTGTTTTATTAAAATAGCTTGATTTATTGTTCTGGGAAATCCATCAATTACAAAACCATTTTGACAATCTTTATTTCGTATACGATTAATAATTAATTTACTTATTAATCTATCACTTACTAATTTTCCAGAATCTATTACATTCTTAGTATTAGAAAGCATTGAATCTGATTTAAATACATTATATACAAATGATTGTCTTAATATTTCTCCTGAAGAAATATTAGGTATCTTATATAAACTTGCAATTAAATGAGCTTGAGTTCCCTTACCGGATCCAGGAGGACCTAAAAATATAATACGTATCATGATAATTCATCTAAATATGTTTATTGATATTTTTAATAATGTCATAGAAATTACTAATCTTTATAATTTTAATCATTTTAAAATTTATTCCTATTTATATTAAATAAAACTACATTAACTAATAATTAAATGCGTAAACTTTAATAAAATTTCAAATAATAACAATAAATGTTTTAAAAAATTTGAATATCTTCTTCGTGAAAATTAGCATCAAAAGAAGATTGAATTATTTTCACATATGGATCAATTGAAATTTCTCGTTTTAATTGATTAATTTTATTTATATATAATGAATATAAATACTCTATTGGCGTTTTCCATAAAAAATCATTATCTGTTATTATGGATAACTGAATTGGTATTTTAAGAATATTGTTTAATTCTATCTGTATAGAATTATGTAAATCTTTAGAATATAAATATTGAAAACAAGTTAATAAATGTAATCGAATTTCATTACCATCAAATATTTCTCTCCAAGAGCTTAAAAGTAATTGTTTAGCTTCTAATAAAGATAATTGATATATCTGAAATATCCATGGATCAAAGTTTATCGCTTGTTGAAATATATCTTGTATAATAGCGTTTACAGGATTTTTAAAATTTGAATGCAAACTATAATTTATAGTAATCACACTGTTATTAAATATCTTCAATACCCCTTGTGTTAATAAATTTTTATTATTTTTTTTTTATATTCTCAGAATCATGTGTAAAAACTTTTATATTAATATTAGAAAATCGTTTTAATATGTTTTTCAGTCTTTTTTGAGATTCAACATCCTTATTTAATTCAGATTTAATTTGAATAGATTTATCATAATTTTTATGATAATCAATTAGTTTTGATCGAGCTTTTAATATTTCAGAAGCGGTATTAGAAGAAATCTCTGGTTTAGGAATAACGGTATCATTAGCAATTTCAGTAGTAGAATGATAATCAAATTTATTATTCACACTATTAGAGTTATCATGTATTATGTTTTTTAGATTTATATCAAATATTTTAGAATTGTCGTCATACTGGACCTTTTTCGAGTCTATAATGTTTTTATTTAAATCAAAAGCATCAGCAATTGCTGGTTTATTCAGATTAATTTTATCATTAATTGTTGTTAATGAACTTAAATGAGTTTCTATTTTTTTTATAGAATGTTCATGATGATTTTGATTATCTGAAAATTTATTAATATCATTTTTATCATTTTTTTTTGATTTTATATTGGTTGGAGAAAAAGCTAATGCCCTTAAAATAGTCATTTCTGTTCCTATTCGATAACTAGGTGCATACGGTAATTCTTTTCGACCTAACAGAAAAATTTGATAATACAACTGTACAGTTTCAGGAGATATATGGTTACTTAAATTACGCATTCGACTATTGATATTATTTAATTCATCATTATTTTGTTGTTTCATAGAAAATGAAGCAAATTGATTAATTGCTATTTTTTGAAGAATAGTTAGTACTTCAGAAAAAAAATAATCCCAATTTATTCCTAAATTTGAATATTGATCAATTTTATCCATTAAATTATTTATACTACCATAAATTAAATCTTCAATTAAAGATATGGAACTATCCATATTCAAAATTCCAAGCATATTATTAATAATATCGGTAGTAATATTATTATGATTTCCTAAAATAATTGCTTGCTCTAATAAATTCAAAGCATCTCTCATACTACCTTTTGCTGAATAAGCTAACAATTCTAATGCATGTATGTCGATAGTAATATTTTCCTTATTACAAATATACTGAAGTTGTGTCTTGATTTGAGAAATATTTAAAGGTTTTAAATAAAACTGCAAACATCTAGATAATATAGTTTCTGGTAACTTTTGATATTCAGTAGTAACTAAAATAAATTTTGCATGCTGAGGAGGTTCTTCTAATGTTTTAAGTAATGCATTAAAACTATGTCTAGATAACATATGTGCTTCATCAATTAAATAAATTTTAAATTTACTTTGAGATGGAGTATATTGTACATCATCTAAAAATTCTCTAGTTTCTTCTACTTTAGATCTAGAAGCTGCATCTATCTCAATAAGATCAATAAAACATCCTGATTCAATGTTTAAGCAATTTTTACATTGACCGCATACATCATTAAATTCAGTTTGAATTTTACAATTTAATCCTTTTGCAAACAATCGAGCTATAGTAGTTTTTCCAGATCCTCTTGTTCCAGATAATATATAAGCATGATGAATTCTATTTAAATTGAAGCTACTTATCATTGCTTTAGTAATATGAGATTGACCTATCACTTCTGAAAATTTCTTAGGTCTCCATTTTAACGCAAGTACTTTATAAATCATAAAAATTCTCTATAAAATTACTTAATATATAAAAATTACTGACTAATATAAAAATTAAAGAATAGTATCTTTTTTATTCAGAAAATGCAACTAAACTATAAGAATTAACTCCTATATTTTTTAACAATAATTTACCTCCTAAATATTCCAAATTTATTATAAATGCAGCATTGTGTACTTCTCCTCCTAATCGTCTAATTAATTTTACAGTTGCTTCAATTGTACCACCAGTAGCGAGTAAATCATCTACAATCAAAACTTTATCTCCTGGTACAATAGAATCTTTATGTATTTCTAAACACCCTGTTCCATATTCTAAAATATATTTTTCATTGATAGTATTACGTGGTAGTTTCCCTGCTTTACGTACTGGAATAAAGCCTAATTTTAATATTAAAGCTAAAGGTGCTCCAAATAAAAAACCTCGAGCTTCTACTCCTATTACTTTAGTTAACTGATAATTCTTGTAATGGTGAGCTAAAAGAGTAATGCTTGTAGAATATGCATGAGGATTTTCAAGTAATGTACTAATATCCCTAAATACAATTCCTTTTTTTGGATAATTTGGAATAAATTTGATATTATTTTTAATTAACATTAATTGTTGATTTTTAATACTTATCATACCTTTTATCCAATATTGCAAATAATAAAACACAACAGAATTTGTTATATTAAATTACTTAAAAATTTTTTAGATATGTATTCTTATAAATATATAGTAGATCATTGTATTATTTTTATATTTTAATAGTTTTATTTATATAATAAAGCTTCTCAATTAATTGTTAAAAATATTTATAACATTCTTATAATTAAGAGATCAATTTTAGTAATTTATATAATTATAAAAATAAAATAATTTAATATACTTTAATCTATAAAACACTATGTTACTAACACAAAATATAATTGTATTAAGTTTCATTTTATTAATTCATTAATTAAACATTTATTATAAAAATATTACTTAAAAATAAAAAAATATATTTATTCATTATAGCGTTATTAAAATTTCCAAAATAATAAATAAAATGTTGTAATTATTGACTTATTCTTAACAATTAGGTTTTAAAAAGAATTTTGTAAAGCTAATTTTAATACTTCATCTATCTGTTTGACTGGATAAATATTTAAATTATTTACAACAACAGCAGGCATATCTTCCAAATCTCGCTTATTTTCATAAGGAATTACAACTGTTTTAATCCCACCTCTATGTGCTGCTAATAATTTTTCTTTTAAACCTCCAATTGGCAAAACTTGACCTCTTAAAGTAATTTCTCCAGTCATTGCTACACTCGATTTAACAGAATTCCCGGTTAAGCAAGATACTAAGGCAGTGCACATGGCAATTCCAGCGCTAGGACCGTCTTTAGGAGTAGCACCTTCTGGAACATGAACATGAATATCTTTTTTTTCATAAAAATCTGTATTAATTCCTAATTTATCTGCTCGAGCTCGTACTACAGTCAAAGCCGCTTGAATAGATTCCTGCATTACCTCTCCTAAAGATCCAGTATAAGTTAACTTTCCTTTTCCAGGGACACAAACTGTCTCAATAGTTAAAAGATCCCCTCCAACTTCAGTCCAAGCTAATCCAGTTGCTTGCCCTATTCTGTTTTCTTGATCGGCTAGAACGCAGTCATAACGTTGTATACCTAAAAAATCTTTTAAATTTTTATCGTCAATAGTGACACAAGTAATATGTTTATTCATTAATACATTTTTTACTGTTTTTCGACACAATTTAGCAATTTCTCTCTCTAAATTACGTACTCCAGCTTCTCTAGTATAATAACGAATAATACCAATTAAAGCACTATCTTGAATTATTAATTCTCCCGGTTTTAAAGCATTACGTTCTATTTGTTTAGATAATAAATGTTGACGAGCTATATTAAATTTTTCTTCTTCAGTATATCCAGATAATTTAATGACTTCCATTCGATCTAACAAAGGACTAGGAATATTCATAGAATTAGAAGTAGCTACAAACATAACATCAGATAAATCATAATCTACTTCCAAATAATGATCATTAAAAGCAACATTTTGTTCAGGATCTAATACTTCTAATAAAGCAGATGCAGGATCCCCCCGCATATCAAAAGACATTTTATCAATTTCATCTAACAAAAACAGAGGATTTTTCACTCCAACTTTTGACATTTTTTGTATTAATTTTCCAGGCATAGATCCAATATATGTTCTTCTATGTCCTCTAATTTCTGCTTCATCTCTCATTCCTCCTAAAGCCATACGTATATACTTACGTCCTGTAGCTTTAGCTATAGATTTTCCAAGAGATGTTTTTCCAACACCTGGAGGGCCTACTAAACATAAAATCGGGCCTCTAATTTTATTTATTCTATTTTGCACAGCTAAATACTCTAATATACGATCTTTAACTCGTTTTAATCCATAATGATCTTTATCCAAACTTTCTTGCGCCTTTACAAGATCTTTCTTCATTTTGCTTTTAGCATGCCAAGGAACTGATAATACCCAATCAATATATCCTCGAACTACTGTTGCTTCTGAAGACATAGGAGGCATCATTTTTAATTTCTGAAATTCTGATTCTATTTTACTACGAGTTTCTTTAGGCATTTTAGATGATTCTATTCGTCTTTTTATAGATTCATTTTCATCAATAATGTTATCCATATCTCCTAATTCTTTTTGAATAGCTTTTATTTGTTCATTCAAATAATATTCTCGTTGACTTTTTTCCATTTGTTTTTTTACTCGATTACGAATACGTTTTTCTATTTGTAATAATTCCATTTCAGATTCCATAACCGCTATTAAATACTCTAAACGTTCAGTAATATTTGACATTTCCAATATTGATTGCTTATCATTTAATTTTAGAGGTATATGAGCGGCAACAGTATCTGCTAAACGATCAGCATCATTAATATTGTTTAAAGACGTTAACACTTCAGGAGGAATTTTTTTATTCAGTTTAATATACCCTTCAAATTGATGAATAACAGCTCTTATTAATACTTCTTTTTCTTTTTCATTTAGTTCTGTAACTTCAAAATAATCTGCATTAGCTTTAAAATAATCACCAACATCTACTAATTCAGTGATACGAGCTCTCATCAATCCCTCCATTAATACCTTAACTGTTCCATCCGGCAATTTCAACATCTGCAATATTATAGATACTGTCCCCACTAAAAAAAGATCATTAATACCAGGTTCATCATTAGACGCTTCTTTTTGAGCTACCAACATAACCTTTTTATCTCCATTCATTGCATATTCCAGACACTTAATTGATTTTTCACGACCAACAAACAAAGGAATTACCATATGTGGATAAACTACCACATCACGCAATGGTAACACGGGGATATCTATATGCGCAGATTGCTTAGTATTCATAGAGCAGCTATCCTTCTTAATTTGCTCGAGCAAATTATAAAAATTCAAATACTGTTTAGTTGCATTGTGTTTAATTATCAGATATTTAACATATGGGGACATATTAATTATATTCAACTTTTAGTTGAGACTAAAAACAAAATAAAACACATATCATCATATTATTATAATATGATGATATGTGTTTTATTATTATAATATGATGATATGTGTTTTATTTTGCAGAATTTTTTATTCTCTCTAAATTAATTATTATATAAATGGTAAAAATATTTTTAGATTTTTACTGATTGAATTTCCAAAACATTTGCTATATGTATTTAATCAATAAATTCAAAAGATTTTAAATCCCTATTTAAATTAAATTCCTGCTATTTTCATAGAATGAATTAATACAGATCCGCAATGAATACTACTTCGAGTTTCAATATCATTACTAACAGCATGAATATTTGCAAACATTTCTCGTAAATTACCGGAAATAGTAACCTCATGTACTGGATATTGAATTTCACCTTGATCTACCCAAAAACCAGAAACACCTCTCGAATAATCTCCAGTAACTATATTTACTCCCTGTCCCATAATATTAGTCACAATTAATCCACAGTTCATGTTTTTTATTAGTTCTGTAAAAGTGATATTTTGACAAATAACATACCAATTATATATTCCTCCAGAATTTCCAGTACTTTTTAATCCAAGTTTATGTGCAGAATAAGTGTTCAATAACCAACTATTTAAAATGCCATTTTTCACAATCAATTTATTTAATGTTTGTACCCCTTCATCATCGAACGGTGCAGAACCTAATTCTTGAGTAACATGAGGAATTTCTTTAATAAAAAACCAATCAGGAAAAATCTTTTTTCCTAAATCATTTAATAAAAAAGTTGATTTCTTATAAAGGTTATTACCATTAATAGCATCAGCAAAATGTTTAAATAAACTTATAGCTACTTCTGAAACAAATAAAACTGAAGATTCTGTTGTGTTTATTTTTTTTGAATTCAAACGAGTTAATACCCGTCGAGCACATTCTTCTCCAACCCATTCTGGTGAATGTAATTTTTCAAAAACTCTACTCAATGTGTATACATACTCTTGTTCCATAGCCCCATTGCTTTCAGCAATTACATTACAAGATAAAAAATATTGACTACTACTATAACTACTTAACATACCATGACTATTACCACAAACTACGGTAGTGATATGATTACTAAATTTACCTCCTTCTGTACAAACGATGCGTCGATCATATTTTAAAGCTGTTTTTTCTGCTCTAGACGCAAGCTGAATATTTGATTTAATATCAAAAGTAATTGGATGACATAAATCTAAATCTTTAGGATAAAATGCTAATAATTCTTTATCTGGAATCTTAGAATACAAATCTACAGAAGCATAACGTGCAATATTAACTGCAGAATCAACTAAATTTATTATAGATTGATCATTCAAATCATTTGAAAAGACAGTTCCTTTTTTATGTTTTAAAAATACAGTAATTTTTAATATTTCATTATTATCAAATTCTATGTTCTCAACTTCTCCATAACGAGTACTTACATTAATTCCAGTAGTTTTAACTATAGACACTTCTGATTCTTCAGAGCATTGACTTGTTAATTGCAGAGCTCGATTAGCTATTTTTTTTAAAAAACAATCATTTTGTTCTATATCATTCATCAAATCCATATCGACCTCTCATAACTACAAAAATAAACTACAAAAAACTATCATATACAAAATAAAAAACTTACCAAACTTAAGATAAACGAAATTTTTACTTTTGTCGATAACGATAGCACTGTTATGTTAAATAAAAAATCGAACAATTAAAAAAGGGATCTAAAAACTAAATTGTCCCCCCTATAGTAATCTTATTTAATTTTATAGTAGGCTGACCTACACTAACAGGGATATGTTGTCCATTTTTTATGCATATGCCTATACCCGAATCCATAGATAAATCATTACCTATCATAGAAATATTTTTCATTATTTCAATTCCTGATCCAATTAAAGTAGCACCTTTTATAGGATTACCAATTCGACCTTTTTCTATTAAAAAAGCCTCAGAAGTAGAAAAAACAAATTTCCCTGAAGTGATATCTACCTGTCCTCCTCCAAAATTTGTAGCATACACCCCATAATCAATACTACTAATAAT
Organism: Candidatus Blochmannia festinatus (nom. nud.); assembly: GCF_059936355.1. Lineage (NCBI taxonomy): Bacteria > Pseudomonadati > Pseudomonadota > Gammaproteobacteria > Enterobacterales > Enterobacteriaceae > Candidatus Blochmanniella > Candidatus Blochmannia festinatus (nom. nud.). The sequence continues at coordinate 329,837 of NZ_CP012116.1, read as the reverse complement.
TTCCTCCGGTGTTGATTTACCAGGAAGCATATAAGTATTAGTCATACGTGGCATAGGTAAAGTTGCATAAGATTCTCTTCTCCCATTCCCTGTAGAACATACTTCCATAAATTTAGCATTTAACTTATCTTGCATATATCCTTGCAATACGCCATCTTTAATTAAAACATTATACTGACCAGGTACCCCTTCATCATCAACTACTAACGATCCTCTAGATAATTTAAAAGTAGCATCATCTACTATAGTACACAATTCAGAAGCTACCTTTTTGCCAATTTTCTGAGAAAATACAGAACTTCCTTTTCTATTGAAATCCGCCTCTAGTCCATGTCCCACTGCCTCATGTATCAATATCCCTGGCCATCCTGGACCTAATACTACTGACATAGTCCCAGCAGGAGCTGGGATAGATTGAAGATTCATTAAACCCATTTTAACAGCATTTTTAGTCCAATAATCAATACAAGCCTCTCCTTGAATGATATTTTTTAAAAAATAATCATATCCACTTCTTCCACCTCCTCCACTATAACCTTGTTCTATTCTTCCATTATTCTCTACTTGAACCAATATAGACAATCGAATTAATGGTCGTATATCTGCATTTAAAGTTCCATCAGTAGCAATAATCAAAACCTGCTCATATGTTCCTGACAAATTTGCTTGTACTGCTTTAACATAGGAATGTTCACTTCGAGCAATTCTATCTACCCTCATTAATAAATCAATTTTTTCCTCATTAGACATATTAGATAATGGATTTATATTTAAATAAGTCTTTCTCTTTTCTTTTGTATTAGAAGAAAATGATCCTGTTCGCTGATTATTACAAACTACTAAATTTCTATAATTATGAGAATTTGTAATATCGATAGCATCACGCATACTACATTTTAAAGAATCTAAAGTTAATTTATTAGTATAAGAAAATCCTGTTTTCTCTCCTATTACTACACGTATTCCAACTCCTTGAGTTATATTATAAGATCCAGATTTAATGATTTTATCTTCTAAAATCCAATTTTCACGAAAACATAATTGAAAATATAAATCCGAATAATCTATACTAATACCATCTGTCATTCTTAATAAACACAAAAGATCATCAATCTTTAATTTATTAGGAATTAAAATTTGTTGATTAACAAATTCTATACTACTCATAATACCTCTATTTCATTTGAATAAACAGCATCACAACAATGTTTTATAAAATGTAGTTTTAGCATAATATATACGTTATAATAGTGTATAATGATAAATAATACAACTAATTTTCCGTAAAACCAGTTAATTATATTTACAAACTCTAATAATCTAATTGCTATAATATTAAATATCATAATATTTTATTTAATTTAAAACAACAATACATTATGTAAATACACTACTAATATATATTTAATTTTTAGTATAATAATTATTTCTAATTTTTACTTAAAAACGATATATTTTACGCATTAAAAATACTATAATTGGCCATGTTATACAATCTAAAATACAACTCCAAAAAATTTCTGGAGAATACGAAATTTTAATAATTAAAAATTTTATTAGAAATTTAATGCTTTGATTTATTAAAGAAAAAAATAACACTAAAACAGATTGTTGCCACACAGACATATGACGTAATATGTATGCTTTTCGTACAACCAAATAACTAATTATGCTAAAGGATAAGGCATGTATTCCTATAGTATAAAAAAATATACAGTCTGTTAATATTCCTAATATAAACCCAGTACCTATATTCAGTTTATTTGGAAATATGATAATCCAATAAATTAATAGCATCATAACCCAAGTAGGTTGAAAGCTCCATGTTGTCATAAACAACATTATACATTGCAGCATTATTGCAATAATAAAAGAACAATAAATCCTCCATATTTTATATTTATATAAATAAAAACTATTCATTAAACATGTGTAATTAAATAAAATTTATCAAATTTTATTATAAAGATTCATAATAATAATTATTCCCAGAATAACATAGCATAACGTAAATGTTGAAAATCAACTATAGGTTTAGCTCGAATAACAATGCAATCTTGTTCCAAATCAAATTTTATATTAGAAACTCGTGCCACAGGACACCCTTCTGGAAAACAACCATCTAATCCAGATGTAATCAACACATCACCAATGCATATATCATCAGAATTCCCGGAATACTCTGCATATAAATCAGAATGAGGTCCATGGCCCATTAATATCATATGAACATTATTGCTATTATGACGTTTTAATCGCACAGATAGAGCATGCTTAGGATCAAAAATTAATAAAACTCGACTACTAGTAGTATTCACTGAAATTACTTGTCCTATTACTCCTAAATCAGAAATAACAGGTTGACCAATATATATATTTTTGTTGACTCCTTGATTAATTATTGCTTGCGTATTATTAGGCTCTGCATTTAAAAAAATTATTTTAGTAATCAATTTACGTTTTTCTTGATACACAGGAGAATTAAGTAATGCATGCAATTTGCAATTTTCTCGTTTGTACCAATCCATCAGTAATAATTCACTGTTTTTTAGGAACAATTCTTTTCTTAATTTATCATTTTCTACAATTAATTCTTTATATCCGGCTAATGCTTTTATTATAAAATGCAACACATAATTTGGTTTGTCACATAAATAATAAAATAAATAAATATAATTTGTTATATAATTTCTAAATGATAAAAAAACATTAAATTTATTATCAGTAATTACCATTGTAACTGATATTAATATTGCTATTACCAAACGTAATTCTAAATACGGAATCTTCTTAACAATTTTACTATAAAACACAACATCCATACCTATAATGATATAATTTCTATTAATTCAAATTTATATACGCATATATATAACATTATAAATATTATAACTAAATAAAATTATTTAATAATTTTTTACTCTTCACTTAACAAATCTCTGCCATGAAGATCTATCATATCTAGCGCTTTACCTCCTCCACGAGCAACACAAGTTAAAGGATCTTCTGCTATAACTACAGGAATACTAGTTTCTTTAAGTAATAATCGATCAATATTTTTTAATAATGCTCCTCCTCCAGTTAATACCATTCCATATTCAGAAATATCAGAAGCCAATTCTGGAGGACATTGTTCTAACGCAGCCATAACAGCACTAACAATACCAGTTAACGGTTCCTGTAATGCTTCTAAAATTTCATGATTATTTAATGTAAAGCTTTTTGGTATACCTTCTGCCAAATTTCGTCCACGTACTTCTATTTCTCGACGTTCCTCATCTAAATAAGCAGATCCTATAGTATGTTTTATTCTTTCTGAAGTTACTTCTCCAATTAAAGATCCATAATGACGACGCACATAACTAATTATTGATTCATCAAAACGATCTCCACCAATTCTTACAGAAGATGAATATACAACTCCATTTAATGAAATTACAGCAACTTCAGTAGTACCTCCTCCAATATCTACTACCATAGATCCAGTAGCTTCAGACACTGGAAGGCCAGCTCCTATAGCTGCTGCCATAGGTTCTTCTATTAAAAAAACTTCACGAGCCCCTGCTCCTTGTGCAGATTCACGAATAGCTCTACGTTCAACTTGGGTTGCACCAACTGGGACACATACCAATACTCTTGGGCTAGGCCGCATAAAACTGTTACTATGAACTTTTTTGATGAAATGTTGCAACATTTTTTCAGTAACAAAAAAATCAGCAATTACTCCATCTTTCATAGGTCTTATAGCGACTATATTTCCTGGAGTACGCCCCAACATTTGTTTTGCTGCATAACCAACAGCTGCTACACTTTTTGGAATCCCTCCACGATCTTGACGAATAGCTACAACAGAAGGTTCATTTAAAACAATTCCTTGTCCCTTTAAATAAATCAGAGTGTTTGCTGTCCCTAAATCAATAGATAGATCACTTGAAAAAATACCTCTAAATTTTTTAAACATATCTATATTAAAAATTATCGTCGACATTAATAAAATTAAACAATAATAAAACAATTCTTATATTAAATATTTTGATTTATATGTACCCATTACTTGCCACTACAAAAAGTTTTATATATTTAATATAAAAATTCATTTTTTATTTACTTACTTATACTTTTTGTTTTGTATAAATAAAAGTATATTATAAACATATATTTATCAAATACTAATATTTTTATATACTACACTAATTATTTTACATTAAAAAGCCAATTTACTAAAGCATATATAAAAATATATATACATATATTTCTTTCATATCAATTTTATGTTACCATACTTCAGTTTAAAATTTATAAAATATTTAATTTAGATACTATGTTTAAATTACTATTAATAAATGGTCCTAATTTAAATTTATTAGGAATACGAGAACCAAGCGTGTATGGATATAGCAGTTTATCTAAAATTGTGTCAAATTTAAATAAAACTGCTCGTTCTTTAGGGGTAGAACTAAATCATTTTCAATCTAATGCAGAACATAAATTAATTGATTGTATACATGATAATTATAAAAATATAGATTTTATCATTATTAATCCAGCTGCTTTTACTCATACTAGTATAGCATTAAGAGATGCATTATTATCTGTAAATATCGCTTTTATTGAAATTCATCTCTCTAATATATATAAAAGAGAAAAATTTAGACAACATTCTTATTTATCTGATATTGCAATTGGAGTTGTTTGTGGTTTTGGAGAATCAGGATATCAATTTTCTTTACATATGGCACATCAATATTTATCTAATCGATAATCAAGCAAATATATTAAATGGGTAAGTTTATCATCATGGATATTCGAAAAATAAAAAAATTAATAGAATTAGTAGAATCATCTAATATTTCTAAACTAGAAATCACTGAAGGAAAAAAAACAATACGCATCATTCGATCTGAATATAAAATATCTTCAAAATCTGATTTCATTCCCACTACAAAAAAAACAGAGATTTTGTCTAACACGATAAAAAAACAAAATTACCCTGAATTCTTAAATACAATTGATACATATATAGTACGATCCCCTATGGTGGGTATATTTTATAGAGCATCTACTCCACATGATAAACCATTCGTACTTACTGGACAATCAGTTGAAATAGGAGATACATTATGTATTATTGAAGCCATGAAAGTCATGAATCAAATCCAATCCGAAAAATCAGGTATAATACAAACTATTTTGGTAGATGATGGAAAACCAGTAGAATTTGAAGAACCTTTATTAATATTAAAAATAACATAGGGACATAACGAAATATATGTTAAAAAAAGTTGTTATTGCAAATAGAGGAGAAATAGCATTACGTATTTTACGTTCTTGTAAAGAATTAAAAATTAAAACAGTAGCTGTACATTCTACTATAGATAGAGATTTAAAACATGTTCTTTTATCTGATGAAACGGTTTGTATAGGACTACCTTCTATAACTGATAGTTACTTAAACATTCCCGCTATTATTTCTGCAGCAGAAATAACAGGATCTACAGGAATACATCCTGGTTATGGATTTCTATCAGAAAATGCAGATTTTGCAGAACAAGTTGAGCGTTCTGGATTTATTTTTATAGGTCCTAGCCCGGAAACTATTCGGCTTATGAGCAATAAAATTTCGGCTATTTCTATTATGAAAAAAGTAGGAATTAAATCTGTTCCAGGACAAAACTATAAAGTAAATGAAAAAATAAATCAAATCTCTTATATTGATGTTAACAATATAAATATTAATTATCCGGTTATTATTAAATCAGCATATGGAGCTGGAGGATTAGGAATGTGTATTGTTAAAAAAAAATCAGATTTACAAAATGCAATAAAAATGGTAAAAATAGAATCCAAAAAAATATTTAATAACGATACTATTTATATAGAGAAATATTTAGAGAATCCAAGACATATAGAAATACAAATTTTATCTGATGGAAAAGGAAATGCTATTTATTTAGCAGAACGAGATTGTTCTATACAAAGAAGACATCAAAAAATAATTGAGGAAACTCCAGCATTAAATATTTCTCCAGAAATGAGAATGTTTATAGGAGAACGATGTACGCAAGTATGTCGAGAAATTGGATATAGAGGCGTAGGTACATTTGAATTCCTATATGAAAATGGTAATTTTTATTTTATTGAAATGAACACACGTATTCAAGTAGAACATCCAATTACTGAAATGATTACTGGTATTGATTTAATCCAGAATCAATTAACAATCGCTTCTGGATATCCCTTATGCATTAAGCAAAATGAAATCAATACTATAGGACATTCTATAGAATGCCGTATTAATGCAGAAGATCCTTATACCTATACTCCTAGTTCAGGACAAATTACCCGATTTCATCCTCCTGGTGGATTAGGAGTACGTTGGGAATCACATATCTATTCTGGATACTTAGTTTCATCCTATTATGATTCAATGATAGGAAAATTAATTTCTTTTGGAAAAACACGAGAAATTGCTATAATTCGTATGAAAAATGCTTTATTAGAACTAATTATTGAAGGGATTAAAACTAATATTGAATTACATTTAAAAGTTATAACTGATGAATCTTTTATAAGAGGTGAAGATATTAGTATTCATTACTTAGAAAAAAAAATTAACACCCATAACCACAACTGAAAATATTAAAATGATTTAATAGCTAATCGTCTTATATCAACAAAATCAAGCATAACATAAATCATAACATAAAATATATTAATTAACTTTTTATTTTTAAAATGATCATGATTATTTTATAATAATAAGTATCATTTACTTATTTTAAGGACACAAAGCATATTTATTGAAATCTTATAAAACTTATACAAAATTTTTTCTATTATTTTTTATAATACTTGGTAAATATTCTAAACTTTCAACTACATAATCTGTAATTAATGATAATTCTGTTGTTATTTTATTATTATTTTTATTTCTAATTAACACTTTTGTACCTACTCGTGCTAATGTTCCTGCTAACATATCATATTTTGAATCTCCTATTATATAGGATTGACTCATATTAACATGAAAATATCTTCCTGCACTTATTAACATACCTGGGTTAGGTTTTCGACAAAAGCAAGATCGTTTAAATTTTTTAATTTTTCCTTGTATATGATGAGGACAATAATAAATTGCATCAATACGCACAGAATACAATTTTAAATAATAAACCATCCATTTAGTTAAATATAAAAACTGCTCTTCAGTAAAAAAACCTCGAGCAATTCCAGATTGATTAGTAACTATAATTAAAATAAAACCCATATCTTGTAATTCTAATAATGTTTTTATCACATTATCAATAAAAAAAAATTATTTATTTTATAAACATAATTGCTATTAATATTCATGGTTCCATCTCGATCCAAAAATATAGCATTTTTAATGTGCATAACTATTATCACTTTTATAAGTAAAAGGATTGAATATTAATTTTAAATATATTATTAATTAAAATAATAACATAAATTAAAATAAAATATTATAATGATATTTTAAAGTATCTATAATAAAATAATTACATAAAAAAATAAATATTAACATTGTTCTATTAATAGAATATCTATTTTATTTAGGTTATAATTAATGCGAGCTACTCAATACTTATTAACTACTCTTAAAGAAAAACCTAAAAGTTGCGAAACAATTAGTCATCAATTAATGTTAAGATCTGGAATGATTCGTCAAATATCATCTGGATTATATACATGGCTTCCTATTGGATTACGTGTATTAAGAAAAGTAGAAAATATTGTTCGAGATGCAATGAATAATATTGGTTTCATTGAAATATTAATGCCTATGACTCAACCAGCAAAATTATGGAAACAAAGTGGACGTTGGGTAGAATATGGACCAGAATTATTGCGTTTTAAAAATCGTATTAATCAAGAATTTGTGCTAGGACCAACCCATGAAGAAATTGTTTCTGATCTTATTTGCAAAGAAATTACATCCTATAAACAATTTCCTATAAAAGTATACCAGATACATACTAAATATAGAGATGAAATTCGTCCAAGTTTTGGAACTATACGAGCTAAAGAATTTATTATGAAAGATGCCTATTCTTTCCATATCAATCATCAATCCTTACAAGATACATATGACAAAATATATGACCAATATCATACCATTTTTAATCGTGTTGGCTTAAGTTTTCATGTTAATCAAGCTGATACTGGAAATACGGGAGGTACATTATCACACGAATTTCAATCATATTTTTCTAATCATAATAATGGTAACATGAATCAAATTTCTATAATATCACATCATAATCAATCAAATAATTTATTAAAATATAACAATATATTATTTAATAACATACAATTAACAACAAAATTTCCTAATGAAATAATAAAATCAATAAAAATGTCTCTACAAAATAATGTTGTTTCATCAATTTCAAAATTTCCAAATCAATTTCAATTACTTACTAATAAAACTATAAAAATAATTATCGTTAAATCCAGCAAACACTATAGAAATAATTTATATAATTTTTTGGGATTAGTAATCCGATCCGATCATCAATTAGATAGTTCAAAACTTTCGATGATTCCAGAAATTCTTTTTCCAATATCTATTTTAGATACACAAGAAATCGAAAAAATTATCAAAGTAAAACCAATTTTGTTAAATTTTATCAACTTATCTATACCTTTAATTATAGATTATAATGTAGCGATTATGAATGATTTTATTATTAAATCTAATATTGATGGAAAATATTTTTTCGGAGTAAATTGGAATCGAAATTTACCATTGCCTAAAATAGCAGATTTATATAAATTTCAATATAGTAATTATATTAAAATAAAAAAAGATGAATCATATATTCAAAATAAGATAGAAATAGGACATATTTTTCAATTGGGAAATAAATATTCTAGAAATATACATAATTGTATTCAAAAACATAAAAAATATAATCTTGACATCACAATGGGCTGTTATGGAATCGGGATTACTCGTATTATTCCAGCAATTATTGAACAAAGCTATGATCAATATGGGATCATTTGGCCTGATTCAATTGCTCCTTTTAAATTGGCCATTATACCGATTAATATGTATCGCTCCATAAATGTAAAAAACACTACCGAAAAATTATATGCTCAATTTTTATCTATAATAGGATCTGATGTATTTGTGTATGATCGTCAAGAAACTCCTGGAGTTATGTTTGCTGATATAGATTTAATTGGAATACCTCATGTTCTTATTATTAGTGATAATAATTTAAAGAATAAAGAAATAGAATATAAACATCGAAAAACTAGAATAACAATAAAAATTAAAATTAATATGGTAATACAATTTTTAACAAAAAAATTATTACATAATTAACATATATACATACATAAATATTTATTTAACTAATTTAAATAATATTAAAATCTAATTATACATTTTACCTTAAAGTACTACAAATAATATTCTTGAAAAAATTATATCTTAAATTATCTTGTATCCAAATTACTTGTTGTACGATAATTGTACTGTCATCTTCTTTAGTCTTACTTTCAAATTTTTCTATACTTCCATCCTGTGTAATAAATATACCTATTGCAGATATTAAAATATCACCATAAAATAATAATGGTATACGACTACGTAACCATGGGGGTATGTTGTATTCTTGCCAAATTTTTTTTAATAATCTTCCTCGATTTCTATTAACAATATATAATAATCCAGAAATATTACCGAATCTAATGAATACTTTTTCATCAATTTTTGGAGCGCGTATAAAACAATTTGTTAAAATTTTGGTATTTTTTTTAAAATTATTTAATAAAAAATTAGATGATATATCTAAACTATTATTTAAATTTATTTTTTTTTGATAAAAATATAATTTTTTTATACAAAATTGATGAAATACTAATAATCCTAAATTACAAGGTAACATCATAATTTTATTTGATGGATTCCAAGTTAATTTAGGTATATTTATAGGAAATTGCATATCAACAGGTAAAATATATAATTTTTTTCTAAAACGACTACATATATGTTTTTTTCCTAAATGTAATATAGGTTTAGCATCTGCATTACTTAATGCAACTTCAGTCCAAATACAATTTAATAATCGATAAGATGGCATATTTATGTAAAAATTACTTAACCAATAACGTAATAATGCCTGTCTTTTCGGTTGACTATATTTTAATAAGGGTAAAAAAAATAATGAACCATCTATATCTATTAATTTATTTAAAGATTCTAATAATAATTCATGTAATAGATTTTCTTGATCTTTACATAATTGAGCAGTACGAGTTACTACTTTATTTAAAGAAGGCCATCGTTTTTTCAATAATGGTATAATTTTTATACGTAAAAAATTACGATCAAAACGAGTATTTGTATTTGTATCATCATTAATCCATACTAATTTTCTTCTATAGGCATATTCTTCCAATTGTATTCGAGAACATCCTAATAAAGGACGCAATAATTTATATTTATAATTACTATTTTTGTTTTTTAAATAAATATCTTTTCCTATGCCAGATAATCCAGAAGGACCACTACCTCTTTTTAAGGCTAATAATACAGTTTCTAATTGATCATCCATATGATGAGCAGTTAATAATATCTCTTTTGTATTTGTATTTAAATAATTGCATAATGCTTGATAACGAAATTTTCGTGCTAATGATTCAACATTACTGAATTTGTTCTTGTGTAAATCATAACATTGAATATAAAGGACATCAAAAGGTATGCCACGAATTTTACATTGATAATCACAATGATTAGCCCAATCATCAGCTTTATCGCTTAATCCATGATGCACATACACAGCTCGTAGAAATAGTGGAAATTTTATTGATTTCATCCATATTTGAGCATTTTTTGATAAAGTTGTTAATATGTCTAAAAGTACTGTAGAATCTAATCCTCCACTATAAGATAACAATAAATGATGATATTTAAAAATACAACAAGCCACTTGATTATATAAATACTTATCTTTTAACGAAAGATTAATTGTTGAAATTAAAGTATCAATATTCATTAATATTTTTATAAACAAAAAATTATTACATAGTTCGTCTGAAACTATATTTCATGAATTTCTTAATTAACATTAGTAAAATAAAAAATTATGTTAATAATATCCAAAATTCATCAATTTTTGGTACCTTTTGCTCAAAAGTTTCTTCCCTTTTAAAGAATCTAATTCAACTAAATCTAATAATAATTGTTTTTTCACAGACAAAGATATAGTTAATACGTCTCGATGAGCTCCTCCTAATGGCTCAGAAATAACATTATCAATAAGTTTTAATTTTTTTAATTTATAAGAAGTAATGCCCATTGCTTCTGCAGCAATAGGAGCTTTTTTAGAATTTTTCCATAAGATAGATGCACAACCTTCTGGGGAAATCACAGAATATATACTATATTCTAACATATTAATTTTGTCTCCTATGCTAATAGCTAAAGCTCCTCCTGATCCTCCTTCCCCAATAACAGTGCAAATAATAGGTATTTTTAATGTACCCATAATGCATAAATTTTTAGCAATAGCCATAGATTGACCTCTTTTTTCAGCTCCTATTCCAGGATAAGCTCCTGGTGTATCTATAAAAGTAATTAACGGCATATTAAATCTTTCTGCCAATTTCATCAACCGTAACGCCTTTCGATATCCTTCTGGAGCAGGCATTCCAAAATTACGCTTAATTTTATCTTGAATACTCCGACCTTTCTGATGTCCAATAATCATAACCGGTCTAGATTCCAATCTTGCTATTCCTCCAACAATAGCTTTATCGTCTCCATACACCCGATCTCCAGATAACTCATCAAAATCATCAAAAATATATTCTATATAATCTAAAGTATGTGGTCGATATGGATGTCGAGCTAATTGTGTAATTTGCCATGAATTTAAATTAGAAAAAATTTTTTGTATTGTTTCTGCATGATTTTTCTTAAGATTATTTATTTCTTTATAAATACTGTCTGGTAATTTTTCATCTTGATACACTAATTTATTTAAAGAGCTAATTTTAGATTCTATATCTAAAATTGGTTTCTCAAAATCAAGAAAATTTAAATCCATAAAACCTCTACTACCTTAATTAATGCAATTCTAATTTAACTTGATCATATCCAACCAAGTTACGTAAAGTAATTAATAATTGATCAGTTAAAATGATATTCCATTTTTGATGACAATGTAACTTAATTTGTATACCATTAATTTGATATAAAAAATATATAGGTATATTACCAAATTGATTTTTTTTTAAAAAATTATAAATATCATTCAATAATTTTTTATTACAATGTTCTCGATCTAATACGATAGACAAACTACGAACATAGCGTTTACGAAGATCATTAATATCCTGTACTTCTAATACAATTAATTTATAAACACCACGAATAACATCATAATTAAAAATACCACTAACATAAATCAAATTATTTTCTTTTAAACAATATTGATATTTTTTAAGTAATTTTGAAAATACAATTATTTCTATACAATTATATTGATCTTCTAATACACCAAATAATGTATAGTTACCTTTTTTACTGAGTTTTATACGAGTAGATACAAGTAATCCAAAAACATAAACTGTCTCTTCATTTTTTTTTAAAAACACATCTTTTATTTTATCTATACTAGGAACATATTGTTTAATTTCGTTAACATAGTAATTAACAGGATGATTAGTTAAATATAATCCTAAAGTTTCTTTTTCTTTTTCTAATAAAGTGTGATCATTCCATTTAATATCTGCAGTATAATTTATATCTAACATGTTACATTTAGGAACATGAGTGTTTATATATTTTTCAAACATGTCTGTTTGTTTGCTATTTTTTCTTTTAATATATTGAGTTGCATTATTTATTGTCTCCTTTAATGTAAACATTAATTTAGATCGATGTACTCCAAATGAATCAAATGCTCCAGAAAAAATTAATTTTTCGATCATACGAAAATTTATTTTTAAATTATCAGTTCGAACACAAAAATCAAATAATCCTTTAAATTTTCCATTTCGATCTCGAGATTCGACAATTAAATCTATTGTAGTTTTTCCTATTCCTTTAATTGCTCCAATTCCATAAACAATTTCTTTTTTTTTATTTACATAAAAATAATATTGACTATTATTAATATCTGGAGGTAAAATCTTTAATCCCATTCTTCTACATTCATGTAATAAAATAATTATTTTATTTAAATTATCCATATCAGCACTTAATGTAGATGCCATAAATTCAGCAGAGTAATGAGTTTTTAACCATAATGTTTGATATGATATTAACGCATAAGCAGCAGAGTGAGATTTATTAAAACCATAACCTGCAAATTTTTCCATAAGACTAAAAATCTTTTTGGATAATATTTCATTTATACCATTACGAACTGCACCATTGATAAAAATTGAACGTTGTTTTACCATATCTTCAGGTTTTTTTTTACCAATAGCCCGCCTTAGTATATCTGCTTTTCCAAGAGTATATCCAGATAAAACTTGAGCAATTTGCATTACTTGTTCTTGATATAAAATAATTCCATAAGTTGATTCTAATATAGGACGTAAAGATTTATGTTCCCATCGAGAATCAGGATAATAGATAGCTTCATACCCATGTTTTCGATTAATAAAATTATCTACCATACCTGACTGTAAAGGACCTGGTCGAAATAAAGCGATTAACGCTATTAAATCTTCAAAACAATCTGGTTTTAATCGTTTAATTAATACTTTTATTCCTCGAGATTCCAACTGAAATATACCAGTAGTTTCCGAAGTTTGTAATAAATGAAAACTTTTCTGATCATTTAATGGTATTGTATTAATATCAATAATATTTAATTTAGATTGAAGTCTGAAATTATTAATCATCTTTAAGGATCGATCAATTATTGTTAAAGTACGCAATCCAAGGAAATCAAATTTTATTAACCCAATTTGCTCTATATCATTTTTATCAAACTGAGTCATAGGATGAGTATGATCATTATCATAATATAAAGGAGAAAAATCAGTAATTTTATTAGGAGCTATTACTACTCCTCCTGCATGCTTACTAATATTTCTAACAATACCTTCTAATTGAGAAGATAAATCAATTAACTTTTTTACTTCCAAATTATTATTGTACATTAGCTTTAACTGTGTAATTGTAGAACAAGCTTGGTTTAATGTTATACCTATCTTAGCAGGAATTAATTTAGCTATATTATTAACAAAAACATAAGGATAACCTAATGCTCTACCTACATCTCGGATAACTGCTTTAGCTGCCATAGTGCCAAATGTAATAATTTGTGCTACAGCATATATACCATAAGTTTGTACAACATGATCAATAACTAAATCCCGATGTTCCATACAAAAATCAATATCTAAATCTGGCATAGATATACGTTCTGGATTTAAAAATCGTTCAAATAACAAATCAAATTTTATAGGATTAAGTTCAGTGATTTTTAATACATAAGCTACTAACGAACTAGCTCCAGAACCTCTACCAGGACCAACTGGAATTTTATTGTTTTTAGCCCATTGAATAAATTCCATAACAATTAAAAAATATCCAGGAAAACCCATTTGATTAATTACATTCAATTCATGATTTAATCGGATATCATATAATTTTCTATTAATATTACGATCTTTAACATTAGGAAACAAATTTAATAAACGATCTTCTAATCCTTTTTTAGCACATTTAATAAAAAAATCTTTAGTAGACATAGAACCTGTAGGAAATTTTGGCAAAAAAGATCCATGCAAATTAATTACACAATTACATCTTTGAGCAATTTCTACAGTATTAATTAATGATTCTGGTATATCTTTAAATAAAATACACATGTCCTGTGCACTTTTCATGAATTGTTGTGAACTATATTTGTTCAGTTTCTGAATTTTATTCACAACCATTCCTTTGGAGATAGCAACTCGAATCTCATGCGCTGAAAAATCATCTTTATTGATAAATCGTACATCATTAGTAGCCACTATTGGCAATCCTTTAATTTTTGATAGTTCTATTGCTAATTTCAAATATAATTCTTCATGCATCCGATCAGTCCGAATTAATTCAATATAATATCTATCAGGAAAATATTTACTATAAAAAGATAAACGTTCATTTATTTGATTCTTTTTATCTTTTAATAAGAATTTTCCAATATCTCCATTACGACCTCCAGAAAGTAAAATTAAACCTTCATTATAATCTTTTAACCAATCTATTTGAATTACAGGAACAATATCAGTATTAGATTTATTCTTATATGCTTTTGAAATTAATTGAATTAAATTTTGATAACCTCGATTATTAATAACTAAACATGTTATTTGATTAAAATTAATATTATTTAATGATATGTCTTGGACAAAAAAATCAGACCCAATAATTGGTTTGACACCTAATTTATAAGAATAATTATAAAATTTAATAAGACCAAACAAATTAGTAAAATCAGTAAGTGCTAATGCAGGCATGTTTAAAGAAACAGCTTTTTCAACCAACTCATTTATTTTGGCAATACCATCAATCATAGAATAATCACTACGTACATGTAAATGAATAAATTCAGGGTACATTATAAATAACGCTCAAAATATTAATTGTTCAATATTAATAAACATGTTTATAAAGGCTCTTAATCTGCAAGAATTATAGATTAATATTATTTTTTATCATATATTTAATAGGAGAAAATGATTTTCGATGATGAATTATAGGTCCGTAAGAATATAATTGTTTTAAATGAAATTTTGTAGGATATCCTTTATTTTGATTAAAGCCATATTTTGGATATTGTATATTTAATATCATCATATCTTGATCTCGTGTAACTTTTGCTATAATAGAAGCAGCACTAATTACTGGTATATAAACATCACCTTTTACAAAACACTGACAAAATATATTTTTAAAATATGGTGTTTTATTTCCATCTACAAGAATTAAATCAGGAATAATAGACAAATTAAAAATCGCACGTTTCATTGCTAATAATCTGGCTTGTAAAATATTCAAATCATCAATTTCTGAAGCAGAAACTATACCTATACTCCAATTTAATGCATATTTCCTAATTTCTGTATATAACTGAAATCTTTTTTTACTGTTTATCATTTTAGAATCAGTTAAACCAATAATACTAATTTTTTTTTGATAAAATGAAGGAAATATTACTGCTGCTGCCACAACCGGGCCTACTAAAGATCCACATCCTGATTCATCTACTCCAGCAACTAATATAGATTTTTTAATTTTAATAATTGGTAGTTTTTTATTACACATTATTTAATATATAAACCATTAAATTTTTATAAATTTTAAAATTTCATGAGTTGCTTTTTCATCTGCATTTAACT
The DNA here is from genome assembly GCF_059936355.1 of Candidatus Blochmannia festinatus (nom. nud.). Classification (NCBI taxonomy): domain Bacteria; kingdom Pseudomonadati; phylum Pseudomonadota; class Gammaproteobacteria; order Enterobacterales; family Enterobacteriaceae; genus Candidatus Blochmanniella; species Candidatus Blochmannia festinatus (nom. nud.). Next base: position 313,451 of record NZ_CP012116.1, on the reverse strand, counting down.
TAATAGATTGATGTAGCTGATAAAAAATTTTTTTTAATTCTAAACGCTGCGTTTCATTATAATTTAATAAAGTTAATAAAGCCATAGATAAATTTTCAGGATTGCATTCTTTTTGAATAAATTCTGGTACTATTTTTTTTCCAGCTATTAAATTTGGTAGAGATATCCAAGGTATTTTTATTAAATTTTTAACACAGATAAAAGTCACAGGATTCATACGATAAGCCACTACCATAGGGCATTTTGCTAACATACACTCTAAAGTCGCCGTTCCAGATGTTACTAAAGCTATATCAGCTGCAACCATTATTTCCCATGCTTTTTGAGTATTTAAAACTTTTATTTGCATTGAAATAGATGAAGATAATTTAACAAACCGATCAATTAATTTTTGATCATGTAATGGTACTAATATTTCAAGATTAGATACATGATTGTTTAATAATTTAACACATGATAAAAAATTTTTAGTTAACATTTGGATTTCTTTCATTCTACTTCCAGGTAACATTGCTAAATAAAGTTTATTATCAGAAACAGAAATCCCTAATTTTTGCCGGATTTTTTTTTTATTAGGATGTAATGGGATTAAATCAGCTAAAGTATGTCCAACAAATTTATACGGTACATTAAAATAATCATAAATTGACTTTTCGAAAGGAAAAAGTAATAAAACACTATGAGTAGCTTTTTTTAAATAAAAAATACGACTGCTTCTCCATGCCCATATTGAAGGACTTACGTAATGTATCGTATAAATACCTTTTTTTTTTAAACTATACTCTAAAGAAATATTAAAATCTGGAAAATCAATACCAATAAACACATCTAAATTTAATTTTACAAATCGATTAATTAAATTTCTTCTAATATTTATTAAATTAGGTAGTTTAAAAAAAATATCAGCAACACCCATTACTGATAACTCTTCAGTCATATACCAACATTCCATGTTTTCTGAACGCATACGTACACCACCTATGCCAAAAAAATATACATTTTTTAAATGTTTTTTTAATGATTTTATTAACCCAACTCCTAAAATATCTCCAGAATTTTCTCCTGCTACTATACCGATTAAAATAGAACGATGATTAATCATAAAATTAACGAATAATTCCTCGTTGAGATCTAATTAAAAAACTAATAAATTCATTAACAATAGGGTATTCTATAGACAACAATTTCAAGGCTATTTTTGCTTCTTCAATAGTTTTATTACTACGATAAAGAATTTTGTAGGCACTTCTAATCGCATGAATAGAAGATCGACTAAATCCTTTTCGTTTTAATCCTTCAATATTTAAACCAAAAGGAGTCGCATGATTTCCTTGAGCTATTATAAATGGAGGAATATCTTGTACTACTCCAGAACATCCTCCGATCATGACATGTGCACCAATTAAACAAAACTGATGAATAGCAGTCATACCTCCTATAATAGTGTGATCATCAACTGTAACATGACCTCCTAATGTAACATTATTAGCCATTATACAATTATTACCAATTACACAATCATGAGCAATATGAACATTAATCATAAATAAATTACTATTTCCTATTGTAGTAACCCCTCCCCCTTGTATGGTGCCTCGATGAATAGTAACGTTCTCCCTAATTTGATTAAAATTCCCAATTTCTATTTTAGTAGGTTCTCTTGAATATTTTAAATCTTGATTAATTTCTCCTAAGGAAGCAAATTGATAAACTTGATTATCTTCTCCAATTTGAGTAATACCATCAACCACAATATGCGATTTCAGTATAGTTCGAGCTCCTATTTCAACATGATTTCCAATAAAACAAAACGGTCCAACGTATACATTATTATAAATTTTCGCTCCTTTTTTTATTATAGAAGATGGATGAACAATAGCAGACGGATTAATCATTAACTTAAATTTCCTTACGACGAGCACACATCATTGATGCCTCACATGCCGTTTTCTCATTCACTGTTGCTACTCCTTTAAACCGAGCAATTCCACATCTTTCTTTAATGAATTCAACATTTAATATCATCTGATCACCGGGTTGCACTGGTTTTTTAAAACGAGCTTCGTCTATAGCTGCAAAATAATATAATTCTCCAGGTTTTAATTTTCCTGTACTCTTAAATGCTAAAATTCCTGTAGCTTGAGCCATAGCTTCTAAAATTAAAACTCCTGGAAAAATAGGTTTTCCTGGAAAATGACCTTGAAAAAAAGGCTCATTAAATGAAACATTTTTTAATGCTTTTAAAAACTTTCCTTTTTTAAAATTAATCACTCGATCTATTAATAAAAATGGAAAACGATGCGGTAAAAGCTTTAAGATCTCTTCTATAGATAATACGCTGCTAGTATTAGTGACCAAAATTTTTATTCCTAATTGAAAATAAAATTTATTAATAGAATTAATCCAACTGAACTAAGAACAGAAAGAAAATAAATTATCCCTATCATTTTATAACAATGAGAATAATTTATTCTCCTTTCTATCTGTTTTATACGTTTATTTATTTTAATAATACCCATAACTAACGTAGTAGTTCTTCTCCAAATAAAATTAGGTTGAGCAGGAATTCCAGAAGAATATATTCCAGGCTGTAAAATAGATCTCATTACCATACTCATTCCAGTGACTACTGCATTATCACAAATACTAATATGACCATTAATTACACTTGCTCCTCCAATCATACAGTGATTTCCAATAACTACACTACCAGCAACAATTACTCCTCCTGCTATAGCTGTATATTCACCAACAACAACATTATGAGCAATTTGACATTGATTATCAATAATTACTCCGTTTTTAATATGAGTATCATCTAATGCTCCTCGATCAATAGTAGTACATGCCCCAATTTCTACATAATTTTCAATTTTAACTCGTCCTAATTGAGGAATTTTTATCCATGTCCCATTTCTTTTAATATATCCAAATCCATCAGATCCAACAATTGATCCAGATTGTATTATGCAATATTTTCCAATTTCTACTTTACAATGTACGATAACATTAGGATATAAACAAGTACCAGTACCAATTTTAACATTTTTTCCTATAAAACAACCAGATCCAATTTTTACCTCATTTTCTAATGTAGCTCCAGATTGTATAATTACATTATTTCCAATTTCTATGTCTTTACCTAATATAGTATGAGTATCTATAATTGCGCTGCATGAAATATTAGAACATAATTTATCAGAATAATGAGTATTTAAAATTTTAGCTATCTTAATATAAGTTAAAATAGGATCTCGAACCACCAGTGCAGAAATTGAATGACAAAACTTTAAATTCTCCTCAGATACAATAACGGCAGATGCAGAACAAAAACTTAATTGATCTCGATAACGTAAATCTTTCAAAAAAGTAATGTGTCCTGACTGTGCTTTTGCTATAGATGATACTTGGGTAATATAAACATCTCCATTTCCATGCAGTTTAGCTCCTACCTTTTGAGCTAACTCAAATAGCCGTATTTTACTGAAAGACATCCAATATATTACCTACTTAACCAACTTGTTTAATAACAGAATTAGTAATATCTTTAATACTAGAACTAAAATATACTACTGAACTAGTGTCAATAACTATATCATAACTTTCTTTTTTAGCTATATTTTTAACTACATTAAAAATCACATCAAGAATTTTATCTCTTTCTTCTGTTTGTCTAGAATGATTATCTTGTTGAAATACTTTAGCTTTATTAGAAAAAAGTTCTCTTTGAGCTATTAAAGATTTTTCTAATGTATTGCGATCATTTTCTTTCATTGTAGCCCCATCTCTTTGTAATGTTTGCATTTTAATCTGCAAATCATGTTCCATCATCTCTAATTCTGAAGCGCGATCTTTGAACTCATATTCTAATTTTTTAATGCTTTCTGCACGTTGAGAAGATTGCTGAAATATATGAGCAATATTAACTACTGCTATTTTATTTGCAGCACTGACATAATTAATTTGAATTAACCAAATAATTATTCCTAATATATACATATGATTTTTCACTATAAACCTCTCAGTTACATTAATATAATTAAACATTTTTATATTACATTTGTCATTTTATTAAAATTAAATTTTAATTAAACTTACCAAGTTTTCCCAATAGTAAATTGAAAAAGTTCTTCTATATCTCCTGGATATTTTTGAATTAATTTTGAATAAGAAAAAACTATAGGACCACCAATTGGAGATAACCATTTCAAAGACAATCCACTAGATATTCGTATATGACCAAAAATACCATAATCTAAAATACCAGCAGATTTAGTATCCTTTGTATTTTTCCAATATGTATCCCATACTGTTCCAGCATCTAAAAACAAAGCAATCCGAGCTGTATTAAAATATTGAGTATTATTTATCCATGATATTGGAGTAATTAATTCATTTTTTATAAATACTACTGCATTCCCTCCCACAGTATCTTTAGAATTTTTTATTGAATGCTTAGAGCAACTTGTATTAAAATTATCACACTGATAATATGCGGCTTTAGGTCCAATGCTATTTAATCGAAATCCACGTATGGTACTTATTCCTCCTATATAAAAATTATCATAAAAAGGGCTCTCTGACTTTTGTTTGTATAAATTTCCAGAATAACCAGAACATATGGTGCTCATTACTATCCAATTTGTATTATTATTTAATGGATAATAATAGCTACTATTTATCATTATTTTATAATACTTATTATCAGATCCGGGAAGTGTTAATTTAAACGTAAAATTTACACTAGAACCACATTCAGGAAAATATGTGTCATTTAAATTATTAAACGATTGTCCTAAAACTATTAAAAAATCATTAGCATAAAAATTAATATTATTAACACTAAAATCAGAAAATTTGCTATCAATAATCTCAGGATTTATACCCATAGAATTCAAATAACGCCATATTGCTACTTGAGGTACTATCTTAGTTAAATGGTTTGATATGTAATTTAATCCTATACTACAAAAATTATTTACATCCAATGGATATAAATAGTCAACATTAACTCCATAACTTTTCATTTTATAATTAGAGAAATTTGTTTTATCAGAAAAAAAATTATTATAAAATATTTTTCCAGAAATATTATCTCGTTTAATTTTAAAATACCTTTTCAACGTTGATATATCAATATAGCTTTGATAATAATTTTTTATTGCTGTCACAGATACAGAATTTCCAGTACCCAAAAAATTATCTTGATGAATTCCAGATTGAATATTTAAACCGCTTTCTGTTCCTAATCCGACACTAACATTTAGATTGCCAGTATTACGTTCTTCAATTCTATAAATTAAATTAATTTGATCAAATACATTAGGTACCGGCTCAATATCTACATCTACTTTTTTAAAACAACCAAGATTTCTTAATTGTTCTTTATCTTTTAACACACAAATGTAATCTATAGGAAATAGTTCTTCTTGTTGAATTTCTCTTCTGATAATCGAATCTTTAGTTAAATTATTTCCTTCACAACGCACTTCTCGAACATAAAAACGGTTTCCTACATTTATATATAAATGTAATTTAATAGTTTTATTTTTCTCATTAAAATCTTGTTCCATTAATACATCAGGTTGAATATATCCATATTTTCCAAGAATATATTTTATATTATACTTTATTTCTTCAATTTTATTATTACTATACAATTCTCCATCTGAAACTTGTAAGTATTTTTTTATATTTGGAATATGATTTAACACATTTCCATGTAATACTAAAGAATCAAAAAAATACTTAGATCCTTCAAAAATATGTAAATCAACTTCAACTTTCTTTTTATCTGTTGTTAAATTAATATTAATATCATTGATATAAAATTTCGCATAACCATGATTTAAATAAAAAATACGCAATTTTTCTAAACCATAAAAAATTTTTTGTTTTTCATATTGATTATTTTTATATAAAAAATTGTTCTGCCAACTTTTTTGACATAATTGACTTTGTTGAATCAATTTTTTTTGAGAAAAAAATTGATTTCCAAAAATATTAATGTTACTAATTTTAGCGGTTTTTCCTTCAAACAATCTTACTTTTATATCTATACAATTTTTAGGTAAAATTACAGAATCAATGTTAACTGTAGCATTAAATTTACCAATGCTATGCAACATGTCTTTCAATTCTTTAGTTATCTCAAAAATAGAATAATTATTTAATGGTTCTCCAACTTTAATTTTCTTGGTTTCTAAAACACTTTGTATCATATCTGTTTTAATTGCGTTATTTCCATTAATAATAATCTCATTAATAATAGGGTTTTCTTTAACTATTATTGTAATAATTCCATAATTATTATTAGATATAGAAACTTCCTCAAAATATCCGGTGGAAAACAATATTTTTATAGTATTGGCTATATCATTATCTTTAATAATATTACCAACTTTAAATGGAAGTTTATGTAATACCACATCTGGAGAAACATGATTAAATCCAATAAAACAAATTTTATTTACAATAAAATTAGCACTATACGTTATATCACTTACAAATAACAAAAATGCTATAATCACTTTTTTCATAATATTATTATCGTATACTAAATATGTTTATTGTGTGCTTACATATTACTAAACAATATCATTATATAAAGCTATTATAGTAACAAATATTAATATCATTACACTAATGATATAACTAATATTTTGTATTAATTTAGATAATGGAGCACCTTTTATTTTTTCAACTAATAATAGACATAACTGCCCTCCATCTAATACTGGGAAAGGAAATAAATTAATAATACCTAAATTAATACTAATCACAGCTAGAAACATTAAATAATAACAAAACCCAGAACACATTGATCGTAATGCCTCTTGAGCTATTGCAACTGGACCATGCAAATTAGTTATTTTAATTTTTCCAGAAATCAATTGAAACAACGAATTAACTGTAAAAACAGTTAATTTTATAGTCTTATTCCAAGCCTGAAAAATCGCATCATATAATCCATATTTCTTAATTTCTAAATGTTGAGCATTTAAAATAGAATTGCTTTTTAAAAAGAAATAAGTGTTATTTTTAACAACACCACTAGAATTAATTAAATTTTTATCACCCAATATTGCATATAGATATAATAAGTGCTTATTTCGTTCTATGACTACCTGAAATGTTTGTTCTGAATTATTTTTTATAGTTTGAGTGAATAAACCCCAATTATATATTGGTTGTTTATTAACCAGTAAAATTTTATCATCAATTTTCAATAAATTTTGTTTATTAACACAATACAACTCTGAATCTGAATCAATTTCAGTCATATATAAAATATCAGGAAAAATACCTAATGTTATTAATGGATCATGAGAATCTCTAATAATAGGTCGATCAATCCAATTGACAGGTAAATGCACAGTATATGTTTTAAGAGAGTCATTTTCATTATTTAATTGTACAGTAATTAAAATTTTTTCTTTATTTATGTTATTTAAAATCTCAAAACGTGTAGATTCCCAATCAGAAACTTTAATATCATTTATATATTTAATTTCTGATTGCACCGGTATTCCAGATTGATCAATAATAGAATGAGGTAAAATATAATTAATTATAGGTTTACACGTAGATAAACCTATAACATATACTAATGTAAATAATAATATAGCAAACATAAAATTAAAAACAGGACCTGCAACTACTATAATACTACGTTTCCAAATATGTTTAGAGCAAAATGAATCATTTTTAATAACGATATTTTCTGTAATATAATCACGAGATTTTTTAGGAACTGGATCAGAAGTTGTGTCAAATAATTTTATATAACCTCCTAACGGAATTGCAGAAATAACATATTTAGTGCCATTCGCACATGTCCAATTCCACAAAACCGGACCAAATCCAATAGAAAATCGCTCTACTCTTACCTTAAAAAATCGTGCTGCTAAAAAATGCCCATATTCATGTATTGTAATTAATATACCTATTGTAATAATAAACGCTATTGAATTCCATAAACAATGCAATAAAATTACCATATTTATTCTATCTCTTATTTTGAAATAATATTAATATGTGTTAATAATAAAAAAAAAGTAGTAAAAATAGGAATAGCAGCAAGTAAACTATCTATTCGATCTAAAAATCCTCCATGACCTGGTATTAAATTACTTACGTCTTTCATTCCAGACAATCGTTTAAACATACTTTCGACTAAATCACCTATTATAGAAAACAAAATAGTACTTATAAAACAAATCAATATTATATAAAAACTATAATCGGTACTTACTATAATATATTGACGACTAAGTATCCAAGCTATTCCTGTTGAAATTAATACACCTCCAATGCATCCTTCCCAAGTTTTTTGTGGAGATACATATGGCGATAATTTATATCTTCCTACCATACGTCCGATAAGATATGCAGTAGAATCATTAATCCAAACTAATACTAGGACATAGAATAACCATAATTTTCCATTTATATTATGATTAAAAAAATTAAATCCATATAATATCAATACTCCTAAAAAAAAAGGAAAAATCATAAACATTCCAAATAAAAAACGCAATACATTAAATTTATCCCAACAAATAGAAAAATAAGGATAAAGTATTACTAAAATTAACATAAAAATCCACCATAGCATAATCAAGCTAAAGAAACCAAATAAAGTACACCAAAAATTATTAAGGTATGAATAATTTGATGTAACCAAGATCATAACAATATATAATAAGATACACATGATCCCCATCCATCCATAATATATTTTTAAAGAAAAATTCATTAAATTTCCCCATTCCCATGAGCCAATTAAACATATAATAAATAACAATAATGAAAACTGTGTTGTAGATGCAAAAAACAATGCAAAAATAACAACAGGAATTAATACAAGAATACTAATTATACGATGATATAACATAGCATATACTCCTTACAGTATATGTTATTTTTTAAAAATACCTTTTTATATATTAGAATTACATAACAGTACTATCTCCAAAACGCCTCTCTCGTTTCATAAAAGCATGTAATGCATCTTTAAAAACTACATCATTAAAATCGGGCCATAATATATCTGTAAAAAATAACTCAGCATATGCTATTTGCCATAACAAAAAATTACTAATACGATGTTCACCTCCAGTTCTAATGACTAAATCTACTGGAACCATATCGTTCATACAAATATATTGACGTAATAAATTTTCATTAATATGGCATGGATTTAAAATTCCTTTCTGCACTTGTATAGCAAGTTTTTTTACTCCTTGAATAATATCCCATCTTCCTCCATAATTCACAGCGATATTTAAATTTAAACCATTATTATTAGCGGTTAATTGTTCAGCATTGAATATACTATTTCGTAGTTCCTTATTAAATCGATTAATATCTCCAATAATTTTTAATTTAATATTATGTTTATGAAGATTATATATTTCACTATCTAACGCATATGCAAATAATTGCATTAAAGAATCTATTTCTGAATTAGGACGTTTCCAATTTTCACTACTAAAAGCATATAATGTGAGCGCATCAAAATGATAATGAATAGAAAAACGTACAGCTCGACGAGCAGCATAAAATCCTGCTTGATGACCAACAATACGCAATCTTCCCCTAATTCTAGCCCATCGACCATTACCGTCCATTATAATAGCAACATGTCTCGGTAATAAATTATAAGAAAAATATCGTAAACTATTTTTATATTGATGTGAAATACACATTTATGTATTTACAAATTAAATATGTTAATTATACAAATATATTTAATTAAAAATGATTATGTTGCCATATGACATTAAATTCTTTTATGATAAAAATTAATAATAGTTCTTTTATATCTTTCATAATAATTCAAAAAATTCAACTCATATTAAAATTTAATATAACAAATATACTTTATATCAAATAAAATATTACATATCATGCATTATATATTGCATCGTTGTTTTTTTTGCTAATTGATTGATATTTAAAATATCATCTATATTGTTAGGTGTATCTAGATTTAATGTATTTAATATATGATCAATAATTTTAGGTATATCAGTAAAAGAAATCATTTTACACAAAAATGATTCTACAGCTACTTCATTTGCTGCATTTAAAATAATTATTGAAGACTGACTGTTATTACTTATACTTGCATCTATTGCTAATTTTAGACAAGGATAATTTGAACTATCCAATTCATTACAATATAATTTACTATAAAAACATGTATTATAATCATAATTAATTTTTTTTGAAGATATATTATCTAAAGAAATTCTATTAGGGTAAGCCATAGCATACGCAATCGGGATTTTCATATCAGGAATAGATAAATGAGCTAAAATACTTCCATCAATATAATGCACCATAGAATGAATAACAGATTGAGGATGTAGCAAAATTTTTATTTCGTTAGGAGCAGCATTAAACAAGTACCGAGCTTCTATGTATTCTAATCCTTTATTCATCATAGTTGCAGAATCCACTGAAATTTTTCGACCCATCGTCCAATTCGGATGAACACAAGCCTGTTCTGGAGTTATCGTAGATAATTTTTCCATAGGTATTCCTAAAAATGCACCTCCAGATGCTGTTAAAATAATACGATAAATACCATATTCAGATAAAGAAGATAATCGACCTAAATTTTTTTGACAAATTTCCGGTAAATTCTGAAAAACTGCATTATGCTCGCTATCTATAGGTAAAATTTTAGCATTATATTTATGCACTTCTTCCATAAATAATTTACCACCGACAACTAATGTTTCTTTATTTGCTAATAAAATTTTTTTTCCAGCTTTTACAGCAGAAAAAGTAGGCCGCAATCCTGCTATCCCTACTATAGCAGACATCACCATATCTATATCATCAAGCTCTGCTAACGCACACGCACTTTTCATTCCAGATAATACTTTAATATTATTTTTCCCAAATCCGAGTAAATTACTTTTTAATTTTTTAGCTGCATCTTCACATATCATACATGCATATTCAGGAGATAACATTAAACACTGTTTTGTCATAATAGTAACATTATTTTTGGCTACTAAAGCTCGAGCAGAAAATTTATCTGTATGTTTTTGAATCACAGAAATAGTTTTTTGACCAATAGATCCAGTACTACCTAAAATTGTTAAATATTTCATATATATTGATAAAATTTGTTAATTATAAATAAATAAAATATTGTTACATAAACAATTATTTTGTTCGTAAAAATAAAAAATTTATATTTAAAACTTCATTAACTCTAATTCTTTTTCTTTTAAAATTAAATTAATTTCTTTGATCCAAAAATTAGTTAATTCTTGAACTTCATTATGAAAACAACGTTCATTATCTTCATTAATTTCCTTATTTTTAAGAAAATTTTTTATATTATCATTGGCAACACGACGTATATTTCTAATAGATATTTTACTCTTTTCTGCTTCAATGCGAAGCATTTTTATTAAAGTTCGACGCCTTTCTTCAGTTAATGCAGGTAGTGTTATTCGAATAGTATTACCATGAGAAATAGGTGTACATCCTAAATTTGAAGATAAGATAGCTTTTTCTATTATTTTAATCATATTAACATCAAAAACATTAATAGCTAATGTTCTAGATTGTTCTACTACAGCATTTGTTAATTGAGATAAAGGTACAACTGATCCGTAATATTCAATTGTAATAAAATTTAGCATACTTGGAGAAACACGACCTACATGAATTTTATTTATATTTATTTTGAAGTTGTCAATACATCTTTTCATTGGAATTTTTAAATCTTCCTGAATTTTAAAAATTTTACTCATTACTTTATACCTCATTATGTATATGATAATCAAAAATAAATAAATTATTTAAAAACACTGAATAATAATACATATGTATTATTATTCAGTAATTAAAGTCCCCTCTTTATATCCCATTAGTATTCTTTTTAAAGCACCTATTTTATTTATATTAAATACATGTATTGGAAGATTATGATCCCTAGCTAAAGTAAATGCTGTTAAATCCATAATTTTTAACTCACGCTTCAATACATCTTTGTAACTCAATTGCTTATATAGTATAGCATCATTAGGATATTGCTCAGGATCATCAGAAAACACACCATCAACTTTAGTAGCTTTAAATATTGCATCTGCTCCAATTTCAATTCCTCGTAAACAAGCAGCAGAATCAGTTGTAAAAAATGGATTTCCAGTACCTGCTCCAAAAATTACTACCCTATTACTAGATAACAAATCAATTGCTTTCATCCAATTATAATGATCACATACTCCTTGTAATGGAATAGCTGACATTAATTGAGAATCTACATACACTCCATTCAAAGCATTATGTATAGCTAATCCATTTATGATAGTAGACAACATTCCAATATGATCACTAATAACTTTGTTTATACCAGATTTAACTAAATTAATACCCCTAAAAAAATTTCCACCACCTATTACAATTCCTATTTGAACTCCTATATTTATTAATTCTTTAATTTCTGAAGCCATACGATTTAATATAATGAAATCTATTCCAAATTTTTTAGTTCCTTGCAAAGCCTCTCCGCTTATTTTAATCATAATACGTCGATACACTGGACTCATATGACTGATCATTAAATATATTCCTTGTAAAAAATACTAGAAGTATAATAATTAATTAAAAATTAACTATTATATCCTATTTCTAATCGGATGAAATTTTTAATTTTAATGTATTTCTCATCCAATATATTTTCAACTATTTTATTAGTATCCATAATAAAATTTTGTTTCATTAATACAATTTCACCTATAAATTTATTTACACGCCCTGTAACAATTTTTTCTAAAATTTTTTGTGATTTAACAGATTCTCTTGCTAAATCCATTTGAATATTATATTCTTTCAGTATAACCTTTTCAGGAACATCATCAATATAAATATATTTAGGATTATTAGCCGCAATATGCATAGCAATGTGTTTTGCAAAAATTTTATTTATTTCTTTTTCAAATAGAATATCTACTATGACTCCGATTTTCGCATTATGTACATAAGCACTTAAAAAATCACCTGTTAATACGATAAATTTGTTAATTTTAATATTTTCACCAACACTATTCATTAAAATAGAATGTTGATCTTTAAGTCTAGTTCGTAACAAATTAATATCTGTAATTGATTCATCTAATGCAGTATTAATAATAGTATTAACAAATTCTTGAAACAAATTATTTCGAGCTACAAAATCAGTTTCACAATTTACCTCAACCATTAATCCTGTTTTATTATTAGATGCAATTTTCACTGCAATTAATCCTGATACAGTTAATCGATTTGATTTAACGATATCAGTTTTAAATCCAGATTTTCTCAAATTATCAATAGCTAATTCAATATTTCCATTTGATTTTATTAATGCTTGCTTGCATTTCATAATGCTAACATTAGTACGTCTACGTAATTCTTTAATAAGGTCATTATTTATAATGTTCATTTTTTTCCTTGGGTTATATTGCTGAATATATAAAATATTATAATATACTTATAATTAGTATATAATTTTAGACTAATTCCTTATTAAGATTATCTGGATATATGACATTAGATATGATATTTAGATATAAATTAATAGCTCGAGTAGCATCATCATTTCCTGGAATAATAAAATCTACTCTATCCGGATTAGAATTGGTATCAACTATTGAAAAAACTGGAATTTTCAAACTATTTGCTTCTTTTATAGCAATATGTTCGTGAGTTGCTCCTACTGTAAAAATTGCATCTGGTAATCCTCCCATATTCTTAATCCCCCCTAAACTATTTTCTAAACTACTTAATTCATGATTTAGAATTAAAACTTCCTTTTTAGTTAATTTTTTAAAAGTACCATCTTGAGATTGATTTTCCAAATCTTTTAATCGTTTTATCGATTGACGTACAGTTTTCCAATTAGTTAACATACCTCCAAGCCAACGATGATTTACAAAAAATTGTCCACAAATTAATGCAGTACTTTTTATCGATTCTCGAGCAGCACGTTTAGTTCCTACAAATAAAATCTTACCTTTTGATGCTGCAATTTTTTTTAACTCAATTAAAGCGTTATTAAACATTATTATAGTTTTATCTAAATCAATAATATGTACTTTATTTTGTACCCCAAAAATAAAAGGTTTCATTTTCGGATTCCAATAACGAGTCTGATGACCAAAATGCACCCCTGCCTGTAGCATTTCATATATAGAAAGTTTTTCTATCATATATTTATCCTATTTAATTTAATTTTAATATTTATTAAATGAATTACTTTATATTTTCATTTTTAAATAAATGAAAATATACTATACTACGTTATGACTTGTTATAACTATATTGAATTTTAAATTTTACAAAAATTATAAACTTTAAAAAAATAAAAATTTCTAATAAGATAGACAATATACATTGATTTTAATAAAATCAATGTATATTATTAAACCAATAATAATGCATTAATTTTTATTAATTATAATTATTATTTTGTACATATAATATATTATATATAATGTATGAAAACACATAAACACAAGTTGTATTATAAATATTAATTAATAATTTAATTACATATACTTATGAACATTTCTATTAAGACACCACAAGATATAGAAAAAATGAGAATAGCTGGTCGTTTAGCAGCAGAGGTACTAGAAATGATTAAGCCATATATTTCTCCTGGAATTAGTACAGAAAAAATTAATAATATTTGCCATAATTACATCACCAAAGTACAAAAAGCTATTGCTGCACCTCTTGGCTATAATGGATTTCCAAAGTCCATTTGTACATCAATCAATGATGTAGTTTGTCATGGTATTCCTAGTTGTTCTCAAATACTTAAAGATGGAGATATCATTAACATAGACATAACTGTTATTAAGCAAGGATTTCATGCAGATACTTCAAAAATGTTCACAGTAGGTAATTCAACCCAATTAAGTAATTGTCTATGTCAAGTTACTCAAGAAAGTCTATATGCAGCAATCGGGATAATTAAACCAGGAATTAGATTAAAAAAAATTGGCCAAATCATTCAAAAAACTGTTGATAAAAAAAATTTTTCTATAGTTAAAGAGTATTGTGGGCATGGAATTGGTAAATTATTTCATGAACCTCCTCATGTTCTTAATTATGATGCTGATGATGAAGGTATAATATTAAAATCAGGAATGGTATTTACCATTGAACCTATGGTAAATACAGGAAAACGTTATGTGTATACTGAGGATGATGGATGGACTGTCAGAACGCAAGATGGTAGTTTATCTGCACAGTATGAACATACCGTTCTTATTACCAACACTGGATGTGAAGTTTTAACAAAAAGAACTAACGAAACTCTTCCATATTAAAACTCTATCATTCATTTTAAATAATACAGATAAGATATAATTTTTAGATTATGAACGAAAAAAACATACACTCCTTAAAAGAAATTATCGAAAATGCTTTTACACAAAAAGAATACATATCAAAGCACAATGTAGATCCTATCTTGCGTCATGCTATACATAACACAATTGATAATTTAGATAAAGGAATTTTTCGTATTTCTGAAAAAATTAACAACAAATGGATTACTTATCAATGGCTGAAAAAAGCAATAGTTTTATTTTTTAAAATTACAGATAATAAATTAATGACATGGGGTAACGCAAAATTTTTTGACAAATGCCCAACAAAATTCGAAAAATGGAGTGAAAACAAATTCAATGAGAAGAAAATAAGAATAGTTCCACCTGCTACTGTACGATATGGGGCATATATATCTAATAATACAGTGATTATGCCTTCTTATGTTAATATTGGAGCATACATTGATACAGGAGCAATGATTGATACTTGGGCTACTATAGGATCTTGTGCACAAATAGGAAAATATACCCATATATCAGGAGGAGCAGGAATAGGAGGGGTATTAGAACCAATTCAATCTAACCCCACCATCATTGAAGACAATTGTTTCATTGGAGCTAGATCTGAAATAGTAGAAGGAATTGTAGTAAAAGAAGGTTCTGTGATTTCTATGGGAGTTTTTATTGGACAAAGCACTAAAATATATGATCGAGATACTAAAAAAATACATTATGGATATATTCCAGCTGGTTCAGTTGTGATTTCTGGCAGTATCCCAGATTCAAATAATAAAATTAATACGTATTGCGCAGTAATAATAAAAAAAGTAGATTCCAAAACTAAAAATAAAACTAAAATTAATGATTTGTTACGTGAACCATAACATAATTAACGAAACATTTTTCCATAAAGTCAACGAACATTAACTGTATTCAGTTTATATATCTTAATTATAGTGTTGTTAACAGCTGCATAATTTTATGCAAGATTTAAACGTATTGCATTTACCTTTAAATGGAATTAGATTGATTGAAGCATCGGCTGGAACTGGTAAAACATATAATTTAATAATTATTTACCTTAGATTATTATTAAATTTACATAATACTCAGTCAAATTATACAATTCCACTGACAGTCAAAGAAATTCTTGTTGTAACTTTTAGTAAAAGTGCAACATATGATTTAAGAGAGCGTATAAAAAAAAGTATTCAACAATTTCGATGGGATTGTATTAATAAATATAGTAATGATTATATTTTTTCAAAATTATTACTACAAATACATAATATAGACCTTGCCATTCATTTATTATATATGGCAGAAAAAGAAATACATCAAGCATCAATCTTTACTATTCATGGATTTTGCCAAAAAATATTAACGGAAAACACCATAGAATTAAATATTCCATTTAATACATCTATTGTGGAAAATGAATCTATATTATATCGTCAAATATGTTTCGATTTTTGGAGACGTCATTTTTATGAATTACCACTTAATATAACTAGTTTTATTCAAGAATTTTGGAATAATCCAGAAGAATTATTACAAGATGTATATCCATATATAATATATAATAAAAACTTTAAAATTCAGTATTCTAAATGTTTCACCCAACCAAATAAACATATTTCTATATATTATAATCAAATACTTATTTATATTAATAATATAAAGACGCAATGGTCAAGAACACAAAATAAAATAATTAGTACCATTAACAATAGTAATTATATTAATAAAAAAATATATAACGAAAAAAATTTAATAACATGGATAAAAATAATTGAACAATGGATCAGACAACCAACACATAATCATATAACACCCCATATTTTAAAACGTTTCAGGTCATCTATATTTAATATAAATACAAATTCCAAAAATTTTAGCGTTTTTTATTTATTCAATTCAATAGAGCAATTATATCAAACACTATCATCATTCAAATTTTTAATATTAAATACAGTGATAAATGATATTCACAACAATTTACATATGGGCATTACCTCAAAATCTCAAATAACTTTTGATGGTATTATTACAATTTTGCTAAATAACGGTATTGAAAATAAACATAAAAAATTAACTAAAAAAATACTAAAATACTATCCAGTTACAATAATAGATGAATTTCAAGATACTGATTTCAACCAATATAAAATATTTTATGCATTGTATTCTAATAAATCTAAAAAAAATGGTTTAATCTTAATAGGAGATCCCAAACAAGCAATTTATAGTTTTCGAGGAGCTGATGTATCTACATATATGAAAATACGTCGAAGTTTGTCTTATAAATATAATTTAAATATTAATTGGCGTTCATCTCCTGGCATGATTAACGCTGTCAATACACTATTTCAATCTACCACTAATAACTATCCTTTTATATTTAAAGATATTCCGTTTATTGAATCAAAATTTGCTTATAAAAATAGTATGCATCAACTCATAATAAATAATAAACCTCAATCATCTATGTGTTTCTGGTTATACATAAATAAATGTGTTACTAAAAACGATTATAAAACTATCATGGCAAAAGAATGTGCTATAACTTTAAACAAATTTATATATCATATAAAAAATAAATCAATTTGGTTAAAAACTAATAGTTCTAAAAAATCACTTCAAATATCAGATATTACTATTTTAGTACGCGATTATTTAGAAGCTACTTTAATTAGATTAGAATTATTAAAAATTAATATATCTACCATATTTTTATCTACTCGAAAAAGTATTTTTGAAACGATAGAATCTTATGAATTATTATTATTATTAAGAGCTATTTTGTTTCCAAAACAAGAAACCATTTATCCTGCTCTTACAACAATTTTTTTTGGATTAAATTCATTACATATAAATAATATTTACAATAATGTATTAAAATGGGATCAAATAATTGATGAATTTTCTAAATATTATTCTATTTGGAAAAATAATAATATATTATCTATGATTCAAAAAATAATTTTGGATTATAAAATTCCTGAAAAATTACTATCCACATCATCAGGAAAGTATAATCTAATCAATATTTTACACTTAGGAGAATTATTAAATAATGTTTCAAAACAATTTAATACTGAATACGAATTAATAATGTGGTTGGAATCAAAAATAAACCAACCTCCAAACCAATATGAAAAAGAATTCACTAATTATATGATACGATCTAATACAGATGATCACAATTGTATAAAAATCAGTACGATACACAAATCTAAAGGATTAGAATTCCCATTAACATTACTACCATTTGCAGCAAACTTTAATCTTAATAAAAAAACAACTTTTACTACTCAATTAGAAGAATACCAATTAAATCTGAAAAATAACCATCATCTATTAAAATATACCACAAATTTACTAGATACAGATCGTTTATCAGAAGATCTAAGATTATTATATGTAGCCGTAACACGTAGTATTTATCATTGTTCTATAGGTATAGCTCCTTTAATTTATAAATACAATAAAAATACATTCAATAAACCTACAGATTTACATCGAAGTGCTTTAGGATATTTAATTCAAAACAATACACCTGATACTGCAAAGTCATTACAAGAATACTTACAAAAACTTAGTGTTCGATCTAATCGAAATATTTCTTTTCGTATAATTTCTAAAAACACAACTCAAAAGAATACATTTAACACAACAATACAATCTACTACAAAACCTCAATTTAATTTATTTTCTAAAATATGGAAACCTTCATCAACACAAATTTACAATAATTCGTGGCAAATCACAAGTTACAGTCATTTAAAATCTATTAACAATAACTCTACCAATATTAACTATTCTACATTATTGCATTTAAATCCTCAGGAATTATATGAAGTTAATTTACATTCTAATTTTACAGAAAAAAAAAATACTCAATTAAATTTGCTAACAGTTCATACCTTTCCTAAAGGGAAAATATATGGAATTTTTTTTCATGATCTTCTAAAAGTTTTAATTTTTAAAAAAACCATAGACACACAATGGCTTCACATGCAAATGGCAAGATATAATATTCATTCAAATTGGCGATCGCTAATCCAGAAATGGATTTACACCATTATAAATACTCCAATTAATCAGCAAAATTTAACTCTTTCAAAAATTCGTGCTTTAAATAAAAAAACTGAAATGAAATTTAATTTATCTATTAATAATTATCTAACATCTCAAAAATTAAATTCTTTATGTCAACACTATGATCAATTATCTTGTCGATCTCCTGTAATCAATTTTCCAGATATTACTGGAATGTTAAAAGGATTTATTGATTTAGTGTTTTATTGGAACAATAAATATTACTTATTGGATTATAAAACCAATTGGTTAGGAACAAATAATTCTTGCTACAATCGCGCTTCTATAGAATTAGCTATCATTAAATATCGTTACGAATTACAATATCAATTTTATACTATAGCCATACATAGATTTTTAAAACATAAAATAATCTTGTATGATTATGAACAACATTTTGGAGGGATTTATTATTTATTCATAAGAGGAATGGATGGTATATCACACAAGAATGGTATTTTTTTTCACCGTCCATCCTGGAAATTCATACAAAAACTAAATACCCTTATTTCTTAAATTGTGAAATTTATTTATTATAACAATATTTCAAACAATTAAATAAATAAATTTACAAAATTATTGCACATAATAATTTTAAACTATAAAAATCAAAATAGATTACACAAAAATTTTGTATATTATTGATATTTAAAATTTAAATTAACTAAAAATTATATTTTAAAAACATTACTACATAATATTATTTAATTTCTTATAAAAACATAAACCAACTATATAGAATATGAAAAAAAAATTATTTACATATAAATTAAACACAAATTTATGCAATAATGCTTTAGATCTGCAATTTGCTAAAACACTAGTTGAATCGGTATTTGATTCTAAAAATTACCAAAGTTATAATAACAATATTAAGAATATAAAAAAAACAATATTAATGTTATCTAGTGCGTATTTAAGTACACATGTTAGACTAGGGCATACTTGTTTACCTATACATATACTTGCTTCTAATAAATTACATCAACACTATCATGCATTGTTAGACTTCAAAACTTTACAAAAAATAAAAAAATTATCAATAGATGATTGGCAAGAAATTTTATTATCTTTATCTGCAGTAGGAAATGGGACATATACCTCTCCTTTAGTATTAGATAATAATTATTTATATTTATATCGAATGTGGCAAGATGAATGCACGATAGCTAATTTTTTTAACAACTCTTATAACGATTTTAATCAACATTTTCCTACTAAAATAATATATATTATACAACAATTATTTCCTGAAACTTCTTATGATCAACAACAAATCAATTGGCATAAAATAGCTACCGCCCTTAGTTTTATAAATTCTAGAATATTAATTTCTGGAGGTCCTGGTACTGGAAAAACATCAACTATAGCTACAATAATTACAGCACTATTATTATATGATAATAACTTACGTATAAAAATGATTGCTCCAACAGGAAAAGCAGCAAACATTTTAACCTTTTCTTGTTATAATAAATTAAATAATTTTAATCAATTAAATAACATTTATACACATATATTAAAATTAAAAGCTACTACTTTACACAATTTAATTAACAATGCTTCTGCTCAACAAAAAGAAAATCAATATAATTATTGTAATACTTTAGATGTAGATTACATAATTATTGACGAATCTTCTATGCTAAGTTCATTTATGTTATCTCAATTAATTGAAATTTTACCTACACACGCAAAAGTTATTTTTTCAGGAGATCATCATCAGTTATATTCAATAGAACCTGGATCTGTTTTTAAAGACATATGTCAATTTTCTAATACTCAATATTCTGACAAACTTCAAAAAAAACTCATAGAATTTATTCAATGTTCTTCTGATATCTTCACTGCTAATCATTCTAATAGTACACAATACTCTTATAGTAATAATATTTCTGACGGAATATGCATTCTAAATAAAAATTATAGATTCGATAAAAATTCTGGGATAGGACAAGTAGCAGCTGCTGTAAACCTAGGTGATTATGAACAAACATTATCTATACTTAATTCAAAAAAATATACTGATTTATCTTACATACATCTTAAAAATGAAAAAGATTATATTAATATGATCATAAATTGTTCCAAAGAATATCATCATTATTTAAACAGTATACAATTTAAAAAAACATCTATAATAAACATCTTGAAAATATTTGATAAATACAGAATATTATGTGCATTTAGGCATGGACTGTTTGGGTCAATAAAATTAAATTATTATATTGAACAAGTTCTTTATCAAAACAAATTGATAACACAAAATAATTCAGGTAATTATATAGGAAAACCTATAATTATTCTACGTAACGAACCATTACTAGAATTATGCAATGGAGATACTGGAATTTTATTACCTGACATTCGTCAAGATCGTTTATCTGCTTATTTTCTTCTACCAAACAATCAAATTAAAATAATACAAACTAATCAATTACCAGATTATGAAACATGTTTTGCAATTACTATACATAAATCTCAAGGATCTTCATTTAAAAAAATTGCTATCATATTACCTAATATACACACAGCAATCTTAACAAAAGAACTACTTTATACTGCTATTACTAGAGCTCAACAACAACTTATTTTATATGCAACAAATGATGTATTAATACATACCATTAATTCTATTACCCAACGTTACAGTGGATTACTTGATAGAATAAAAAATAATACTTATTCATTTTCTAATTTACCTTAAAACTTCATTTAAAAATCATTTTTTATAAATATTAAAAATTTTAATTAAATTCATTACATCCCAAATATTCTATATTTCATAACATTTAAAAAATAATATTTTGCATTATCAGTAATTATTTGTATATGTTTTTCCTTTAAGTCAAATGGAATAAGTTTTCTTAAATAAAAATCGTGACTTTCGCCAATACCATCATAAAAAGATTTATTAATAATATTATTACCCTGCCATACCTGTATCAATTTTTGTCTAGCTTTCTTTTGAGTAATCTGATTTGAATAAATAATTTTGTCATTCCAATTAAACATGCAGTTCATCCAAGTACCTCCAGATTTATATAATAATATCAAAGGAATATTAATTCCTGAGCAATAACCTGTAACTAAAGGAAATAATAACTCTTTTGCTTGTATTCTATTAAAATAAGGAAAATGCCATATGCTATTAATACCAAACAATCTACTATCTCCATTTCCTCCTGAAGCGCAATATACTAAATGTTCCAACCACATTAAAAAACAATCCTGCATAGAAAGTTTAGAAGATTTCCAACGTATCAATCCATTTATTGGAACTGAACTTAACTTACCAGTCAAAATAACATTTTGAAATTCTAAAAAAATATTTAAATCAAGCACTGTATTAGAGTTAGGTAAATAATATTTTTTAATTTGATCTGCTAAAATACTCATTTGTTCCACTTGCTTTATCCAATATACTCTGCTAAATGCTTCACGAGGAAACATACCAGATGCATAAATTTCATCATATAATACATTAATATCTTTTTTATATATTAAATAATTAAGTAACTTTGTATTAATTTTAAACCTACATAATGCATTTACAGAAAAAACTTCATCATTAAATAATTTATTATACTTATATTGATAAAAATATACATGTAAACGTTTTTGAAACCACATACGCACTGGAT
Source organism: Candidatus Blochmannia festinatus (nom. nud.) (assembly GCF_059936355.1). Taxonomy (NCBI): domain Bacteria; kingdom Pseudomonadati; phylum Pseudomonadota; class Gammaproteobacteria; order Enterobacterales; family Enterobacteriaceae; genus Candidatus Blochmanniella; species Candidatus Blochmannia festinatus (nom. nud.). The sequence goes on along the minus strand of NZ_CP012116.1, from coordinate 290,356 downwards.
GTTTATAAAAATTAAATAAATCATTAAATAACACTGTAGATATACTAATATATGGTAATGAACTAATAAAATCAAAATCAGTTAATAACATGTCTGAATTTTCATCAACATTAGCAGCACATATCCATTCATTAGCAAAACTAGGCGTTTTAGAATTTAAAGTAAAATTAACAAAACTAAATGGCATTTGACTATAAGTATAAAATAAATGCTTTTGTATATATTTAATATTATTTTGCACATTTAAATTTTGATTTTCTATTAAACAAAAATTTTGAGCAATATATTCTATAAGCTCACTAATTAGTATTGATGAATGATTACTAATATTTACTCCATTGATAAATTGATTTATAAAACTAAAATATATTCGAATTTTAGGTAATAAAAATAATAATAAAAATATGTAATAATCATTTTCCTGTCGTATATTATCATCTCCACATCTTATTTCTTTTCGCATTAAATTAAAATCATACAAAAATGTATATCTAGGATATACATCAACATTCATACCTATAAGACATAAAATTTTACAAGGAATAAAACATATGGGAGTAATATTACAAAAGTTTATAACATTTGGCAAAAATTGAGAATTCATTCTTTGTTTTTCTAATTTATGGATCAATTTATCTCTTAATATGCTAATATAAACAGTATTAGAATATCCCAATTTTATACCTACGTCTAAAATGTTAATCCAATGAGTTTTTAATACAAATAAAGCTTTATTATCTTTTACATCTAATTCATTAATACAAAAAAAATCATCAATAATTTCTTGAAAATTCAATAACCAATGTTTTAATGTATAAGAATAATTTAAACGATTCCTCCATTTTTTTAATGTTTCTAAAAATTTTACTAATCCTGTAATAATATTTATACATTCTTTATGTACATAATCATATGGAAAAATATTTTCCCATAATCCACTACTATTCTTACTTTTTATTGCATAACCCAACAATATTCTTTTTAATCCAAAGTACCAAGTATTCTGATCAGTAATTGGCATATTCAAATTTTTAATAGTACTTTCATCTAAACCCCATCTAATTCCAGATTCTTTTACCCATAAACGTAATATATTTATTTCTTCATCATTAATATTAAATTTAGAAGCAATAGATGATACTGATAAAAGTGATAAAATCTCTTCAGCAGTAAAACGACTATTTGATAAGTCTAATATACTTAAAATACTAGATATAATTGGATGAATACTATCATTAATATTACTAGAAATAGAAAATGGTAATTTTCTGTTAAATACGTTATTAAAAACAGTTTTAATTTCTGAAATATAATTATTAATGTTAGGTGCCATTACTACTATATCACCGGGTAATAAATTTGGATCATTAGATAACATTAATAATAAATTATCATGTAAAACCTCTATTTCTCGTTGAACGTTGTAACATTTATGAAAAGTAATAGATTGATCTGATGGATTTAAGATACACTTTTGAAGGATTGTTTTTTCCATTAAATCAGAAGATAACTCTTCTATATTATCTAAATGTTTATTTTGAAATTTTAAAATATCTCTTTGTAAAACATGCAATATAGAATTTGTTTGAGGATATCTAAAAGCCTTAATTTCAAACAATGGCTGAAATTGAGATAATAAAGATAACGTATCTTTACCAATTTTCCCCCAAGAATTCAATAAATGGTATTTAAACTGTCTATAAATATTATTGTTATCAAATCGATTATCGTCATAAATGATATTATTCTTCACAAACTTAGATATATCGCAATATTGTTTTTGATTCCAATTATTTTCACATGGACTAATAATCCATAAATAAATATCAATTCGATTACTCAATAATTTTAATATTCTCCAATATATCAATGGAATAGAAGTAATACCATAAATAAAAATTCTATTAGGCAATTTATTCCAATTGATATTATTAAAATTTTTCTCCAAAAATAACATACAATGATACACAGAATTAAATTTTTGTAATTTTTGCTGCATATCATTTAAAAATATACGCCATACCTCTGATTGCCAAATTTGATGCCCTCCATCATCTAAATTATCTATCAATTTTTTAGATTTCCATATATCTAACCAATCCGGTCTATATATTAAATATTCTGAAAATAAATCAACTAATTGTTCAGAAAGTTGACTAAGTTTTTTTTGATGAAAATCAAAACTTAAATATTTTTGAATAATAGAACATTGTGTATTCAAATATAATTTGGGTAAAATTTCCATGAATTTCCAATACATAGAATCATCACAAAAATTGCTGATGATCACACTACTTTTAATAGATAATATATCTACAGAAATTTTCTGTATAAAAGCTTGCATATTAATAAATTTTATATTTGCTGAAACCCCAAAATTACTTGTCAATTCTTTTTCTATCCATCGTGCTGTAATTTTATGCTCTATTAATATAATTTCGGGATTTAAAGGATTTGATAACTGATAGTGTGAGATTATATCAGTTACAAATTTCATAAATAACTCTATACAATTAGAATGATAAACTGTAAACATAATTTCAGGACAAATAAAAAACTAAAAATATTTATAAAACACATTCTTTTATATAAAAAAATATATTTCTATTGATTTACGAATCATAAATACAAACATACTCTGATTATCATTTAATCAAACATATAATTATAATATTAAAAGAATACAAAAAACAATAATATCTATACCTATATAATATTGTTGCAAACCAATTAATGCATAATAATTAAAATACTTATACTAAATTCTACAAAAATTTATTTAAAAAAATTTTTATAAGAAACAATTATAATTGATCCTCCAAATAAAATCATAGGTAAAGATAAAATTTGTCCTAAAGTAACAATATTACCAATATATCCTATATGACTATCAGGTTGACGAAAAAACTCTACAATTAATCGAAATAGCCCATATAAAATCAAAAATAATCCCGATACACTGCCAACAGGTCTTGGTTTAAAAATATATAACTGAATAAAAATAAATAAAATTATACCTTCCAGAATCATTTCATATAATTGAGACGGATGTCTAGGCAGCGCTCCATAATAATTAAATAATACATTCCACTCTGGATGATTTCTAAGCTCTATTAGATCTTGATAAAAAGAATTACTAAATAACATAGCCCAAGGCACATCAGTAGTTACTCGTCCCCATAATTCTCCATTAATAAAATTACCTAATCTTCCTAATCCTAAACCAAACGGAACTGCAGGCACTATAAAATCAGATATCTGAAAAAAAGATTGCTTTTTATAATACGAAAACCATTTTACTGATATTATTACGCCTAATAGCCCACCATGAAAAGACATTCCACCTTCCCAAATTTTTAAGATCCACAATATATTTTGATAATAAAAAAAGGGCCATTGATAAAATAATACATATCCAACTCGACCTCCTATTAAAACCCCTAAACAATTTAAACATAATAAATACTCTATTTCTTTCTTATTGCAAAAAAATGTATTTAAGGGATACTTAGGATGAGTTAATAACCATATAGCAAACATAAACCCTAACACATACATCATACCATACCAATACAATGAAATTGGGCCTACTCTAAGCATAACAGGATCAAAGTTTGGAGCGTAAAAATATTGCATATTAATAAACTAACTGTACATATTAGATATAAAATATTTTCTTTATTATATTCACTTAACTTGTAAAATAAAATAGTATATATTCAAAAAATAAAATTACTAATATTAAACTTTTATAAAATAAAATAACCTATCAAATTATTAAGATAAAATTAATTTAACAAATTCTTTCATAACTTTTCTATACACATGTTTTTTAAAAAAAACTACCCTCCGTATTGGATACCATAAACTAACCCACTTCCAAGAATCAAATGTATCACTACCCCCGTATTGCATATTAATTTTAGTATCCTTAGATAACAATTTTAACAAAAACCATTTTTGTTTTTGACCAAAACATACAGGTTGAATTTTCCATCGTATTAATGACGTAGGTAATCTATAACTTATCCAACAACGAGTAGCTGATAATATACACACATCATAATAATTTAACCCTGTTTCTTCGAATAATTCCCTATACATTGCTTGTTCTGGAGTTTCTCCAACATCAATTCCTCCTTGAGGAAATTGCCAAGAACGTTGCTTATGTCTTTTTCCTAAAAATACTTGTCCATATGCATTGCATAATACTATTCCTACATTTAATCGATACCCATTGCTATCAATCACTACTCCATTACCTCAATTTGTCAAAATCTAATAATAAACTTTAATTCATATACTGTTAATAAACAATGCTTTTGTCATTATCGACTCAGTATTAATAACTTTAATATTTAAATTTTACATAAAAATCAATTTTTACTTTTAAACAAAACAACAAACATAACAATTTATATTTAACATAAATGCATTTTAAAATATCTTTATTACTTTATATATTTTAGTTGAAAATTTCTAAAGAAAATAACTCTTCTAGTTTTTGTTTTCGTCTAATTTCTCTAAATTCACCATTTTCCAATAAAATTTCCGGTAGTAATGGACGAGTGTTATAATTTGAAGACATTGAAGCTCCATATGCTCCAGTATCATGAAAAATTAGATAATCTCCAACCTTAACTGAAGAAGGCAATCTTCTAGATAAAACCTCTCCATTTGCTCCTTGAGTAAAAATATCTCCTGATTCGCATAAGGGACCACCTATTACTACATCACTGAATTCTTCTTGAGATATTATAGTATTTTCATCATTATCTGCTTGAGGAACTAATGAAATATGATGATAACTACCATATAAAATAGGACGCATTAAATCATTATACCCGGCATCTATTAATACAAAACGTCGACTTCCCATGTTCTTTACTGCACGAATTTGAGCAATTAATATTCCTGATTCAGCTACAAGAAACCGACCAGGTTCAATTTCTAAATTTACTGAGTGATTCAAATATGTACTAATATGTTTTCTTGCATTATTCCAAATATTAAAATAATTATTTATATTAATAACTTCATCATTAAATTTATACGGTATTGATAATCCTCCTCCAGAAGAAATAGCTTTTAAATCTATCTCATATTTTAAAATTTGTTCTACCATTATACTTGACACTTTAGATAAATGATTATAATGCACTCCAGATCCAATGTGCATATGTAATCCAATTAATTGAAGATTATATCTACGAATATAAAACAAAGCTATAGGTATATCTTCATACCAAATTCCATGTTTGCTATTTTCTCCTCCAGTATTGGTCTTATTGTTATGACCATAACCAAATCCTGGATTTATACGCATCCATATTTCATGACCAGGAGATCGTGATCCTAACTGAATTATCATATCAATAGATCCTATATTAACAGGAATATTTAATTCTAATATTCTTAATAAAGTTTCTTCTTCTAAAATATCTGCAGTAAAAACAATGTCAGATTTTTTTTTACCAAATTTAAAACCAGCTAATAACGCACGCTCTATTTCTCCTAATGAAACAGCATCAATTTTGACCCCATTATTATTCATAAGTTTTAAAATATGAATATTAGAACAAGATTTTTGGGCAAAACGTATTATATCAAATTGTTTCAATTGAATAATACGATTAACAATAATTGATGCATCATATACCCATACAGGACCCTTGTATTTTTGATATAATTTCTTCAAGTTACTATAATTTTGAACGCGTAACAATTCATTAATAACATTTGGAGACATAATAAATTTTATATATTTAAAATATTAATACTAAAAAATTAAAAATCTAAAATAAAACATTACATATATTTATCTTCAATTAATCATATTAGCAATAAACTAAATTAATATAAAACATAAATATCTTTGCATTGACAATAATAATTAATAATACAACATCACACTATATACACTATACTTATTTTGGACGCAAAGTAGGAAACAAAATCACATCACGAATATTATGTTGATTAGTTAATAACATTATTAACCGATCGATACCTATTCCTATTCCTGCAGTAGGAGGCAAACCATACTCTAATGCAGTTATATAATCTATATCGTAACAATTAAGAATATTTGTACCATTATCTGCTATATTCTCATTATTAGCCAACTTTTTTTGTATTTGTTTTAAAAATCTATCTTTTTGATCATCTGGATCATTTAATTCTGAAAAACCATTACCTATTTCACATCCAGCAATAAATAATTCAAAACGATCAGTAACTTTTGGATCATTATCACTACACCGTGCTAATGGAGATAATTCTGTTGGATAATGAGTAATAAAAGTTGGCTGAATAATTTTATTAGATATTATTTCCTCAAAAAGAACTATATGTAATTTTTCTAATGACCAACTTTTATCAAATTGGATGCTAAATTTTTTTAATATATCAACAATAGTTGATATATTATTTATATCTTTTGATTTAACTTCCGGTAAATAATACATAATAGCCTCTTTTATGGTCATTTGTGTAAAAGGCTCTTTAAAATTTAAATTATACTCACCGTATTTAACAATATAGTTTTTTGACACTTTTTTTATTAATTCTGTAAATAGTTTTTGAGTAAAACACATCATATCTTGATAATCAGAATAAGCCATATAAATTTCCATCATAGTAAATTCAGGATTGTGATATGGAGATATACTTTCATTTCTAAAATTACGATTTATTTCAAATATTTTATCAAAACCACCTACTATTAATTTCTTTAAATATAATTCCGGAGCAATACGAAGATACATATTCATCTTTAATTTATTATGGTAAGTCATAAAAGGACGAGCTATCGCTCCCCCTGGAATTGTATGCATCATTGGTGTTTCTACCTCAATAAAATCATGTTTTTGCATAAATTGTCGTATTTTATATATAATCAAAGAACGTTTTTTAAATATTTTAAAAGATTGCTCATTAGACATTAGATCTACATATCTTTGACGATATTTTATTTCTAAATTATTTAAACCATGAAATTTACTTGGTAACGAACGCAAAGATTTAGAAAGCAAAATAATACCATAACAGCGTATAGATAATTCCCCAGTGCGAGTTTTAAATAATATACCTTGCGCTCCAATTATATCTCCCAAATCTAATTGTTTTAAATTATTTTCATACATTTGCTTAAATTCTAATGAATTAATAGTTATGTATAATTGAATACAACAATCTCCATCTCTTAACACAAGAAAAGATGCTTTTCCCATAATTCGTCGAGCTATTATACGACCTGCAATTTTTACTTCTAAATTAAGAATAGTTAAATCTTCTTTAGTCTTATGAGCATACTTTTTATGTAATTGATTGGAAGTATAATTTCGACGAAATTTATTAGGAAACGCAATACCCATTTTCCGTATTTCCAACAACTTTTTTTGACGAACTAAAAATTCATCATTATTATAATTTAATTCTTTTTGATACAAATAATTTTTAAAATCAATATGCTTAGACATTATGTAATTTTATTTAATTTTTTTATACTCATTTTTAAAAAATCATCCAAATCCCCATTTAACACAGCTTTAACATCACGTTTTTCTAAACCTGTTCGTAAATCTTTAATCCTAGAATTATCTAAGATATAAGATCGTATTTGGTTCCCCCATGTAATACCTAATTTTTCACTTTCCCTTATTTTGTTCTCAATTTTTTTTTTTTGTAATTCTAAATTATATAATTTTGCCTTAAGCTGCTTAATTGCTTGATTTTTATTTTTATGTTGAGACCTATCACTTTGACATTGAGTTACAACATTAGTTGGAATATGAGTAATTCGAACAGCAGATTCTGTTCTATTAACATGTTGACCTCCAGCTCCAGAAGCTCTATAGACATCAATACGCAAATCTTCCGATTTAATATCAATATTAATATCATCATCTAATTCTGGATACACAAAAATCGAAGCAAAAGACGTATGCCTTTTTCCACCAGAATCAAAAGGGCTTTTACGAACCAACCTATGCACACCAGACTCTGTTTTTAACCACCCATATGCATAAGATCCTACTATCTTAACAGTAGCAGATTTTATTCCTGAAAATTCTCCTACAATTTCTGAAGTAATTTTAGCATAAAAACCTTTATTACTTAACCATTTTAAATACATACGCAATAACATATTTGCCCAGTCCTGCGCTTCCACTCCTCCTGATCCTGATTGAATATCTATATAACAACTACAATCATCATATTTGTTAGAAAACATTTGATATACTTCCAATTGATCAAACATATTCTCTAAACCAATTAATTGATTATAAATTTCTTCAATTAGAGAATCTCCATCTTTTGTTAATTTCATTAAATCATTTAAATCTGTTAAATTTTTAAAAATCTTATCTATTAATTGTATTAATGAATCTAAAGAAAAAAATTGTTTATTTAAAATTTTTGCTTCATCCAAATTTTTCCATGTACTAACAGATTCTAATTTAACTTTCATATTTTTCAACAATTTCTTTTTATGATCATAGTCAAAAATTATCTTTAAAAACACGTATTTTATCTAAAGCTTTTTTAAGTTTTTGTTGAGTCATATCAAAGCTAACAATCATTTTTATTTTGATCCTTATAAAAATAATTTATTTTTGCATATAAATTTACATAAAGTATCTTTTTTTGTATAATATTAGCGCACAATACATTACATATAATTTATGTACACAAAAATTATATTATTAACAATAATAACACAGTGATCTTAGAAAAAATATCATAATTAATTTTTAATAAATTTAAAAATGTTACCTAATGTAATTTTCCCTAAAAAATTATCAATGCCTTCTTCAATATTACCTTTGACCATAATATCTTTAGAAAATTGGATACTAATAAGATTAAATGGAACAGATTCTATACAGTATTTACACAATCAGTTTACTTGTGATATTAAAAATTTAAATAAAAATAAATACATTTTTTCTGCTCATTGTAATTCTCAAGGAAAAATGATTACTAATATGTATGTGTTTTATTCAAAAAAAAATGAACTAGTATTCATTGAGCCTAAAAATATATGCCACAAACAAATTGAATTCATGAAAAAATATGCAATATTTTCTGATGTAACTATCGCTCCAATCTATAATATAATCCTTATTGGGATAGCTGGATTAAATACAAAAAAATATTTAAATACATTTTTCAAAACACTGCCAGATCAAAAAAACACAATAGTACACTATGAAGGAATTAGCTTACTTTATTTTCCTTTACCACAAGAAAGATTTTTATTAATTATTGAAGATAATTTGTTATTTACTTCTTTACTAAAAAAAGCTAATTCGCTATCTGCTCAATATAATAATTATTATCAATGGATGTCTTTGGATATTGAGGCAGGATATCCATATATTGATCTTACAACAAGTGAATGTTTTTTTCCTCAATCAGCTAATATGGACTTATTAGGAGGAATTAGTTTTAATAAAGGTTGTTACCTAGGTCAAGAATTAATTGCACGAATCCAACATTATAAACTAAATAAACAGATATTACGTAAGTTAACAGGAACTATAAATTGGGATAAACACAATCGATTACCTATTATAGGTGATGATTTAACAATCCAAATGAAAAATAAATACCGTAAAAAAGTGGGAACCGTATTACAATCCTGTCAGATAGAAAAAAATAACTTTTGGATACAAGCAATAATACATAATAAACCAATACTAAACAACAATCAACTATACATTCAAACTTCCCAAGGTTCTTACGATTTAATTCTCAATAAAATTTAAAAATACAATTTTTACAATTAAAACACAACTAAATTTATATATATCAATGACATTAAATTAATTATTTAAAAACTAAGAATAGAAATATTATTTAACTTATAGTAGTATATGAATCATATAAAACATTTCAATGACAGTTTTAAATTAAAATAACCTTCTGTGTATTTGTTAATGTCTTATAATCTTTGAAAATATTAAATACCGTATACTGACCTTACACATTTTTCATTTATATTTCAAAATAAAAACAGCTAAATTATAAAATAATAAGAATGTCAAACCTACACTAAAAATTTGTACCCGGCTCTTATCACACTTACTTGCTAAATATATTTAATCTGATATACCAAAAAATTTAATTAAACTAATATAAAAAATGTATTTATACATACACAAAATAATAATAAATGCAAATTTCTAATTATTATTTATTATTTATTATAAATAATAAATAATAAAAATTAATTTATATTCCAAAATAATGCTTTCTCTATAACATAGTTCTTTAAAAAAGAACTATGTTCAATACAAAATAATCCAAAATTTCTAGCAATAATTAACGGTAAATAGTGCTTTCCAAATAAATTAATTAAACCATCCGTTACTGCAATGGTTTTAAGTTGATCAAAACGTCTATATTTTTGATACAAATCAAGTACAGAATAATCTCCAATATCTGTATTATTTAGTAATGCTTGATAAACAATTTTGGATAAAACCATTATATCTCGAATACCAATGTTAAGCCCTTGTCCTGCTATAGGATGTAATTTTTGCGCTGAATTTCCAACTAATACTAATCTGTAAGCAATATGATTTTTTGAATATATTAACCAAAGATCATGAAAATATCGTTTTTTTATATGTAAAATTTTACCTAATTTCCATCCAAACATTTTTTGTAATACTTTAGAAAATTTATCATTTTTGTATTTTAAAATTTCTTGATCTCTTTTTTTTGATATACACCAAATAATAAAACTTACATTACTATTAATCATTGGCAAAAATACTAAAGGTCCTAAAGGAGTAAATCTTTCGAATGCTTGACCATTATGAGATATAGCAGTAGTTACTTCCGTTACTACTGCTGTTTGATGGTAATCTCGCTTAAATTGTTGGATACCATAATAATCAATTAGATTTGAACAAGCCCCATCCGCTGCAACTATTAATTTCGAAATTATTTTTTCTCCATTACTTAAAAAAACAATATTATATGATTTTTTTTGTATAATACGTTGTATTGTGCTATCACAATACACAGTGACACCAGGTTGTTGATATAAAATATTATACAATTGTTTCCTAATAGGAAACAATTGTATAATATAACCTAATTCTGATACATGATAATCTTGAGCATGAAGAAAAACTGTACTAAATCTACTGTGCTCGCTAATTTCTATTTTATCTACAACAGAAGAATAAGATGATAAAACAGAAGCAATAGTATCGATTTTAATTAACTCAAAATATGCTCCTCTAGATAATGCAATGGCACCAGGATTCTTTTCAAGAAATTTATTTTTACAAAGATAAAATGAATTTTGCTCTATTAACGAAATTTTTAAATTTCCTTGAGTTAAATTAGATAATTTTAATGCTAAAATTAATCCTATTATTCCACCACCATTTATTACAATAGACATTGTATAATTTTACTTACCAAAATATAAAATAGACATATATATATGTAATATAGTAGTACTCGATCACTATTACTTAATACAACAAAATTAATATCTTTCAAATTTTTTTTCATTTTCATTAATTTTTTAATTTAAATTATATTTTATATAATAATTCTTAAACTAAATATAGAATTAAAAATATCAAATATTAGAATTTTATCCTTATAGTTACTTGAAATATAAATAACAAATAATTGTATAACAATATTTGATAAAAATAATCATAAACTTTAATACATAAATAACTATAATAAATCAATAATAAAAATACATTTACTCTATTTTATCTTGTATTTTAATAAAAAAATCAATTAACTTATATTTGTATATTTTATAATAATTACTATAATATTAAATGTATTTACTATTTCATATAGAATACATAATATATTTAATAAGAGAGATACAAATAAAAAAAATAATAAAACAAAAAAGTTATCCACGATTATACACATAATTAGTTTTAATAAATTAATATACATAAACAAAATAAATAACAATAAAAGTGGAGTTATCGTATATGTCTGACAAACCAATAGATATTCAAATTTTTGGACGAACATTAAGAATAAATTGCCCTTCTCATCAAAAAGATGCTTTAAACAAAGCAGTAAAAGATTTGACTCAACGCTTACATGATTTAAAAATTAAAACAAAAGTAACCAATTCTGAACAATTAATATTTATAACTGCTTTAAACATTTGTCATGAATTGACCCAAGAAAAATTAAAAACAATCAAATATGCATCAAATGTTAAACAACATTTATTAATAGCACAACAAACTATTGAACAAGCTTTAACAACACATGATTCTCTGACAGAGAATCCTAATTTAACTTTGGAATATTCTAAACATACTTAAAAATTTAATAAATTTATCTTATTACTCCTAAACTATATCAATAAATAATATTACCATTATTAAATAAATGACAATACACAATATGAGTACACTTAAAAAATCAATACAAATAAAAAAAAAATCCGCACATACATGCGTTCTTTAAGACATACCTTGACTTTTTCAGAAAAATATGTAGCAGCTCAATTAATAACCAATAAAATTATAAATTTAAATCATATATATCAGGCCACCAATATAGCAATTTTTATTTCAACTGACGGAGAAATACATACCGATTTACTTATTAAAACTTTATTACTCATGAAAAAAATAATATATCTACCAGTATTGCCAGACATACACATACAACCTCAATGCTTATCATTCGTACAATATACCTTCTCCACACCTCTTATTCGTAATCGATTAAATGTATATGAACCCAAATACAAAAATAATAATATTTATACAATCCCTATACAATTGTTGGATATATTATTTATTCCATTAGTCGCGTTTGATCAACAAAAAAATAGATTAGGTATGGGTGGAGGATTTTACGACAGAACATTGCAATATTGGAAGTATCACATGAAAAATTGTGTATACATAGGATTAGGATACGACTTTCAAAAAATCCCAAACCACTGTTTACCTATAGAACAATGGGATGTAAAATTATCTACAATTATTACCCCATCCTTCTTATATTGAAATAACTTATAACATCTTTATTTATAAATAAAGATAACAAAATAATCCATTTACATTATATATAAAATAATTAATACATCAAAATTTAATCAAACTTAAATAAACATTGTTTCATACCATTATATTTAAATACTAATTAACAAAAATATAAAAAACTTTATAATCTTTCTTATTTTATTTACAAAACGATAACTAATTTGAGTTATTATCTACTACTTTTATTCCATATTTACCACTAATCAACACAACATCTGCTTTTCTATGAGCAAAAATACCTACGCTCACTACTCCAGGGATATTATTAATTTTTTCCTCTAATAAAGAAGCATTAATTATATTCATATTATATACATCTAAAATATTATTGCCATTATCAGTAATTACACCATAACGATACTCTGGCAATCCACCTAAACGAATTAATTCTTTAGCTACTAAGGTGCGAGCCATTGGGATTACTTCTACCGGTAATGGCCCACGACCTAATACATTTACTTGTTTGCTACTATCAATAATACAAATAAATTTTTTTGAAGCAAAAGCAAGAATTTTTTCTTGAGTTAAAGCGCCACCACCTCCTTTAATCATTTGCATATGTTCATCAATTTCATCTGCACTATCAATATAAATATCAAGATTATCTATATGATTAAAATCATATATTGGAATTCCTACTTGTTTTAACTGAGTTGATGAATGTTTCGAACTAGATACTACTCCAACTATTTTTTCTTTTATACTACCCAATGCTTTAATAAAATATGAAATAGTGGATCCTGTTCCTACACCTATAATAGTATTAAATTTGATATATTTTAATGCTGCCCATCCTACTGTTTCTTTTAATTTATCTTGTTCCATATAATTCTTATTATTTTCAATAAATATTTAGATTTACTAAAAAATTGATCAATTTAATAAAAATAAACCCAAGTTCTAAAATAGTTCTTATAAAAAACAATATTACATTAAACATGATATTTAAATATCACTTAATAGTATTTATTGAAAATCTTCTTTATATAAAAACTATAATTAATTTATGCATAAGCAATATAATATATAATCTTTCAAATTCATTATATTATTTAATATATTTTTATTACAAATACCTACAAAACATTAGTTGAATTTAATATAAAAAATATTTTTTCTAAATATTTAATCATTGATTTTTGACTTTCTCTAATCCATATTCTAGGATCATAAAATTTTTTATTTGGAAAATTATCGTCATTTGGATTACCTAATTGAGTTTGAAGGAAGTTTTTATTTTTTTTATAATACCTTAAGACTCCTTCCCAAGAAGCCCACTGTACATCAGTATCAAAATTAATCTTTACTACTCCATATGTAATTGCTTTTTTAATTTCCTCTATAGTTGAACCAGATCCCCCATGAAATACTAAATTTAAAAAATTTTTAGATAATCCAAACTTACTAGAAATATATTTTTGAGATTTTTCTAAGATTTTTGGATTTAATCGTACATTTCCAGGTTGATATACTCCATGAACATTACCAAATGATGCGGCTATCATAAATCTAGGACTAATCACATGCAATTTTTCATAAGCATAAGCTACATCTTCTGGAGTAGTATATAAAAAAGAATGATCTAAATCATTATTATTGATACCATCTTCTTCTCCACCAGTACAACCTAACTCTATTTCTAAAGTCATATTTAATTTATCCATCCGATTTAAATATTTTGAACTGATTTTGATATTTTCTTCTAATGGTTCTAAAGATAAATCAATCATATGTGAAGAAAACAATGGATTCCCAGTCATAGCAAAATGCTTTTCACTAAAATCTAATAAGGCATCAATCCAAGGTAAAAATTTTTTAGTACAATGATCAGTATGTAAAATAACTGGAATACCATAATGAACAGACATATGATTGACATATAAACCACCTGCAATAGCTCCCAAAACTGATGCTGAACAATTTTCATTATTTAACCCGTATCCTGCCATAAAAGCTGATCCTTTATTTGAAAATTGCAAAATAATTGGAGATTTTACATTAGAAGCCGCTTCTAAAGCCGCATTAATTGAATCAATTCCTATACAATTTACCGCAGGTAATGCAAAATTATTTTTTTTCGCTAAATCAAATAATTTCTGCATATCATTACCAAAAATTACTCCAGGTTTTATAAATTTGAAAATACTAGTCATTTATACATCACTTTATATTTTATAATTAAATAATTCATATTTATAACATAACAGAATGATAACTTTCAGCATAGTAAAACACTTATTGTAAATACATTTATTATAATACACTGCATGTGTTCTATCTATTATTATATCATACTAATTTTTTGATGATCTTCTAAAGCTTTTATAGATGGAAGAGCTTTGCCTTCAATAAACTCCAAAAAAGCCCCGCCACCAGTAGAAATATAAGATATTTGATCAGCAATACCAAATAAATCAATAGCCATTAAAGTATCACCACCACCAACAATAGAAAAAGCATCACTATTAGCAATAGCTCTAGATATCATTTCTGTTCCTTTTCTAAAATTTGGAAATTCAAACACCCCAAGAGGACCATTCCACAAAATAGTTTTAGCACAACCTAAAATTTTCAATATTCGACAAATAGAATCATCACCTAAATCTAGGATTTGTTCATCATCCTTAATATCAACCACATTTTTCATAATGGACTGAGCAGTTTCAGAAAATTCAGAGCTTACTCTAACATCAGTAAGAATAGGAATATCACAATTCTTCAAAAGATTTTTAGCAGTAGGTATAAGCTCTGTCTCATACAAAGATTTGCCTACATTTTTACCTTGAGCAGCTAAAAAAGTATTTGCAATACCTCCTCCTACAACTAAATAATCTGCTATTTTTGATAATGATTCTAATACAGTTAATTTAGTAGATACTTTAGATCCTCCAACTACAGCAACCATTGGTCTAACAGGATGAGATAAAGCTTGATTTAACGCTTTTAATTCCTGTTCTAACAGTAAACCAGAACAAGCTACTTTAACAAATTTGCTAATTCCGTGAGTGGAGGATTGTATACGATGAGCACTACCAAAAGCATCCATAACAAATATATCACATAATGCTGCATATTTTTTTGATAAAATTTCATCATTCTTTTTCTCTCCTTTATTAAATCTAACATTTTCCAAAATTAATAATTCATCTGAAGCCCAATGAACGCCCTCTAAATAATCTTTAACTAAACGTACTCTTTTAATTTGATGATTTAAATAATATTTAAAATAATCAACCACTGGTTGTAAAGAGAAATTAGGATCATACTCTCCTTCTACAGGCCTTCCTAAATGAGAAGTCACCATAACTTGTTTACTTTTATTCAAAGCTAATTGAATTGTTGGTAATGATGAATGAATTCTTCTATTAGAAGTAATCACCCCATTTTTTACAGGTACATTTAAATCAGAACGAATCAAGATTCTTTTATTAAATAAATTCACATCATTTATTGTAATCATAACTATGATTTACCTCTTTATATTACAATATGTATCTATATCTAAATTGTTTTATAAAAACTAATTAAATTAATATTTTATTAATTAATAACAAAACTTTATCAATTGTCTGATATAGAATTCTAAATAAATATATAATAAAATAGAAATATATAATTATTTTTAATTCTAATTATACAAAAACTAAATTATCAATATTAGCATATTTATACAGAAGAATTATGATTATAACTCCATATATATTATCTTTTTATTATTCTTATATCTGTAATATTCACAATAAAAATTAAATATTATTTTTATGGAATTATATGAGAAAAAATATTATAATCATATTACTATTTACAACAACGGTTAGCTTGTATATACAACATCTCTAAACCTAATGTAGCGGCAGCTAAAGCGGTAATTTGAGAACAATCGTATGCAGGAGCTACTTCTACTATATCCATGCCAATAATATTTAATTTATATAAACCTCGTATTAATTTTAAAGCGCAAGATGAAGTTAATCCTCCAACTACAGGAGTTCCAGTACCAGGAGCTACTGATGGATCTAAGCAATCTATATCAAAACTCAAATACACTGGAACATTTTGAACAGTAGATATTATTTTATTTACTACAATATCTGTATCTACTGAATTAACAAATTCTGCATTTAATATTGTAAAACCATAATTTTGACTATATTCAGTACGAATTCCAATTTGAATTGAAAAATTAGTATCAATCAATCCTTCATTCAATGCATATAACATAACAGCGCCATGATCATACTGACTACAATGACTATAACAATCTGTATGAGCATCAAAATGGACAACAGCTATTTTTCTTCCAATAAATTTCGAATAAGCACGTAATGCAGGCAAAGTGATATAATGATCTCCTCCTAATAAAAACACCTTCTTTCCAACATTTAATAAATCTTCAATATGCTTTTGCAAACTAATCGTAAAATTCTGTATATTTCCAATACTATATACTAAATCACCACAATCAATAATTTTAAATTTTTCTCGTATATTAAAATTCCAAGGCCAACGACATTGTTCCCAAACTAAATTTATAGATGCTTGCCGAATAGCATTCGGCCCAAACCTACTTCCTGATCTCCCAGAAGTGGCCATATCAAAAGGAGCACCAGTAATTACCCAATCACTCTGATTACTATGTGGATCTAATTCTAAAGGTAATCTTAAAAATCCAAAAGCATTCGAAAATATAGAATTATCATTTTTATAAAAAAAATCACTCATATATTTTTTGTTATCAAAATAAATATTTTTATTAATCAAATATTATACTTTAAATGATTCTTTAAATGTATTAATTAATATGTACTAAATTTTAAAAAGTACTTTACATTTGTTTATTATAACTAAACAATTGTAATAAATTATTTCGTGAAATTTTCAATATTATGTATAATATATGATACTATAATCGTTATTATTATTCATATATAATATCTTTACATAAAAGCACAAACAATAGTCCTACTTTTATTAATCGCGCATCTATATATAACAAAATGAGTCAACATTTTTTTACTTCAGAATCCGTATCAAAAGGTCATCCAGATAAAATTGCTGATCAAATATCTGATGCAGTATTAGATTCTATTTTAACACAAGACTCAACAGCTCATGTTGCATGTGAAACTTATATTAAAACAAATATAGTAATAGTAGGAGGAGAAATTACTACAACTGCTTTAATCAATATAGAAAATATTGTTAAAAAAACCATTCGAGATATCGGTTATATTAGTTTAGATATGGGTCTAGATGCAAATTCTTGTTCAATATTGAGTATAATAAATCAACAATCATCAGAAATTCAAAATAGTATTAAAAATTTATGTTCTAACCAAAAAATAAAACAAGGAGCAGGAGATCAAGGTTCAATTTTTGGGTATGCAACAAATGAAACTGATGTTTTAATGCCAGCTCCCATTACTTATGCTCATCGTTTAATAAAAAAACAATCAGAAGTACGAAAAAATAAAACTTTACCTTGGTTAGGTTTAGATGCAAAAAGCCAAATAACCTTTGCTTATGAAAACAATAAAATTACAGGAATTAGTGCAGTTGTATTATCTACTCAACATAATCATCATATCAAATTAATAGATCTACAAGAAGCTGTTATGGAAGAAATCATTAAACCAGTATTACCTAAAAAATGGATATCCAAACAAACTAAATTTTTTATTAATCCTGGAGGAAGTTTTATAATAGGAGGTCCAATTGTTGATTGTGGATTAACTGGAAGAAAAATAATTGTAGATACATATGGAGGAATGGCTAGACATGGCGGAGGATCCTTCTCTGGTAAAGATCCATCTAAAGTAGATCGATCTGCTGCTTACGCAGCAAGATATGCTGCAAAAAATATTGTAGCTGCAGGACTAGCAGAACGTTGTGAAATACAAGTATCCTATGCCATTGGAGTCACAACTCCAATCGCTATTAATATTAATACTTTTGGAACAGAAAAAGTTTTACATACAACTTTGATAAAATTAATAAATCATTTTTTTGATTTTAGCCCACACGGATTAATAACTATGTTGAATTTACTTCAACCAATTTACAAAGATACAGCTGTTTATGGGCATTTTGGACGAGAAAAATTTCCCTGGGAAAAAACTGATAAAAAAGATCTACTTAAAGATGCAACTGGAATAAAATAAATGTTATTTCAAATAATATAAATAATTAATACCTAAATATTAAAAAATACATGTATAAAAACTTTATTATTAGTTCATTTTACAATTTTAAAAAATATATAATAAATAACTTTTATAATTGATAGATATCATAATTAAAATTATACTTTAATAATACTTAAAATAACCACTATTACATATTTATTAATAATATTTTATTAATTTTAATTAACAACTAAATCAAAATTTATGACCAATAATAATATTACTAACTTACAAAACTATTTCTTAATTGCAATGCCTACATTAACAGATCCTTTATTCAAAAAATCAGTTGTATATATATGCGAACATAATAACACTGGAGCTATGGGAATAATAATCAATAAACCACTCAAAAAATGTACTCTAGAAACTATACTAAATAATTTAAAAATTGTAACTGATAAACATAATTCAATAATCCAATTAAATCTTCCAATATTTTTAGGAGGTCCATTATTAGATGATCATGGATTTATTTTGCATACTCCTAAATCAGGATTTAATTCTAGTATCAATATTTCCGATCAAGCTATGATCACTACATCTAAAGATATACTAGAAACCTTCGGTACACCTGATCAACCAAAAAATATTTTAGTTGCGTTAGGTTATTCAAGCTGGGCTAAAGGACAATTAGAACAAGAATTAATAGAAAATTCTTGGCTTACAGTGCCAGCAAACGAAACTATTTTATTTCATACTCCTGTTATGCATAGATGGAATGCTGCAGCAAAAATACTAGGTATAAATATATATAACATTATTAATCATATGGGGCATGCTTAATGTTGATAACAGGAATAATTATGGCTTTTGATTTTGGCATCAAAAATATTGGAGTTGCTGTAGGTCAAAAATTTACTCGAACAACTCAATCACTTAATGTATTACACTCAATTTCTGGAACTCCAGATTGGAAAAATATTGAAATTATATATAACGAGTGGAAACCCTCAAGATTAATAGTAGGATTACCTCTTCAAATAGATGGCAGTGAACAATACATTACTGCTTTATCAAAAAAATTTGCTATGCAATTAAAAAAACGATTTAATACTAACGTAGAAATGCATGATGAACGTTTTACAACTATTGAAGCTCGATCAAGATTTTATCATAATCAATATAATCATAAATTTTTAATAAAAATAAAAAAAACACACATCGATTCAGTAGCTGCGGAAATAATTTTACAAAGTTGGTTAAATGCTGATCACTCACTATAATGAATTAATAAAATTATATTTCATATATAAATGAACGTATAACTCTTTATTTAAATAAATGTATAATCATTTAAATTAAAAATGAATTTAATTCAAAAACAACTACAACAAATACGTAATAAAATACATATTACTGCACATAATATAAACCGTAATCCACAAAATATTAAATTAATTGCGGTAACTAAAAATCAATCAATTGATAATATAAAAAAAATTATATCTTATGGACAGAAAGATTTTGGTGAAAATTATGTTCAAGAAGCCTTAAAAAAAATACATTGGATACAAAAAAATATCAAAGATAAAAAATTCACTTGGCACTTTATTGGGTCAATTCAATCAAATAAAAGTCGATTAATTGCTGAAAATTTTGATTGGTGTCATACTATAAGCAATGAAAAATCAATACATTGTTTACATAAACAAAGACCAAATATATTAAACCAACTAAATGTATTAATTCAAATTAATATTAGCAATAATCCTAATAAATTAGGAATAATTACAATAGATCAAATGATTAAATTAGCATCAATTATCAATAAATGTCCAAAATTAAAATTAAAAGGGATAATGGCCATGTCTACTCCAAAATCAGAATTTACACAACAAATATTACAATTCAAAAAAATATATACCTTTTTTACTCAATTAAAAGATATCTATTCACATGCAGATACATTATCGTTAGGTATGAGTAACGATATGACTGCTGCTATTTATTCAGGAAGTAATTTATTAAGAATTGGAACTGCTATTTTTGGTAAAAGATCAAATAAACATCATTATTCTATTTAATAAAATTTCTTATTTTTATAAAATTGAATATTTAAAATTTTTTATTTTACATATTATATCTTTATTTAGGTAATAATTTAATCTTATTAATTCTATTGAAACAAACACATATATAAATATATATATCATGACGTATGCATTAGAAAAAAATTCTATCTTTACAGAAAAAATTTTGTTATGGCATTATGATATTAAACTACCTTATTTACCTTGGCAATTAAATAAAACCATATACAAAATATGGATATCTGAAATTATGTTACAACAAACTCAAGTTGTTACCGTTATTCCATATTATGAAAAATTTATCAAAAAATTCCCAACAATTTTTCAATTGGCAGAAGCTGATTTAAATGAAATATTACATATATGGAGTGGTTTAGGATATTATAAACGCGCAATTAATATTTATAAAACTGCTCAACTTATTACTAATCAATATGATGGAAAATTTCCTCAAGATTTTGATACACTTTTATCTTTTCCAGGAATTGGAAAGTCCACTGCTGGAGCTATATTATCTTTAGCTTTTAATAAAAGCTATCCTATTCTTGATGGAAATATAAAACGAATATTAATTCGATATTATTCTTTAGAATATTCTACACTTAAACAATCTCAAATAAACAAAAACCTATGGAGTTTAATCAAAATATTAATCCCATCTAATAAAGAAATTGCTTACTTCAATCAAGCCATAATGAATTTAGGTCGATTGATATGTACTTATAAAAATCCAAAATGTAATGTATGCCCTATAAATAATAATTGCCAATCTTTCTTAAAAAATAAAACCAGTTATCACCAACAATCACAAAAAACATATAAAAAAAAATATAAACAAAATATTTGGTGGATAATTCTATTATTAACATATACTCATACAGTATTTTTAATAAAACGATCAAAAACAAACTTATGGAATGGATTGTTTTGTTTTCCTGAATTTCATGATATAAACTCATTAAAATCGTGGCTATACAAACACAATATGCATAATACTAAATATAGTTCTTTAGATATAGTACAACACTATGTTAGTAATATTATATTAAAAATTCAACCAATACTAATTAATATTAACACAATCATGACATTTAACGAAGAAGAAAATATCTGGTACAATATAGATCAACCACAAACTATTGGTTTACCTAAACCAGTAATTGTATTACTACAAAAAACTATAAAGAATCAAAAATAAAAAAATAACCAAACTAAATATAAATTAATTACAACAAAATGACTAGAATTATTTATTGTGTATTTTTAAAAAAATACTCCGAGGGACTAAACGATTTTTATTTTCCAGGAGAATTGGGAAAACGAATCTATAATAACATTTCTCAAGAAGCATGGAAACAATGGCAAAACCAACAAACAATTTTAATTAATGAAAATAAATTAAATATGATTCGTGTTGCAGATCGAATTTTTTTACAAAAAAAAATGGAAGAATTTCTGTTTAAAAAATCTTAATTTAAAATACTAAGAAATATTTAACTATTAAATTAATTAATAAACAACATGTACATGTATAACACAATTCTTTTTTATTGATTATAACCTACAGATAGTACATAACTATTAATCATTCATAAAATAACAATGGTTTTATTTTTTTATCAACTACCTGAGAATTAATTACTACTTTTTTCACTTTATTTTGTGACGATGGTATATCATACATTATATCTAATAATATACTTTCTAAAATCGACCTTAAACCTCGAGCTCCAGATTTCTTAGCAATTGCATATTTTGCTATAGCACTTAACGAAGATTCAGAAAATTCTAATTTTACTTCATCTAAACTAAACAAAATTGTATATTGTTTTATTAAAGCGTTTTTTGGATCCTGTAAAATTTTAACTAATTCACATTCTGTTAATTCATTTAAAATAGAAATTATAGGGAATCTACCTATAAACTCTGGTATTAATCCAAATTTAATTAAATCTTCAGGTTCTATTTCATTAAGAAATGAATACTCAAAATTTGTATCCGCATTTATTTTTGGTAACGTATGAAATCCAATAGTACGTTGTCTAGATAAACGTTGTTCAATTATTTTATTTAAACCAAAAAAAGATCCTCCACAAATAAATAAAATATTAGAAGTATTTACTTGAATAAACTCTTGTTGTGGATGTTTTCGACCTCCTTTTGGAGGAACAGAAGCTATAGTGCCTTCAATTAATTTTAGCAAAGCTTGTTGAACTCCTTCTCCAGATACATCTCGAGTAATAGAAATATTTTCAGATTTTTTAGCAATTTTATCTATTTCATCAATATAAATAATACCACTTTGAGCTTTATGGATATTATAATCACATCCATGTAATAATTTTTGAATTACATTCTCTACATCTTCTCCGACATATCCAGCTTCAGTTAATGTGGTAGCATCAGATATAGCAAATGGCACATTAAGAAACCGAGCTAACGTTTCTGCTAATAATGTTTTACCACTTCCAGTAGGTCCAACTAATAAAATATTACTCTTAAATAATTCTGTATTATTTTTATTGTAATTAGCACTATCATTACTGTTGAAATCACCTTGATATTTTAATCGTTTAAAATGATTATATATCGCAACTGATAATGTTTTCTTAGCGCATTCTTGACCAACAACATAACTACTTAAATAATGATTTATATCATGAGGAGTGGGAATTTTTTTTAAATTTTCATCATACTCAATAACTTTATCCGATTGTAACTCTCGATCAATAATATTATTACACAAATCAATACACACATTACAAATAGACGCTGATTCTCCGCTGATTAATTTCAATACCTGAGATTGATTTTTTCCACAAAACGAACAATATAATACTTTTTTTGAATGAGGATTATGATCATCATGCATATTATAATTACCTATTATTAACTATAAATCTATCGATTATATACCATCAACAGTATTATTATTTAACATATAAACTTATTAATAAGAACAACAAACTTCATTAATTATTATCTATAACTAAATAAACCTGCGTATATACACTAATATATCTTAAATAAAAAGATAATATAGTATTAAATTCGTTTATTTAATACAAAATCTATCAATCCGTAATCCATAGCTTCATTAGCAGATAAAAAGCAATCTCGTTCCATATCTTTTATAATTACATCAATAGATTTTCCCGTATGTTTTGCCATCAACTTATTTATATTATTTTTAACTTGCAGTATTTCCTTAGTATGAATAGCAATATCAGTAGCTTGTCCTCGGAAATAACCTAAAGGTTGATGAATCATCACCCGAGCATTTGGTAGGCAAAATCGCTTCCCTTTAGCTCCAGCAGCTAATAAAAAAGCTCCCATTGAAGCTGCATGACCTATACAATAAGTACTAACATCAGGTTTTATAAATTGCATCGTATCATATATAGACATTCCTGCTGTTATTAATCCTCCTGGAGAATTAATATACAAATGAATATCTTTTCCTGGATCTTCTGATTCTAAAAACATCATTTGAGCAACAATAGAATTAGCTATATGATTCTCTATTACATCAGTCACAAAAATAATTCGCTCTTTTAATAACAAAGAATAAATATCATACGAACGTTCCCCTCGAGCAGTTTGTTCAATAACTATAGGGATTACTCCTGTGTTATAGTTATAACAACATAAATTATTTCGAATAGTATTATCATATACCCACTGCATTTTCTTCATATTTTCTCCAAAAAAATTAATATCATCATAATTTTACTCAGAAATATAAAAATTACTGATATATTGACATATTTTTATTAATATTTTTAATAAAAATTACTTTTTAGTAAAAACAAATATTAACCTGTAATTTAATCATTATTATTCTTACTTTTGAAAGAAAGTGTATTATATACAAAGCATAAATTCGCTCTATATCTAATTAATTAAGTATAGAAACGTCGAGTAATATAGTTTATTCTTTACTATATTAATACATTTATATGATTTATTTTACTTTTTTACATATTATAAAAATACGCATACACGTATTATTTTTTAAATTTTATGTGTTTTTTATTTTCTATTATCATATATTGATTTTTTCTGATTAAAAATTTTTAATCCTATTTAAATAAATAATAATGACTTTATTGAAAATCATCAAATTAAATGATTTAAATTAAATTATTTTTATATATTATACTACGTATAATATATAAAAATAAAGATACTTAATTTTATTTACCATTTTATAGTCTATAGCATAAAAAATAAAATTATACTTAAATTTCTATATAATATATTCATATATTAAACAAGCACTGGAAACATATATGTAAACTCACATATACAATATTGTTACTTATTTACAAAATAAAAATTTTGTATTAAAATGGACAATAAGATTTTTCAAAAACCATATATTATATGAAATTGATTACAAATAAATATATAAAAAAATATATATTTTTTTTATTATACAGTTTAACCATTTTATTAAATGGATGTGATAACTTAATTTTAATGAATCCTAAAGGATCTATAGGAATAGAAGAACGTTATTTAATACTTGTTGCTTTTGGAATGATGCTTATTGTAGTCATTCCAGTAATAATAATGACTTTTTTGTTTTCCATAAAATATAGATCTACAAATAATAATCATGTTCAATATCAACCTAATTGGACTCGATCTAAAAAATTAGAATTAATAATATGGACCATTCCAATAATAATTATTATTTTATTAAGTATATTAACATGGCATTCAACACATAAACTAGATCCAAAAAATTCTATTTATTCAAATTCAAAAACGATAATTAATTCTATTGTTGTGAATGTTATTGCTCTAGATTGGAAATGGCTTTTTATTTATCCTCAGTATAATATAGCAGTAATAAATGAACTTGTTTTTCCAGCGAATATACCTGTACACTTTAATATTACTTCTAATTCAGTAATGAACTCTTTTTTTATTCCTCAGTTAGGAAGTCAAATTTATGCAATGGCCGGTATGCATACACAATTAAATTTAATTGCTAATGAACCTGGAAAGTATAAAGGAATTTCTTCAAACTTTAGCGGGCATGGGTTTTCAGGAATGAAATTCATAGTGATTGCTACAAATGATGAAAACGAATTTAACCAATGGATACAAAAAGCAAAACAATCTATCTACCATCTTGATAGCATGAATACTTATGAAGAATTAGCAAAACCCAGTACATTTGATCCTATAACTTATTTCTCTAATGTTCAACCTGATTTATTTTATAAAGTTATTAATAAATTTATAAATCGAAAATAAAAGAATATAATTCTAATGATAAAAAATAATTAACTTTAATCAATTACAAATCTCTTTTGAAATAAAAGGTGCATATAATGTTTGGAAAATTAACAATACACTCTATCCCGTATCATGATCCAATTATTATGTCAACAATAGCTGTAGTTTTTGTTATAGGAATTCTAACAATAGGCACTATTACTTATTATAATAAATGGATGTATTTATGGAATGAATGGCTCACTTCTGTGGATCACAAAAAAATTGGGATTATGTATATTATCGTATCATGTATTATGTTTTTAAGAGGTTTTGCTGACGCAATTATGATGCGTACACAACAAGCACTTTCAGCTATTGGATCTACAGAATTTCTTTCTGTGCATCATTATGATCAAGTAGTCACAGCTCACGGAGTAATCATGATTATATTTATGGCTACTCCATTTGTAATAGGATTAATGAATTTAATAGTTCCATTACAAATTGGAGCAAGAGATGTAGCTTTTCCATTTTTAAATTCTTTAAGTTTTTGGCTATTCATGGCGGGAGTTGCATTAATTAATTTGTCTTTAGGAATAGGTGAGTTTGCTCAAACTGGATGGGCAGCATATCCTCCTTTATCAAGTAAAGAATATAGTCCTGGAGTTGGAGTAGATTATTGGATATGGAGCATTCAAATTTCTGGAATTGGAACTACTTTAACTGGCATAAATTTTTTTACTACAATTTTATATATGAGAGCTCCAGGCATGTCTATGATGAGAATTCCAGTATTCACTTGGACAGCGTTATGCACAAATGCATTAATTATTGCAGCATTTCCTATTCTTACTGTAACAATTACATTATTAACTTTAGATCGATATTTAGGAACTCATTTTTTTACTAATGATTTAGGTGGAAATATGATGATGTATATTAATTTATTTTGGGCATGGGGGCATCCTGAAGTATACATTTTAGCATTACCTGCATTCGGAATATTTTCAGAAATAGTTTCTACTTTTTCTCAAAAAAAAATATTTGGATACACTTCTTTAGTCTGGGCCACCATTGCTATTACTGCTTTATCTTTTTGCGTATGGCTTCATCATTTTTTTACTATGGGAGCAGGATCTAATGTAAATGCATTTTTTGGAATTATGACTATGATTATTGCAATCCCCACAGGAATAAAAGTGTTTAATTGGTTATTTACCATGTATAAAGGAAAAATTATTTTTAAATCACCAATGTTATGGGCAGTAGGATTTATTATTACTTTTTCAATAGGAGGAATGACCGGAGTATTATTAGCTATACCTGGAATTGACTTTGTATTACATAATAGCTTATTTTTAGTTGCACATTTTCATAATGTCATTATTGGTGGAGTTTTATTTGGATGTTTCGCTGGAGTTTCATATTGGTTTCCTAAAGCCTTTGGTTATATTCTAGATGAAAATTGGGGGAAACGTGCTTTTTGGCTCTGGATAATTGGTTTTTATATAGCATTTATGCCATTATATATTTTAGGATTTATGGGTATGACTCGACGTTTAAGTCAAAATATAGACACTTCATTTTCACCAATGCTAGCAATGGCAGCAATAGGTACATTCTTGATTGGATTAGGAATAATATGTCAATGTATACAAATATTCATTAGCATTTTTAATCGAGACAAATATCAAAACTCTAATCACAATAATGCAAATCCATGGAACGGATACACATTAGAATGGTTTACTTCTTCTCCTCCTCCTTTCTATAATTTCGCAAATGTTCCAGTTATTACTGATGAACAAAATGTATATTGGTACGTAAAAAATAGAAAAAATATCAATTTATTATACATAAAAAAACCATACGCACCTATTCATATGCCTAAAAATACACATGATGGAATATTAATTGCTTTTTTTAGTTTAATACTAGGATTTAGCATGATTTGGTATATATGGTGGTCATCCATAATGAGTTTTTTTGGAATAATAATAATATGGATAACACGTACATTTAATAATGATACTGAATATTATGTACCATCAGATATAATTAAAAAAATCGAGCATGTACATAACAAATAAACCTATTAAAATAAATGAACATAGATAAAAAAATAATATTTGGCTTTTGGTTGTATATAATGAGTGACTGTATCTTATTTGCTAGTTTATTTGCTATGCATATAGTACTGAGCAATCATGTAGATATAATTTTATCTACTGAAAACATTAAAAATATTTTTAATTTAAATTTCATTTTTATAGAGACATTATTTTTATTATTGAGCAGTCTTACTTGCAGTAAAAGTATGGTTTATACAATAGATAAACAATGCTTATATAAATCAACACAATGGATATTTATAACTGCATTATTAGGACTATGTTTCATTATAATGGAAATTTATGAATTCTATCATTTAATACAGAATGGATATACTCCGACATATAATGCATTTTTTTCATCTTTTTTTGTGTTAATAGGAACACACGGAATTCATGTAATAGCTGGATTAATTTGGATTATTATTATGATTATACATCTTAATTTAACAGGGTTTACACAAAAAAATTTGATTCGATTAACATGCTTAAATTTATTTTGGCATTTCTTAGATATTGTATGGATATGTGTATTTACCATAGTATATTTGATAGGAGTGTTGTGATTAATGAATAACAGTAATTTAAATACTTCATACTTAGCTGGATTTTTATTATCTCTAATTTTAACAATTATTCCTTTTTATCTTATAAAATATAATATTTTTGAAAAAATAACACTACTTGTTATAGTGATATCTTGTGCATTGATTCAAATTTATATCCATCTAATCTATTTTTTACATTTAAGAAATACATCTAATCAAGTATGGACTATTATATCTTTGATCTTTACAATATTTATTTTATTTATTCTTGTATTAGGAAGCGTATGGATTATGACACATTTACACCATAATCTAATGATGTAAATTTCGATCATTATAATTAAATATATATAATATTATGATAATTCAATACTACTTTTCTTTGATAAAACCAGGAATTGTAATAGGAAATATAATGTCTTCTGTGGGCGGTTTTTTAATGGCATCTCACGGAAACATTAATTATATAGAATTAATCAATATGATTACCGGATTAGCTTTAATTATATCTTCTAGTTGTGTATTTAATAACATCATTGATCGAGATATTGATGCTATTATGATTAGAACTAAATCTAGAATATTAGCACAAAAAAACAAAACACTTTCTATAAAACATGGCATGTATTATGCAATAACATTAAATATTTTAGGATTTTTATTATTGGGGATCACAAAAAACTTGTATACAATATTTTTATCAGCAACAGGTTTTTTGGTATATGTCGTAGTATACAGTTTATACATGAAACGTACATCAATTTACGGCATGATTATAGGCAGTATATCTGGAGCAATGCCTCCGGTAATTGGATATTGCACTGTAATTAACCAATTTGATTTAGGAGCTTTAATACTATTAATGATCTTTAGTTTTTGGCAGATTCCTCATTCTTATTCTATTACCATTTTTAGAAATCATGATTATAAAACAGCTTTAATTCCGACCTTTTTTGAAAAAAAAGGAATTGATTGTACCAGAATACATATGATTATATGTATTCTGGGATTTTATATCTCTATAATATTTTTAACTATTCAAGGCTATGCCAGTTATGTATTTCTATATATTATTAGTATATTTAACTTATTTTGGTTATACACAGGATGGTATGCATATAATCGAATAAATAATGAGTTTTTATGGGCAAAAAAGATGTTCATTTTATCTATCATTACTATTACATCTGTAAATTTAATGTTATCCTTAGATTCAAATTTTATTTTTTAATATATTATAAAAACATATTATAAATAAAATACAACAATTTAATTGCATTTATAAAATAATAAAAATTATACCTACAATTAGTCAATCATAAATATGATGCTCCGAAATATCAAAATAACTAGTACTGAATTACGTTCAGTGTATATATTAAGTTTAATATTTGCATTACGTATGTCAGGAGTATTTATGGTATTACCAATATTACCTATTTATGCAATATCTTTAAATGGAGCTTATGAATACCTAATAGGAATTGCAATTGGAATATATGGTATTACTCAAATAATTTTTCAATTACCTTTTGGTTTGATGTCTGATAAACTTGGAAGAAAGCCTGTTATTATTATTGGATTAATAATATCTGCTTTAGGAAGTGAAATAGCTGCAGTAACAAATGAAATTTGTGGGTTAATTATTGGTCGAGCATTACAGGGGGCAGGCGCAATAGGAAGCGTCCTCATAACCTTATTATTAGAATCAATACAAGAACGTAATAGAACCCAAGCTATGGCAATTCTTGGAATAAGTTTTGGTATGACTTTTACAATTTCTATAATTATAGGCCCATTTATTGCAAACAAATTTGGATTAAATGGGTTATTTCAAATTATTACTTTAATAACAGTAGTAACTATAATATTGGTTTATTTTTTGATACCAAAAAAACTATCTTCTCCTAATTCAATTAAAAATATGAATTTAATAGACATATTAAATAATGTTAAGATTATTATCATTCATCCAAAATTATTAAAACTAAATTTTCATATTTTCTCTTTGCATACTGTTTTAATATTAAATTTTATTATTTGGCCTAAAATTTTGAATACACTAGGATATGTATCTACAATATATCATACAATATATTCTATTATAATATTAATTTCTATATTAATATTATTACCATATATTTTTTATACTAACATAAATAAAAATAAAAAGAATATATTAACTATTTCTATAATTGTAGTATTTTTATCTGAATTTATCACATTTATTGGAATAAATAATATATGGCTAACTCTAATTGGAATGCAATTATTTTTTATAGCATTTAATTTAATAGAATCAATTTTACCTGATTTAATTAGCAAACAATCTCCTTCTAATTTTAAAGGAACTGCTATTAGCATTTATTCAATTGGACAATTTTTAGGAGTTGGACTAGGAGGAATTACAGGTGGTTTATTGTTAGAAACACAAGAAGGAACACAATTGATATTACTATTGATATTAGTTATAATATTCACTAATATTATTATAAATAATAAATGTCATTAAAACTAAAAATAATATTGAATTACTATTATTTATTGATAATTATTTATCCGAGTAATATATTGTTAGAGAGAATTTACTTGCAAACATTGTTTTCATTAATACTGATCTTTATACAAGAAATCATCTAATTACTTATCATGTATGACATGAAGAATGGCGATATACTTTTACATTTTGAAATCCTTTCTGATATAAATGCATTGCTTGAAGATAACTCATGACACCTTGATCACAATACAGTATGTATATCTTGTTTTGATCCAAATTCGGAAATTGATCTATTAATTTATAAAAAGGTATTTTTTTTATTTTTATATTAAATGGAATGTGAATAGGATTTTTATTCTGTTCATATTCTGATCTAATATCTAATAGTATATCTTGAGAGTTTAATTTAGTTTGAAAATCAATTTTAACAACATGTTGATTATTTATAAACTTTAGAATATTATTTACATTTATTATATGAGATCTAGATATTGACTGATCTAATATAGAAAAATTGAAATTATTTTCTTCTAATTCAATATACTTTTTTTTTACTTGTATACAAGACTTTTTTGAAATCATACCACAATATTCTGGAATTGTTCTAGAAAGTGCTTCTGTTCCAATTTTACGAGCTAAATCAATGATTGATTCCTTATCATGTACAATTAAAGGCCTTAATATTATACAATCAGAAGATACAGAATTATTAATGATCATTAAATTATCTAAAGTTTGACTAGAAACTTGACCTAATGATTCCCCTGTAATCAATGCTTTAATTTTATAACGATCAGCCAAACGAGACGCAGCTCTTATCATCATACGTTTTAATATAATTCCTACATAATTACTCTTTATCTTCATAAATATTTCTTTAACTACTATGGAAAAATCAACAGAAATTAATTTCACTTTATGTGAACAGCTAAATTTATTCCATAAATAATATACAATTTTATATACTTCAACAGCATGTGTTATATTATCAATTAAATTAAAAAAACAATAATGTACCTTACAACCCCTTCGAATTACCATATAACTAGAAACAGCAGAATCAAATCCTCCAGAAATTAAAGATAAAGATTCTTGTTGAGTTCCAATGGGAAAACCTCCTAATCCTTCAAAACGTTCAAGAATTATAAATAAACAATCATTTTTAATATTTAAATGTATAATTATTTCAGGAGTAACTAAATTAACACGAATATCATTTATATTACAACATAATTTATTTCCTATATAACGTTCAATATCCTGAGAAGTTACTACATGGGTGCCTCGACGTTTTACCCGAATACAAAAAGTCTTTCCTAACAATTGAGTATAATATTTTGTATTTTTGATTTGAGTATAAATATCCTCTAAAGAATTTATAATACTATCTTGAACTAATAAAATATGATGAATTCCAGGAATATTGACTAATATTTTAGTAATATCTAAATAATTATAGTTAGATTTTATCTCAATATTATCCCAATGTTTAATTAATACAGCTAATAAATTGTATTGTCTTAAAGTATTTCTAATATTTTTCACAAGCATTTTTATAAAAAAAACTCGTACTGATCGACTTTTAATAATAATCTCTGGAACGAACTTGACAATAATTTTCATAATTGTTTATAATTGCTGGATTTATAATATATAATTAGTATAATTTAAATTCTAATTATATAAATCTATTTTTATTACTTATGTTAGCCTAAATTATTATTTATCATTATAAATATAAAATAGTTAATAACATAACAGCTTATCGAATCATTAAAAAATAACAATCTTGTTTTAAAAATCTTGGTTTATGGTATAAATAGATGAATTTTTATTCAAAAATAAAAGAAATAAATAAATATAACTAATATTATAATTATAAGTTATATCAAATATTATTGTATAAATTATTATTATTAAATTTGATTTAACTCAATACTATCCAAAAACTATATTAAATTTACTTTAGTTATACAATTGAAACATAATGAAATACTATTATACATAACAAACTGATAAAAACACATAATATACTTTATCATTATTTTATATACACTATAAAATTTAAATACAAAATAATATGATACAAATCATTTAATTATATTAAAAAATATAAAATTAAACCTTAATTCTGCATGTCTATCTAATAAAGTTAATTATAATATTTATTTTATATGGTATACAACTTAGTCTCATATTAGAATATATTAGTGAATTTAAATACAATGTAAACATTTTATTCAAATTTATGTAATTTATTTTAAACAAAGACAGCAAATAAAGATTTTTACTCGACGATTAAATGAGAATAATATACACATGATGAATCATGATTCTAACACATACTCTATATTAGAGTTAATCAATACTCCTGAAGAATTACGTCAACTACCTGAAAGTAAATTAGAAAAATTATGTAATGAATTAAGGCAATTCCTATTAACTAGTGTTAGTAAATCCAGTGGACATTTTGCATCTGGATTAGGAGCAATTGAACTGACAATAGCATTACATTATGTGTATAATACTCCATTTGATTATCTTATTTGGGATGTAGGACATCAAGCATATCCTCATAAAATATTAACTGGCCGAAAAAAAAATATTAATAGTATTCGAAAACGAAATGGATTACATCCATTTCCATGCAGAGATGAAAGTAAATATGATATATTATCAGTAGGACATTCTTCTACTTCAATTAGTGCAGGATTAGGATTAGCTATAGCTGCAGAACGTGAAATGCTAAATAGACATACAGTATGTATAATAGGAGATGGAGCATTAACTGCTGGTATGGCATTCGAAGCAATTAACCACGCAGGAACAACTAAATCTATTAATTTGTTAATTATTCTTAATGATAATGATATGTCTATTTCAGAAAATGTAGGAGCATTAAATACTAGTTACTACACTAAAAAAAAAACATATTCCAATATTGTATCAAATATTAAAATATTATTAAAAAATATTTTTTCAAGTAAAAATATTCATGATACTGTTGCTATGAGATTTTTTAAAAACCTTGGTTTCAATTGCATTGGACCTATAGATGGACATAATATATTTAAATTAATACGTAATTTAAAATATATACGCAACAACAAAAAAGGGCTTCAATTTTTACATATTATTACTAAAAAAGGTTATGGATATAAACCAGCAGAAAAAGATCCGATAAAATGGCATGCAGTACCTAAATTTGATCCAATCAGTGGAGTATTGCTTAACAAATACAAAAAAAATATTACTTATTCTGAAGTATTTGGAGAATGGTTATGCCAAATTGCGATGAAAGATAATAAAATTATAGGAATTACTCCAGCTATGAGAGAAGGTTCTGGAATGAGTACATTTTCTAAAAAATACCCAAAACAATATTTTGATGTTGCTATCGCTGAACAACATGCTGTAACTTTTGCAGCTGGACTAGCTATCGCTGGATATAAACCGGTAGTTGCTATTTATTCAACATTTTTACAAAGAGCTTATGATCAATTTATTCATGATATAGCTATTCAAAAATTACCAGTATTATTTGCTGTAGATAGAGGAGGAATTGTTGGAGAAGATGGACAAACTCATCAAGGAGCTTTTGATTTATCATATTTACGTTGTATTCCCAATGTAATTATTATGGCTCCAAGTGATATATATGAATTTAAATTAATGTTAAATACTGGATATTTATACAAACATGGACCCAGTGTTGTACGGTATCCTAAAGGGGATACCAAAAATAAAAATAACAACAATACATCTAATAATAATAAAAATTCTAAGACATTAAGTTCACTACCATTAAGTAAAGGAATGATACATCATTATGGACATCGTATTGCTATTCTTAATTTTGGGACTTTATTAAAATCTGCATATAATGTAGCATTACAATTAAATGCCACATTAGTAGATATGAGATTTATCAAACCTTTAGATGAAATATTAATAAAAAATCTTGCAAAAAATCATCAAGCTCTAATTACTTTAGAGGAAAATGCGGTTATAGGAGGAGCAGGAAGTGGAGTGAATGAATTACTTACAAAGAATAGCAAATTATTACTCCCTATTCTTAATATTGGATTACCCGATTTTTTCATTCCACAAGGATCCAGAGAAGAAATCTTGTCAGAATTAGGATTAGATAGCTCCGGAATCTATAAAAAAATTGTTAATTGGATAACATAATAACACCTTATATAAACTACATAATAAGCATAATTATTATACTTTTGCTCAGTATCAATAATAGTTAATAAATAAACTTAAGGAAATATTTGTATCAAAAATAAAATGATATGAATAGATATAAATCCAGCTAATACATCATCTAAAACAATACCAAAACCACCTTTTATCGTTCGATCAAACCAAGAAATCGGCCATGGTTTTATTATATCAAATATTCTAAATAACAAAAATGAGATCATTATCCATATCCAACTATACAACGGTATTACAATTAATGTAATCCACATTCCAATAAATTCGTCCCATATAATTGATTTATGATCATGAACCTTAATAAATCTTGAAACTTTATCACAAAAATAGATTCCAAATATTACTCCTAATATTAAAAAAATAAAATATACTTGATAAGAAAAAAAATATATTATTCCCCACCAAATAGGAATTGCTAATACAGATCCTATGGTTCCACTAATAGGAGTAATATAAGGCACTCTACCTAATCCAAATCCTGTTGCAAAAAAATACCACAATTTTATTAACATCATGTTATTAACAATCATAAATTGATACTATAAATATCGATTATACAATCATAGTTTTAAATAAAATTCATTCAGTTATCCTAAATAATCTTTTCGTTACTATTGTATTTAATACTCCATTAACAAATTTATGACTTTTTTCAGCCCCAAAAATCTTTGCTAATTCTATAGCTTCATCTATAACAACTTTATACGGTATATCACAACGCCGAGTTAATTCAAATAATGCAATTAATAACACTGAATATTCTACATAACCCATTTTTTTAAAATCTCTAGATAAATAAGGAATCATCAATTCATCTAATTCTACAATACAACCCATTACCCCTATATATAATTCTCGAAAATAAGAAATATCAAAATTTTTAATATTTTGTATAGAAACAACATAATTTTCTATTTCTGTGAAATTATTTTTAGACAATTGCCAAGAATATAACGCTTGCAACGTACACAAACGAGCAAGACGTCTAGTTATAAATTTCACCTAATTCCTCTTTTTTATTATTACTTCAATAAATATAATTATTAACAAACGATTTGTTATTACCTATTACCTATTAATTTTAATATATTAATCATCTCTAAAACTGCTAAAGCAGTCTCCGCGCCTTTATTATTATTTTTAATTCCTGACCGCTCTATAGCTTGTCTCACATTATCAGTAATAAGTAAACCTAATCCTATTGGAAGCACATTTGTAACAGAAATATTAATTAATTGAGAATAACATGATTCAGAAATAAATCGAAAATGATCAGTTTCTCCACGTATAACTGTTCCCAATGCTATCAAAGCATCATATTTATTATTTCTTTTTCTGTTATTACTATCATTAGTATTAACAAAAGTAGTATCATTATTAGTCTCCACTAAAGCTTTTATTATTAGTGGTAATTCATATGCTCCAGGGACCCAAATTATAGTAATATTTTGATCTTTTACATGCCCAATTCTTTTAAAAACATCTGTAGCTCCATCTAACAAATTATTATTAATAAAACGATTAAACCTAGAAACAACAATAGCTACTTTTACTGAATTATTTACAGCACTGCATTCAATAATATTCATATATTAATTTCACCATGTATAATAACAATTTATATAAAAGTACTATTTATTATAGTGCAAAGATTAATTTTTTATTTTTCTAATAAGAAAAATAAAATTCTTGAAACATTTAAATTATATAATATTTGGTTTTAATATGAATCTAATATCTGGACCAATGTTTTTCATATCAACCAACTCAAAAGTTTTAATATCTTTTAATTTATTAATATTTGGCAAATAACATAAAGGTCTTGCACTAGACCCTAAAAATTTCATAGATTGATATAAAACAATCTCGTCTACTAACCCTATATCTAACAAAGCTCCAGAAAGTGTTGGTCCAGATTCTACCCAAATATTGTTAATTTGACGATAACACGCTAAATACTTCATTAACTCCTTTAAATTAATTTGATACGATCCAGATTGATTGATAATTGGGGAAATTAATAATTGCTCTACTGATTTAGGCCAACTTAAATTATCTTTTTTGATTCTAGCCAATATTACTCTTCCTTCTTTTTTTATAAAACGATGATCAGGTAGAATGCGATTAGCACTATCTATAATTACGCGTAACGGATATCTAATTTTACTACTATTACTATATATATTTTTTATTTCTTCTGAAAAACACGACCACCGTACATTTAATCTAGGATTATCCATTAACACAGTCGAAGCAGTAGAAAGAATTACATCACTTTCTGCTCTAAAACATTGTACATCTTGTCTCGATTGCACAGAAGTAATCCATTTACTTTCTCCAGAGGACATAGCAACTCTACCATCTAAAGATGATGCCAATTTTAGTTTAATCCAAGGCATTCCTGTGCGTATACGTTTAATAAATCCTTTATTTATTGATTCAGCTTCTGATAACATAATACTATGATTTACTAAAATACCTGCTTGTTTCAACAATTCTATTCCACGACCTGTTAAATTAGGATTAGGATCTAACATAGCTATAACAATGCGTTTAATTCCTGATTTAATCAATGCTGTAGTGCATGGAGGAGTACGTCCATAATGACTACATGGTTCCAATGTGATATACACAGTAGCATCTTTTGCAGCATCTCCAGCAATTTTTAATGCATTTATTTCAGCGTGATTTTCACCAGCTCTCATATGATATCCTTCTCCTATAATATAATTATTTTTCACAATGACGCAGCCAACATTAGGATTAGGCATAGTAGTAAACCGACCTTTTCGTGCTAATTGAAATGCTCTAGACAAATATATTGTATCTTCATGAATAATATCAATAATCATAATGCCATAATTAATTAATTTATTATTTATATATATTTACTTTATTTTACTAAAAACCAAATATATCTTTAATACATTAATATCTTAATTATATAGATTAAATATACTTACGTCTTTTCTTTATATAATGAAGATATCTTTTTAACCCAAACATACATAACAGTCTCTATATGAGTTATCTTAAATGTCACCTGTAAATCAAATATTAATTAATAAATATATGCTTTTTTTTAAATCTAAAAGCCAAAAATGAAGCTACATATATAGAAGAAATAGTTCCTATTATAACTCCAAACAACAAAGTTATAGAGAATTCATATAGCATAGTGCCTCCAAAAATTAATAACATTAATAATACCATAATAGTTGTTACTGAGGTAATGATCGTTCTATTTAACACTTGAGTTAATGAAAGATTAAATACTTCATAAGAACATAATTTATTAGGCATATGATGAAAATTCTCTCTAATCCTATCAAAAATAACGATTTTATTATTTAAAGAATACCCCATTGCTGATATCAATGCAGTAATAGTTGTAGAATTAATTTCTATACAAAATACAGATAATATTCCTAAAGTAATTACTATATCATAAGCTAAAGTAATAAAAGTTGCTATTGATAATTTCAATTCAAATCGACATGTTATATATAAAAAAATACATATAAATACCATTAAAAAAGCAATTATTGTTGTCTTTATTAAATTTGTACTAGAATTTGGTCCAATCCAATTTATTTGTTGAATATTAAATTGATGAGTAATAGAACTATTTAAAATATTTAAAATTTCCTTTTCAATTTGCTGATTAAAACTATTAACACCATCAATTAAAGGTAATCGTATAATTAGTTCATTTATATTATTACAATATTGTACCGAAAATTTCTTAAATCCAAATTTAACAAAAGCGTTTCGTATTTTATCTATTTCAAAATCTTTATCTGAAATTACTTCAATTAAAATGCCTCCAGTAAAATCTAATCCCCAATTAAAACCATAAAATATAGTACATATGAACGATATAACACATAAAAATATAAATAAAAAAAACACATTACGTCCATACCAAATAAAATCATAAATTCTATAAACAGCACTATTTCCCATTTTTGATATTCTCATCTCCACATGTATTTTAATTTTTAAGTTAAATAGAAAGTTTTTTCATATATTTTTTTTTCCCATAAATTAAATTAACAAAAGCTCGTGTTCCTACAATAGATGTAAACATAGAAGTGCCTACTCCAATAATGGTAACTACAGCAAAACCTTGAATAAGACCAATATTATATATATATAAAATAATAGAAATAAGAATAGTGGTAATATTAGAATCAATAATACTGGTAAATGCCTTTCGATATCCTACATATATTGAATATTGCATAGGTTTTCCTTGTCTTATCTCTTCTTTAATACGCTCATTTATTAATACATTTGAATCAATAGCAACTGCTAAAGTCAATATAATACCTGCTATACTAGTCATAGTTAATACAATTCCTGGAACTAATGACATTAAACTAATTATAAGTATTAAATTCATAATCAACGCAATTCCAGCAATTACTCCAAAAAAACGGTACCATAAAATCATAAAACATATTGAAACTGATGTGCCTAAAGTACATGCTGTTATACCTTGCATAATATTTATTCTACCAAGAGTAGGACCAATAACTTTTTCTTCTTCAATATAAACAGGTGCTACTAATGACCCCATACTCAATAATGATGATAAATGACGAGCTTCATTTACATTATTAATTCCAACAATACAAAAATTATGAGACAATTGAGATTGTATAGTAGCTAAATTAATAACTTTATCGTATCTATATAAAATAGAATGACCTTGAATATCTTTTTTTCCAGTATCTCTATATTCTACAAATAAAGTAGCTATAACTTTTCCAATATTATCCTGAGTAAATTTAGAAATAATTGAACTTCCTAAATTATCTAAAAATATATTCACTTGAGGTCGATGATATTCATCAAAATTTAAATTTGCACCAATAATATGATCTCCAGTTAAAATAACTTTTTTATATAGTGTTACTATATTTCCTTTATTATCTAATTTTATTTCAGAATCTTCTGGAATTAAATTATTATGAATTTGAAATTGATTTATTTTAGTATTGACTAAACGAAATTCAAGACTCACTGTATTACTAATAGTTTTTTTAATTTTATCAGAATTTTGAATCCCCGGTAATTCTACAGAAATAAAATCAGCCCCATGACGATATATTAAAGGTTCAGAAATTTGTAATTGATTTATACGATGACGTAAAATATCAGAATTTTGTTTCATCGCATATTCACTTATGGTATGGATATATTCTTTTGAAAAAACGACATGTGTCGTACATTCTTCCTGAATATAAAAAATCAATTCTGAATATTCCTTAGACAAAAATGATACCGCTTTATTTCTATCAACAAAATTTTCAAAAACAATTTTTATATTATAATCATTTATTTTACATATTTTTAAATAAGGAATATTATTCTCACATAAAGCAACTTTTAAAACATTTATATAATGATCTTGCATTTTATCTAACATAGTTTGAATGCTTACTCGAATAATTAAATATAACCCTCCTTTTAAATCTAATCCTAACTTTACTGGTTTTGCTCCAATTAAAAATAACCAATTTGGCATATCTGATGTTTTTGAATAAGATACTAAAAAGTTTTTAGAAAAAACAGAAGATAATATTTTATATGCCTGTAATTGATCTAATTCAGAAAAAAAACGTATTTGAATTTGTTCATTACTAAAAAAAATAGATTTATTGATTATTTTTTCTTTTTGTAAAATTTTTATAATATCATATTGTGGTACATTGCTGATATTATAGTGAATATTTAAATTATTTTTATTAGCAATACATACTGTATAACTTTCCTGATATAAATTTGGTAATGCATATATACACCCTAAAATTAATATTAGAAAAACCATTATATACTTCCATGTAGGATAAAAATTCATCACAAAATTCTATTTTGAACAAAAATGATATACAAAAATCATAATGATTTTACAGTACCTTTAGGTAAAATAGCAGTAATACAATCTTTTTTAATTAAAACTTCATTATTAATATTATTATTTTTAAAATTTAATGTAATAAAAATATATCCGGTATCTGTTACTTTCAGTACTCTACCTACCAACCCTCCGTTAGTTAAAACTTCATCTCCTTTAGAGATGGAATTTAATAATTCCTTATGATCTCTATTTCGTTTTTGTTGTGGCCTAAAAACTAAAAAATAAAATATTACAGCAAATAACAGTAACATTATTATTAAAGAATAAGAATTATTTTGATCTGTAATTTCACTGCTTGCCCAAATGTTACTGATTAACCAACTCATGTACATTTCCCTTATAAAGTATTTACTTAATTATCAATTTTATAATAAATATTTGTTATAATTAATAATGATTAATAATATTAATTCAATGACAAAATAAACTAACAAATTTCTCTAATTCTTTATTTTTTATTGATCGACGTAAATCCTCCATTAAACGTTGGTAAAATCTTAAGTTATGAATAGTATTTAATCGCATCCCAAGAGTCTCTCGACATTTATCTAAATAATGTAAATATGATCGACTATAATTTTGACAGGTATAACAATCACAATTTTTTTCTATCGGAGATATATCTGTTTTATATTGCGCGTTACGAATACGAATTACCCCATTATGAACAAATAAGTATCCATTTCTTGCATTTCTAGTAGGAATGACACAATCAAACATATCGACTCCACGAAATACAGCTTCTACTAAATCTCTTGGTTTACCAACTCCCATTAAATAACGAGGTTTATTTTTAGGGAGAATCTTACACACACTAGAAACAACACTATACATTTTTTGTCTGGATTCACCTACTGCTAATCCACCTATAGCATATCCATCAAAATTAATATTTATTAAATTCTTAACTGATTCTTCACGTAATTCTTTATACATCCCACCTTGCACAATACCAAATAACATATTCATATTTTTTAGTTTATCAAAATGATAACGGCTACGTTCTGCCCAATTTAAAGATATATTTATCGAATTTTTTATATAATCCCAAGTATTAGGATATAAAGCACACTCATCAAATATCAAAACTAT
This sequence comes from Candidatus Blochmannia festinatus (nom. nud.), assembly GCF_059936355.1. Taxonomy (NCBI): domain Bacteria; kingdom Pseudomonadati; phylum Pseudomonadota; class Gammaproteobacteria; order Enterobacterales; family Enterobacteriaceae; genus Candidatus Blochmanniella; species Candidatus Blochmannia festinatus (nom. nud.). The sequence goes on along the minus strand of NZ_CP012116.1, from coordinate 247,438 downwards.
ATCAGAATCTAAATCAGTCTGAATTTCTATTGATTTTTCTGGAGTTAAAAAAACAGATGATCCATTAATAGGATCTTTAAAATATACACCTTCTTTTGTTATTGTTCTTAATTTATTTAAACTAAATACCTGAAATCCCCCAGAATCCGTAATAATAGGACCATTCCATCGCATAAATTTATGCAAATTACCATGCAACTTAATAATATTTTGACCAGGCCTTAACCATAAATGAAAAGTATTACTTAAAATTATTTGTGCTCCACTTTCTTTTATTTCTTGAGGGGTAATCGTTTTTATAACGCCATAAGTTCCGACAGGAATAAAAGCAGGAGTTTCTATTATACCATGTTTACAAATTAATTTTCCAAAACGAGCACAACCATCAGTTTGAAATAATTGGAATATCATTCTTATTATCCTAATTGAAAATTCCATTAAATTAATTGATATATTGCATATTTAATACATAAATAAATATAAAATTTCTTACAACTAAAAGTCTATAGATAAATAAATAGTTTTATAATATTCTCGAAAATACTTTAATATCCTACAATAATACTATATCTAATAATAATTAATATTAATTAAAGTAAATAAAAAATTAATCATCACAATATCAGAAAAAAATCTAAAGATAATAAAAAATTAAAAATCCTAAATATTCAAAAATAATTTAATAATTGTATTCTTGAAAGAAACACATACCAATTTTATTTTTAATAATTTTATAAAAAACTACTTCTCATTAGTATTAAATTGTTTTTTATTTTTATGATTTTAAATAATCTGCCTCTATTTTAAAACACTTACCAATAAATACTTTATCTATAAACAATAGAATATTTAATTCTAATATAGATAAACTTCAAAAGTTATACACTTTGTATAAAAATAATACAAATATACCTTTATATACTAAACCGTAGTATATACTATCTTAATAAGATGTCATAAAAACAATCTTTTGTATTAATGTAATTACTAATATAAAAATATTAATGAAACACTTTTAATTATCAAAATAAATCCTAAAAATTTACAACAACAATCACTATATGTTTAAAATACATATATCAATATGTCTATTCTTTCTTATATTTATCTTAGTTCTGATTCTATTATTTCATAAACTATACATAAATAAGAATTCAATTAAAATCTAACATATTAATAAACATTTTACTTTCTTAAATAATCTGCATATCTATGCAATCACTTAAACTTAAATATTTATTAAATTTCAAGAAACTTCCATAAAAATAATTCGTTTAAATACAATATTTAATACTTATTATTAATAATAATTAAGAAAAATCTATTTCAAATGTCCTATTTTGTATTATATTTTTATTTTTTTATTAATCTAATACTACTTATTTCTAATAAATATCTAAATAAATACATTACATGCATTTTAAACTAAAAATGTTACATTTATACATAAAATTCAATATATCCACATTATAAGCATTATAATAATAAAATCAATTGAACAAAAATAATAAAATAAATAAAATTTGCATCAAAATAATTTAATTAGTACAATTAATAATATTAGGGTAATTTTTTCTTATTTTTATAAAATATAAAAGAATTTTTAAAAACCACACAGAGGAGAAAATATTATGTTAGTTGGCCATAACGCTCCTGATTTCATTGCACCTGCAATATTAGGTAACGGTAAAATAATTAACGATTTCAATTTATATGAATACATTAAAGATAAAAAAGCTATAGTATTTTTTTGGCCGATGGATTTTACTTTTGTTTGTCCATCAGAACTTATTGCCTGTGATAAACGTTATTTTGAATTTCAAAAAAAATCAGTAGAAGTTATTGGAATCTCCATAGATTCTGTATTTGTACATAATGCTTGGAGACAATTACCAATAAATAAAGGAGGAATTGGATGTGTACAATACCCTATGGTATCTGATATAAAAAGAGAAATAATTAAAAAATATAAAATAGAACATTGCAGCGCAGGAGTAGCTTTACGTGCCTCCTTCTTAATAGATGCATCAGGTGTAATACGACATCAAGTCGCAAATGATTTGCCATTTGGAAGGAATTTTGATGAAATGATCAGAATGGTCGATGCTTTAGAATTCAATGAAACTAATGGACTTTTGTGTCCTGCTCAATGGAATAAAAATAAAGCAGGACTAAACGCTTCTCAAGAAAGCGTAGAAAAATATCTTTCCGAAAATCTGTCTCAATTATAATAATTGAGACAGATTTTCGGAAAATAAATCCACTATTACAATAATTAGTGACAGATATGTTTTTATATCTTATTTTTAAGATTTAAGTTATACAATGAAATTCAATTCATATATTTATATATATATGACCAATGATACTACATAAAATAATTTTATAAAATTATGCATAAAATTATAGTCGGTTTTTATATGCCGATATAGCTCTAATTGGAAGAGCAACGCATTCGTAATGCGAAGGATATAGGTTCGACTCCTATTATCGGCATATAAAATGTGAATACTAATTTTAGTATCATTTCGTTTTAAAAAAATCAAATAAATAAAAAAAATTAATTGCTATTTAATGAATCAGTTAACATTTCTTTTTCTATTATTAAGATAAGAACATGAATAATTTTCATATGAATTTCTTGAATATAATCTAAATGAGTTGAAAATGGCGCGCAAATTTCTACATCAATATAACTAGAAAAGTTATTTTCTACATTATTTTCCCTAGTTAAAAAAATTATTTTCATCCCCATAGTATGAGCTTCTTTTATAGCCCCTAAAATATTAATCGATTTTCCAGAACTAGAAATCGCTAATAGCACATCTTTTTTATTTCCTACAGATTTAATATAACGAGAAAAAATACTATCATATCCAAAATCATTACCCACACATGATAAGTACGATGGATCAGATATAGCAATTGCTGGATATCCAACTCTATTTGCACGATAACGACCAGTCAATTCTTCTGCGAAATGCATAGCATGACAAAGTGATCCTCCATTTCCACAAGAAAGCACTTTTCCTCCTATTTTAAATGTATCAGCAATTAACTTTGCAGCGATTGATATCAAATTAACATAACTTCTATTTTTAGAAAATATTTTAATTATTTTTATAATTTCATTAAATTCATTACAAATTAAATTTGCATACATAATCTTTACCTAAAATCTACAAAAGCCTGAATCAATAATATATGAATAATACGTATTACTTAGTATTTCAAATTGATTCTTATTATAAAATAAGAATTATATAAATATAATGATATTTCTTAATATATTGCTATAAATATAGTATTTAATTATATTGTTTCCATAAACATCTTCCACTTGATTTTTCCATGTATTCTAAATATCTTTTATGATCTATCTGCTCTTCTTGAGTAGCAAAAATAATTTTTAATAATCTTTCCTGTGAATTTATATTATATGAATGTTGTATATCATGAATATCGGATTTATTTTTACTAACACTTAAAATTTCATTTGTTAATTCCATTTCTGTTTGACCTCCAGTCATAGCCAAAAACACATAAGATAAAATCTGCGCATCAATCAATGCATTGTGTAAATTACGTTTACTAACATCAATAGAATAACGTTCACATAAAGCATCTAAACTATTCCGTTGGCCTGGAAACAAATCACGAGCTAATTTTAAACTATCAATAATAGTACAATAATATTCTATAGATTCATAATTCAAATTTGCTTTCTTTAATTCAAAATTTAAAAAACCTACATCAAATGATGCGTTGTGAATAACCAAATTGCTTCCTTTCACAAATGACAAAAATTTTTCTGAAATATCTGCAAAAACTGGCTTATTTTTTAAAAACTGATCACTAATTCCATGTATTTTAAAGGCTTCAGAATCAACAGTTCTATTAGGATTTAAATAAACATGAAAAGAATTCTCAGTTAAACGACGATTTATTAATTCTACTGCTCCAATTTCAATAATTTTATGTCCTTCATAATGAATTCCAAATTTATTCATACCAGTGGTTTCAGTATCTAAAACAATATATCTTGTAATATTAATATTCATAATTCCTAACTTTTATATCACGATTATTTACTTTAATTACACTATAATACATCGAATATGTATAAACAAATAGAAATTTTTACTGACGGATCATGCCTTGGTAATCCAGGACCTGGAGGTTGTGCTGCTATATTATGTTATAAGCAATATAAAAAAGAATTTAGCGCAGGATATTACCTTACTACCAATAACCGAATGGAATTAATGGCAGCAATTATCGCTTTAGAATCACTTAAAAACCCCTGTCAAGTAACTTTATACAGTGACAGCCAATATTTGTTAACCGGAATTACTCAATGGATCCACACTTGGAAAAAACACCAGTGGAAAACTGCTGAAGAAAAATTGATAAAAAACATAGACTTATGGCGTCGTTTAGATACAGCAACTCGTTCCCATATTATTAAAAATTGGCATTGGCTCAAAAGTCACACAGGACACCCAAATAATGAGCGATGTGACCAACTAGCTCGAGAAGCTGCTAAACATCCTTCAAACAAAGATTGCAATAATAACTCAACAATATTATTTAATAATTATTTAATTATTAAATAATAAAATATGATTTCTATTTATAAAATTATAAAATGTTAAAATACTACTATTAAATATAATATAATAAATAATAAATTAAAACTCACTTATAAAGTATAATTTAATTATATAATGAATAGTGTAATTAAAATTAAAAAATAAATACTTTTAAAATTATAATCATAATGAATATTATTAAGATCTTAACTTTAACAACTAACTATATCTGGGTAATATATAATCAGAAAAATGAATGTATAATAATTGATCCTGGAGAATCTTCAAAAATATTAAAAATACTTGATAAACTACAACTTAATTTAAAAGGCATACTATTAACTCATCACCATATTGATCACACTAATGGCATACATGATCTAATAAAATATTTTCCAAACGTTATAATATACAGTAGTTCCACAAATATTCAAAATAAACATGCTAAAATAATCAGGGTATCAAATGGAGATGAATTTTTTTTATTAAATAAAAAAATTAAGGTAATTGGTTTACCAGGACATACATTAAATCATGTTGGGTTTTATTACAATTCTTGGTTATTTACTGGTGATACTTTGTTTTCTGCAGGTTGTGGTAAAGTTCAAATTGGATTAATTCGACATATGTATCAATCCTTTTTAAAAATTCAAAGTTTTCCAGCTAACACTAAAATTTACAGTGGACATGAATATACTTTATCAAATCTTAGTTTTGCACTCTCCATATTACCAGAAGATCCAAATATCAATAATTATTATAAAAAAGTTATTAAACTATATGCATGTAAAAAAACACCCGCTCCAACAATGTTATCATTAGAATTAAAAATTAATCTTTTTTTTCGTTGCAATAACACAGATTTAAAACATGCACTAAACTACTTTCCAAAAATAGGAGAAGAATGGAAAGTTTTTAAAGAATTAAGAAAAAGAAAAGACTTATACAAATCTACTTTACAAATACCTTTATTTTTATAAATTATTTTATACATTGTTAATTATATATAATATAACCAACAACTTGGCAGCCCCCTACTCTCACATGAGGATCCCTCACACTACCATTGGTACTACGACATTTAACTTCTGAGTTCGGAATGGAATCAGGTGGTACTATCGCGCTGATGCCACCAAGTTGAAAATATATTAATACTTTATAAATAAAATATACCATACACAATGAAGTAAATTATCTTATTTATTATATAAAAAGTCAAACAATTAATTTCTAATAAATTGATATTCAAATTAAAATTTAATAATGGGAACAAACATAAATTTTTTTATTTAATGATGCTTATGTATATAACACTGATTTTAAATACCGAATCACTGGATTCACAGAAGGAAACACATTATGCCACAAATAAAATGAATATGCTGCTTGTTCTACTAACATACCCAATCCATCTGAACAATAATTTGAACCATGTTTTTTACACCACGTTATAAAAATTGTATCTTGATTTTGATAAAATAAATCATAACATTTAGTAAAATAATGAATCAAAAATGAGGGTATATCAGGAATAGCATTATGCATACTACTAGAAGTAGCGTTTATAATAAGACTATATTTCTTTTTATTAGATATATATCGTAACTTATTAATATCAATATAAGATATATTTTGATATCCTATACTATGATAATAATGAACTAATTTTTGAGCATTTAATAAAGTTCTATTTACTACATTTAAATAACATCTCTTAATATTTAATAAAACAGGAATAATACCTTTTGCAGCTCCACCAGATCCAATCAATAAAATATATACTCCCTTATCAGAAAGATTTTTATTTCTCTCACTAAAATCAACTATTGTATTATCTGTATTAATCCAACCCAAACGCCTTAAATCATTAATAAACCCTATTCCATCTGTATTATCTCCTAATAAGGAATTATCATGTTTTTTTTTTATAGTATTCACTGCATTAGCCACAAGGGCTCGATCAGTCAATTGATCACATAAAAAAACAGCATGTTCTTTAAAAGGAACAGTAATATTTGCCCCTACTCCTCCTGTATTAAAAAAATTTCGAGCAATAACGCTAAAATTTTTGATTGTAGATGCTAATATTAAATCATATTTATTAGAAATTCCTATTTCATTTGCAAATAAAGAATAAATTTCTGATGATTTACTATGTTTAATTGGATTGCCAAAGACAGCAAAAGCACTCAATTTGTATACCTCCACATATAAAATTATTTACGAATAATTCTTCCAGTAATAGCATCTCGAATTTCTGATGGATAAGGAAGCCCTAATACGTTTTCACTCATTATAGGTAAATCATAATACCCTTCTCCTAATTGACTATGAACTTCTGAAATAGTTCGAGCAGGAGGATATCCTGATAAATTTGCACTAGTAGATACTAACGGTTTCCCAAAAGCTAAACAAAGATTCCGTATCGGTTCAAAATTACTTACTCGAACAGCTATTGAGGAAAATTTACCTGTCAACCAAATTGAAGTACCAGATCGAACTGGAAACACCCATGTTACTGGCCCTGGCCAAGTAGAAAAAATATTTAATAGCTGAGTATTGCTTAGCAAACGATCATCAATATATCTCAGAAGTTGCGTATAATTCGCAGCAACTAAAATTAAACCTTTTTTCCATGATCGACGTTTTATATTTAACAAAGTAAATATAGCACTTTCACTATCAGGATCACACCCTAACCCAAACACTGATTCTGTTGGATATACTATTACCTTATTTTGATGTAACCAAATAACCAAATCTTTAATATTAAATTTAATGACAGTATTGATCATTATTTTTAAGCATGATACAGTACTATTAATTTAATCGTATTAAATATACATAAAATAGATATATTAAACAATTAATATAATAATATGTCAACGTTAATAAGCTGATACTATTAAATTAACTAAAATTTACTTAAAATAACAACATATATATGCATCTATAAAAAAATTAATTAATATAAAATTGAATATCTCAACATTTAATATAAAAAATACTGTTTTGTATTTGTATTATTAAACTGACCAATATACTGTTATTAAAGTTCTGTGTCTTGATTAACAATAATAATAAATGCTATGGCTATATTGGAAATATTACATTATCCGGATCAAAGACTTAGAAAAATTGCAAGTTCTGTTTCTATAATATCCGAAAATACAAAAAAAATAATACGTAATATGTTTGATACTATGTATTTTCAAGAAGGTATTGGATTGGCAGCAACACAAGTCAATATTAATCAACAAATAATTGTTATTGATTTACATCATGACATTAAACAACGTTTAGTATTTATTAATCCTCTTATTATAAAAAAAACAGGAGTTATTAATACTATAGAAGGATGTTTATCTATTCCAAAAATAAGAGAATCCATTCCAAGAGCAAAAAAGATAATAGTTCAGTCTTTAGATCAAAATGGAAACACATTTGAAATAGAAGCAACTGATTTATTGTCAGTTTGTATTCAACATGAAATAGATCATTTATTAGGAAAATTATTTATTGATTATTTATCTCCACTTAAAATTAAACGAATTAATAAAAAAATTCAAAAATGGACCAAATTATCTTTAAATAAAAAAATAGTATTTTCATTTTCATTATTGACTATATTTAGTACGTACAATTTATGAAGTTTCAATTACAACGAGTATTACGTATTATTTTTTTTGGAACAGGAAAATTTGCTGCATATCATTTATATGTGCTGATAAATTGTACGGCACATAAAATAATTGCAATTTTTACTCAAGAACAAAAATCTCAAAATTTTCATAAAAATATACACCATTTCTCCATTAACCAAATAGCTCAAAAATATAATTTATGTCTGTTTCAATCAAATACTTTAAATCTTATCAAAATATCTAATATTATTAAACTCTTCAACATAGATATAATAATAGTCGTATCATACGGATTAATTTTAGGTAAAGAAATACTAGATATCCCAAAATTAGGATGTATTAATGTACATGGTTCATTGCTACCACGCTGGAGAGGTCCTGCCCCAATTCAAAGAGCTTTAGAACATGGAGACACTATTACAGGAATATCTATTATACAAATGGATTCTGGAATAGATACTGGCAATATTTTATGTAATAAATCCTATCAAATTTCAATAAAAGATACCAGTTATACTCTTTCCAAAAAATTAGCTACTATAGGATCTATAGCTTTATTACACACACTTGAAAAAATAATTTCAAAAACATGTAAAAGTACACCTCAAAACTCATTATACGCAACTTATGCATATAAACTGAATAAATCAGAAGCACGTATTAATTGGAACAACTCAGCAATAGAATTGGAAAGACGTATTCGAGCTTTCAATCCTTGGCCTATAAGTTACTTCCAATTTAAAAAACACCACATTAAAGTATGGAATGCTGAAATATTTAATAATTATCCTATTATAAATAAAAATCATTATTCATCTAATAATGATCTCTACTCATACCCCCATCACCATATTCCTGGAACTATACTCATAATTAATTCTAAAGGAATGTATGTTGTTACTGGATCTGGTATAATTATACTTACTACATTACAGATACCAGGAAAGAAAAAAACTGCTGTTAAATTTCTTATAAATTCTTATTTATCGTGGTTTCCTATTTATTCTATTTTAGAGTAGAGAAATATTACAAGATTTTCGATTAAATCTAGCCTGATAGTATTAATATACTATCAGGCTAGATTTACATGTATTAATATAAAATTTACTCTCAAGATTTAAATATATCAGATCTGTCAACAAATTCAATATATGCCATAGGAGCATTATCTCCCTTTCTAAATCCACATTTCAATATACGAGTATATCCACCAGATCTACTCAAAAAATGAGGACTAATTTTAGTAAATAATCGGGTAACAACATCATTATTTCTAATTTGAGAAAAAATTAATCGCCTATTTGAAACAGTATCTATTTTTCCTTTAGTAATCATCGGTTCAATAACTTGTCTTAATACTTTAGCTTTTGATAAAGTAGTTTTTATCATTTGGTGCATAACTAATGAAATTACCATATTTCTCAACATCGCTTTACGATGAGAACTTTTTTTATTTAATTTTAAAACTTTTTTTCGATGTTTCATAATAAATATCTTAACCAAGATAACGTAATAAAAATTAAATACATCATTATTATTAATCAATAAAATTTTTTGGAGGCCAATTTTTCAAAGACATACCTAAAGATAACCCTCTAGCAGCTAATACATCTTTTATTTCAGTTAACGATTTTTTTCCTAAATTAGGAGTTTTTAACAATTCTATTTCTGTTTTTTGTACTAAATCCCCTATATAATGAATAGATTCAGCTTTTAAGCAATTAGCAGAACGTACAGTTAATTCTAAATCATCAACAAGACGTAACAAAGCAGGATCAAACTCAGGCTTCTCTTCTTTAATTTCAGGCTGATGTACATCATGTAAATCAATAAATGCAGATAATTGATCAGATAAAATAGTTGCAGCTCGTCGAACAGCTTCTTCTGGATCTATAGTTCCATTTGTTTCCATATCAATAATAAGTTTATCTAAATCTGTACGCTTTTCAACTCTTGCTGCCTCTACAGTATACGATACTCTCTCTATAGGGCTATAACATGCATCTAACATTAATCGACCTATTGGTACTATTGTTTGTGGATCATCAGAAATAACAATAGAATTATTAGATTTATAAAAAGCTGGAACATAACCCCTACCACGTTGAACCTTAATTTGCATATTCAGCATTACGTGTGCATCTGTTATAAAACAAATAAGATGTTCTGGATTAACTATTTTAACAATACTACTTTCACATATTATATCACCTGCAGTCACTGGACCTACTCCAGATTTTTTTAAAGTTAAATTTATACTATCTTTACCTTCAATATTAATTGCTAAAGTTTTTAAATTAAGTAAAATTTCTAAAACATCTTCTTGAATCCCTTCTTTTGTTCCATATTCATGTAACACTCCATCAATTTCAACCTCCGTTACTGCACATCCAGGCATTGAAGACAACAAAATACGACGTAACGCATTTCCTAATGTATGCCCAAAACCCCTTTCCAAAGGCTCTAAAGTAATTTTAGCATGTACTTCAGAAATTTTTTCTATATTTATTAATTTTGGTTTTAAAAATTCCTTTTCAGAATTCTGCATAATTACCTCTCTGCAACATAGTATTGGTTCAATCTATTTGGAATATAATTCAACAATTAAATGTTCGTCAATATTTGCAGATAACTCACTGCGATCGGGTTGCCTTTTAAATAAACCTTTTAACTTTTTAGCGTCAATTTCCACCCACAATACACGTTCGCGTTGCTGTTCAGCAATTTCTAAAGCAGCGTGAATCCTAGATTGATTTCTAGACCGATCACGTATTTGAATAACAGTATTTGAAATCACTTGATAGGATGGAATATTAACAAGACGATTATTTACCAAAATAGATTTATGACTAACTAATTGCCTTGATTCGGCTCTAGTCGAACCAAACCCCATTCGATACACAACATTATCTAATCTACTTTCTAGTAATTGTAATAAAATTTCACCGGTATTTCCTTTTATACGAGCAGCTTTTTTGTAATAATTAACAAACTGACGTTCTAGTATACCATATATACGTTTAACCTTTTGTTTTTCTCTAAGTTGTATACCATAATCAGAAAATCTGGATTTACGAATACTATGTTGTCCTGGAGAATGTTCAAATTTACACTTAGAATCAATAGATCTAATTCCAGATTTTAAAAAAAGATCTGTATTTTCCCGACGACTCAATTTCAACTTAGGTCCTAAATATTTTGCCATATATCATCCTTATTATTATAAATAATATAGTTTTTTATTACATCGTTTTCAAACACGACGCTTTTTAGAAGGCCTACAACCATTATGAGGAATAGGAGTAACATCGGTAATACTAATTATGTTAAATCCTGATGCATTTAAAGCTCGAACTGCAGATTCCCTCCCTGGACCAGGACCTTTTACCATAACTTCTAAGTTTTTTATACCATACTCTTGTACAGTCTCAGCGCATCGTTCTACTGCTATTTGAGCAGCAAATGGAGTAGATTTTCTAGATCCTCGAAAACCAGATCCACCAGAAGTAGCCCACCCTAAAGTATTTCCTTGACGATCACTAATTGTAACAATGGTATTGTTAAAAGATGCATGGATATGCGCAATACCATCTGTAACTTGTTTTTTTACTCGTTTACGTACTCTAAGAGAGGATGATTTAATCATTTTTTAAAATTTTATTTCCATTAACGTTTTTATTATTACTGATATATCAATAAATATATTATTAATACTACTTTATTTATTTACAAATTTTTTTGGTCCTTTACGAGTTCTCGCATTTGTCCTAGTTCTCTGTCCTCTAACTGGTAAATTCCTACGATGACGCAGCCCTCTATAAGTACCTAAATCAATTAATCTTTTAATATTCAAATTTACTTCACGACGTAAATCCCCCTCTATAATATATTTAGAAATTTCATCACGTAATTTATCAATATATTCTGCAGATAATTGATTAATCTTAACATGACAGTCTATTCCAACATTTAAACAAATTTCTCGAGCACGAGACCTACCAATACCATATATAGACATTAAAGCAATAACAGCATGCTTACGATCAGGAACATTCACTCCAACTATACGTACCACTATTTCACTCCTATTAAATAAAATTTTTCATATATAATATGAGCAGTATATTTATTTATTGTTTTCAGTCAATTTAACCTTGTCGTTGCTTATGCTTCGGAATAACACGACAAATTACACGAACTACATTTCGTCTCTTCACAATAATACAATGTCTGCATAATTTTTTTACTGATGCTCGAACTTTCATTCAAAATTACCATATATTTTATGTTTATATAAATATATTTAATGTTAAACAACACAATTAAATTAATTATAATACTTTAAATTAGCTTTTTTTAATACAGATTCATATTGACTAGACATTAATAATGTTTGTATCTGAGCCATAAAATCCATAATAACTACTACTACTATTAGCAAAGAAGTTCCTCCAAAATAAAATGGAACTTTCATAGCAATTCTCATAAATTCTGGAACTAAACAAATAAAAGTAACATACACTGCACCAATACAAGTCAAACGCACTATAATTTTATTAATATATTTTGCAGTTTGTTCTCCAGGTCTAATTCCAGGAACGAAAGCTCCTGATTTTTTCAAATTATCAGCAGTTTCATTAGGATTAAATACTAAAGATGTATAAAAAAAACAAAAAAACATTATAGCTAGTGAGTATATTATAACATATAGTAACTGACCAGGTTGAAACCACATAGAAATCATAGTCAACCAATAACAATTATTTAATCCTCCACAAAACCAAGATATAATAGTACTTGGAAATAAAATCACGCTTGAAGCAAAAATAGCAGGAATAACTCCAGCCATATTTACTTTAAAAGGTAAATGTGTACTATTTTGTGTTGAATAAATTCTACGACCTTGCTGACGTTTAGGTTTAGCATAATACACTAAAATTCTACGTTGACCTTTTTCTATAAATACTACAAAAAATGTAATACTAAATATCAAACAAACTATTAAAATTAATACAAAAAAATGCAATTCATTTTGTCTAACTTGCTCTATAGTATGTCCTATCGCTGAAGGCAATCCAGCTACAATTCCAGAAAAAATGATAATAGATATTCCGTTACCTATTCCTCTATTAGTAATTTGATCCCCAAGCCACATTAAAAAAACAGTTCCAGACACAAGACTAATAACTGCTATCAAATAAAAAGTAAACCCTGGATTTATCACTAATCCTTTAATATTAGGAAGTCCAACTACTATACCCATAGACTGAAATATACTTAATATTAAAGTTCCATACCTAATATACTGATTAATTATTCGTCTTCCACTTTCTCCTTCTTTTTTAATTTCCATCAATGTAGGATGAACTGCAGTTAATAGTTGTATAATAATTGAGGCTGAAATATACGGCATAATTCCTAAACTAAAAATAGACGCTCGACTCAAAGAACCTCCAGAAAACATATTTAACATTTCTATAATAGTTCCCTGTTGTTCTTTCAAAATTTGTGATAATACAATTAAATCTACCCCAGGGATTGGAATAAAAGATCCTATCCTAAAAATAACAAGAGCTCCAATCACAAACAACACTCTTCGCTTTAAATCGTGTAACCCTCCTTTTATACTCTGAAAATCAGATGATATAGAACGACGATGTTTATCAATTATTCCCATAATCATGATGATTTAATAATTCTCCTCTTTTCAATTTTTCCACCTGCATCTTGTATAGCTTCTTTAACTCCTCTGCTTACTTGAATATTTCTAATAACAACAGATCGATCAATATTTCCAAACATAATTATTTTAACAAATCTAATTTTATTTCCAATAATATTGTATTTTTTTAAAACATTTAAATCTATCACATTTTCTGAAATACGAGACAAATCCAACAATTTAATTGATTTAGTTGTTACACGTTTTCTTGATATGAATCCAAATTTCGGTAATCGTCTATATAGAGCAGTTTGTCCTCCTTCAAAACCAATCCTAATCTTACATCCAGAACGAGATTTTTGACCTTTATGACCTCTACCTCCAGTTTTACCTAATCCTGATCCTATACCTCGTCCTACACGTTTTCTTAAACATTTAGATCCATTAGAAGATTTAATAGTATTAAGCCTTAACAAAATTCTGGAGTTATCATTCATTTTCTATCTTTACCATATAATAAATGATATTAATCATGCCACGAATAGATGGAGTATCTATTTTTATAACAGTATCTCCAATATGACGCAATCCCAATCCACGCAATGTTGATTTATGTTTTAACATACATCCAATAGCACTTTTAATCTGAGTAATCTTAATCATTTTTTATCTTGTCATGAAAACAATTAAAAATATATTCAACCGATTTCCCTCGTTTTTTAGCTATCATTTCTGGAGATTTCATAGTTCTCAAAGCACTCATGGTAGCTCGAACAATATTAATTGGATTAGTAGATCCATATGCTTTCGCTAAAACATTATGTATTCCTACCACCTCCAAAATAGCACGCATAGCGCCTCCCGCTATAATTCCAGTACCTTCAGAAGCAGGTTGCATATAAATACGAGCTCCTGTATATACTCCGATTACTGCATGTTGCAATGTTCTTCCAGTACGTAAAGGCACATCAATCATATCATGACGAGCTTTTTCCATAGCTTTCTGAATAGCTGAAGGAACTTCTCGAGATTTTCCATAACCAAATCCTACTTTTCCATTAGAATTACCAACAACTGTTAAAGCCGCAAAACTAAATATCCGACCGCCCTTGACAGTCTTAGAAACACGATTTACTGTAATCAATTTTTCTTTCAATTCACTAATATTAGAATTCTGCTTAATATATCTAACCATAATAACATTCACATTTTTAAAATTTTAAACCAAATTGACGAGCGCAATCGGCTAAAGCCTGAACCCGTCCATGATACTTATATCCTGATCGATCAAAAGATACATTAATAATACCTTTTTTTAAAGCTCTTTCAGCAATTGTTTTCCCTACTAAAGATGCAGCTATCTTATTTCCTGTTACTTCTAATTGATTCGAAATTATTTTTTCAACAGTAGAAGCAGAAACCAATACATCACAATTATCCTTTGAAAAAATTTGAGCATAAATATGTTTAGAACTTCTATATACTACTAATCTAAACACATCTAATTTAACCAATTTTTTTCTAATTTTTTTTGCTCTTCTAATTCTAGAAATCTGTTTACCATTTTTCATATCATATATACTTTCAATATCATTTTCAATTATCTTTTTTTAGAATCTTTATTATGTATTAACTCACCCATATAACGAATTCCTTTCCCCTTAAATGGCTCTGGTGGTTTAATTGATCTTAAATCTGCTGCAACTTGACCGATAAGCTGTTTATTTAAACTAGTTAAAATAATTTCTGTTTGGTTTATACATTGAGCATGAACCCCTAAAGGTAATGCATAATAAACAGGATGTGATAATCCTACTGTTAAATTAAGAATATTTTCTTTTATAGACGCTTTATATCCTATTCCTATTAATTGTAATTTCTTAATAAAACCCAAAGTAACTCCTTTAATTATACCATTAATCAAAGAAGTAGTTGTTCCAATTAAAGCTTTATTATTGAGATGATTACATACTGAATATACAGCAAGATTATTTACATTATTAATCTTTACATAAATATACTTATGTAATTTATAACATACTTTCCCTAAAACACCTTCGATAATGACAGAATGATTTTCTAATTGTATATTTATCGATTCAGGAATAATAACAATTTTATTATAACTATTTTTTAATTTCATAAGTATTATATCTCAACAATTATAATTACATTATGATACATAACAAATTATCTCTCCACCAATATTCAGCTGCTTTGCTTTTTTATCAGTCATAATACCTTTATTAGTAGAAATAATCACCACTCCCATCCCAGACATAACTTGAGGTAATTTTTTTCTATTTTTATATATTCGCAATCCAGGTCGGCTTACACGTTTGATATTATCAATAACCGGATTATTACGTTGATAATATTTTAAAAATATTTCTAATACAGGTTTTATCCCATCATGAACATAATATTTTTCCAGAAATCCTTCTTCTGTTAACACTTTAATGATAGCTATCTTCATGATAGATGATGGAAGACAAATTTTATCTTTCTTAGCAATTTGAGCATTACGTATAGCAGTTAACATTTCTGAAATAGGGTCTTGCATACTCATTTTATATTACTCTCTAAATTTAATAATGAAAATATTTATTTTTATCTCTATATACTAAAAACGATATTACCAACTAGATTTCCTTAAACCAGGAATTTCACCCTTCATAGCAGCTTCACGTACTTTTATTCGACTTAATCCAAATTTTCTTAAAAAAGCATGAGGTCGTCCAGTTTGTTTGCAACGATTGCGCAACCTAGATGGACTAGAATCTCTAGGTAAAGTTTGTAATTTTAACATAGCATTCCATCTGTCCTCATTAGTAGAATTACGTCCAACAATAAGTTTTTTTAGTAAAAGACGTTGAGAATAATACTTATTAATTAATTTTAAACGCTTTTTTTCTCGTGCTTTTACAGATTCTTTAGGCATTATACGATTAATACTCCTCTTTATTTAGACAAATAAAACAATCAACTTTTATTTTTAAATGGAAATCGAAGAGCGGTTAATAAAGCAAATCCTTCTTTATCAGAAAAAGTACTGGTAGTGATAGTAATATTCATTCCTCTAATACTATCAACAGTATCATAATTAATTTCCGGAAAAATAATCTGCTCTCGTATTCCCATGCTATAATTCCCATGTCCATCAAATGATTTTACTGACAACCCTCTAAAATCTCGAATACGAGGTATAGAAATGACAATTAACCTTTCTAAAAATTCCCACATACGCACCTTTCGTAAAGTTACTTTACATCCTATTGATTGACCTTCCCTTATTTTAAAACTTGAAATAGATTTTTTAGCTTTAGTAACAACTGGTTTCTGACCAGAAATCATTTTTAGATCTTCTATTGATTTTTCTAAAATATTTTTATTTAAAATAGACTTTCCTATACCCATATTAATGGTAATTTTACTTATTTTTGGTACTTTCATTATAGATGAATACTGAAATTGTTCCATCAAACTATAAACAACATGACTTCTATAATAATTATATAAATTAACCATACTTAATTAATTCCCAAACAACAACACTATTTAATTATATTTCCATTAGACTTAAAAACTCTAACTTTTTTCCCTTTCTCTATTTTAAACCCAACTTTATCTGCTTTTTTATCAACAGAATTAAATATTGCAACATTAGATAAATCAATGTATGCTTCTTTTTGAAGAATTCCTCCTGGTTGATTTTTGTCTGGAATTGGCTTTTGATGTTTTTTTATTAAATTTATTCCTGAAATAATAGCCCTGTTTTTAAAAGACGAAACAAATTTGACCTTACCAGTTTTTCCTTTATCTTTTCCACTCAATATAATCACTTCATCACCACACCTAATTTTTTTAGCTGCCATTAAAAAATTTTACCTCTCTATACATAAAAATAAATCCTACAACACTTCAGGGGCTAAAGAAATAATTCTCATAAAATTCATAGCACGCAATTCTCTAGTAACTGGACCAAAAATTCGAGTACCTATTGGTTGTAAATTAGAATCATTTAATAAAACACAAGCATTGCTATCAAATCTGATAACAGACCCATCTAATCTACGTACACCTTGCTTTGTACGCACTACTACAGCTTTTAAGACATCTCCTTTTTTAACTTTAGCTCTAGGAATAGCTTCTTTTACAGTAATCTTAATAATATCTCCTATTCTGGCGTAACGCCTTTTAGATCCTCCTAATACTTTAATACACATCGCAAAACGTGCCCCAGAATTATCAGCTACATTCAAAATAGTACGTTCCTGAATCACACAAATAATACCTCAAAATAAAATTTTTGTTCATTTATATATCATAATAACATTTTCACACTATAAATATATAAACAAATTGCAATAAATATTTTTATAATAGACTAGATTTCTTGAGAATGGTAGTCATCACCCAAAATTTTGTTTTAGAAATAGGACGACACTCTCTAATTTCTACTAAATCTCCTACTGAACCTTCATTATTAGAATCATGCACATGAAATCTAGTAGTACGTTTTACAAATTTTCTGTATATCGGATGCTTAACAAAACGATCCACAGCTACAACAACTGATTTTTGCATTTTATTACTAACTATAAATCCTCTTAATACACGTATTCTATTAATCATAAAGTATTTAAATTTCCTTAATTACTTACTTTAGCTCATTTTTAGATTCAAAAAATTTTAAACGAGCAATATTTTGGCGAGATTTCTTTAATAAATGTAATTGTTTTAATTGACCTAACTTTAATTGCATTCGTAAGTTAAAATATTCCTCCAAAACACGAATTAATTTCAACTTGGAAGATCGATTGTCTTTATTATTACGATTTAAAATTTTTAAAAATTTATTCACTATGCTGTAATCCTATAATAGTAGTTTTTATTGGTAATTTTGATGCCCCTAACCTAAACGCATAAACAGCTAAATCCTGAGAAACTCCACTTATTTCATACAATACTTTTCCAGGTTGCACTAAAGCAACCCAATATTCTACATTACCTTTACCTTTTCCCATACGAACCTCTAAGGGTTTCTCAGTAATAGGCTTATCAGGAAACACACGAATCCAAATTTTTCCCTGACGTTTTACAGCTCTAGTTATAGCTCGACGAGCTGATTCAATTTGACACGATTTTAATCTTCCTCTATCAATAGATTTTAAAGCAAACACTCCAAAATGAATCATATCATTTATTACTACACCTTTATTACGTCCCTTATGCATTTTTCGAAACTTCGTGCGTTTTGGATACAACAAAATTAAATCTCCCTTTTTTATTTTTATTCTTATAAACGAATCTTATGTTTATGCTTAGGAAAATCATTAATCAATTGATGTTGTGTTTTAGTTTCATCAAATAATATTTTATCTAAAATTTCTCCTTTAAATATCCAAACTTTAATTCCTAATACTCCATAAGTAGTATGAGCTTCTGATAAACTGTAATCAATATTAGCACGTAAAGTATGTAAAGGAACTCTCCCTTCTCTATGCCATTCAGTACGTGCAATTTCTGCTCCACTCAACCTTCCACTAATTTCTATTTTAACTCCTTCTGCTCCTAAACGAATTGCACTTTGTGCTGCTCTCTTTATTGCCCGTCTAAATATAACCCTACGTTCTAACTGAGAAGCTATATTATCTGCCAATAACTTAGCATCTAATTCCGGTTTTCTAATTTCAGAAATATTTAACTGAGTTGGAACACCAGAAATTTTTGCTACACTGTCACGTAATTTTTCAATATCTCCTCCCTTTTTTCCTATTACAATTCCTGGCCTAGCAGTACAAATAGTAACACGCATACTCTTAGCTGGTCTCTCGATAATTATACGAGATATTAAAGCCTTTGATAACTTTTTTGTTAAAAACTGACGGACTTTAAAATCATTATGTAAATTTTCAGAAAAATCTTTATTACCTGCATACCAAGTAGAATGCCATGATTTGATAATACCCAACCTCATCCCATTCGGATGTACCTTTTGACCCATTTCTTTAATAATACCTCCTGTCAATAATTGTTCATATATTTTTATTCGGATACCACTATTGTAAGATGACTAGTCCTTTTTAAAATCCGATCTGAACGACCTTTAGCTCTTGGCATAATCCTTTTAATGCTAGGTCCACTATCAACAAAAATTTTAATAACTTTTAAATTATCAATATTTAATGCATCATTGTGTTCTGCATTAGCCATAGCCGATTCTAAAGTTTTCTTTACTATATGAGCAGATTTCTTATTAGTATAATTCAAAATATCAAGTGCTTTTGATACATATTTACCTCTAATCATATTAGCAACTAAACGAACCTTTTGCGCAGAAGACCTAATATAACGATATTTTGCTATTGATTCCATAATTACACATCCATAATTAGCAAAGACACCCAAATAATCTATATTAAAGGTTAATTAATAATAATTAAATATTTAATAACGTTTTTTTATCTTTTTATCAACTGCATGATGACCTCTATATGTACGAGTTGGAGAAAATTCTCCAAGCTTATGCCCAACCATTTCATCTGAAATAAAAATAGGTATATGTTGTTTTCCATTATGAACCAATATAGTTAAACCGATCATTTTTGGAAAAATTGTCGATCTACGAGACCAGGTTTTAATAGGTTTTTTGTCTCCAGTTTTTATCACCTTTTCTACTTTTTTTAATAAATGCAAATCAATAAATGGACCTTTTTTAAGAGAACGAGACATAAACTACCTTTTTATTAAAATCATACAAAACACACATTATTTACTATGACGATAGTACAAAATTGACCTATCTGTACGTTTATTATAGCGAGTTCTTTTACCTTTTGTCTGTATACCCCATGGAGAAACTGGATGTTTCCCAAAATTTTTACCTTCTCCCCCTCCATGAGGATGATCAATTGGGTTCATAGCAGTACCTCGAACGGTAGGACGAACACCTCTCCATCTATTAGCCCCCGCTTTACCTAAAGCACGTAACATATGTTCAGCATTACCAACTTCACCTATTGTAGCCCTACATTCACAACGCACTTTACGTATTTCACCAGATCTTAAGCGTAAATTTATATACTCCTTATCTTTAGATACAATTTGTGCGCTCGATCCAGCAGAACGAGCTAATTGACCTCCTTTTCCTGATTTCATTTCTATATTATGAACAATAGACCCAACCGGAATATTAATCATAGGTAATGAATTTCCAGATTTTATCGGAACATCTATACCTCTACCAGATAAGACCACATCTCCTACACTAATACCTTTTGGAGATAAAATATAACGCCGCTCTCCATCTTTATATAGCAATAAAGCAATGTGTGCTGATCTATTTGGATCATATTCTATTCGCTCAACTATAGCATTAATATTATCTTTATTTCGTTTAAAATCTATTATTCTATAACGCCTTTTATGACCACCTCCGATATGCCTAGTAGTAATTCGACCATAATTATTTCTCCCTCCTGACTTACCCACTGCTATTCTAGATAATAGTAAAGAATAAGGTTTACCCTTATATAATTCAGAATTTACCAACTTAACCAAATGTCTTCTACCAGGAGAAGTAGGATTGCATTTAACAATAGCCATCATTTAAGTGCTCATACTTTTTTATATATACTACCTAATTTTATCGAATAAATCTATTTTATAACCATCCCTTAAAACTACATATGCCTTTTTCCAATTGCATCTACGTCCTATATTTCCTTTTGATCCCTTAGTTTTTCCACAAACCATCAAAATATTAATTTTTTTTATCTTAACAGAAAATAACATACACAAAGCATCTTTAATATCAATTTTAGTTGCATATTTTGATACTTTTAAAATAATAACATTATTTTTTTCCAACACAACAGACGATTTTTCAGAAACATGAGGAAAATTTATTATCTTTAACAAATGTTCTATATACATCATATTAACGAAATCTCAATTTTATTAAGAATATTTTTATTAAAAATAACTATATCAAAATTAATTAAACTCACCGGATCTATATGATACATATCACGGACTTCCACTGTTCGAAGATTTCTAGATGCTAATACAACATTTTTATCTATAAAATCAGTAATAATCAACACACTCTTTTTAAAATTTATTATATGACAAAATTTGTCTAAAAAAAATTTAGTTTTCGGTTTTTCTAAAAAAAAATTTTCCATTAAAAAAAATCTATTTTCAGCAACCAGTTTAGATAAAATGCTTTTTATTGCCCCTTTGTACATTTTTTTATTTATCTTCTGATTATATTTTCTTGGTTTAGCTGCAAAAGTCACTCCACCAGAACGCCAAATTGGACTTTTTAATGAACCAGATCGAGCTCGACCAGTACCTTTTTGTCGCCAAGGCTTTTTATTTGATCCTGCAACTTCAGAGCGAGATTTTTGAGACCTCGACCCTTGTCTTGAATTAATTAAATAACTTGAAACAACTTGATGTATTAATGATAAATTAAAAGGATACTTAAATATTTTTTCAGAAACAGACAACATCTCTACCTTACTGAGGTTATTCTCTTTTGAATTCATCAAGAAACATTTCAATTCTACTGTCATACTATACCTGGACTAATAGACTTTGTTTTAACAGATTTTTTAATTATGACATTCTCACCAATTATCCCAGGAATCGCTCCTTTAATTAATAATAAATTATCACTTATATTAACACTAATAACCTTTAAATTTTGAATGGTAACTTTCACATTGCCTAAATGACCCGACATTTTTTTTCCTTTAAACACTTTCCCTGGAGTCTGATTCTGACCAATAGATCCAGGAGCTCTATGAGACAAAGAATTGCCATGACTTGCATCCTGAGTATGAAAGTTCCAACGTTTTACTGTACCTGCAAAACCTTTTCCCTTCGAAACCCCAGTAACATCCACTTCTGTAATTCTATTAAAAATATCTATATTAATAACATCACCAACTGATATTTTAGGATCAGAAAACATTCTAAATTCCCATAACCCCTTTCCTGTTTTAATCCCTGACTTCTTTAAATGCCCTAACTTAGGTTTATTTAAATTATCTAATTCTAAATCTCCAGTAGTTACTTGTACAGCACAATAACCATCTTGTTTAAAATTTTTAACTTGAGTCACTAGATTCGGCAATACTTCAATGATAGTTATAGGTACCGAAATTCCATTTTTATCAAATAATCTAGTCATTCCTACTTTTCTACCAATCGCTCCATTTATCATCTAATTCATTTCTCTATAAAATAATAACATAAACTACAATATATTAAGTTTTAGTTGTTTAAATATTTCTATTCAACATCAGCCAAGACTAATTTGTACATCTACTCCCGCTGCTAAATCTAATTTCATTAAAGCATCTACAGTTTTATCAGTGGGATCAATTATATCTATTAACCGTTTGTGAGTGCGTATTTCATACTGGTCTCTAGCGTCTTTGTTAACGTGAGGAGAAACTAAAATAGTAAACCGTTCTTTTTTAGTTGGCAATGGAACAGGTCCATGAACTTGAGCCCCAGTCCTTTTAGCGGTTTCAACAATTTCTAAAGTTGATTTATCTATTAATCTGTGATCAAATGCTTTTAAACGAATTCTAATTCTTTGATTTTGCATTATAATAACTTATCCTCTATTACATAATAATAGAAATGTATACAATTTATAATAAAGAATTTTTTATAAATATTCTAAATTCAATCGTTAAAAAATATAACTAATGATTATATTTGATAATTTCAAAAACCCCACCATTCATAAGTCAATATACAACACATGACTTAAAATCTTTTACATTCATATCACACATAAACAAATCGATAATCCTTTATTTTTAATACTCAATAATTTTTAATGCTACTACTATCAATAATCTCTTATTTATATATCTGAGATTGCAGATAATTATTCACACCTATACTCTTAATAAGATTCAACTCTGTTTCTAAAAACTCAACATGTTTCTCTTCATCATAAAGAATCTTTACCATAATCTCTTTAGAAACATAATCTTGCACTAAATCAGCATTTTTAATACTTTCCTTCAAATCATTTATTCCATTATACTCTATTTTTAAATCCATATGCAAGATATCTTCAATATTTTTACAAACACTCAATTCATCAACACTTCTTATAATAGGAGAACCTTCTAAAAATAAAATACGCTCTATATACAAATCTGCGTGTTTTAATTCATCCATACACTCTTTATATTCTATATCAGTTAAACGTTTTAATCCCCAACTTTTAAAAAGTTTTGAATGTAAAAAATATTGATTCACAGCAATTAACTCATTACTTAATAAACGATTAAGATATAAAATAACATTTTTATCACCTTTCATTCTAATTTTCCCTTACCATATTGTAATACATAAATAATTTTCATATGTTGTACAAGATATTCATATTTAAACTTAAATATGCTGATAAGCAGGATCGAACTGCTGGCCTCACCCTTACCAAGGGAGTGCTCTGCCTCTGAGCTATATCAGCATCCTATATATAACACATATATAATATAAATGTAAAATATATTATCTTTAATACAAACAGCGGACAGTGGGAATCGAACCCACATCATCAACTTGGAAGGTTGAGGTAATGACCATTATACGATGCCCACTTGTTGTTATAAATAACTCTATATACTTTACAACATGTATTCTTTTATCTTTTATCTTTTAAAAACAATCAATATATATTCATAAAATAAATGATGGGGGAAGGATTTGAACCTTCGAAGTCTATGACGGCAGATTTACAGTCTGCTCCCTTTAGCCGCTCGGGAACCCCATCGTACTTTTATCGTAAAAAAATGCCGGCAAAAGGATTTGAACCTTCGACCTACTGATTACAAATCAGTTGCTCTTCCTTCTGAGCTACACCGGCATTAAACCATTTATTACCATACTCTAAAATTTCGACATTATTTCATTATTGGCTTATACATCGTAATAATTCTTCATGCTTCTCTTACTATATTACATGTACAACACGCAATATAATAATACCTAATCAAAAAAAAATCAACCCAAATCAAAAATCTATACTTTACTTCATATTTAATTTATTTATTAAATTAATATTTTAAACAAAAATTTTATATTTTTATAAAAACATCATACCAAAATAAATAATAGTATATTTCATAAATTGAATAATAATAATTTTTATAAAACGTATTATGAATACAAATAACATGCTTCAATAAACACATTGTTCATAAAATATTTTTACAAAACACATAGAAACTATAAAAAATTAATCAATATTTTACTACATCCTTATAATATAATTTAATTTCCATATTAATAATTCTATCAAACCTTAATCATAACCTAAATTTAGGTTAACAACACTACTAGAAAAATAATAACATCGTTTATATTTTTATATTTTTTATAATAAAATTTCTTTATATAAAATATTATTTTGCTACAATAACTTAATAGACATATTCTCTTTTAAATATGAGTTAATAATACCTAGTTTATCCATTATTAACAAAGATCCATTTCTATCTATTCCTAAAACAACACCACATTTTACTACATTATTTTCTATTAATAATGCTACCGGTCTATTATATAAATAATCTAAAATTTGAGAATAATAGTAGAATAATATATGATTTTTATGTTCAAAATATTTTAATGTTTTTCTTAACTCATTCACTAAATTAATTACTAAAATATTTCGATCCAAATAAATATTTATATCTTTTAAAGCAATCCAACTTTTACTAATTTCAATTTTTAATTTTGTACTTAAAGAAATAGATATATTAATTCCTATTCCTATTATTAAATGAGATATATTTTTACTTTTTGTTATAATTTCAATTAAAATACCAGCTAATTTCTTATTACTCACATATAAATCATTAGGCCATTTAATTTTTATTTGAGATATCCCCATTTTTTTTAATACCCTTGCTACAACAAAACTAACTATTAAACTTAATTCAATTGTAGTAAATAATTTTCGATATAATTTCCAATGAATAGATAAACACACACTCTGTCTATCTGGAGTAATCCATAAATTACCTCGTCTTCCTCGTCCTTTAGTCTGATGCTCTGTTACAAAAACATCCCCAGATTTCACATACTTTAAATTATCTATAATATATTGACTCGTAGAATGAATTACATCTAATACTACTACCCTTCCTTCTAACAATCGATCTAAAATTTGTTCTTCATCTAAACTCGATTCAAGTAAAGAAAAACAATAATCTTTATTACACTTAATATAATTACAATCCATATAATATTTTCACTCAAACAAAAATCGACATATTAAATTAAACAAATACTAGTATTAGTTATACACATATAACATTATTAATTAATATCACTTTTATATTAAAAATATAAGTATTTAATTTTCAAAGATTTTTTTCAAATCAATTTCTCCATGTTGTCCAATCAACCTCACTTCAGGTTGTAAAAAAATATTAAATTTCATTGCGACTTTTTTATATACATAATATGCTAATTTTGCTATTTCCATTCCAGTAGCTTTCTGTCTATTATTAATTAATACCACAGCATTTTTATAATAAACTGAAGCTTCTCCTAATACATAACCTTTTAGTTTACAATTTTCAATTAGCCATCCAGCTAATAATTTTAGTTTTCCATTTCGTTGTTGGTAATACGGAATATGTGGATATTTTTTAAATAAACTAAATGCTGCACGATCATCTATTATTGGATTTTTAAAAAAACTTCCAGCGTTACCACAAATTGTAGGATTAGGTAACTTTTTATTTCTTATTAAAATAATAGCACTTAAAATTTCCGATGGAGTAACCATGCTTATACCAAAATAATATAATCTAAGATAATACAAAACAGGTTTCCAGTGTTTATTTAACCTTAACCCCACAAATAATATTGCATATTTATATAAATTCACTTTAAAAATACTTTCTCTATATTTAAAACAACATTCATGACAACTAAAACGTTTTTTTTTGCCTTGCTCTAACTCTAACACATCTACATATTCACACACTTGAGAAAACTCAACTCCATACGCTCCAATATTGTGAATAGGAGCCGCTCCAACATATCCTGGAATACACACCAAATTTTCCAAGCCAGGTATATTATTGCTAACAGTATACATTACTAATTCATTCCATTTTTCTCCAGCTCCAACATGTAACTTCCATTCTATTTTATTTTCAGAAATTACAATACCTTTTATTCTATTCAATAATATAGTACCTTTATAATCTTCTACAAATAAAACATTACTTCCTCCTCCCAAAATAAGAATATATTCTCCAATATTCCGACTTTTTCTCCA
Source organism: Candidatus Blochmannia festinatus (nom. nud.) (assembly GCF_059936355.1). Taxonomy (NCBI): domain Bacteria; kingdom Pseudomonadati; phylum Pseudomonadota; class Gammaproteobacteria; order Enterobacterales; family Enterobacteriaceae; genus Candidatus Blochmanniella; species Candidatus Blochmannia festinatus (nom. nud.). The sequence goes on along the minus strand of NZ_CP012116.1, from coordinate 220,207 downwards.
ATAATTTAATAACGAATGCTCACTCTTTACACTAACCACTCTATTAGCATATGCATTAACTGAAAAAGTATTTAATAACTTTAATTGTACACAATTTTTCATGTTATTTTAAAAGATACAAAATTATTCAAAATACTACCAATACGATCATACGTCTGAATTTTATTGTATAAATGAACCATTTTTATATAAAATATTATAATTATATAATTTAAAAATAAACAAAAAACATTATCCTATCATTTTTAAACCTTATCTTGAAAAAATACTATCTCATTATGTTTAACATCTAAAATAATTTTTTTACCTGGTGATAAATCTTCAGCTAATATTTTTTGAGATAAAGGATTTTCAACATATTGCTGTATAATCCGTTTTAATGGACGTGCTCCATGTACCGAATTAAAACCAATCTTAGATAAAAAAAATAGAGCTTTTTCAGTAATACAAGTACTAGGATATCCTTTTTCTTCTAATCTACGATATAACCTTTTTAATTGAATATTTGCAATGTCAATAATATGCTCAATATTAAGTGGATGAAAAACCACAATTTCATCAATTCTATTAACAAATTCAGGTCTAAAATATTGATTTACTACATCTATCACCATTTTTTTCATTGAACTATAATCTAATGATTTAAATTTCTTCTGAATTAAATCTGATCCTAAATTAGAAGTCATAATTACAACAGTATTACTAAAATTAATAGTTCTACCCTGATTGTCAGTTAATCTCCCATCATCCAAAACTTGTAATAAAATATTAAAAATATCTGAATGTGCTTTTTCAATTTCATCCAATAAAATTATAGAATAAGGTCGACGACGCACTGATTCAGTTAAATAACCTCCAGTTTCATATCCAATATAACCAGGAGGAGCTCCTAATAATTTTGATACAGAATGTTTTTCCATGAATTCAGACATATCTACTCGTATCATAGATGTATCAGTATCAAAAAGAAAATGAGATAATGCTTTACATAATTCAGTTTTTCCAACACCTGTTGGCCCTAAAAACATGAAAGAACCTATAGGTCGTTTAGGATCAGACAAACCAGAACGATTTCGTCGTATTGCATTAGAAATTGCTTGAACTGCATCATCTTGCCCTATAACTAAATTATGTAAAATTTTTTCCATATTTAATAACTTATATTTTTCATTAGTTAATATTCGAGATACAGGAATTCCAGTCCATCTAGACAAAACTTCAGCAATTTCTGTTTCAGAAACATAATTACGTAGAAGACTTATTTTTTCATTGTTCGATTGCACTATACTTGATAATTTTTTTTCTAATTCTGGTATTCTGCCATATTGTAATTCAGACATTTTATCTAAATCTCCAACACGCCGAGCTTTTTCTAATAAAGTTTTAGTTTTTTCTAAATCAGATTTTATATTTTGAACATCAAATAAAGATTTTTTTTCACGTTTCCATTCTGATTCAAAACGAGCATATTCATCCTCTTTCTGAAGCAACTCTTTTTTTAATATTGTCAAACGTTTTTTACTCAATTCATCCGATTCTTTTTGTAATGCTTGATTTTCTAATTTTAACTGTATAATACGACGACCTAATCTATCTAAATTTTCTGGTTTAGAATCAATTTGTATACGAATGCTAGAAGCTGCCTCATCAATTAAATCAATAGCTTTATCTGGTAATTGACGATCAGAAATATATCTTTTAGACAAAGTTGCTGCAGCTATTATTGCAAGATCAGTAATATGAACATTATGATGTAATTCATAACGTTCTTTCAATCCACGAAGAATAGCTATTGTATCTTTAATATTAGGCTCATCAATAAATATCTTTTGAAATCTTCTTTCTAAAGCAGCATCTTTTTCAATATATCTACTATACTCATCCAATGTTGTTGCTCCAACACAATGTAATTCTCCTCTTGCCAATTTTGGTTTAATCATATTACTTGCATCCATTGCTCCATCAGTTTTACCTGCTCCTACCATTACATGCAATTCATCAATGAACAAAATAATATTACTACTCTCGTCAGATAAAGCATGCAATACTTTTTTAAAACGATCTTCAAACTCTCCTCGATATTTCGTTCCAGCCAATAATGCAGCAATATCTAATGATAATATTCTACTATTCTTTAACCCATCTGGAACTTCTCCATTAACAATACGTTGAGCTAATCCTTCTACGATAGCTGTTTTTCCTACTCCTGGATTTCCTATAAGAACAGGGTTGTTTTTTGTTCTTCTTTGAAGAACTTGAATCGTACGTCTAATCTCCTCGTCTCTACCAATAACTGGATCTAATTTACCTTGTTCAGCAAACTGTGTTACATCTACAGTAAATTTTTTTAATACCTGTTTTAATTGTTGTTTTATATTATCATCACTATACATAAAGTGACTTTCTCGAATTAATTTAATTGATTTCTTTAAATTTTCCTCAGTAATTCCAGACTTTTTTAATATATTACTTAAAATATCCATGGAACTTATAGAAGCTAATACAAAAATAACTGAAGAAATAATGGTATCATTATATTTTTGAGCCAATTTATCACATAAATTTAATACTTTTATTAAACTATTAGAACACTGCACATCTCCACCAATACCTTCTACTTTAGGTAAAGCATCACATGCTTGTACTACTAATCTAGTTAATATATCTATATCAGCTTTTGAGTATTGTAATAATTTACATATTGATTCATTTTTTTCTTTTAAAAAAGCATGCATTACATGCACAGGCTCTATAAACTGATTATCTTGACTCAATGCAATCGATTGTGCATCAGACAATGCCAATTGAAAATTATGAGTAAAACGATCTAATCTCATAGACTATAATTTCCTGCAATAATCAAATTCAGTAATAACATTCAATATAATAAATTTTTCTATATGCATACATTATACATCATTTATTTTTATAGATACTATTTAAAATAATTTTAAATTTATTTATTAAAAATAGATTCTACAATGTTCTCAAAACACTAATTAAGTTTAACATATCCTTAGGTAATGGAGCACTCCATTGCATTTTTTGATTAGTAATCGGATGCAATAATTTTAATCTATATGAATGTAGAGCTTGTCTATTAAAATTATTCAAATAAATACTTAATTTATTAGCAGTACCCATATTCATGACAAAAGATTTTTTTAACCTCATTCCATATTTTGGATCTCCTACTAACGGATGATTAATATAAGCCATATGCACTCTAATCTGATGAGTTCGTCCTGTTTCTAATAATACTTTTACTCTACTACATGCACCACCTCCAAAAGATTCTATAACAAAATAACGAGTAATAGACGGTTTTCCAGAAGAATGAACAGTCATACAAGTTCGATTAATGGAATGTCGACGAATTGGTTTATCTATAGTTCCTGTATTATAAAAAAAATTTCCAAAAACTATTGCATCATACTCTTTTATTACTTTCTTCATTTTAAACAATTTTAATAAATTACCATATGCGAAACAAGTTTTAGCTATAATCATTAAACCAGTTGTATCTTTATCTAATCGTTGAACCATTCCTGCCCGATTTGATACTTTTAAAATTGACGGATATCGATATAATAACGCATTTAAAATAGTATTCTGATGATTTTTAGTACCAGGATGTACCACCATATTGCTTGACTTATTAATTACTAAAATGTCATTATCTTCATACACTACATTTAATGGGATATTTTGAGGAATAACGATATTATTATCACATATAACATTATCATCTATATTATTAATTTCAATCATTTCTCCAAAAATCACTTTTTTTTTGGGAAAAACAGAGACTTGATTATTAATTATTACTTTTTTATTAACAATCCAACGTTTTATTTGGGAACGAGAATATTGAGGTAAAAGCTCAGATAACACCCAATCCAATCGTTTTCCTGAATAAGCTGTTTGCACAATTATAGGTTTAATTGTTATATTATTGTATGTTTTCTCCACCATATGTTATTTTCAATAATTACAATATAAGTGTTTAAATTATTATGCATAAATATATTCTATCAATTATTAATATCAATAACAATAATCAACATTCTGCAACAAAATACATTCAAACAATCATAAGATTGTTAATACTAATACTTATAAATATTTTATTTAATACATTTAATTCAGCATCAGCATCTTATCATCAAACAACACATTGGAATTCTTATCATCTTTATAAATCTGCTCATCATAAATTACTAAACAATAATTATACAGGGGCCATCCAGGAATTATTACGTTTAAATAATTTGCATCCATTTGAACCTTATCCACAACAAATTTATTTAGATTTAATTTACGCATATTATAAATTACATGATTTCCAATCAGCAAATAATTTTATTCAACGTTTCTTACATTCATATCCTAATCATAAGTATCTAGATTATATTTTATATATGCAAGGTTTAATTAATATGCACTTAGATAAAAATAATTTTTATTTTTTCGGTAAATATTTTCATATAAATTGGTTTGATCGAAATCCAATTTACGCAAATATCGCATTTAATAGTTTTTCAAAACTTATTCGAAATTATCCTAATAGCAAATATTATGCAGATACTTATAAACGTTTAATCATCTTAAAAAATAGAATAGCCAATTATGAATTAGCTATTATTAAATTTTATAATCAAAAAAATGCTTATATATCAGTGATCATACGATCAGAAAAAATGTTGCGTTGTTATCCAGACACTCTAGCAACTTACAAAGCATTATATTATATGAAACGAGCGTATCAAAAAATACTTTTAATAGATCAAGCCAACATAATAGATAAACTCATTTCTGAAAATAAATAATATATTTTTATCCAAATTTAAACATAATATAAAAAATTATATATATGTATAATGTACATATATATATAATAATGTTTATATATATTACTATTAATAATAAATAAGTTATATTTACAATAAAAAGTAATCATGATTAAAAATAAACCAACCATAATACATATAGCATTTCTAGGTCCAAAAGGATCATACTCTCATATTGCTGCTATGAAATATGCACATTATTATTTTAATAATAAATTTATAGAATGTAGTTGTCAAAATTTCAGTGATATTTTTTATTTAGTAGAAAATCAAAAAGCTGAATATGGAATTGTACCTATCGAAAACTCTAACTCAGGATTAATTGAAGAAGTATGTGATTTATTATTACAAACTCATTTGATCTTGATTGAAGATATCACTATTCCTATACAACACCACATATTAGTAAATAACACTCAATCTTCCTTAAATGAAATTAAAACTATATATAGTCACCCGCAACCTGTTAAACAATGTAGTAAATTCTTAAAAAAAATTTCAAATTTAAAAATCACATTCTGTAAAAGTAGCTCTATTGCCATAAAAAAAGTAGCTTTTTTAAATCAACCTAACATAGCTGCCTTGGGCAGCGCACAAGGAGGAAGTTTTTATGGACTAAAACCTCTATTATTATCACCACAACAAATTATTTCTAATCACCCTTATAACTCTACTCGATTTATTATATTAAAAAATACAAAACTTTCAATCATTAATACATATCCAACATTTAAAAAAATTATGCTTATCATTTCTATTAAACACGACTTAGAAAGATTATACCATATATTAAAAATATTACAATTTTATAATATTGAGATTAAATTTTTAAGATTATGCAAATTGCTTTATAAAAATTCAGAAAATATGATTATTATTGAAATCATCACACACATGCACTATTTTTACATTCATCAAGTATTAATGAAAATTAAAAGAATTTCTAATTCACTAAAAATACTAGGATTCTATCCAAGTAAAACATCGACATAAAATGAAATTATTATATGTTAATATAATAATTAATTAAAACACTGTATATAAAATATAATTTTTCTTCTCTAAATAATAATACTCATATCAATTATATACTATCGCTCATAGTAACAATTTACTTTTTTAAATCATTAATTAGTTGTAATAATTTACAACTATCTTTAAAAAAAATATCAGCATGAATTCCTAGCCAACTTTTAATTTTATTAAATCCCTTTATGAATTCTATTTTATTATTTTGCTCTAACCATATTAATATTTGTCCTAATCTTCTATAATAACGTTTAATTAAAACAATATTGTCTTTAGATTCCATAATAATATTTGCATATAACTGAGGATCTTGATGAAATAATCTACCTATTGTTATTAACTTTAATTGAAATATTGGAGAAGAAAAAGATAAAATTTTATCTATGTCAATATTTTCTTTAAATAAATGATATCCAGTAGAGAAAGTTACTAAATGACATAAACTTTGGATAAAACTCATGTATTTATCATGTTCTTTAGGATCACAATAATACAATTTTGCACCCCATAATTGTAATTGTTTTAATAACCACTGATATGATTCAGGATAACGACCTTCACAACAGATAATAACTTGTTTTATCATATTTCCATTATCTGGAGCAAACATCGGATGTAATCCTAATACTGGTCCACTATGAATGTCCAAAATAGTTTTTAAAGATATTGTTTTAATAGAAGATAAATCTATCATTAAACAATCTTCAGGTAAAGGAGGTAATTTATTAACTATTTTATCTATCAAATGCATAGGCACACTAATGAATATAGCTCCAACATTAGTTAATATAGACTCTGCATTTGTCCAATCATCTTGATCTAATATTTTAACATGATATCCCGATAAAGTTAGCATTTTGAAAAAAAACTGACCCATTCGCCCTTTACCTCCAATTATTACAATAGAACGAAAATTTGGATATAACTTTTTAAATCCTTTTTCACTTTCATTAGCATAAGATTCTCGCATAATTCGACGTAATATATCTTCAATTACATCAGGAGAAACACCTAATTTAATTGCTTCTTTTCTTCTGCAAAATACAATTTTTTCTTCTCTTTCTGCGTCATAAATAAATAAACCAAAACGACTTTTTATTTCACCTACTTGAGAAACTAAAGAAAATCGTTTAGATAATAATTTAATTAAATCTTTATCTATTTTATCAATTTCATTTCTTAAAAAATCTAACTTTTTTTCTATCATATCGTTTAGGCTCCTGCTAAACGATATGATAGAATTGATTTTAATTCCTTATATATAAAATATAATAATTCTTGAGTTTTTTCCCAACTTATACAAGCATCAGTTACAGATATTCCATATTGTATAGAAGAAAGATTATCCAAATTTAAAGCTTGATTCCCAGAATAAAGATAACTTTCTAACATTAATCCAACAATAGAACAATTACCAAGCTTTATTTGATTGACTATAGAATTAACTACATCAATCTGTTTATTGCAATCTTTTTTAGAATTACCATGACTGCAGTCAATAACTAATGCTAATGGTAGACCTATTTCTAAAATTTTCTGCTCACAACAAACAATATTTTCTGGATAATAATTTGGATGTATTCCTCCTCTTAAAATTATATGACTATTAACATTTCCCTTAGTATTTATTATACATGCCTGTCCCATTTGATTAATACTAATGTAGCTATGAGGAATAGTTGATGCTTGTACTGCATTAATAGCATGATAAATATTACCATCAGTACTATTTTTAAAACCTACTGATGATTGAAAACCAGAAGCTATCTCTCTATGAATTTGAGATTCTGAAGTTCTAGCTCCTATGGATACCCAACTAAAAAGTTCCCCAATGTATTGTGGAAAAATTGGATTTAATACCTCAGTGGCCAAAGGTAATCCTATTTCAACTAATTTTAATAATAATCGACGTGATATTTTTAATCCAGATTCTATATCATAAGAACCATTCATATACGGATCATTAATTAAACCCTTCCATCCAGCTACAGTACGAGGTTTCTCTAAATATACACGCATCACTATATATAATTGATCCTTTAATTTTTCTGATAAAATTTTTAATTTATTAGCATAATCAAAAGCAGCGTTAGTATCATTAATTGAACAAGGACCACATATAATTAATAAACGAGAATCTTTTTTATGTATGATATTATTAATAATATTTTGAGATTGCTCAATAGTATATTGATTAGCTTCGTTTAAAGGAAATTGTAATTTTAATTGATTAGGTGTAATTATTGATTGAGTATTACAATACTGCAATTTTTTTTGATTATTTTTTTGCATATTATTACCTTGATAAAAAATATTATAACTCATAAAATAAGTAAGATTTATAATATTAAAATTATGTAATATATATTATGTACTATAATTTATTTATAATACTAATGTTAGTATTGTAAATAAATTATTGTTAATAGATTAATTAGTCATTAAATAGAAAAATTAATCTATTTGTAAAATTAGAAATCAACAATTTATATATCTCAGTACAAATAGTAAAAATATAAAAACACTTTATAATACAAATATCATGCAAAATATTTAAAATTTTTATATTTTTATATTGATAAAATTACTTAACATAACTACTTTTCTTAAAATTCTACATTAACATAAAACAATATTTGTTATCTAGAGCATAGATGACTTATTATAAATAAGTGAAATCAATAATATAACTCAAGTAAATTAATTAAAATAAATAACGAGTTTTAATTTTAGCAGACTTCCCTTGCAGATTACGCAAATAATAAAGTTTTGCTTTGCGAACCATCCCTAATTTTTTAATCCTAATATCCTTGATAATAGGAGAATATGTTTGAAATACTCGTTCTACTCCTTCTCCGCTAGCAATTTTTCTTACAGTAAAAGTAGAATGTAGTCCTCTATTTTTAATTGCAATTATTATTCCTTCAAATATTTGAAAACGTTTTTTGTTTCCTTCTTCAATAACCCATAATTTTATTTCTACTATATCTCCAGAATGAAATAGTGGTATATCTTTTTTTAACTGATTTGACTCAAATTTTTTCATTATTTCGTACATATAGCATTTCCTTTTATTTATTCATTAACGAAAACAAATATTCATTTTTGAATTCCATTAATAAATTTTGTTCTTCTTTACTAAGTTTTGATTTTTTTAATAAATCTGGTCTTTTTAACCAAGTTGCACCTAAGGATTGTTTTAATTTCCAACGAAAGATATCATAATGATTTCCAGATAATAATACTGATGGCACTCTCATTCCTTCAAAAATTTCTGGACGAGTATAATGTGGACAATCTAATCTATTTTTAAAAAAAGAATCTGATATTTTTGACTCTTGATTATTTAAAGTACCAGGTAAAACCCGAGTTATAACATCTATTAATACCATAGCTGCTAATTCTCCTCCACTTAAAATATAATCTCCTATAGACCATTCTTCATCAATTTTTATCTTTATTATCCTTTCATCAATACCTTGATATCGTCCACATACTAAAATCAAAGTTTTATTATTCTTAGCTAAATTAAACACATATTTTTGATTTAATTTTTTACCTTGAGGAGAAAGATATATTACCTTAGTGTCTGGACCTAATTCATATCTAGCTGCATCAATAGCTTCTTTCAAAGGTTTACTAGACATTAACATACCAGGACCTCCTCCATAAGGATAATCATCTACTTTTTTGTATGAATTTTCTGTAAATACTCTAGGATTCCATAACTTCATAGAAATTATACCATCACGTAAAGATCTTCCTATTACACCGTAATTTGCAACAGTTCGGCACATTTCCGGAAATAAAGTAATAATCCCAAACAACATCATAATAATAATTACTCAATATTATTGTATTATTTTTTAAATATGATATGACTGCAATCAACAGTAATAATTTTATCAACTATATTCACATCTTTAATAAATTTCTTTTCAATAAAAGGAATAAGACAATAATCCGTTTGTTTATAATAGTTACAGTTAATTTTAATCACTAATACATCATGCACAACAGCCTCTATAATACGAACAACATTTCCTAAATATTTCCCATCAATATTAATAACTTTACAATCTACTATATCCTTCCAATAATACTCATTTTCTTGATTTAATATAGGAAGATTCTTAGCATCTATAATTAAATCACATTGCGCCAATGACACTGCGATTTCTCTATTCGAAATATCAAAAATTTTGGCTATATAACTTTTATTGATAAACTTCCAACATTCTAATCTCATTAATTTCCATTTTGATTTCACAAGGATAAACCATGGACTATATTTAAAAACATCATCAATTTTTTCTGTAAATGAAATAATTTTTACCCAACCTCGAACCCCATACGCTCCTCCTATCTTTCCTACAATAATCGGATCATCAGGTGGCTTATATATTAAATTATTTTTCATAAATTATGAAATTTATACTGTGCAGTGAATTGCGTACACACTATTACTATCATAGTGACAATTTTTTTAATTTTTTTATTAATTTGTCAACTCGATTTGAAAAACTAGCTCCCTGACTTACCCAATATTGAACCCTATCTAAATCAATGCATAACTTTTTAGATATATGCAATTCAAATGGATTAAAAAAACCAACACGCTCTATAAAATACCCATCACGAGAATTCCGACTATCAGTGACAATAACGTAATAAAAAGGTTTTTTTTTAAATCCTCCACGAGATAATCTAATTCGAACCATAAACATACCTTAATTTATTTTAATACTACAATAAAAACAACAATCTATCATATTCCTATATCTGCTTCCAAATTTTATTTTTATTAATAAAACTTAATTCAGTTTTATTACACCACTACTAAACTTAAAAGTTTTATTCCGTATCATCAAAATAATTAGTAACTTTCAATTCTATTTATACTAAAATATAAACAAATCAATAATATTCTATAAAAATATCTGTATAATTTCTAAATAAAAATTTGCAAATCATATATAACAAAATTTGAAAATACAATACACCATTTTAGTAATACGTAAAAATACAATAATCATATTATTCATTATATATGATTTAATAACTACCAACATGATATAATCTCATATATACACCCGAGAGGATTTGAACCCCCGACCTCTCGGTTCGTAGCCGAGTGCTCTATCCATCTGAGCTACGGGTGTAATATCATTTACTACATTAGTAAATACATATAATAACAATTTTCATTATAAAACAGTGAGAGAGGGATTCGAACCCTCGATACAATATTTAATCATATACTCCCTTAGCAGGGGAGTGCCTTCATCCACTCGGCCATCTCACTGATATTATCTTTAATGTTTATCAATCAACTATTTTGTACACCATGTGTAAAACGGTATTACTACAAAATACATATTATCTTATATCATTACAAATGATATCATTATATGATAATAATAGTTAATTAGAAAAATATAAAAACCTGTTAATTAAAAATTATATGTTTAATTTAAAATTAATTTACTTTAACACGAAGTATGCTTTATTTTTTCATCTTGAATCTTTCGATAAATTTCTTCTCTATGTATAGAAATTTTTTTAGGAGCATTAACACCGATGCGAATTTGATTTCCTTTCACTCCTAATACTGTTACTGTAATTTCATCCCCAATAATTAAAGTTTCGCCAACTCGACGAGTCAGAATAAGCATTCTTTACTCCTTCCTTGAAAAATTAACAACAATAAACCTCAAGAGTTTCAAGTATACCACATATCTGTATACAACACTCTTCTCTTAATATTACTAAATATATATTTTATAAAAACACATCAATATAACTACTCTCTTTCTCTCTACTATATTTTAAATTCTTTATTATTGTAAAGATCATTTAATAATACCTTCATATGCATTATAAATTCAGATTTATTTATTATATTATTAATATTAGCTCGAGCAAAATCAGACCTACCACCGCCTTTTCCTCCGAATTTTCGAGTAATACAATACACTAAATCTGAAGAATTTACACGATTAAATTCAAGTAAATCTTTAGTTGCGCTCACTATTAAGTGTATTGTATTATTTATTCTAAAATTAACTAATACAATTAATCCTGATCTCAAATTATTCTTAATATACCCTAACATATTAGACATTATTTCTAACTCTACATTTTCAATCTGTTTCATTAATACTGGAATGTCCTTAATATAAAAAATATCATCATGTATTGAAGATAAAACTTTTTGAATCTCCTGTTTATTCTTAAATACTTTTATTTCTTTTTCCAATTTATTAGAATATAATTTAACATTAATTATTTTATTCAACAACTGATCATCATCAGTATTCATCGCCTGTGAAATACTTCGAATTAACATCCTTTTACATTGTATCATAAATAACGCTGATTTCTTTGTTATTGCTTCTATACGTCTTATACCAGATCCAACACCTAATTCTTTAATAATAATAAATAATCCAATTTCTCCTGTATTGTTAACATGAGTTCCAGCACACAATTCATTAGAAAAATCTCCTATCCGTATAATACGCACCTCTTTATTATACTGTTTTTTTGATAACATTATAATATTAGTATTATATACTGATTCTATTGGCATTATCTCTTCTTTTACAATTAAATTATACCAAATTTGTTCATTTATAAGACCTTCTACTGCATTTATTTGTATTGCTGACATAGCTTCATAGTGTGAAAAATCAAAACGTAAATATTTATCATTTATCAAAGATCCTTTTTGAGTAACATGAGATCCTAAAACTTTTAATAATGCTGCGTGTAATAAATGTGTAGACGAATGATTTAAACAAATTAATTTTCTCTTTAATTCATTAACCTGTGCAAAAACTTGTTCTCCAATATTAATAGTCCCGCTTTTTAATATTCCTATATGTACTATAATATTTCCATATTTTTTAGTATTTTTAACTTTAAATACTCCACCAGATTCCGTTTTCAAATAACCACAATCGCCTATCTGCCCACCTGATTGGGCATAAAAAGGAGTAAAATCTAAAATTATCATACTCTCTACATTTGAAGTAATTAATTTAACTAATTCATTATTTTGAAATAATGCAACAACTTTAGATTGATAAGTAAGATTATTATACCCTACAAAAACACTACTTATATTAATTGGTATTATAGTATTAATAGGTATCATAGAAAAACGATTTAACTGCTTCGACTGTTTTTTTTCTTCTAACATAAGACGGTCAAATTCTAATTGATCAACCTGTATATTATATCCTAGACAAATATCTTTGGTTAAATCTAATGGAAAACCATAAGTAGAATATAATTGAAAAGCTACTTTACCACTTAAAATTTTATTTGTTTTTAATTCCTTTAAAGATTTAGATAATAATTTTAATCCTTTATTTAAAGTATTTTCAAACAACTTTTCTTCATTAAATAATATTTCCTCTATCAAATCCACTTGATCATTTAAAATATTGGCAACATACTTCATGCAAGTAGCCAGAGGTACTACTAATTTATGAAAAAAAATACCATCTACTCCTAATTTTCTCCCATGAAGAACAGCTCTACGAATAATACGACGCAATACATAACCACGACCTTCATTAGCAGGAATAATCCCATCTTTAATTAAAAAAGCACAAGCACGAATATGATCCGCTATTACATACAACGATCTACTAGCAGATGTTTTAATTTTCATTACCTGAGAAATAGCAGCAATTAAATTTTTAAATACATCAATCAAATAATTACTATATACACCCTGTAATATGGAAGTAATACGTTCTAACCCCATACCTGTATCTACAGAAAACGTAGATAAAGATTCCAAATGTCCATTTAACTTTTGATTAAATTGCATAAATACTAAGTTCCAAATTTCAACATACCTTTCTCCAAATTCCGTAATATTATTAGGAGGTATTCCTGAAAAATTATTACCTAAATCATAAAAAATTTCTGAGCAAGGGCCACATGGACCAATATTACCCATTTGCCAAAAATTATCAGAATCATAAAAACTGCCATTTTTTTTACCAATTTTAACAATACGATTTTTTGAAATACCAATATGTTTTGTCCAAATATTATAGGATTCATCATCACAAATATGTGTGGTAATCCAAATCTTATCTTTAGATAAAGCAAACCAATTTGAATCAGTTAATAATTCCCAAGCAAATTCAATAGCACTATCTTTAAAGTAATCTCCAAAGCTAAAATTTCCCAACATTTCAAAAAATGTTAAATGCCTTTCAGTATAACCAATATTATTTAAATCGTTGTGTTTCCCTCCGACACGAATGCAACGTTGCGCAGTAACAGCACGTTTAAACAACGGTTTTTCTATTCCTAAAAAAATATTTTTAAACTGATTCATCCCTGAATTAGTAAATAATAATGTCTGATCATTTTCAGGTATTAAAGAACTACTAGTAACAACTTGATGTTCTTTTTTTTGAAAAAAATTTAAAAATTCTTGACGTACATCATCAATACTTTTATACATACATATTCCATCAAACACTATTTACATTCGTAATTTAATATTACATTAAAAAATTAACACCACACAATAGATAACATTATTTTATTTATCATAAATAATTCCATTACTATTATTAAAATTGATACTTTATAACAATAACGTAATAATTCTTTTTTTCTTTAATAAGACTACCACATATATTTATATATGTATTTTATTTATATTAATATTTAGGAGATATAAAAAATAAAGGGTTAACAGATTTTCCTTTATATCTAATCTCAAAATGTAATTTCACTTCATTTGTTCCACTATATCCCATAGTAGCAATTTGCTCGCCTGCTTTCACTTGTTGTTTTTCAATAACTAAAACTCTATTATTATGAGCATAAGCACTTAAATAATTATCATTATGCTTGATAATTATTAAATTACCATAGCCTTTCAATATATTTCCTACATATATTACTTTCCCTGTATTTGAAGCTAAAACAGGTTGATCAAATACTCCAGATATATCAATTCCTTTATTACCTCCTTCACAATCAGAAAAATTATTAATCACTTTCCCCAAAGTAGGCCAACTCCAACAACAAGAAAATATGGTTTTTTCATCAGATTTTTTAAAATAATTCATTACATGTTCCATTATATTGAAACTACATATTTTAAGGCTCATAATCAAAAATGATAAATCTTTTTTTTTTATTTCATTTTTAATATATCGAAATGATGATTTGATAATATTTCGTTGTACTTTTATAGATTGACCTACTTTCAACATATGAATATTACTAATATTATTTTTCTTTGCTAAATCTAAATAATTATTCCCAGTTATCCAGGCTATATAGAATAAAGTATCTCCAGGTTTTATTGTATATGAAATTTTTTTATATGATCCATAATTTATATTATTATATTCACGAACAACGCTACGTTTTTCATTTTTATTATATAATTTCCATTGTTCAATATTAGATGCATATGTAATAATATTAAATTGCATATAATATGGAATATAAAAATCCAAATTAATATTTAAATCAATATATTTTGTAAAAAAGGTGACAACTACTATCTTGAACACCATTAAAATCTCATCTAACATATTAAATTACTTAGCCCCTATTCCCTTCTAAAAATTAAAAACATTTCTTTTAAGATACAAATAAATCATATATTTCTATTTTGATTCTAATATACTTAAATAATTAATGCATTTTATTCAAAATCTAATATAAATCTAAATTTATCCTGACAAATAAAAATTTTATAATTTGTTGTTATATTTTTATTACAAAATAACTAATATATGTAACATAGAGATATAAGATAAAAATTTTTATAGTACACAACATCACCATACATCTTAATCTACTAAGATAATATGTATGCACAGATAAGTTAAAAACAATTTATTTTAAGTGCTATCATAAAATAATAAACAAAATATTTATTTCCTACTTAAACTAGAAGACAAATTATTATATATTAATTAAATACTAATATATAAAATTAGCGTGTAATCACTTGAGTACATTTTCAATTCATTAAATTACTCAATCATTTTGTTATAGAATATATATATCATTTTAACTATTGTTTTTTTAATAAAACTACTGCAGTACACGCAATACCTTCAGAACGCCCAATACATCCTAAAACTTCTGTAGTAGTGGCTTTTATATTGATATCAGACAATACACAATTTAAATCTTTTGTAAGATAATGAATCATTTGGGGAATATATTTTTTTATTTTAGGTCTTTGCAGAATTATAGTAATATCTATATTTCCTAATAAGTATCCTTGATCAACAATTTTATTCCATACTATACGTAATAAACTTCGACTATTTGCATTATCATACTGATTATCAGTATCTGGAAATAATGTTCCAATATCTCTATTAGAAGTAGCTCCAAGTAATGCATCCATAACAGCATGCATAACCACATCTCCATCTGAATGAGCTACCAAATTCTTTTCAAAAGGAATAAATACACCTCCAATAATTAAAGGACGACATCCACCAAACCTATGTATATCAAATCCATATCCAATACGCATATCTTTTAAAATATTTTATTTTTATTATATATTTCAGATAAATAAAATCTAGCTAATTTTAAATCATCCTTATAAGTAACCTTAATATTATCTGTCCTTCCTCTTACCAAAACAGAAGTATACCCACAATATTCCATAGCTGAAGCTTCATCAGGAACAATTATTTTATTTTTTAAAGCTTTTCTTAGACTTTTTTTTAAAAGATCATAATTAAATAATTGAGGAGTTAAAGAATTCCATAAATTATCTCGATTAATAGTATATTGAATAAAATCAGCATCAATATAAGCCCTCTTTATTGTATTAGAAACAGGAGTTGCTAAAATACCCCCTATCTGAGAAAACTGTGTAATTCTAAATAAAC
Organism: Candidatus Blochmannia festinatus (nom. nud.); assembly: GCF_059936355.1. NCBI lineage: Bacteria > Pseudomonadati > Pseudomonadota > Gammaproteobacteria > Enterobacterales > Enterobacteriaceae > Candidatus Blochmanniella > Candidatus Blochmannia festinatus (nom. nud.). The sequence continues at coordinate 203,421 of NZ_CP012116.1, read as the reverse complement.
GTAATAAATCTTGACGATGTAAACAAGGTCGAACTGCATCATGTATCACTACCCACATTGTATTTTTTACGCATTTTAATCCGGCCATAACAGAATCAGCTCTAGTTTTTCCACCAGTTACAACACTAATTCTAGAATCATAAGATATAGGTAATTTATTAAACCAATTGTCATTATAATTAATAACTACTATACAATGTTTAATATTAGATTCATTTAATAATGCATTTATTGAATGCTCAATCAATGTTTTCTTTCTAATAATACAATACTGTTTTGGTGGAAATATATTCATACGCATTCCTACACCTGCTGCAGGAAGAATAGCAGTCATATCTGGAAAATTATTCATTATTATAACTAAACACACATGTTTACATTAATAAATACATTAAAAATTATTAAATTCACTAAATAATATAAAAATTAACAATCACATTTAATATAATAAAAAATTTCATTTTTTTTAATCATACCTAAATCATATCTTGCATACTCTTCAATTAATTCATATCCATGAATTAAATTATGAATTTCTAGTAATAATTGATTATTACGAATCTTCATTTGATTGATATTATTAATATTACTATAACATTGATTTTCATCATAAACAGTAATGTAATCTAAAATTCCATTTTTACCTAACCATAAAGAATATTGTATCCAAATTAATACCATTCCTAATACACAATTATTTATTTTTTTACAATTCATCACTAACGTCATCGTGCCTTATAATTAACTTAAAGAAAATATGTTATCGTAAAATATTAATTAAATTGAATATACACACTTACTTTTTAAAGATAAACTATTATTTATACAATGTATAAATATATCGACATTATCTCCTGTATTATATACAAAGAACTAAGAAAAAATTTTTAAAATTACAGTATTAAATAACTGGTTAATTAATTCTTGTGTAGTCTTTTTTCCATCTAAATAAATATCCGGTTGTTCAGGAAATTCATACGGATCATCTATACCAGTAAAATTCTTTATTTTTCCTTCTTGAACTTGATTATATAAATTTTTAGGATCCCTATTTTTACAAACTTTAATGGGAGTATCAATAAAAATTTCCAAAAAACAATCTTTTAAAAACATATTACGTATCATTTTTCGTTCAGAACGATATGGAGAAATAAACGCAGCCAAAACTACTAATCCAGCATCAAACATTAACCAAGCTACCTCTCCTGCTCTACGTATATTTTCACATCTATCCCGATAGTTAAATGACAAATCACTACATAACCCGTACCTAACATTATCTCCATCTAAAACATAAGTACTCACTCCGTTATAATACAATCTTTCTTCTAAAAGAGCAGCTAAAGTTGATTTTCCAGACCCTGATAAACCAGTAAACCACAACACCATAGCCCGATGCTTATGTAATTTTTCTTTATTTTTTCTATTAATACAATAAAAATTCCAACTAATATTTCTATTAGTAATATGACTATAATTTTTATTAATCATATCATCAACATACTCCATTATTATTTAAATTAAGATAAATCATGAATATTCCAATGAGGAAAATGAAACCGAATTAACGCATGTAAAGCTAATTCAAATTCACTATATTTTTTATTATTTGATTTAATTAATTGATGAATTTTAAAATTTTTTACCATTCCTGCACCAACTGTATCATTACTTAAAATATCAATAAAAATCATACTACCGGTTACTGGATATTGAGAATATTTATCTAATATTACTGGTTCTTCAAATAATAATTCTATTACTCCAATTCCATTATATGATATTTCATCATTTTTTTGATTAGCAAAAGTATGCATATCTATTGTATAATAGATATCTTTTATTCGAACTCTATGAAATTTAGCAGTCATTTTCACATCAAAATATTGATCTTTTTTTAAAGCATCTTTTTTCATCCAAATAACATCCACTACTGCGCTTTCTATAGAATTTATTTTTTCATTGCCATCAATTAATACATCTCCTTTACTGACGTCAATATCATCCGTTAAAGTAACTGTTATTGCTTCTCCTGCTATAGAATTAACTTGATTCTTATTAAAATTAAAAATTTGTTTAATATAAGAAGTTTCATTTGATGGAAATACCCTAATTTGCTGACCTCTATACAAACTTCCCGAAGCAATAGTTCCAGAATACCCTCTAAAATTTAATTTATCACGAATTACATACTGTATTGGTAACCGTAATTTCCGATTGTTAATCTCTACAATAGAATGGATTTCAATATTATCTAATATATCAAATAACGTAAGCCCATCATACCATTTCATATTTTTTGAAGAAAAAACAACATTATCACCATCTAAAGCAGATATTGGAACAAATTTCATATCAATATCTGCAGATAAACCATGACTAATCTTTAAACACTTCTCACAAATATCTTGAAATATTTTATGGTCATAATTTACTAAATCCATTTTATTTATTCCCACAACTACAGTTCTAATTCCCATTAAAAAACTAACAAACAAATGACGTCTAGTTTGCTTTCGTATTCCTTTACATGCATCAACTAATAATACAGCTAAATTACTATTAGAAGCACCAGTAACCATATTTCTTGTATATTCTTCATGTCCAGGAGTATCAATAATAATAAATTTACGATTTTTTGAAGAAAAATAACGATATGCAACATCTATAGTAATTCCTTGCATACGTTCTAATTGTAATCCATCTACTAGCAAAGATAGATCTATTTTGTTTTCATGAACTCCAAATTGATTATTATCTAAATACAAACTATTCAATTGATCATCATAAATGTGCTGAGTATCATGTAATAAACGACCAATCAAAGTACTTTTACCATCATCTACACTACCACACATTAAAAATCTCAATAACGTTTTATTTTGTTGGGTATATAAATAATTTTCTATACCTCCACAATCAATAATTTCTTGTTCTAAAATACTTAACATTTTTATCCCTTTTAAAAATAACCTTGACGCTTTTTTGTTTCCATAGATCCAGTCTGATCAAAATCAATAACTCGACCAGAACGCTCACTTTTAGTAGACAATAACATTTCTTTAATAACCATAGGAAGTGTTTCTGCTTGAGATTTTATTGCTCCAGTTAATGGCCAACAACCTAATGTTCGAAATCGAATCATACTATTTTTTATAATTTCTCCAGATTGTAGCTTAATTCGATCATCATCTACCATAATTAAATTACCATCTCTATTTAATACAGGCCTACTTTTAGCTAAATACAATGGAACAATATCAATTTTTTCAAAAAAAATATATTGCCAAATATCCAATTCTGTCCAATTAGATAAAGGAAAAACACGAATACTTTCACCTACATTAATTCTCCCATTATACTTAGACCATAATTCAGGACGTTGATTTTTAGGATTCCAAGAATGAAATTTATCTCTAAAAGAAAAAATTCGTTCTTTAGATCGAATTTTTTCTTCATCACGACGAGCTCCACCAAACGCAGCATCAAACCCATATTTACTTAAAGCTTTTTTTAAACTCTCCGTTTTCATAATACTTGTATATTTTTCGCTTCCATGAATAAAAGGATTAATCCCCATCGATATACCTTCTTGATTTTTATAAATCAGTAAATCCACACCATCAGATTTAGCTATACTATCACGAAAAATATACATATCACGAAACTTCCACCCAGTATCTATGTGTAATAAAGGAAACGGTAATTTAGAACAAGGATAAAATGCTTTTTTCGCTAAATGCAGCATTACAGAGGAATCTTTCCCAATAGAATATAACATAACAGGATTACGAAATTCAGAAACCACTTCACGAATAATATAAATACTTTCTGATTCTAATTGATTTAAATAAGTAACACATTTTTGATTTTGAAGCATAATGCATATTACCTTTTAATATGTCTTTTAACTAAAAATTTATTAATACTATAATTTAATTTACACTTGGTCCAAACCAACTAAATTTTTTATAAAAAGATACAACCTCCCCTATAATTAATAACACTGGTTGTTTTGCTAAAAACATAAGCTTTTCTAATTCTATTAATTTACCTATTAAAACTGTTTGATCAATATATGTTCCTCTACTAATTATAGCTACAGGAGTATCGATATGTCTTCCATTGAAAATAAGGTTTTTACTAATATTTAAGATATTAAGTTTTCCCATATATATCACTATAGTTTGATAGTTATCTGATAATGCGCCCCAATTAATTTGATAATGATCATTATTTTGCTTGTGGCCAGTAATAAAAGTAACACTATGAGCATATTTCCGATGAGTCAATGGTATGCCAGCATACGCTGCCACTCCAATTGCTGCCGTAATTCCCGGCACTACTTGAAATTTAATACCAGCTTTAGATATTGCTTGTAATTCCTCTCCTCCACGACCAAATATAAATGAATCCCCCCCTTTTAATCTAACGACACTATTGCCCTTTCGTGCTAATTGAATTATAAAATCGTTTAAGTGTTCTTGAGAAATTGAATGTTGATTTGCAGATTTTCCAACATAAATTTTATCCGCATCTCTACGTGCTAAATCTAAAATATCTGGATTAACTAAATTATCATATAATATAAAATCTGCCTGTTGCAGGACTTGTAATCCTCGAATAGTCAATAATTCTTTATCTCCTGGACCAGCCCCTACTAAAGATACGCTTCCTTGCTTTTTCATATTCAGTTTACTTACTTTAATGGCATTCTGTATAATACGATTTGCTTGATTAAATTTCTTTTTGTCTATTAGTAATAAAACTCGCCCACTATAAAATAAATTTTCCCAAAATTGTCGCCTACATGATACATTTTTAATATACTTTTTTACCTTATTGCGCCACATACCTGCTAATGCTGATAAACGCCCAATAGATACAGGTATTAGTGACTCTAATTTTTCTCTCAATATACGCACTAATATAGGGGCTGTACCACAAGAAGAAACACTTATTATAATTGGGGAACGATCAACAATAGCCGGAAAAATACAGGAACACTTAGATTGATCATCTACAGTATTAATTAAAATATGACGTTTTTTAGCATGCTTAAAGATCATAGCGTTCAATAAAGTATTATTTGTTGCTACAATAATTAAAAACATATCATCTAACATGGAAGGGTGAAATGTTTTTCCAATCCAAATTATTTTTTTAGAGAATAAAACTCTTTTTAAGTTAGGACATAATGTATGTGCCACAATATGGACAATTGCCCCCACCCTTTGTAACATTTGTATTTTTCGAAAAGCAACCACACCTCCTCCGACTACCAAAACGGATTTATTATTTAAATCAATAAATAATGGTAAATATTTCACAAAATTATGCTTAATAAAAACAACATGAAAAATAATTACAAATATATTTTTTGAAAAATCGAAATTTTAATTATTCTATTTCCCATAAACAAAAAAAATTTTAAAAATTAACTTTCATCAAAAAGATGTAAACCACATTCACGTTTCAACCCAAAAAACCGAGTTTCCTCATCTTTCATACCTGGTGTTTTTTTTACAGTAGTATGAATATCTCCTACTGATACATATCCCTGAGTCCATAATGGATTATATTCTAAATTATATTGTTTAATATATTGATGCATTCGAGTGTCATTCCAATCAATAATAGGCAAAAATTTAAATACATTATTTTGAACAGCCATAATAGTTAAATTACTACGACTATTTGACTGTGTTCTTCTTAATCCTGCTAACCAAACATTTACTTTAAGTTTTTTAAGAGCATACTGCATAGGCTTTACTTTATTAATAAAATTATATTTCTGAATTCCTTCTATACCTTGTTCCCACAATTTTCCATAACGAGCTTCCTGCCATGCAGAAGATCTATTAGAACGAAAAACATGCAAATTTAATTTCATTTTTTCTGTCAATCGATCAACAAAACGATACGTTTCTGGAAATAAATAACCTGTATCAATTAAAATAACAGGAATATTAGGAAAATAATGAGTCACTATATGTAAACTCACAGATGAATAAATACCAAAACTTGAAGACAATATAATAGATCCACTAGATAAAAATTGCACAGCCCATTCCATTCTATCTTCTACTGTTAATGATTCTAAATATTTATTTACTTCACATAACAACACTTCTTGTTTACTTAAAGTGAATGTTTTAAATTCCTTAATATTCCAATAATACTTATCAAAATTGACTAATTTTTCATATATCATAAATAAAAATCTTCTTCAGAGTTTAAAACAGGTCGAATAATTCCTGATCTTATTACATAATCACCATAAGATTCTTGAGCATATCTGTCTTTCGCCCACAAACCAATACTCCAATTTAAAATATTTAAAATTTCCTCTTCTGAAATATTTTCTTTATATAAACGAGGAATCCGAGTACCTAATTTATCTCCTCCTAAATATAAATTATAACGACCAATTCCTCTGCCCGTTAGTCCTATTTCTGATAACATCGCTCGTGCACAACCATTTGCACATCCTGTCACTCTCAAAATAATTGAATCTTTTTTAAGATTATATCGCAACATAATATGTTCTACTTTAGTAATAAAATCTGGCAAAAACCGTTCTGCTTCTGCCATTGCTAATGGACATGTTGGCAAAGCCACGCATGCCATAGATGATTTTCGTTGAGGCGTTATAGATGAATTATCTAATAATTCATACTTTTTTACTAAATCTTCAATAATATTTTTCTTATCTTCATGTATTTCAGAAATAATTAAATTTTGATTAGTAGTAATTCTAAAAGAACCTAAATGCGCTTTTGCAACTTCTGCTAATCCATCTTTTAAAAATTTGTCAGATGAATTAAATATTCTTCCATTTTCAATAAATAACGTAAGATTCCAATAATCTTTATTAATACCTTGAATCCATCCAAATCGATCTCCTCTTTCAGTAAATTTATATGAACGTGTTGGAAGAAAATTTAACTTAGATCGATTCTCTATTTCTTTTTTAAAAACATCCACTCCTACTTTTACTAAAGTGTATTTTGTTTTAGCATGTTTACGATTAGATCGATCACCCCAATCTCTTTGTATTGTGATAACTGCTTCAATAACTTTTAAAATATTTTTTTCGTCAATATAACCAAATTCAGTAGCTTTTCTAGGATACGTAGTTTTATCCCCATAGGTCATAGATAAACCTCCACCTACTAAAACATTAAAACCAACAAGATTTCCAATCTCATCTGAAATAGCTATAAGACCAAGATCATTGGCATAAACATCTACATCATTAAGCGGAGGAATGGCTATTGCTATTTTAAATTTTCGAGGTAAATATGTATTGCCTAAAATAGGCTCTGACTCTATATACTCAGTTTTTTGCTCATTCAGCCAAATTTCTGCATATGCTTTAGATCTAGGTAATAAATATTCTGAAATTTTTTTTGATAATTCCCATACTTGATGATGAATTTTAGATTCCATTGGGTTAGCGGTACATATTATATTTCGATTAACATCTCCGGCAGTAGCAATAGAATCTAAACCTAATTTATTTAATAATTTATGTACCATTTTCAATTTTGGTTTTAATAAACCATGTAATTGAAAAGTTTGTCTATTAGTTAATCTAATAGTTCCGTATAACGTATATTGATTTGAAAAATTATGAATAGCTAACCACTGTTTTGATGTAATCACCCCTCCTGGAAGACGACAACGTAGCATTATATTAATTAATGGCTCTAACTTCTGATTCATTCTCTCTAAACGAACATCCCGATCATCTTGTTGATACATTCCATGAAACTTAATTAATTGCATATTATCTGCACTAAATCCACCTGTTAAATTATTATCTAAGTCTGTTTCAATAGTTCCTCTTAAAAAATTACTATCTTTTTTTATGCGTTCATTATCAGATAATACGGTCTTATTATTATTATTTTTTAATATTGCCATTAGTATACATCCCTTTGATAACGATGTTGTATTCTCATATCATCCCAAAAATCATTTGCTCGACTTGTATTCATCTTACCATATTTCAATGCTATTGAAATTAAAGCCTGTTCTACATCTCGAGCCATACCTTTTGCATCACCACATACATAAACATGGGCTCCTCCTTTAATCCAATTCCATAACTCATAACCATTCTCCAATACTTTGTTTTGTATATAAACCTTATAATTTTGATCTCTGGACCAAGCTGTATTAATCTTATTAAGAAGACCTGCTTTCGCATAACGTTTCCATTCAGTTTGATATAAAAAATCATCAATAAATTTTAAATTACCAAAAAAAAGCCAATTTCTCCCCATTGATCGATCTAATGCTCGTTGCTGCATGAACGCACGAAATGGTGCAATTCCTGTGCCTGCTCCAATCATAATTATCGAAACATTACAATCTATAGGTAATCTAAAATTGTTATTAGGTTCAACAAAAATACGTATTTTATCATTTTCTTTTAAACGATCTACTAAATAACTGCTAGCTCCTCCTGATCTTAATCGACCATTAATTTCGTAGCGTACTACACCAACAGTGATATGTATTTCTTCTCCTACTTCCGATTGAGCAGATGCAATAGAATAAAATCTAGGCTGCATAGGACGTAGAGCCTGTAATAAATTTTTAGCTGATAATGTAATAGATATATTTCGAATCATTTCAATAATAGGTGTTTTTAAAATAAACATCCTTAATTGTTTCTTATCTGTTATTAAATTTAACAACATCTTATCTTGAGTAATAATGGCTATTTTTTCTACAAATATAGAAGTATTTTGTGTTAACTCATAATGATGTTTTAATGCTTCATGCAAAACCATGGATTGACCCTTAACATTTACCTGTTCATAACCTGTTAATTTTAATAATCCTAACAATTCATCAACAAGATTATGATCATTTTCATACCATACCCCTAATGCATCGCCTGGTGTATACAATACATTAGAACCAGTAATATCTAATTCTAAATGATGTATATCTTTTATTGAATTACGACTGGTGATTTTTTGTCTACTCAATAAACTTGCAGTAAAAGGAAATTTTTTGCAATAATTGGAATTACTGTAATTATCTTTTGATGCCAAAACAGTATCTTCTCGCGTCTTTGTATCAGAAGATTGATTTAATACTGAAAAACTAGAAATAATTTTATTTTTAAATAACTTAACTACTTCCTGTCTCCATATATCAGCAGAATCTTTAAAATCTATATCTAAATCAACTCGATCATATAATCTAGTTGCTCCTAATTCTTCAAATCGCTGATCAAAATCTTTACCAGCTTTAGCAAAATGCTCATAAGATCGATCACCTAATCCTAATACGATAAAACTAGTTCTTTCCATTCTAGCTGATTTTTTAGAAAATAAATATTTATATAGCGGTATTGCTTCCTCTGGAGGTTCACCCTCTCCATATGTAGATATAATAAAAATTAACAATTTTACTTCAGAAATTTTTTTAAATTCATAATCTCTTACACTAAATAAAGTTGAATTCAATCCAGATTTTATTAAGTCTTTGTGTAATTGTTGTGCTATTTGATTAGAATTTCCGGTCTGAGAAGCAGATATAATAACAATATTATCAGTCTTTTGAACAATACATTTTGATGACATTGATTCTTTGTTAGAAACACTAGCAATAATTTCATCTTTAGATTGTTTAAAATTTAACAGTCCGAATAAATATCCAGATACCCAAATTAACTGCTCTCTAGATAATACATCCAATATTGATTTTAAACGATTTAATTGCTCTGGAGTTAAGATAGTCATATATATTATTCAATTATATATTTGCTATTCATACTAAATTAATGTTAATTTCATTAACAACTTATTAAATACAAATATAAAACACAACGCTTTTACTATAAAAATACTATTTTTATCAAAAATTAATTCAATAAACTTAATTTTTAAAAAACTACTATCATGTTTTAAATACTTATAAATTTTTATATACTTTATTTTATACTATTCAATATCGATTTAAATTGATACAATATTAGGAATACAATTAATTAATACAACTTAAATTTTATTTTAAATTAAAAAAGTTAATATATCTTAAAATCACACTGCATTAAATTAATAGTAATTACACTTCATCAATAATTATCAAAATATACAAAAAATTTAAAATATAACTTATAAATTAAAATTCTTTATCTCTTTAATACCATAAAATTTTGCAGCATTTCCTAATTTCTCTTCAATACGAATTAATCTATTATATTTAGAAGTACGATCAGAACAACGTACCGGACCAGTTTTTATTTGACCAGCAGATGTTCCAACAGCTATATCAGCAATACTTGTATCTTCAGTTTCTCCGGAACGATGTGAAATAATTGTAGTGTATTCATATTTTTTAGCTAATTTTATTACACATAAAGTTTCAGTTAATGAACCTATCTGATTAGGTTTAATTAAAATAGAATTAGCTATATTTTGTTGTATTCCCCTATTTAACAAATTAGGATTAGTTACAAATAAATCATCTCCTACTAATTGTATCTTAGATCCAAGTGTTTTAGTAAGATGATAAAAACCATTCCAATCATATTCACTTTGAGCGTCTTCAATAGAAGCAATAGGGTACTTATGTACTAACGTGCATAAATAATTAACAAATTCTTTGGAAGTAAAATATAAATTTTCACTTTTTATATGATATTTATTCAAATTCTTATCAAACAATTCAGATGCAGCACAATCTATTGCTAAAACAATATCTTTTCCAAAAATATAATTAGACTCTTCTACAGATTTTTTAATTAATTCTAATGCATTAATATGAGAAATCAAATCGGGAGCATATCCTCCTTCATCACCTAATGCAGAAGATATACCTTGTTTATTTAAAATATTTTTTAAATTATATGAAATTTCCGAACCTATTTGCACTGCTTCTTTAATAGTTTTTGCACCTACAGGTATTATCATAAATTCCTGAATATCTAAATTATTATCAGCATGTTTTCCACCATTTATAATATTCATCATAGGTATTGGCATAGAATATACATGTGGTGTTCCATATAATTCTGAAATGTATGCATATAAAGGAACATCCTTAAAATTAGCAGCGGCTTTAGCAACTGCAAGAGACACACTCAAAATAGAATTTGCTCCAAATTTAGACTTATTATCAGTACCATCTAAATCAATCATGATTTGATCAATAACACTCTGTTGAGTAACATCCATATTTAATAAAGCAGAACGAATAGGACCATTAATAATATCAACCGATTTTTGAACTCCTTTCCCAAAAAATCGATTATTATCATGATCTCGTAACTCTAATGCTTCCTGAGAACCTACAGATGATCCAGATGGAACAGAAGCTAATCCAAAAAATCCTCTTTTAGTATACAATTCTGCTTCTACTGTAGGATTGCCACGAGAATCAATTATTTCACGACCTATTATATTGGAAATTTTAGACATATTAGATTTTTCCTATATTTATAAATACACTCACTGATTATTCTTTTCTTATTTCAGAAGATATCACGAAACACATAATACTTATATTAATTTTGAATTAATTTATTATGATAATTTTTATACTGTATTGCAGCTCCTACAAAACCTATAAATAAAGGATGACTTTCCCTAGGAGTAGAATTAAATTCCGGATGAAATTGACTACCTATAAACCACGGGTGATACTTATATTCAATTATTTCTATCAAATTATTATCTTTTGAAAAACCAACACAATTTAATCCAGCATATTCCATTTGTTTAAATAATATTGGATTTACCTCATAACGATGTCTATGTCGTTCCAGTATAACTTTTTTCCCATACATTTTTTGAGTTAAACTTCCTTCAACTAAATAACATACTTGATTTCCTAAACGCATAGTCCCACCTAAATTAATGTTTTTATCGTACTTCATAAAACGATTACTATTACTATTAAATTCATGAATTTTTGAAACTACCGGATATTTACAATCATTTACAAATTCCGTAGAATTAGCACCTAACATCCCTACAACATTTCGAGCAAATTCAATCAATGCTACTTGCATTCCTAAACAAATACCAAAATACGGTATATTACGTTCTCTAGCATATTGTGCAGATAAAATTTTACCTTCTACTCCTCTATATCCAAATCCTCCTGGAACTAAAATACCATCTAAATTTTTTAACATTTTTTCTATCCCTAAATTTTCTACATCTTGGGAATTAATAAAACGAATTTTTATAAAAAAACGATTTTTTAAACCAGCATGTTGTAATGCTTCTATTACAGATTTATAAGCATCCGTCAACTCAGTATATTTTCCAATTATACCAATTGTAATTTTACCTATTGGATTATCCTGATAATAAATTACTTTTTCCCAATCGGACAAATCAGCTTTAGGACAACTTAATTGAAAATATTTACAAATATAATCATCTAATTTTTGAGTTTGTAATAATAAAGGAATTTTGTAAATTGAATTTACATCCGGTAAAGCAATAATTGCTTGTTTAGGTACATTACAAAACAAAGAAATTTTCTGTCGTTCACTATCTCCAATAATTCTAGCAGATCTACAAATTAAAATATCAGGTTGAATCCCAATAGATAACAACTCTTTTACTGAATGCTGAGTAGGCTTAGTTTTTAATTCTCCAGATACAGAAACAAATGGAACTAGTGTTAAATGTATATACAAAGTATGTTTTTTTTCAACCTCTATTGCCATTTGTCTAATAGCTTCTAAGAAAGGTAAAGATTCAATATCCCCGACTGTTCCTCCAATTTCTACTAATAATATATCATAATTTTTAGAACTACGTATTAACCATTGTTTTATCATACAAGTAACATGAGGAATAATTTGAACAGTAGCACCTAAATAATCACCTCGACGTTCTTTTTTCAAAACATCAGCATAAATACGTCCGGCAGTAAAATTATTATAACGTGTCATTTTTGTTCGAATAAAACGTTCATAATGTCCTAAATCTAAATCAGTTTCTGCTCCATCTTCTGTAATAAACACCTCACCATGTTGTACTGGACTAATCGTTCCAGGATCAATATTTATATAAGGATCTAATTTAATTATAGTAACACTTAATCCCCGAGCTTCCAAAACTGAGGCTAAAGACGCTGCCATAATACCTTTTCCTAAGGAAGAAACTACTCCTCCCGTTACAAAAATATAATTTATCCCCACTACTCATCCAGATTTTTATAATTACTCTTAACAAACTAATTAATATGAAGTATTTAATAACAAATGTTGTATTTCAAAAGATTTACAAACAAACACTTATATTCTTATTAGAATATAAGTGTTTTATATAACATGTATTATTCAATTTAAATATTTAACAAAAAACAACAACATGTATTAACACAATACTACTATACATAACACTCATAATTCATGTATAATTTCTGCATTTACAATATAATTAACTTAATGTACTTATTTAAAATAAAATTTATTATATTTATTACTTTTATTAAATAATTTACTTAATACAACTATTAAACAACTCTAAACCTTGTTTCTTAATGTATCTCTATCTACAATAACACCATTTTTAGTAAAAACTAAACGATGATCCACAACTGCAAGTAGTTTTAGCATTTGGATTAATCATAATAAATTTAGACCCTTCTAATTCTTCACGATAATCTATTGTTCCTCCTGACAAATACTGCAGACTCATAGAATCTATAACTAATGTTACTCCATTATTTTCAATAATACAATCATCATCAAATAATTGATCATCTAAAATAAATTTATATTGAAATCCATTACATCCTCCTCCTATAATATATACACGAAGCTTTAAATTTAGCTTATTTGCATGAACTTTCATAAAATACTTTATTTTATCAGCAGCAGAATTTGTTAATTGAATAGAAAAAACACTATTTTTCATATATCACAGCCTTGTTGTATATCTATTATTATATGTCTATTAATATCTGTATACACAAATACATCAACTCAAAAATAATTAAAATTTATAATTAATACATCAATATTGATATCAATCAATCATATCACTGTAATAAACCAATATGTTATATTTTAATTATTTTTGAAGAATATTATTAATCCACTTTTTAATATCACGAAAATCTTGTTTTTCTGATAAAATAGATAAATTTCCAGTATATTCAATAACTTCTGATTGATTACTAAAACTTAATTCTATACTAGAAAAATTATTACTTTTCCATATTGGTATTATATATGTATAAACGTTTTTATTCTCATTATTGTTTAAAATAAAATTTCCAGATTTATCGATAGGTACTTGAATTATATTACTTGGTGTTATTAACTGTAATGGAGTAGGATTGCCTCTATTATCTAAATAAAGATTATATAATTTTAATGCTCCACTGGTACCTGTTAAATTCGTTTTACCATTATTATCACGCCCTACCCAAATTACAACTACTTCCTTTCCATCAATTCCTACAAACCAACTATCACGAAAATCATTTGTTGTTCCAGTTTTAGCAGCTAAATGAAAATTAGGAAATTTTACTGATAAATTATAAGATGTTCCTCTTTTTACAACTTCTTGCATTGCAAATAATATTAAATATGCTGATTGAGGAGAAATCATACGTTTAACTCTAGGAAAATTCTGATATAAAATCACATCTTCTGAATCTATAACATATTCTATACACGATAATTTAGAATATTGGCCTCCACTAGCTATAGTTTGAAATTCTTGTGCAACATCTATTGGCGATAAACTAATAGCTCCCAATAAAATAGATGGAAAAGAAGAAATTAAATCACTAGAAATACCTAGTTTTATTAAATTATCAGTAATAGCATCTATTCCTATTGTCAATCCCAAATTAACAGTAGGAATATTTAAAGATTGCACAAATGCATCAATTAACATTACTTTTCCCCTGTATTGGCGATCATAATTTTTAGGAGACCATACTGATCCGTCTGATTGTTTTAAATTAATAGGAGTGTCTGCAATCCATGTATTTAATCGATATTTACTAGGTTGATTTAAAGCGGTTAAATAAATTGCTGGTTTAATTAACGATCCAATAGGACGCCTAGCATACATCGCTCGATTAAATCCAGAAAAATGAGGATTTGAACCTCCAACCATAGCACGTATTGAACCATTAAATCGATCTACAATTGTTATAGCTCCTTCCAAATCTAATATATCAGAACAACATTTTAATTTTTGAATACCCAACTGTATTGCCTTTTCAGCAGATTGCTGTGCAATTGGATCCAATGTAGTAAATATTTTTAATCCAAATAAATTACGAATTTTATTTATATTACTAATTTCTTCATATACCATCTGAACAAAAGCAGGTTGATTAATTAATACTCTATCCTTTAATTGTATTCCTAAAGGACGAATCTTAAGTGTAGAATATAAATCACCATCAATAATATTTATATTTTTTAATAAGTTCAATACTATATTACGACGCTCTAATGTTTTTTCAGGATTTTTCCATGGATTATATAAAGAAGCACCCTTTATCATTCCAATTAACATAGCTTGCTGATCTAAACTTAATTCATTTACTGGCCTTCCAAAATAATAAAAACTAGCTAAAGGAAATCCTCTGATTTGGTCATTACCATGTTGACCAAAAAAAATTTCATTTAAATATAATTCAAGAATACGATCTTTACTATATCGATAATCAAAAATCAAAGCCATATACATTTCATTAAATTTACGCCATAAAGATCTAGTATTATTTAAAAATAAATTTTTTATTAACTGTTGTGTTATAGTACTTCCTCCTTGTACAGTATGCCCAGATATAATATTAGTAAAAAAAGCTCGTATCATTGCAGATATTTGAATACCATCATGTTTATAAAAACACCTATCTTCTACAGCTAATAACATATCTATTAGTGTATCTGGAAATTTAGATCTAGGAATAAATAACCTTTGTTGACCTTGAGTAGAATATCGAATAGATATAATTTTTGGGTCTATTCTAAACAACCCAAAATCATTCTTAGTATCTTTATTATAAATACGTAATAATTTTTTGTTATTAAAAAATAAAAGTACATGACTTTCTTTTTCTTCTCCATTTAGAAAATCGAAAGATCTTCTCAATAATTCAATATTATTATCAGATACAACAAACTCTCCTGATTGTACAATTTTAGAAACTTGACGATACTGCAATACTTTTAATAATTGAATCATATCATTTTTATTGCATAACATATTTGGTTCAATATTTATAACTCTACTATATATAACTGTTGGAAATTGCCATATTTTATCACTAATACGATTTTTTATTTTTTTATCTAAAAAAATTCCATAACCATAAATTAATGCTGTAATGCATAAAAATACATACAAACCATAACGCACAAAATAAAATACATTATTTATTATCACTAGAAATTTTTTAAAACATACATGATGTAAAAAAAGATCTTTTTTGAAAAATACAATTATTAATCTAACAATGATGAAAATAAAATTGTTTTTACACATTATAAATTATAAAATACACTGCTTATTAAAATAAAACACTAACAAAAAAATAAACACAAATAAATCTATTCATCTTGTCAAATGAATCATATCTCTATAACTTATAATTAAATACAACTATATCATTTATAATATTCAAAAAGTTTTTAAAAATTCATACATCAAATCTAACAATACATATATACTATATATATTTTGAATTCAAAAAATTCAACTCATATCCTATTAATAAAATATCCTTAAATTCGTTTAAACTCACAAATAAATTTAAGACACCTATTTCTAATAAATAAATAAAATATATGATTATTATTAAACTTTATTATATCAATTAACACAAATATACTAATATTTCAAGAATATTGAAAATAGTACATTTACATAATTTTATTTAACTCAAGAGATTAAATTAAAATACAACACAATTCAGCTAACTCATTAATTATTTCACAAAATCATTCTAAAATCACTATCAAGATAACAATATTAAATATAAAAATTCTCAATGCACTAAATAACAATTTACCAATCATTAATAATTATGTTAATGATATAAATCTATAACTATCATCTTATATACAGAAAAACAAATCAAATATATTTATACTTATTCTTATAGCTTGTATAAACACACACAACAATTATAACTAATAATTTCTATTTTTAATTATTACAATAACAACATTTTGATTGACTAACATCAATAGCAATAAGCAGTTACTTAATATAAAATAACTAAACTCAAACAAACCAAAAACTCTATACATATTTTGTGAATTTTTCAATACATTATTTACTTATATTTATACTGATAACTAAAATAAATTTTATTATTAATCGCTATAAACATCATATATAGACAAAAAACTTATATTTTGTTAATTTACTTCAATTTAAGATATTTTTATTACAAAAAATACAGTAAATATTAATTGATTATTATATTGATAATGCATATTAATATATATAGATTATATTATACAATCATTGTTCTTTTATTAATAAATTAAGGAAATTCAATAATGTCATCTTGCTTACATCACGATATAGATCCAATAGAAACACAAGAATGGGTACAATCCATTAATTCAGTTATTCAAAAGGATGGTATTGCTCGGGCTCAATTTTTAATAAACCATATTATCAATCAATCCCAAACTAACGGACTAATTATATTTAATAACAATTTATTAAATAAAAATTATATTAATACTATTCCAGCGCAGGATGAACCTAAATATCCAGGTAACCTAGAAATAGAACAACGTATATGTGCTACCATTCGTTGGAATGCCATGATGATAGTACTACACGCTTCAAAAAAAAAATTAGATTTAGGAGGGCACATCACTTCTTTTCAATCATCTGCTACATTATATGAAGTATGTTTTAATCATTTTTTTCGAGCCCGAAATTCAATAGATGAAGGAGATTTAATTTATTTTCAAGGACATATTTCTCCAGGAATATATGCTAGAGCTTTTTTAGAAGGACGATTAAGTGAAAAACAAATAAATAATTTTCGTCAAGAAATAAATAATTCAGGTCTTCCTTCATATCCTCATCCAAAATTAATGCCAGACTTTTGGCAATTTCCAACGGTTTCTATGGGGCTTACTGCAATTAGCGCAATTTATCAGGCTAAATTTTTAAAATATTTACACAATAGAAATTTAAAAAACACTTCTTTACAAACAGTATACGCTTTTTTAGGAGATGGGGAAATGGATGAACCCGAATCTAAAGGAGCACTTAATATTGCTTCTCGAGAAAAATTAAATAATTTAATTTTCATAATTAACTGTAATTTACAACGACTGGATGGTCCAGTTGTAGGAAATGGAAAAATTATTCATGATTTAGAAAATATATTTACAGGATCAGGATGGGAAGTTATAAAAGTAATTTGGGGAAGCAAATGGGATAAACTATTCAATAAAGATAAAACTGGAAAATTAATTCAATTAATGAATGAAACTGTCGATGGAGATTATCAAACATTTAAATCCAAAGATGGCAACTATATTCGTAAACATTTTTTTGGAAAATATAAGGAAACCAAAGAATTAGTTGATGACATGAGTGATTCTGAAATTTGGGAATTAAATAGAGGAGGTCATGATCCTAAAAAAATTTTTGCTGCTTTAAAAAAAGCTAAAAATAATACTGAAAAACCTGTTGTGATTTTAGCACATACTATTAAAGGATATGAAATGGGATCAGAAATAGAAGGAGTAAACGTAGCTCATCAAATTAAAAAAATTAGTATAAAAAAAATTCAATATTTTAGAAATAAATTAAAATTAAATACTATTATTCAAGATGACCAAATAGAATCATTACCGTATTTAACTCTTAAAAAAAATTCAGAAGAATATTTATATTTACATAAAAAACGGCAATCATTATTTGGATATCTTCCTAATCGTTTAAAAAATTCCACTCATTCTTTAGAACTCCCAAAATTAGAATATTTTCATTCATTATTTAAATCTCAAAATAAAAATATTTCTACTACATTAGCATTTGTTCGTATATTAAATATCTTACTAAATCATCCTTCAATTAAAAACAGATTGGTTCCTATCATTGCAGACGAAGCCAGAACTTTCGGAATGGAAGACTTATTTAGAAAAATTGGAATTTATAATCCATTAGGACAACAATATACTCCTCAAGATTATAATATGCTTTCATACTATCGAGAAGACAAACAAGGTCAAATTCTAGAAGAAGGTATTAGTGAATTAGGAGCTGCAGCTTCTTGGTTAGCTGCTGCTACTTCATATAGTACTAATAACTTTCCTATGATCCCTTTTTACATATATTACTCCATATTTGGTTTTCAAAGAATAGGAGACTTCTTATGGGCAGCAGCTGATCAACAAGCTCGAGGATTTTTAATTGGAGCTACATCTGGTCGAACTACTTTAAATGGAGAAGGATTACAACATGCTGACGGACACAGTCATATTCAATCATTAACTATCCCTAATTGTATTTCTTATGATCCAGCGTATTCATATGAAATTGCTGTTATTATACATAACGGTTTGACACGTATGTACGGAAACAATCCAGAAAATATATATTATTATATCACAACATTAAATGAAAAATATCATATGCCTGCTATGCCCGCAGGAGTTGAAGAAGGTATTTGTAAAGGTATTTACAAATTAGAATCTTTACCTGGAAAAATTGGTAAAGTTCAGTTATTAGGATCTGGTTCAATTTTAAGAATGGTTCGTGAAGCTGCTCAAATTTTATCAAACGAATATAATGTCAGTTCAGATGTATATAGCGTTACTTCATTCACTGAATTAGCTCGAGATGGTCAAGATTGCGAACGATGGAATATGTTACACCCTACAAATACTCCAAAAATTCCCTATATAACCTCTGTTTTAAATGATTTTCCTACTGTTGCTGCTACTGATTATATGAAATTATTTGCAGAACAAATTAGATGTTTTATTCCAAATCATCATTTTTTCGTTTTAGGAACAGATGGTTTTGGACGTTCTGATAGTCGAGAAAATTTAAGACATTATTTTGAAGTCAATTCTGGATATATAGTAATTGCTGCATTATCTAATTTAATAAAACAAGGACATATTAATTCCAATACTATGTTAAAAGCTGTTAAAATATTTAACATTGATCCTGAAAAAATTAATCCGCGTTTGACATAAAAAGAGGAATCATAATAATGATCAATATTAGTGTACCAAATATTGGAGAAGATGAATTAGAAGTAACTGAAATACTAATAAAAACAGGAGATAATATTACTGTTAATCAGCCTTTAGTTATAATAGAAGGAGATAAATCATCTATGGAAATCCCCTCTCCTTATTCTGGTCGTGTTAATAAAATTTATACTCACATTGGTGAAAAAGTACGTACAGGATCTTTAGTTTTATCACTAAATGTAGAAAATAATCATAACAATCTGACCTCTGTAAACAAAAAAGAAAATTTTATTAATAAAAAAAACGATTTAGAAAACACAATTAAAAAAGATAATAATAAAACTTACCATGATGACACAAAATATACTAAATTCTTATCAACTACTACTGATAATTTTATTGTACATGCCACTCCTGCAGTTAGACAGATGGCCCGAAAATTTGGACTTGATTTATTAAGGATACAAGGTAGTGGACGAAAAGGTCGAATTTTAAAAGAAGATATTCAAAATCATCTAAATAATCTTAAAAACAACACTCACACTTACTCCAACACTGAATTCTCACAAATACCTAATCAATATTTTCATTTAAAAGAAAAAATATCAGAAATAAATTCTAAAAAAAATAATAATATATCAACAATACCATTAACTAAAATACAAAAAGCTTCTGGACGTAATTTACAAAAAAATTGGATTGATATTCCTCATGTGACACAATTTGATATGATTGATATCACTGATTTAGAACTTTTTAGAAAACAACAAAATTTAGAAATAAAAAGTAATAATATAAATTATAAAATCACAATATTAGCTTTTGTAATAAAGGCAGTCTCTAAAGTACTAGAAGAATTCCCCCGTTTCAATAGTTCTTTATCAAAAAATAGAAATGAACTAATTTTTAAAAAATATATTAATATTGGAATAGCAGTAAATACTAAAATGGGATTATTAGTTCCTGTTCTACATGATACTAATAAAAAAAATATTATTACATTAGCTCAAGAATTATCAGAAATTTCTAAAAAAGCACGTACCGAAAGTCAATTGACTCCTTCCGATATAAAAGGAGGAACTTTTACTATATCTAACTTAGGTGGTATTGGGGGAATGTTTTTCACTCCTATCATAAACTCTCCTGAAGTAGCTATCCTAGGAATATCTAAATCTATTATACATCCTGTATGGAATAAAAAAAAATTCACACCTAAATTGATGCTTCCCATATCTCTATCTTATGATCATCGAGTTATAGATGGAGTAGATGGAGCAAAATTTATAAATCGTATTAATAAAATACTTTCGGATATACGACTATTGTCTATGTAGTTTTTATATAGTAAAAGAAATAAAAATCATTATTATAATTATGGTATTATATTTATATAATTCCATTTTTATAAAATATAAGAATAATACTATGCAAACAAAAATAGAAAAAACTAATATTCTAGTTTTAGGTTCAGGTCCAGGAGGCTATTCTTCAGCTTTTCACTGTGCTGATTTAGGCATGAAAACTATAATGGTTGAGCGTTATGAAAACTTAGGAGGAGTCTGTCTAAATGTAGGATGTATACCATCTAAAACATTACTATATATTTCTAAATTAATTAATGATAACAAAAATTTAAGTAAATATGGTATTTTAGAACAAAACATACAAATTCAACCTAATTTAAATAAAATATCTTTATGGAAAGAAAATATTATTACCCGATTATCAAGAAACTTACACTCAATTTCTAAAACCCATAATGTTAAAATTATTCACGGATTAGGAAAATTTATTAATAAAAATACACTTCAAGTATATAATACTCATAAAGATGAAACTTTAACAATTATATTTGATTATGCTATTATAGCAACAGGATCTTACCCTATATCTTTACCTTGCTTACCAAAAGATCAAAGAATTTGGAATTCGAACGATGCACTATCATTAAAATTAATACCTAAAACTTTATTAATTGTAGGATCTGGAGCTATTGGATTAGAAATGGCAACTATATATCAATCCTTAGGTAGTGAAATAGAATTATTAGAATCATGTAGTCACATCATTCCAATATTAGATCAAGATATATCTAGAATTTTTTCTAAAAGTTTGCACAAAAAAAATATCAATTGCATTGTTAATACAACTATCACTTCTGTATATACTCAAACAGATGGTATATATGTAGTTATGGAAAATAACTTAGATACAAATATAAAAAAAACTAATAGATATGATGCTATATTGGTTGCAATTGGTAGAGCCCCAAATAGTAATACGTTAAATCTTAAAAATATTGGAGTAAAATTAAATAAAAATGGATTTATTTCTGTAGATAATCAAATGCGTACTACTGTATCAAATATATTTGCTATTGGAGACGTTGTTGGACATCCAATGTTAGCCCATAAGAGTATACATGAAGGATATATAGCATCAGAAGTTATTTCTGGAAAAAATTATTATTTTGATGCTAAAGTGATCCCATCTATTATATATACTGATCCAGAAATAGCTTGGGTTGGTTATATTGAAAAAACAGCTCAAAATGCACAAATAGAATACGAATCTGTTTCATTGCCATGGACAACTTTAGGAAAAGCTATTGCCTCAGATTGCCCTGATGGAATAACTAAATTAATTTTTGATAAAAAAACACATAGAATAATTGGCGCTGAAATTATCGGATCTCATTCCAGTGAAATCATAGGAGAAATCACTCTAGCAATAGAAATGGGATGTGATGTTGAAGATATTACTTTAACTATCCATGCGCATCCAACATTACACGAATCAATAGAACTAGCAGCAAAAATGCATCATAAAACTCTTAAAAAATTATTACTATAAAAATAACATATATCTATATATAATAGACATACACAAGAATACATTTATTTTAAAAATTGAACAGGCATTTCATCATGAATAACAAACACTATATACTACTAGTTTATATTCAAGTATATAAAATCAAAAATCTATACTATAATATTAAAAAATATATCAGATATACTCAAATATTTGGTATAAATTATTCCCATCACAATAATAAACAATAATATCATCTTTTAATTAAAAAAATTAAATAAATTACGCATCCTTTATCCTTTAAAGTATCAATTTATCTAAAATTAAAAAATAAATATAACTTTTTATGTTTAATTTTAATTAATTCACTATAAAATCAATTATTATCATTAATAACTATATTTTATATATATACTTATATATATAATCAATTAATAACATATATAATTGCTACATTAATAGATAACACAATTCCATTATATATTATTAATATATAAAAATTAATTCTATATTAGAGTAAAATAAAATATACAAGAACTTAATTTAATTTTATATTTATTTTCAATTACCTAAAAATGGACTAATTTTTCCAAAAAGTTAGTCCATTTTTAGGTAATTTTTTAATAACATCTGCTATATGTGTATTATCTGGAAAAATTAAATATTTATCTATCTCAAACAAAGGATATATGAAAAATTCTCTTATCATCATATCATAATGGGGAATAACTAAATTAACAGTATTTATTATATGTTTTCCAAATAATAAAATATCTAAATCTAATGTACGCGATTGATAAAAACGACGAAATAAAATACTTCGGTTCCGAATACGACCTTGGCTTTTTTCTATCTCTTGCATATAATATAACAATAATTCTGGATTTAAATTAGTATCTAATACTACCACCATATTTAAAAAATCTGGTTGATCAAGTTGATATAACGGCCGACTACGATAAAACCTAGAACAAACAACAAATTTTGTTTCTGGAATTTTATTAGAAAGAGCCCATATCGCACGATCTACTTGACTTTTAGGATCTAGTAAATTACTTCCTACTCCTACCCACACCCTTTCCATAATTTTTATATTTTTATTTCATCACAAAATAGTATTTATTATTCAATAATTTTAAAAATATATAATATAAATAATTTAACCTATCATTTGTTTTTCTTTAATTTCTTCTAAAGTCTTACAATCAATACATAAATCTGCTATTGGGTTTGCTTCTAATCGTTTAATTCCAATTTCTATATCACACGATATACAAAATCCAAATTCTTTCGTATCAATTTTCTTTAAAGTTTTTTCAATCCTTTTTATCAACTTTCGTTCTCTATCTCGATTTCGTAACGTGACATTAAATTCTTCTTCTTGTGCGGCTCTATCTACTGGATCTGGAAAATTCACAGATACTTCGCCTTTCATATTTAACATAGAATACTTTATATCCGTTTCTAATTGAAACTTCCATGCCTGTAAAATAGATTTAAAATGTAACAATTGACGTGTATTCATATATTCTTCATCTAATGTTTGGATATACGGTTTTACTCCAGCAATCATTAATACATTTAAAGAAGAACGTTTTTTGTCCAACGATTTTTTTAACATATATATTCCTCACTTCTTACTCATATATTTATTACACAACAGTACATTTAAAATTTATAAGCACGAACAACTATATATGGTACAAATACTATTAAATTTACTCAAAAATATGAACTGAATAATTATCCTATTTAATAGTATTAAAATTAATAACAAAATATACAAACACATTCACTTTCTGACTATCATTAAAAATAACAATAAATTATTTATACAATTCAAATAACTCCTTCTTATAAAATTATAATAATATTATTTTATATTCTCTCTTTCTTTGTAAATGTCATACAAATACAATCCTAATTTTTGTTTCAATACGCAGAAACTTCATAAAACTTACAAACATTTAAATAATCATTTAATTTAATATGTTTGATACTTCAACAATATTAAATATTAATACCAATTTATATCTTGAAAGATACATACTACTCTACTACTCACCTAATCAAAATGATACAACAACACACTTTTATATATCCTTTTAAAACCTTTAAATTATATCTCCATATTTATCGTAAAGACATTGGTTCACTTTAATATCTTCAATCAACATAATTTATTAATTAATTACAATATTTTAATTTTTAATTTTGTTGTTATTATATTTATTTTTTTTTAATGATTATAGAATGTTTTAACATATTTAATGAAACAGTTCCATATAATTTACTGACTTCACTAATCACTTCATATTTTAGATGATCTAACATTTTTTTAAACATAGAAAATGATTCTTTTTTATACTCTTGTTTAGGATCTTTTTGAGCATATCCTCTTAAATGAATACCTTGCCTTAAATAATCCATTGATGCTAAATGCTCTTTCCATAATGTATCAAACGTTTTTAACATAATATTCTTTTCAAAAGTATTCATAA
Source organism: Candidatus Blochmannia festinatus (nom. nud.) (assembly GCF_059936355.1). Taxonomy (NCBI): domain Bacteria; kingdom Pseudomonadati; phylum Pseudomonadota; class Gammaproteobacteria; order Enterobacterales; family Enterobacteriaceae; genus Candidatus Blochmanniella; species Candidatus Blochmannia festinatus (nom. nud.). The sequence goes on along the minus strand of NZ_CP012116.1, from coordinate 177,909 downwards.
ATTCTATACCAATAGATCTTTGAATATAAACATACTGTTTTTCCATCTCCATTAATATACGATCTCTTATTTTTTCTTTTTTTTCATACAATGAAGAATCGTCATCTAACCATTTTATAAGTGGTATAGTTAAATTAAAATCTAATTCTAAACATTTTTCTAACTTTAATAAATTTCTTTTACTTTCTATAATCTCTAAAGGTATGTAAGTATTCAATAATTTATTAACAACATCAAAACGAATATTTTTTATAATATCACTCATATTAGATACACCCAATAACTCATTCCGTTGTGCATAAACAACCTTTCGTTGATCATTAGCCACATCATCATACTCTAACAATTGTTTTCTAATATCGAAATTTCGATTTTCTACTTTTCTTTGAGCATGAGCAATAGCTTTTGTAATCCAAGGATGTTCTATTGATTCCCCTGACTTCATTCCTAACTTTTTCATTAACCCAATCAGTTTATCAGAAGCAAAAATACGTATTAATGAATCTTCCATAGACAAATAAAATCTAGATGAACCAATATCGCCTTGTCTTCCAGATCTCCCTCTAAGCTGATTATCAATACGACGAGATTCATGTCGTTCAGTTCCAATCACATGTAAACCTCCAGATTTTAATACTAAATTATGACGATTTTCCCAATCAGATTTAATTGTGTTATTATTAGTACGTGATTTATCATGCTCTACCTGCCAATTTCCACCTAACACAATATCAGTTCCTCGACCTGCCATATTAGTAGCAATAGTTACTGCTCCAGGATATCCTGCTTGAGCTATAATTTCTGCTTCTTCTGCATGAAATTTAGCATTTAAAACTTTATGAGAAATTCCCAATCCTTTTAAAGCATGAGAAATCATTTCAGATTTATCAATAGATATAGTCCCAACTAAAACCGGCTGATTTCTTTTAACGCAACTTCTTATATCATTAATAATAGCATCGATTTTTTCATGCTCAGTCATATAAATCACATCGGGAAAATCATTACGAATCATCGGTCTATTTGTAGGAATAACAATAGTATCTAATTTGTAAATAGATCTAAATTCAAAAGATTCAGTATATGCAGTGCCAGTCATCCCAGCTAATTTTTCATATAAGCGAAAATAATTTTGAAAAGTAATCGAAGCTAACGTTTGATTTTCATCTTGAATTTTTACACACTCCTTAGCTTCTATTGCCTGATGCAAGCCATCTGCCCAACGACGACCAGGCATCACTCGTCCTGTATGTTCATCAATAATCAATATTTCTCCTTTTTTAACTATATAATCTACTTCACATATAAATAAAGTGTGAGCACGCAACGCTGCATTAACATGATGCATTAATATAATATTTTCAGAAGAATATAATGATTCACCTAATTTCATTAACCCAGATTCAATTAGTAATTTTTCTATTAAAATTAATCCTTTTTCAGTTAAAATAACTTGCTTAATTTTTTCATCAACTGTGAAATATTTTTCTTTTGAAGAAGACAAAATGATATCTTCATTTTTTTTAATGATATTACATACTAACTCATTAATTTTTAAATATGATGATGATGGATTATCTGAAGGACCAGAAATTACTAAAGGAGTACGAGCTTCATCAATTAAAATAGAATCTACTTCATCTATTAATGCGTAATGCAATGCGCGTTGTACTTTTTCTTTAAGAGAAAATACCATATTGTCCCGCAAATAATCAAATCCATATTCATTATTTGTTCCATAAGTAATATCTGAGTTATATGCTAAACGCTTTAAAGATGCAGATTGCCCCGGTAAATTTACCCCCACACTTAATCCCAAAAACTCAAATAAAGGCCGATTATATGTTGCATCTCTGTTTGCTAAATAATTATTCACTGTAACAATATGCACTCCTTTGCCACTTAACGCATTTAAATATGCAGGTAAGGTAGCTGTCAAAGTTTTTCCTTCTCCAGTACGCATCTCCGCTATACAACGATTATTTAACACAATACCTCCTAATAGTTGTACATCAAAAAGTCGTATATTGAAAATTCTCTTACCAGCTTCACGCACTACAGCAAATGCTTGAGGTAATAATTGTTCTATATCAATCCCAGATTTAATAAATTCACGAAATTCATTAGTTTTATTTGATAATTGATCATCACTTAATTTTTCTATATCTTTTTCCAAAAAATTTATCATATCTACTATTTTTTTCATACGCAATAACATGCGTTCATTTCTACTTTTAAAAAATTTTCTCAAAAACTTAAATAAAAATACCATAATAATTTGATCTTAATATAAAACTTAATATTTAATTACTTATTCAATTAAGTAAATTAAAAAAATATTTAAAATACTACCTTAAATATTAATAAACAGCCACCTATATAATTACATTATATGTAATACAAATTAACATGCATTATATGCGAACTATAATCTTATTCTATTTTCATTATAAAATTAAAATAAATTTTATATATAACAATTTACTATACAATCTTAAATCCTCTTATAATACCTTAATTAAAATTATTTGTATTAATACGAGAAGTGATTTCCCATGATTCTTGACGTGATAAAACAGTTCTAAGCAGTTTATTATGCAAAGTATGACCAGATTTAAAAGCAGAAAAAGATCCAAGAATATTATATCCACAAACAAATAAATCCCCAATAGCATCAAGAACTTTATGCCTTACTAATTCATCATCAAAACGTAACCCTTCCATATTCAAAATTTGATTATTATCGTCTATAACAATAACAGAATTTAGATTACCTCCTAAAATAAATCCTTGATTTTTTAAGTCTTTAATTTTATTTACAAAACCAAAAGTACGAGCTGAACTAATTTCAGATATAAATGACTTAGTAGAAAAATTAAAAAAATAATGTTGACGTATAGGATTAATCATGGAACATTTATACTCAACAGTAACATCTAATGTAAAACCATCATTAGGCTTTAGCTCAGCCCATTTATCCTGTTCTTCAACCCTTACAATTTGTTTCAATTTAAAAAATTTTTTAGAAATATTTAGTTCCTGTACACCAGCATTCACTAATAATGATACAAACGGATTAGCACTACCATCCATAATTGGTATTTCAGCAGAATCTAATTCCACAATAACATTATCTATACCCAAACCTGATAAAGCAGCATTTAAATGCTCAATAGTACAAACTTGATGAATGCCATATTTATCTTTTAAACATGTGCATAACATAGTATTACCCACAGACTTTATATTAACGTTAAAATCTACAGGTGGATTTAAGTCAACTCGACGATAAATCACCCCAGTATCTGCTAAAGCAGGATACAAATGAATAGTAACTGTTTGACCAGTATGCAACCCCACTCCAGTAATATGAGTCATTTGTTTTAATGTCCGTTGTTTCATCATCACTTATTCAAATAATATTTTTAAAGCTAAATAAAAAATAAATCTTCATGCTATACACAAAAATATAATCATATAATCTATACTTATTATTTCCTTAAAAAAGCTGGAATATCTAAATAATTTGTCTCTTTTTCGGAAATCACATTATCTTGAGTTTCTTTAATATCTAAATTATGCCTAGATCCGTTAAAAAAATCAGACGTATTTTGAGAAGAACGATTATGATAATTATGTTCTTTTGTTGTTTTTATCATATCTTCCTGAGTATTATTGGATAATATTGTCTCAGCCCGTTTATCAATACCAATTCCAGTGGCTACTACAGTTACTCTTAATTCATCATTAATATCAGGATCTAAAGAAGTTCCTATTACTACCGTTGCATTATCAGAAGCAAACGAACGTATAGTATTGCCTACAGTTTCGAACTCATCTAATCTTAAATTCAATCCTGAAGTAATATTTACCAATACTCCTCGAGCTCCAGATAAATCTATATCTTCTAGTAATGGACTAGCAATAGCTAACTCAGATGCCTCTTCTGCTCTATCATCACCACATCCTATTCCAGCGCCCATCATAGCATACCCCATTTCAGACATTACTGTACGAACATCCGCAAAATCTACATTCATTAATCCTGGTCGAGTAATTAATTCCGCAATACCTTGCACTGCTCCTTTTAATACATCATTAGCTGCACCAAATGCATCTAACAAAGATATACCACGCCCTAAAACTTTTAATAATTTATCATTTGGAATTGTAATTAATGAATCTACATATTTTGATAATTCAGAAATTCCTTGTTCTGCAAACATCATTCTTTTTTTTCCTTCAAAACTAAAGGGTTTTGTTACTACAGCTACAGTTAAAATCCCTAAATCTTTAGCTACTTCTGCTACTACAGGAGCAGCCCCTGTTCCAGTTCCTCCACCCATACCTGCAGCAATAAATACCATATCAGCCCCTTCTATAGTAGCCTTTAAAACATCTCGATCTTCTTCTGCAGAATTTCTACCAATTTCTGGATTAGCTCCAGCTCCTAACCCTTTGGTGATAGAACTGCCAATTTGAATAGTTTGTCCTACTATCATTTTTCTTAATGCTTGCGCATCAGTATTAACTGCAAAAAAATCAACACCTTCAATACGTTCTCTCAACATATGATCCACTGCGTTACTACCTCCACCTCCAATACCAACTACTTTAATTACAGCATCACTAGTTAATTCCATTGGTTCAAACATAATTTTCTCCGGATTACCATTTATCCCTTAATTAATTTAAATAATTAAACCACATACTTCTCTTATATTTTATATACCAATTCAATAAATATTAAAATTCTCTTTTTAACCAATTACTTATTTTTTTTACCCAATTTTTAATTTTTATTCTTTTATCTATATTCAGATTATTATTTAAATGAGATTCTTTCCCATAATGTAATAATCCTATAACAGTAGAATATCTCGGTCCACTTATTCCGTCTATTGATCCACTAATATTTATAGAAGATGCAACTCTAACTTGCATATTAAACACTTTTTGTGCACATGCTACTACACCTTCCATCAAAGACGCTCCTCCAGTTAATACAATACCTGCTGCAAGATGATGCTTAATACTAAGCTGTTTTAGTTGTGATTGTACTTGCAAAATCTCTTTATTTACTAACTTCATTAATTCAATATACCTAGGTTCAATGATCTCTGCTAACATATGACGTTGTAAAACTCTTGATGGTCTACCTCCAACACTTGGTACTTCTATATTTTCATTTTTATTTACTAAAGATTCTAAAGCACATCCATAACGTACCTTTATAGTTTCTGCATCAGACAATGGCGTTCCAAATGCATAAGCAATATCACTTGTTACTACATTTCCAGCATACGGAATAACCTTAATATGACGTAAAGATCCATCAATATATATTGCAATATCCATTGTACCACCTCCCAAATCTACAACACACACTCCTAATTCACGTTCATCCTGAGTCAATACTGCATAACTTGAAGCTAATCCAGAAAATATTAGTTGATCTACTCGCAACCCACATTTTTCCACTGCTTTTACAATATTTTTAGCCATATCATTATGACAAGTAATTAAATGAACTTTTGCTTGCATTCTTACCCCAGATAAACCAACTGGATTTTTTATGCCTTCTTGATAATCAATGGAATAATCTTGAGGAATAACATGTAATATCCGATGTTCATCACGAATTTTTACTGATTTAGCTATATGTACTACATTATCTACATCCAATTGAGTAACCTCTTCTGCTAAAATAGGAACCATACCTATTTCATTTTTACAACTAATATGTTTTCCAGATAAAGATAAATAAACAGATGCAATTTGACACCCTGCCATTAACTCCGCTTGATTAATGGAATATTCTACACATTTTATTACCGATTCTAAGTTATTTACTCCTCCTTTATCCATGCCTTGTGAGGAACAACAACCTAAACCAATAATATTTATTATCTCATCTGGCAAAACTTCTCCTATTAATGTAGCAACTTTATCTGTTCCAATTTCTAATCCTACTAAAAGCTTTTTATTATCCAAAGATTTTATCATTCTTGCAATTACCTTATTTATATGTATCACTTCTTATCACAAAGCATAGGTGTACTCGAATTATCTATCCATTTTACAGCAAAACCAGAATAATAACGCAAATCAATATAATCAATACATATATCTTTTTTATTAATTTCTTGTAATAAAATAGGATAAATTTTTATAAAAAAACATAATCGCTCAATTGGATTATTTCTACCTAATTTTAATTCGATATTATTCTTCAATTTTAACTGCCAAGAATAATATATATCCATCTTTAATGACGCTATCTCAAATTTATTAGATTGAAGTATTGCATTAAATATTAAATAGTTATTCAGTACATCTTGTTCTTTATTATTTGGACCATATAAAAATGGCAAAGATTTAACATTATTATCATCATTACAATAATTACTTTGGTATTTAGGCAAATGAAATATAATACCTGTCGTGCTGATAATTAACTTATCATTCCAATATGCTATAGGAATATACTCAATTAAATGAATTTTTAACGTATCTGGCCATTGCTTCCTAACACTAACTTGTTTAATCCATGGCAACTTTTGAATTTGTTTCTGAATTACATTAACATCTTGTGTTATAAATGATCCTAATTTTTCTAACTTTAAAATTAAATAATTAATATCATCATTAGTAGTAAAACAACGATTTCCAGTAACCACAACATAAGATATAGGATAATAGCAATAATGACATATCCAACTAAAAATCATTCTATACACAACCCAAATGCTGATAAGTATAAAAATAGATATAAAAATCCAACTTATCATTAATTTTAAATTAATATAATACTTTAATTTTGACACGCACTTAATTAACATTACATTTAATGCAATTTAAATAACTATTTTATTTAACTTATATAAATTCTCTAATGAAAGAGCATCATATTCAAAAAATATAAAACTATCACTGTACAGTATTTATGTTATTATTGCGTTGAAATGTACAAAATTTTTGATTTTTGAGAAATAAATCGCGTATCTCGTTTCCTATTGTACCAGCTCCTTGGATTAAGAGCAAATCTCCATTTTGAAGTAACTTTGATAAAATTTTTAACAAAATATATTTGTTAGGCACAAATACTGGTTTAATTTTACCATACTTACTAATTGAATTGCATAAAGATTGACTATTTATATTTAAAATAGGTTCTTCTCCAGCAGAATAAATATTTAATATTAACAATACATCTACAGTAGAAAGTACATGAACAAAATTATCATACAACTCATACGTACGAGTAAATCGATGTGGCTGAAATATCATTACTAGTCTCTTATTAGGCCATCCAGAACGAGCAGTCATAATAGTTGCACGTAATTCAGTGGGATGATGACCATAATCATCTACTATCATGAACTTACCAATTCGACCATTTATTTTATTTAAAGAAATATATCCTAAAATTTCAAAACGTCGATCTATTCCTTGAAAGTTCAACATAGATTTTGAAATAATTAAATCATGTATACCTTCTTCAATAGATACGCCTATAGAAGCTGTAGCATTTAATACATTATGATAACCTGGAATATTTAAAATTATTTGTAATTTTTTATTATTTTTTGTTAGAATAGTAAATTCACTTTTTCCCATATATTGATAATAATTTAAAATACATAAATCTGCATCTTTACTAAACCCGTAAGTAATAATTTTTTTATTAATATTAGACAATAATAATATACTGCGAATTACTGGATCATCAATACATACTACAGCATAACCATAAACCGGTAAATTATTTAAAAATTCAATAAATGCTTGCTTAAGAAGTTTAAATTTTTTTTGATATGTATCCATATGATCAAAATCAATATTAGTAATTATTTCTACTGTAGGATATAACCACAAAAATGATTTATCACTTTCATCTGCTTCTGCTATTAAATAACGACTACATCCGAGTCGAGCTTGAACTCCTTCCGATTTTATTATTGCTCCATTTATAAAAGTTGGATCTAACCCTGCTTCAATATAAATATTAGCTAACATAGCAGTAGTTGTAGTTTTTCCATGAGTTCCAGCAATAACTATTCCATATTTATATCTCATCAATTCAGATAATACTTCTGCTCGTCTCATAATAGGAATTTTTGCAAATTTAGCTGCTTGAAGTTCAGGGTTGTCCCAACGGATAGCGCTAGATATAACAACAACATCTACATTATTTACATTACTAGAATAGTGACCTAGAAATATTTTTATCCCTAATGTTAATAAATGCTGAGTTGTATCACTTTTTTTTATATCAGACCCAGTAATTTTATATCCTTGATGCATTAGTATCTTGGCGATACCACACATACCAGCACCACCTATTCCAATAAAATGAATTCGTTTAATATTATAACGATTAATTACAGGTAAAATATTACTTTTTAGTGGTGGTAATAAATGCATATGAACAAAATTTCAATAGCTTTTTTTATGTAAATGTTGTATTATTGTTTGCGCAACTAATTTTGTTGAATTAGGTGTTGTAAAAGATTTAGCTTTTAGAGCCATAATAAGTAATGTCTTTCGAGTCCAAGACTCTAAAATTTTGCTAACATATTCACTAGTAAATTTTTTTTGTTCAATAATAATTGCTGATCCTGACTGTACTAAAGGTAAGGCATTCCAGTATTGCTGTTTGTCTTTGTGATAAGGAAACGGCACAAATATTGCAGGTAATCCAACACACATTATTTCGCTTACTGTTAATGCTCCAGATCTAGATATTATGATATCTGCCCATGCATATGCTTGTGCTATATCATCAATAAATGGCATTATTTTATAGTGAGTTTTTTGTTGTATCTGTTGATAAGCTTCTATTACATATTTGAAATCTTTTTCACCAGATTGATGCCATATAATTAACTTATTAAATAATCTTTCAAAAATTTTTGGTACAACTTTATTAAATATATAAGCTCCATTACTTCCACCAATCACCAAAACCCGAATTGGACCAGTACGATTTTTCCATCGAATAATTGGATCAGGAATAGAGACAATAGTACTTCGTAATGGATTTCCTAATGTAACAGCACCATTGATAACATTAGGAAAACCTTGTAATATTTTTTTAGCAAAAAAAGATAACAATCGATTAGTTAAACCTATAACTCTATTTTGTTCATGTATAATTAATGGAATCTTACATAATAAAACTGCTATACTACTAGGACCAGACACATACCCCCCCATACTTAAAGCAATATCAGGTTTCCAATATTTTATAATTTTTACAGCTTGATACATCGATAAAAAAATTATAAATAGTAATTTAATCAGCCTCCTATATATTTTTTTTCCACGCCATCTTTCAGCATAAATAAATTTAATATTAATTCCATACATTGGCACTAATTTGGATTCAATATTATTTTTTGATCCTAACCAAACTACTTTATATCCATGATTTATTAAATAACGCGCTACTGATAATCCTGGAAAAATATGTCCTCCACTTCCACCTGCTATTATCAAAACCGTCTTTAATTTTTTTTTTACATTCATTTATTATACTCATTCCTTTTCAAAAAGGCCTGATTTTTAATTAAACGTATTTCAAAATCTATCCGAATTAATAATATACTTGCCACTGTTGTAATCAAAAAACTAGATCCTCCATAACTAATAAAAGGAAATGTCAAACCCTTAGTAGGTAAAATTCCACTTACCACTCCTACATTAATAAATGTTTGTACTCCTAACCATATTCCAATAGAATAAGCTAAAATACTAGAAAATTTTTGATGACAATATAATGCACTAGTACCAATAATCATAGCTCGAAATACTATCACGAACAATACTAATAATACTAAAATCGACCCTACTAATCCTAATTCTTCTGATAAAACAGAAAAAACAAAATCAGTATGCGACTCAGGAAGATACTCTAATTTCTGTATAGAATTTCCTAACCCTCGTCCAAAATATCCACCTCGACCAAAAGCCATTAACGACTGAGTTAATTGATATCCATTACCAAATGGATCTTGCCAAGGATCCCAAAAAGATAGAATTCGTTGAATACGATAAGGTTTTAAAACGATAGATACAGTAATTAAAAATATATTTAATATGAATATTAACATTAGTTTCCATAATTTTGCTCCAAACAAAAACAACATATACAAAGTAATAATAAATAAAATTATAATACTACCAAAATCTGGCTGTCCTAATAATAACAATGATAACAATAACATTATTATAATGGGTTTACATATACCCCAAAAAGTATTACGTACTTCTATTAACTTACGTTCTAAATAATTAGCAAGATAAAAAATAAAAGATAACTTTGACAACTCCGAAGGCTGAATACAGAAAGATCCCCATATTATCCATCTTGAAGCTCCATTGATAGTATTATTAAAAACTAACACTATTATCAACATTACAAAACTACACAACAACATTATAAAATTATAACTTTTCCAAGTAGTTATAGGTAATCCTAATATTATTAAACATACGATAAAAGTAATACTATAATAAATGATCGCTCGTTTTATAAAAAAATAGGGATCCCCTGATATATTTATACCTATTGGAATAGATCCAGAACTGGCTATAATAAAACCAATACAAATCATTCCCAATAACAATCCAAATAATACCCGATCATATAATAACGTCATCTATAATACAGATCTTATTTTCTTGCTAAAAAATTTTAAAATTATCATTTTATTTAAAATATACACTTCTATATATTATCCTAATCTTTGAGCTAAATAAGTAAATAAAATTCCTCTAAACTTAAATGATAAAAACTGATCTAAACTGGAACATGCTGGAGACAATAATACTATATCTTTTCTCTTTACTCTTCGTGCAATAATATACATTGCATCAATTATATTTTTAGTTAAAAAAACATTTCTAGAACCAAACTCTGTCAAAAATAATCCATCTTTTCCAAAACAATATAAGTGTACTTCATATTTTTTAATTAAATCTTTTAATCCATCAAAATTAGCTAATTTTTTATCTCCTCCTAATAATAAATGAAGATTACCTGATAACATAGATACAGAAGTATTAATTGCTATTTTAGTAGCTCCCGAATTAGTAGCTTTAGAATCATTAATCCATCGTACATCATGATTTTCATAAATTAATTGAAAACGATGCGGTAATCCAAAAAAACACTTTAAGGATTTTAAAGATGCCATACGAGGAATATTAACACTATCTGATAAAGCTAAAGCAGATAAGATATTATTATAATAATAAATATGATAACTCATTTTTAATTCAAGACAATTTAATATATATTTATTATATATAACTATCCAGTTACTTCCTTTATAGTATTCTATGCGGTAATCTGAAGAATCTGAATTCTTCCCAAATCTTACAAGATGCTCATAATTACAAGATAACGATGGATATGTTAAAGGATCTAAAGAATTTACCACACAAGTAATAGCATTATTATAAATTCTATTTTTAGAACGACTATATGATAAAAATCCATCTGAATATCGATCCATGTGATCTTCACTAACATTTAAAATAGTAGCAGCTGTAGCACATAAACTATACGTTACATCTAATTGAAAACTCGATATTTCTAATATATATAACTGATATTTCTGATTTAACAAAGTGAGAGCAGGAATTCCAATATTTCCAACAACTCCGACTTTCCATCCAGCAGATTTAGCCATATTATTGACTAATCTAGTAACTGTGCTTTTCCCATTTGATCCAGTAATAGCGATTATTGGAACAGTTATTTCCCGAACAAATAATTCAATATCTCCAATAATTTCTATTCCTACTCTTTTAGCTTCCATTAATACAGGATTATCTAATCGTACTCCAGGGCTAATTACTATCAAATCAGCATTTAATATCCATGAACTGCATAATCTTCCAAAACAAAATTTAACAAAATTAGGCAACTTATTCAGTTTAGGAGGATATAATCTAGTATCGATAACCTTAGGTAAAACTCCTCGCATTAAAAAAAAATTCAAACAAGACAGTCCAGTAACTCCTAATCCAATAATTACAACTCGTGATTTTCTGTAATCTCTTCTATTCATAACTATACTATTTCAAAATAAAAATAGTTAAACCAAGTAACATTAAAACTAAAGATATAATCCAAAATCGTACAACTAACTTTGGCTCTGAATATCCCTGTAATTCAAAATGATGATGAATAGGAGTCATTTTAAATATTCTTTTTTTAAAAATTTTAAAACAACTCACTTGAATAATTACAGACAATGATTCTAATACAAATATGCCACCTATCACTAATAACAAATATTCTTGTTGTAATAATACAGTAATTACTCCAATTGCTCCACCAAATGATAACGAACCTGTATCTCCCATAAATATTTGTGCTGGATAACTATTAAACCATAAAAATCCAAGTCCTGTTCCTACAATAGCAGCACATATAACTACTAATTCTTGAGCTAAAAAAATATATGACACATTTAAATAACCTGAAAAATATACACTACTACTAATCCATGCTATAACAGATAATCCAATAGTTGCTAATATTATCAAAACAATTGCTAATCCATCCAATCCATCAGATAAATTAGTTGAATTACTTGTACCTACAATTACAAAATATGATAATAAAACACTCCAAATATCTAATTTAGATATAATATTTGTAAAATAAGCCCATCCTTCTAAATTTGTATTTATGTAATCTATTTTTGTAATACACATGGTAATACTTAATAATAAAGCAATTAATGTTTGCCAAAAATATTTATTTAAAACATTCACCCCTAAAGTATTTTGTCGTGTTACTTTTAAAAAATCATCAATCCAACCTAACAATCCATATACGATAAATATACATAATACATACCATACATATATATTTGATAAATCAGCCCATATTAATATCGATATGATTGATGATATTAACATGATTATACCTCCCATTGTAGGAGTGTTATGTTTTAATTGATGAGTTTCAGGACCTTCTACTCGAATTATTTGAAACATACAACAATGACGTAACCATGAAATAATAATAAATCCTATTCCTAAAGAAATAAACAAAGCAAAAAATAAACTAGCAATACTTCTAAAAAAAACAGAATATTCAATACTAGATATAAAAAAATACATCATTACGTAATTTCTTTTATATTATTTAATAACAACATTATAATTACTTTTAATAGCATCTACTACCTGTTCCATTTTAAACTTTCTAGAACCTTTTATTAAAATACTAATAGGCCGATTTTGAAATAAAATTTTATTTAAATAAAAAATTAATTCAGTTTTTTTTTGAAAATGTCTGCCTTTCTTAAACACTCTTAATATACAATAACTAAAAGCTCCTATAGTCATTATTTGATCAATATTGCTTCTTTTTAATAATTTACCAATACTAATATGATAATATTGTGACCTTCTTAAATCTCCTAATTCCAACATATCACTTGCTACTAATATACGATAACCAGGCATCATATTCAAAACATTAATTGCTGCAATCATCGATCCAATATTAGAATTATAAGTATCGTCTATTAATAATAATTTACCTTTATTTAAAATAAATGGAAATAATCTACCAGGTAAAGCATGCATTTTTTGCAATCCATATACAATATCAAACAAATTAGCTCCTACAGAAAAAGCAAGTGCACTAGCAGCTAAAGCATTAGATACATTATGTATACCTAATAGGGGTAAGAACACAGGAGAAGATCCACATGGACTATGCAAAACAAACTGAATTCCATATGTATATAAAATAATATGACTTGCAAAAAAATCAACACCTGTGTTTTTGTGTAAAGAAAAATTCCATATTTTTTTAAAATTCAATAGTGCTAAACGCCATATTAAAATAGCATTATTATCTAAATTTATGACAGCTTGAGCATCATTACTTGATGCACCAGAAAAAATTTCTCCTTTCTCCTGTTTTATTACATCCAATGAATCAAATCCTGATAAATGAGATGAAAAAATATTATTCACTAAAGCTACGTCAGCACAAATAGCTTTTCCTAATTTTTTTAATTCTCCACACTTATTAGATCCTAATTCAATAATTGCAAATTTAACTTTATATGTTAATCTTAATAATGTTATAGATACTCCTATAAAATTGTTATAATTTTTTTGAGTTGCTATTACTTTTCCACAATTTCTTAATATAGATGCAGTCATTTCTTTCACTGAAGTCTTTCCGCTTGATCCAGTAATAGCAATAATTTTTGAAGATACTTGATGACGCATCCATTCAGCTATTTTTAACAAAGCATCATGAGTATCATGAACTATTAACTGAGGTATATGCAATAATAAATAACGATTTACCAATAATGCTTTCGCTCCAGAAATAACCGCCTGGTTTGCAAAATTATGTCCATCATAACGCTTACCTACTAATGCTATAAACATACATTGTTTTTCAATTAAACCAGAATGAATACTAATCGCATTAATTATAACATTCATACCAATAATTTTAGCATTTACAATAGATGCTATTTCATAAAGTTTTAATGGAATCATAATCACATATTTATATTTATCATAAAGTATAATAATTCATCAAAGCATTTATCACGACATCTTGATCAGAATATTTTATGTAATTATCACCTATAATTTGATATCTTTCATGTCCTTTTCCAGCAATTAATATTAAATCTTTTAAATTAGCTTGATAAATAACAGTTTTTATCGCTTGAATACGATCTTGAATAATTCTTATTTTTTTAGAATATTTTATTTTCATAATAATATCATTTATAATTAATTGAGCATTTTCAGTACGTGGGTTATCATTAGTTATAATTACGTGATCAGAATATCGCTCTGCCAGTTCCCCCATTTTTGAACGTTTTATTTTGTCCCTATCACCACCACAACCAAAAATACACCATAATTTCCCGTTCTTATATAACAATGTACTTAAAAATATTAAAACCTTTTCTAAGGCATCTGGAGTATGAGCATAATCAATTATAATCGTAGGTCTATTATACAATTGAAATTTCTCTAATCGTCCGCATATAGGTTTTAATCTAGATGATAATTTTAATAATTCTATTAAAGGATACTCTAAAATTAATAAAGCCCCTAAAGCTAGCAATAAATTACTAACATTAAACTCTCCTAATAATTGAGTATGAATCTCCCCTGTTCCCCAACTAGAATCAAAAATAATATCAGATCCATGATAATGATAATTTGCTTTAATTAATTTTATCCATTTTCCCTTCCAAAATTTAGGCAAATTATTTTGAACTGTTACTGCTACTGAATCAGGCAAATGCAATAACCATTTATATCCAACACAATCATCAGCATTAATTACATAATGATCAACATATAAATCATTAAACAATCTCCATTTAGCCATTTCATATTTATAAATATCCCCATGATAATCTAAATGATCAGATGTTAAATTTGAGAATATTGCCACATCAAAATTTAGTGCATCTACACGATATTGAACTAATCCGTGCGATGATATTTCCATCGCAACAAATTTAATTCCATTTTTAATAAATTGACTTAACATTTTTTGAACATCAATAGCAGAAGACGTAGTATAATTAGAAGCATTTATATTACTTAACATACCATTCCCTAAAGTACCCATTACAGCACTTTTCTCTCCTAATAGTTCTATCCAATTAACTAATAAATGACTAATAGTAGTTTTGCCATTAGTTCCTGTCACTCCAATCAAATCTAAATGTCTCGATGGATAACCATAAAACCTTCCTGCTATACTAGATATATATTTACGTAACTTATGAAAATGAATAATAGGTATAAGTGTATTAATATTACAAATAATATCGTATATTACAAAATTAGTATTAGACTCCAATAAAACAGCAACTGCTCCTTTTTCAAGAGCATGATGAATATATAATCTTCCATCAGTTTTATACCCCTTTACTGCTATAAATAAATCTCCAAAAGTAACGCTCCTACTATCTAATTTTAACTCTGTTAAAATTAGTGGATATGGAATTAACTCATTAAAACCCCATGGCATAAGAAGCTCACGCAACTCATGCATAGGAAGCATACAATAATTATTCAAATACTTCATCCTATATAATATTATATCACTTCAAAAAATCTGGACTTATATTCATTAACCTTAATGCATTACTCATAATTGATTTAAATACTGGAGCAGATACCACTCCTCCATAATAAACTCCATTTTTTGGATCATTAATTACTACTACCAATGCAAATCTTGGATTACTAGATGGCGCTATTCCAGCTGTGCACGCAATATATCTATTAATATATTTTCCTTGAGATCCAACTTTTTTAATAGTTCCTGTTTTAACTGCAACTCGATATCCTTCAATTGCAGCTTGATAACAACCACTATTTGATACAGTCGTAACTTCCATCATATCTATGACAGTACGCATCAACGATCTTGAAAATACTCGATTTTCAGAAGATATTACAGGAACAACAGATTGATTTATCTTAATAATAGAAAGTTGATGAGATAAACTCAACCCCCCAATAATAGCGTAAATCCTAGCTAATTGTAATGGAGTTATCATTAATCCATACCCATATGAAAGAGCAGCATGTTCTATAATAGAATCATATCGATCAGATGAATATATTTTCCCCCTACTTTCTCCTACTAATCCAACATTTGTTAGTTGTCCTATACCAAAATTCAAATATGCATCAATCAAAGTAGATACAGGCATAGCCAACGCTAATTTAGAGATACCAACATTACTAGATTTTTTTAAAATTTCACTAATAGTTAACATACTATTGTATGATACATCTTTTACCTGATGACCATTAATCATGTAAGGCAACGTATTAATTATACTATCTTTATTTATAATATTATTTTTCAGTGCTGTCATTACTACAATAGGTTTTACTGTTGACCCTGGTTCAAAAATATCAGTAATGGCTCTATTTCTCATCATCGCTTTTTCTATAGTCGAAAAATTATTAGGATCATATGATGGACTATTTACCATAGCTAAAACCTCACCAGTATTAATGTCTATTAATACTGCGCTACCAGATTCTGCTTTATGAAAATTAACAGCATCATTTAACTCCTTAAATGCTAAATACTGCAAACGTTCATCAATAGTTAACATAACATTTTTAGAATGTTTTCCTTGATTCAATAAATTAATATCTTCTACTATTCTTCCTAATCGATCTTGATAAACTAATCGTGTTCTAGGCAATCCAGATAACCGATCATTAAAACTTTTTTCTACTCCTTCAATGCCTTGATTATCTATATTAGTTATTCCAACAAGATGAGCTGCTGCAGAACCAACAGGATAATACCGTTTTAATTCTTGTTGTACATATATTCCGGGTATTTTCAATTGATTTATCTGTTGCGCTGTAGTGGAATCTACCTGTCGTGATAAATACAAAAAACGTTCTGAACTATGATTTTGTACAAAACACAGCAATTTTTTTAAAGGAAAATTTAAAAGACCAGATAATGCTGTCCACTTTGCAATATTAGCATCAATTTCTTTATATTGATTGACCACTTGAGGATCAATCCAAATAGAAGTAGTAGGAATATTAATTGCTAATAATCGACCCATTCTATCAGTAATAATTCCCCTAGCTTCTGAAATACTTTTTATTCTTAATGAACGTTTATTACCCTCATGAATCAAATAATTTGCAGATACAATTTGTAAATAAATTAATCTTAAACTTAAAATAAAAAACATTAAAAAAATACTAATATATAATATATATAAACGTTTTTTGATAAAAAAACCCATAAAATTCATATCTAGTCTTATAATTAATAATTGAGATATTATCAATTACTACTATATTGTTCTATATTTATTTATCCATAATAAAAAAATTTTACACACATGTGTCACTCTTTACTTATTTATTTTATATCAAGCTTATCTAAGATAGGATTTGTATAACGCATTTGTAAATTATTAACAGCAATATATTCAATCCGCATATGATCAGATAATTTTTTTTTATTAAATATTAAATTATTCCACTCTAAATCTAATACATTTTTTTCTAAAAATAATTGTTCACGCTTTATAATCATACATCTAGTTTGGTAGGTTATCAAAATAACTGCAACAGCAGACATTACAATTAATAATAATAAAATTAATTGTAATTTTCCATAAATACATAAATCAGTGTAAATAATTCTGATAAGATTAAATCGTTTTTGATTGCTCATGTGTATACATATAAGTATCTATTTTTTCAGCATAACGTAAAATTGCAGAACGAGCTTGTACGTTTGCTTTAATTTCTTGTTTAGTTGGTATTATCTTTCCCATATTTTTAAATTGATATTTATTTGAATAAATATTAATTATTTGGGTTTCAGTCAAAGCTAATTTAGGAAGTTCTAAAGCAATACAACTATGCTTACAAATAAAATTTTTTACTAAACGATCCTCTAAAGAATTAAAACTAATAACTACTAATCTACCCTTATTGGATAATAAATTATACACGTCTTTTAATATACTTATTATCTCTTTTAATTCATCATTAATATACATACGAATTGCTAAAAAACTACGAGTTGCAGGATGCTTATTCCAACTATATTTTTTTGTACGATTTAATACAACCACATCACTAATAATTTTTGACAATTCACTCGTTCTAGTAATAGGTCGAGTTTTTCTATGCAACAGAATAGATTGCGTAATCTTTTTAAAAAATCTTTCTTCCCCAAAATTTCTTAAAACCCATTCAATACTTTCTCGAGACGATACAGCTATCCATTGAGCTGCAGTTTTTCCCATAGTAACATCCATACGCATATCTAATGGACCATCTTGAATAAATGAAAAACCACGATTAGCATCAAATAACTGAGTTGAACATACTCCTAAATCTAATAAAATGCCATTAATAGAACCTATAAGGTTCATATCATAAATATAATCCGATATTTTAGAAAATGAAGTATGAATAATAGAAAATCTACGATCATGTTTAGCAATTGTTTTTCCAATTTTAACAGATAACTGATCTCTATCTAATGCTATCAATCGACCTAATTTCGACAATTTAGATAAAATCAATCTTGAATGACCTCCTGTTCCAAATGTTCCATCTATATAAATTCCAGAAGGATCAATATTTAGAGCTTCTACTGCTTCATATAATAATACACTTTTATGATTCATAAAAATAATCAAACCATCCTGTATTTAAGGTTTAAATATAATTTTATTTAATATACACACAACAATTTATATTTGTATTATATATCTAGTACACTATTATTACTATTTCCTCAATAGAAATTCAAAACAATTAATACAAAAAAATTTAATTTAAATTGACAATAATAAATAGTTATATTATGACAATATACAAGCCTATTTCCCATATAATAAGATTATTTTATTTATCAAACATATTCAATATATACTTTGCATTTCATCATAACACACTATAATATACTTGTTATTATTAGAATAATAGTATTTTATATGATTTATAGTTGACAAATTATATTTAATTAGATTTAATTAAGTTTAATGTAATAATTTATTATTATACAGATATCAAATACCTTAATATTAAAAATTAACACTATTGTATTAATAGGTATTTAACCTGTTTCTCAACATTTCATCAAAAATGAATATTTTAATCCTATGAAGAAACAAGTAATTATTTTTGACACAACTTTACGTGATGGGGAACAATCTTTACAAACTAGTTTGAAAGTTAATGAAAAACTTCAAATCGCTTTTGCATTAGAAAAATTAGGAATAGATATAATAGAAGTTGGATTTCCAATATCTTCTCCAGGAGACTTTAAATCAGTACGAACAATAGCACAACAAATAAAAGATAGTACAATATGTGGTTTAGCAAGATGCGTGGAAAAAGATATTGACATAGCAGCTGAAGCTTTAAAAATCGCACAAAATTTTAGAATACATATATTTTTACCAACATCTAACATACATATTACATCTAAATTAAGAAAAAATTTTAATCAAATTATAGAAATGACTATTCATTCAATACAATATGCAAGAAAATATACTGATGATATTGAATTTTCTTTTGAAGATGCAGGACGTACTTCAATAGATAACTTATGCCGTATAGTTGAAATTGCTATACAAGCTGGAGCTAAAACGATTAATATCCCAGATACTGTCGGATATACTACTCCATATCAATTTGGAACAATTATTACTTCTTTACACAACAAAGTGCCTACTATTGATAAAGCCATAATCTCTGTTCATTGTCATAATGATTTAGGAATGGCAGTTGGAAATTCTATTGTTGCTATACAAGCTGGAGCCCGACAAGTTGAAGGAACCATGAATGGTATTGGAGAACGAGCAGGAAATGCCGCCTTAGAAGAAGTAATTATGGCTATCAAGATACGTGCAGATATCCTACATGCGTATACTAATATACATCATGAAGAAATTTATAATACATGCAAAACAGTCAGTCAATTATGTAATATACCCATCCCATCAAATAAAGCAATAATTGGATCCAACGCATTTTCTCATTCTTCAGGTATTCATCAAGACGGAATCTTAAAAAATAGAGAAAATTACGAGATTATGACTCCTGAAAGTATCGGATTAAAAAAAATGCAATTAAACTTAACATCTAGATCTGGAAGAGCAGCAGTAAAATACCATATGAAAAAAATGGGTTATCAAGATAAAGATTATAACATGGATAAATTATATAATGTTTTTCTAAAATTAGCTGATCAAAAAGGAAGAGTATTTGATTATGATTTAGAAGCATTGGCTTTTACAGATAATTCCCATGATCAAATAGAATATTTTAAAATAAAATCCTTTAATATTCGTACTGATTCATCTGGAGTATCCGAAGCCTGTATTGAATTATATTGTGGCAATCAAAAATACATATATTCCTGTTCAACAATAGGAACTGGACCAATTAGTGCAATCTATGAAGCATTAATAAATATCACAAAATTACCTATAAGTTTAGAAAAATATACACTTCGTTCTAAAGGTTACGATCGTGATGCCTTAGGGCAAGTCAATGTTGTAATATCATATAAAAATCGAAATTTTCATGGTATAGGATTATCTGTGGACATTATTGATGCATCAATTACAGCTATAATTCAAGCTTTAAATAATATTTGGCGTACAAAACAAATTATAAAAAACCGTGTATATGATAAACAACATAATGAATAATAACTAATACTTTAAACAATGTAAAAATATTTATGAAAGATAACTACCGAATTGCAATATTACCAGGTGATGGTATAGGACCAGAGATTATAAAGCAAGCTCTTAAAGTAATAAATACAGTAAAAAACAATTTTAAAATTAATATTACTACTACAGAGTACAAAATAGGTGGAAATGCAATTAATTCAGAAGGCACTCCCCTTTCCGACAATACCATAAAATGTTGTGAACAATCGGACGCAATATTATTCGGAGCGGTTGGAGGACCTCAATGGGATCATCTGCAAGGAATTGAAAGACCGGAATATGGAGCATTGTTAACCTTAAGAAAATATTTTAATTTATTTGTTAACTTAAGACCTGTATATTTACCTAATAAATTAATAAATTTATCTCCCATAAAATCAAAAATTATTTCTAATGGATTGGATATTGCATGTGTTCGAGAATTAACAGGAGGTATTTATTTTAGCCAATCTCGAGGACGATCTGGAACAGAATTAAAAGAACATGCATTTGATACTGCTATATATCACCGATTCGAAATTGAACGTATTGCTCATTTTGCATTTAAATTGGCTCAAACAAGACGAAAACATGTTACCTCTGTAGATAAAGCTAATGTATTGAACACCTCTGTTTTATGGAGAGAAACAGTATCAAAATTAGCCACACATTATTATCCAAATGTTCAATTACAACATTTATACGTAGATAATGCTGCTATGCAATTAATTCGAAATCCATCTGGATTTGATGTCATTTTATGCCCAAATTTATTTGGAGATATTTTATCAGATGAATGTGCTATGATTAGTGGATCAATAGGAATGCTACCCTCTGCTAGTCTTAATGAAAATAATTTTGGATTATATGAACCAGCCGGAGGATCTGCACCAGATATTGCTGGAAAAAACTTAGCTAATCCTATAGCTCAAATTCTTTCTACTGCTTTATTATTTAGATATAGTTTACAGTTAGATCATATCGCTAAAATTATTGAACAAGCAGTATATTCTGCATTAACATTAGGATATCGTACTCCAGATATATCTACAGAAAATAATCAAGAAAACGTAATAGTAGGCACTAATGAAATGGGTGATATTATAACTTCATTAATATATAAAATACAAAATAAATAAGAGGTATTATTATGGGGCATTCACTGTATCAAAAAATATATAATACACACATAGTACACGAAGATAAAAATGATGTACCTATATTATATATTGATCGTCATTTGTTGCATGAAGTCACATCTCCTCAAGCTTTTGAATCTATTAGAATTAAGAACCGTAAAGTTAGAAAACCTAATAAAACTTTTGCTACTATGGATCATAATGTTCCTACTATCTTAAAAGATTTTAATTTAATTAAAAAAACAGCTCGAATTCAACTAAACCAATTAACTAAAAATTGTAAAGATTTTGAAATTAAATTATTCGATCTAAATCATCCTAATCAAGGAATTATTCATGTTTTAGCTCCAGAACAAGGTATTGTGTTACCCGGAATGACAATTGCATGTGGAGATTCACATACTTCAACTCATGGAGCTTTCGGAGCTTTATCTTTTGGTATTGGAACATCAGAAATAGAACATGTGTTAGCAACGCAAACTTTACGTCAACCTAGACATAAATCTATGAAAATTAATTTATTTGGAATAATGCCTCATAAAATTACAGCAAAAGATCTTATTTTATTTATCATTGGACAAGTAGGAAATGGAGGAGCATTTAATCATATAGTAGAATTTTCTGGAGACATTATTAAAAAATTAAGTATGGAAGAAAGAATGACTTTATGTAACATGTCTGTTGAAATGGGAGCTGTTTCTGCTTTAATAGCTCCAGATTCAATTACTTATAATTATCTAAAAAACAGAAAATTTTCCCCTACTAACAAGAATTGGGAACAAGCTCTCATATATTGGAACACTTTATACTCAGATGACGATGCTTATTTTGATAAAATATTTAACTTTGATGTATCCTATATTAAACCTCAAATAACTTGGGGAACTAATCCTAGTCAAGTAATTTCTATTGATCAACCTATACCAAAATTAGAATCTTTTAATAATCCTATAGAGCGGCAATCTGCAGAACAAGCACTATACTACATGAAATTAAAACCTGATACTTATTTAACAGATATTCCAATAAATAAAGTATTTATAGGATCATGTACTAATTCAAGAATTGAAGATTTACGATCTGCTGCTAACATTATTAAAGGTTATAAGATTTCTGATCATATTCAAGCGATAGTAGTTCCTGGATCTAAATTAGTCAAAAAACAAGCAGAAAAAGAGGGATTAGATTCTATATTTTTAAAGGCAGGATTCGAATGGCGTTTACCTGGTTGTTCAATGTGTTTAGCTATGAACGATGATAGATTAAGCAAAGGAGAACGATGTGCTTCCACAAGTAATAGAAATTTTGAAGGAAGACAAGGAAGAGGAGGATTAACTCATTTAGTAAGCCCAGCAATGGCAGCAGCTGCTGCCATTGCTGGGCATTTTGTTGATATTCGCACATATTTTATCAATTAACACAAACTGCTGAGAAAAAATATGAACATCACTACACCATTTAATAAACATACAGGAATTATATTGCCTTTAGATATTGCTAATATTGACACTGATTGTATTATTCCCAAGCAATTCTTACAAAAAACTACCAGAGATAATTTTGGAAAATATTTATTTTTTAATTGGCGTTTTTTAGGAAACACAACTAAAACTCTTAATTATAATTTCATACTGAATAATTCAAATTATAAAAACGCTAGCATTTTATTAACTCAAAAAAATTTTGGATGTGGTTCCTCTCGAGAACATGCAGTATGGGCTCTTGTTGATTATGGATTTCGAGTAATTATAGCGCCAAGTTTTGCAGACATTTTTTACAAAAATAGTTTTAATAATCGATTACTACTTGCAATATTACCAGAACTAGAAGTAAATTTTTTATTTAAAGAAATAGAAACATACACTAATGAAGTAATGAGTGTAACTGTCAATTTATACACTAAAACAATATTGACTAAAAATAAAAAATATTCATTTCAAATAAGTGATTTTCATAAAAATTTTATGATTAACGATTTAGACAAAATTAATCTAACTTTAAAATATCACTCAACAATTAAAAAATATGAAGATAATCAACCTAATTTCTTTAAATAAAGACTCAAATGATAATGTTATTTATACTATAAACTCAAAAATATTTATACTTTATAAACCACCCTATTATATTCATATAAACATAATTTATTAAAAATATTAATATATTAAATAATATTATAATAAATAACATATTATGTTTATATTTATAAGTAAACTTATACAAATTAGTATTTTTATATTATGTATAACTTAACAATAAATTAATGATACTAAAATTATACCGTACAATACAATTTATCAGTTTAATTTATTTAGCACTCTATACGCAAGCATCACTAACTCACAATTCTCAAAATAATCTATATTATTTAAATACATCACAAATTTTACAAAATAACAATTTCAATACTAAAACACATTTATATACAACAATACATATTCATTCCGATAAAATAGAAATTGATTATCCTAAAAAAATTCAATTTTTCGGTAATATCAATATTAAACAAAATAATGATACTATTAAATCTGATAAATTAACAATTTTTTATTATCACAATAATTGTAAATTATACAAACCAATACTATATGCTGAAAATAATGTATGTTTTCAAAATAATTATATTCAATTAAAAGGATCTTCTGCTCAATTTAATTTAAATAACAAAAAAATAAAATTTTACAACAGTGAGTATTATATATTTAAATCGAATATTCGAGGAAAAGCAGCATGTATTATTCAAAATGAACACTATCGCTATACCATTTTAAGTCAAGGAAAATTTACTACATGTTCTTCTAATAAAGATACCTGGAATATAATAGGTTCAAAAATAGTTTATGATCATCATAAAAATAACATTGATATTTGGGATGCACGCTGTACAATAAAAAAAATTCCGATATTTTATAGTCCGTATTTATCTTTTTCTTTGGACAAAAAAGAAATTGTAGAGTCTTATGTTCCTAATATCAAATACAGTGCAAAACATGGAATAATATTAGAAATACCATACCCTTTGATTTTTTCAAAATATTATTCTGGAGTTATTTCTCCATGTTTTATATCTAATTCAAAAATTAAATTAAAAACTAAAATACATTATTCATTAAAACCAGGATTTGGGTTCATTATTGCAAATATTATAAAAAATAATTCAACATACCCTTCTTATGTTTCCTGTTCTAATATATTCTATAAATTATACTGGAAACATAATGGATTTATATGTAACAAATGGCATTGCGATATTGATTACATAATAAACAACAATTCTGATTTTTCTTTAAATAAGAAAACCACAAAAATAAATACTAAATTACCTGACAACAATATTATAAATCAGAAAATTCTTTGTTATTACAACAATAAACACTATAAAATAAACCTATTTTATCTGAAAAACGATAACTTTTATGTCAACAAAATACACCAAAAAAAGTACCCAATTTATAAAGCATCTCCACAATTAGAATTATATATATACTCTAATCTCTACAAAAAATTACTTTACTTTCAAATATTTAATCAATTTTCACAATTTATCCCATCCCATTATATTTATCCTACATCAATAAGAATGCACACAGAACCAACAGTAAATTTTATAATAAACAACTTCTGGGGCAAATTAAACGGAGAAGCAAAACTTAAAATTACACATTATCAACAAAATAATATCAATTATTATAATTCACAACAAGATAAAATAAATTATTTACAAAAAAATATAAATCGAATTATTCCTCAATTTAAAATACAAGGAAATATGATTTTTCAAAAAAAAACAAACACCTCTAAACAATATAAATACTTTTTAGAACCAAAATTTCAATATTTATATGTTCCTTATCATTTCCAAAGAAATATTGGAATATATGATACTAAAATGATTCATACAACTTATAATAATTTATTTTATAATTCTATATATAGTGGACTAGATCGAATAGAACCTTCTAATCAAATTACAAGTAGCATAACCGCTCGATGCCTTGAAAAACATAATGAATTATTTTACCTATCTATAGGTAATATTTTAAGCATAAAACAACACAACTTTTGTACACATTACAACAATATCTATAAATGTTATTTTCATCAATTTATTCAAAAATTTTTATTAATTTCCGGAATGGGACATTGGAATATAAACAATTACTGGAATATACATTCCGAAATACAATACTATATCCCTATTAATGAATTTTATTTTGGTAACATTATATTAGAACATAACAAAAAAAATAAACATATATTTCAAATAAATTATAAATATATTAATTCAAAATATCTAAAAAAACACTTAACTCATCCTAATTCGTCAATATATCACCAAACAATTTCTCAATTAGGAGCTATTATTTTTTGTCCATTATTAAAAAATTGGACAATAAGTTATTCGCAATATTACAATACAAAATATAATCATGTTATTAATCAAGCTATAGGAATACAACGATTTAATCCTTGCTGGATTTTTACCATATTTTTTGAACAAAAAATTATTAACTGGAATAATGCATTAAATACTGGACTATATGACAAAAAAATACAATTTTACTTTAAAATAAATAATTCAAAATCTAAATTTTATCTAAATCCCTATAAACTTTTACAATCTAGTATGATACCCTATATTAATAATATGTAGTGCAAAACATATTATTACAACATTAATCCATAATTATTTGTATATATAATGAAATACATGCAATTATTATTTTTAATTTTATTTTTATTGCAAACAAATACAACGTATTGTACTGAACAAATTACAGATAAAATTGTAGCTTTAGTTAATAATAATATCATTCTGCACAGTGATGTTTTAAATAAAATTAATATCATCAAATTAAATCCGTCCAATTTTACACATTATCTTATTCAAGATAAAAATCTATACCATACTGCATTAAACCAATTAATTATAGATAATCTAATTACTCAAATAGCAAATAAAAAAAATATTAATATAGACTATAATCAAATTGATAATATAATTGATCATATAGCTTCTTCTAGAAACATGACAACCCATCAATTTCTTTTAAAACTAAACAAATATGGATTAAATTATAAACAATATTGCTCAGAAATACGTCAAGAAATACTCAATAAACTTATATGTAATCAAACTATATACCAACGTATTAATATTTCTTCATATGAAATAAATAAAATAATTCAACACTCAAACTTCATTGATATTAATAAAAAATTTAAACTAATACACACTATTATTGAATTACCTATACATCCATCATTAGATCAAATTAATATTTCAAATAATTTATCAAAATTATTAATACACACGATAAAATCTAAAAAAAATACTCAAAATTTAATACATACATATTACAATAACAGTATTTTCCCAAGAATTACAGTAAATAAATCATCATGGATTTCGTGGAAAGATATCCCAATGATTTTCGATCAATATTTACAAATAGTTAAAGCAGGTGACATTATTGGGCCAATTCATTCACATGATGGTATTCATATCTTGGAAATTCAAGATATACGTTCTGAAAAAACTATTTTTCCAATCATTAGAGTAAAAATAAATAGTATTTTATCCAAAAATATATCTGACATACAAGATGTAAAAAAACAATTACTTAATATTAAAGAAGAACTTAAAAACCGAAATATTACATTTGATCTAGTAATTAAAGAAAAATCAAAAGATTTTTACTCTGAAAATTACGGTGTTTTAGAAAAATGGATAGATTTAAACAACTTTAATTTATCAATACAAAAATCCTTGCTTTCTCTAAAGAAAAATCAAATTAGTGATCCTATGTATATTTTTGATACATGGGGTATAATTAAATTAATAGATATTGAAAAATTAAACTATTCTGAAATAATACGAGAACGTGCTTATTTATATTTATTAAGCCAAAAATTTAATGAAAACTTAAATAACTGGATTTACGAATTAAAATCTGAATCATACATCAAAATTCTTAATAAAAATGACTATTTACAACAAAAAACACCATAGAATTATCATCACTCCAGGAGAACCATCTGGTATCGGGCCAGATATAGTTGTTATGGCTATTCAAAAAAAGTGGCCTGTGGAATTAATTATATGTGCAGATGCTAATTTATTACTAGATAGAGCAAAAAGAATCAATCTGCCATTAAAATTATGGCCATACCATGTTGATAAAAAAATATTTCCATTCAAACCCGGAGAATCATCTATATTAAACGTATCATTATTTAGTTCCGTTATTCCAGGAAGATTAAATATAGCTAATAATCATTATGTGATTAATACCTTAAATAGAGCTACCAAAGGTTGCATAAATGGAGAATTCTCAGCTATAGTCACTGGTCCAATAAATAAAGCTATTCTAAACAAAGGAGGAATACCGTTTTATGGACATACTGAATTTTTTGCTAAAATTAGTGATATAAATACACCACCTGTAATGATGTTAAGCAATGATACATTAAAAGTAGCATTATTAACTACACATATTCCTATCTCTTCTGTATCAAAATCTATTACTCAACAATCTATTCATAATACCATCAGTGTTCTTGTAACAGGATTACAAAAATATTTTAATATTTTACGCCCTAAAATTTATGTATGTGGTTTAAATCCACATTCTGGAGAATCAGGATTCATTGGGTCAGAAGAAATTGATATTATTATACCTGCTTTAAATAATTTAAAAAAATCAAATATTAATTGTGATATTACCGGACCTTTATCTGCAGATACTATTTTTCAAACACAATACTTACGTCATGCAGACGTGATCTTAGCTATGTACCATGATCAAGGATTACCTGTACTAAAATTTTCTAGACCTGGAAAATCTGTCAATATTACATTTGGATTACCTTTTATTAGAACTTCTGTTGATCATGGTAGTGCCTTAAAATTAGCTGGTTTAGGTATTGCGAATGCTAATAGTATAAATATCGCTATCAATACCGCTATTAATATGATAAAAAACTCTAGTAATTATGCAAAAAATACAATACAAACAACATATAATTAAAAAAAAATGGGGACAAAATTTTTTAAAAGATCAACATATAATTGATTCCATTATTGATATATTTCAACCTCATCAAAATCAAGTTATAGTAGAAATTGGGCCAGGCTTAGGAGCTTTAACTAAGCCAATACTAAAGTTTGTTGATTTTTTAACAGTAATAGAACTCGATTCTCTTTTAACTAAAAAACTTTTAAAAATTTTTAAAACTAAAAAATTAAAAATTTTAAATACAAATGTCATGAAAGTAAATTTTTTTCATCTTATTTCTCCAAACTCTAATCAAAAAATTCGATTAATAGGAAATTTACCATATAATATCGCTACAAAACTAATCATATATTTATTTAAATATACTGATATTATTTTTGATATGCATTTTATGTTACAAAAAGAAGTAGGTCAGCGAATTATAGCGCAACCTAATAATAAGGAATACGGAAGATTAAGTATTATGACTCAATATCACTATAAAGTATCACCATTGTTGGAAGTATCAAAAACATCATTTATACCCATTCCAAAAGTAGAATCTATGATGATAAAATTTATTCCTTATCATACATATACTCCTTATCCAATTACTGACATAAAATCACTATCTTTGATTACTCAAATTGCTTTTCACCAAAGACGAAAAATGATTAAAAATAGTCTATCTTCACTTTTTAATATAAAAGAAATAAAACAGTATGGTCTTGATATTAAATCAAGACCAGAAAATCTAACTGTTCAACAATTTTGTCTGCTTGCAGATATCTTACGTAACAAATGCTAATAATGTTGATTAAAAAAACAAAATTGTTATAATTAGTACAAATATTAATTACTTATTTTATAAAGTAACAATCAGGCATTATATATCATTAGTATTATAGGTGACAATGACTACTTATTTTGTTGGAGATGTACATGGTTGTTATACAAACTTAAGAAATATATTAGATCATGTAAATTTTGATCCAAATATTGATTTTCTTTATCTTACAGGAGATCTAGTTTCCAGAGGTCCAAATTCGTTAGAGGTACTGCGTTTTATTAAAAGTTTAAAAAAGAACGCTTGTGCAGTACTAGGCAATCATGATTTACATCTGTTAAAAACATATTTTTATGAAACAAAAAAAAATCATCACTTCGAGGATATTCTTAATGCTTCAGATGTAGATGAATTAATATATTGGTTACGTCATCAACCCATACTTTATATTGATAATAATAAAAAAATATTAATGAGTCACGCTGGAATTCATCCTAAATGGAGTATTAATCAAACAAAATTATATGCTCAAGAAATAGAAAATATCTTAATTAGTAATCAACCTATGTTATTATTTTTAAATGACACACAAAAAAAAGATACAATAGAAACTTACAATATTCACATTAACCAATTAAAAAAAATACAAAACAATCTTACTGCATTCACTAAAATGAGATATGTTTACTTAGATGGAACTTTAAATTTAAAATATAAAGATCTTCCTCGATTTGCTCCACCAAATATATATCCTTGGTTTAATTTATCGAAATTAACAACTATTACTGGATATAGTATAATTTTTGGACATTGGGCATCATTAAACAATACCAAAATTTCTGATAAAATTTATGGATTAGATTCTGGTTGTTGTTGGGGAGGAAAATTAACTTTATTAAGATGGGAAGATAAAAAAATTATACAAGAATCTTGTGCTCTTACTCTATAATTCTATATTACAGGATTAATATAAACTTATTAATAACGATCAAGAATTTTAAAATTCAAACTATAAATCCGATTACTTCTAGATTTAAATGTTTTATAAACATTATATGTTATATTCCAATCTCTTCTTTTATAATGAGGAAACCATGTATCACCATACTTATAGATAACATTAATATATGTCAAATACATCCTGGTGCATTGTGGAAAAAACAAATTGTACAATGATTCTCCTCCTATAATCATAATTTCCTTATTTTTATTCATTAAAGATCTTGACAATGCCTTATAAGGACTATTTACAAAAATAACACCATTTTTTATATCGCTATTTAACAATTGATTACTTAATACTACATTTATCCTTTTGGATAACGGTTTTTTTCCTATGGATTCAAACGTTTTTCTACCCATAATAATTACTTTATTAATAGTATGATATTTAAACCAATCTATATCTATAGAAAAACGCCAAGGAATAATATTTTTTCTTCCAATAACATGATTAATTGTCATTATAGATATTAAACTTATCATATATTACTCATTATAAGTATACTTTAAAACTAACTTTGATCAAAAATCACTTATACTTACATAAAAACTTTTTTACTTTTTTATTATAAAATTTGATTTCAATATAAAAAAATTATATAAAATCATAATATAACTAAGTTAAATAGAATTTTTAATTAATTAAACTAATATGCGTGTCTTGAATAGACCTAATATATTTTGTAGGGTCTTCATCAATAGACATAACAATAGCCACTCCTCCTTTTACTGTAGTACTATAATGAATAGTACTTTGTAACGCCATACTTCTTAATAAAATAGAAGAATTATTATTAATTTCATCATAACATATTGTAGAACTATTGTTAGTTGTGTCAATTACATAATTATATTTTCCATCCTTCATTTTATTAAATAAATATGAAAAATTCATTACATTTATTTTTTTTATCATTTTAGAAAAAATACCTACATTTTTTAACATATCTGCAGTTTTTTCAGTTACTTCTAACATAAAACCTTTTTTAAGAAATTTAACAACTAAATCTATTATCTCAAATTTTAAATCTTTCTCAGAAAAAGATAATAATACACAACCTTGATGATAATTATTTTGTTTAATTTTAAATTGACTGCTGCTTAGTACAGCTTTAGCAAAAGCTTCTTCAAAAGTACGACCAATTCCCATCACTTCTCCAGTAGATCTCATTTCAGGACCTAATTTCGGGTCAACATTTAAAAATTTATTAAAAGGTAACACCACTTCCTTTACTGAAAAATAAGGAGGAATAATTTCCTTAATAATTTTTTGATCTGATAGAGATTGTCCAAGCATTACACGAGTGCCAATTTTTGCTAATGCTATATTAATAGCTTTAGAGACAAATGGAATAGTACGAGAAGCTCTTGGATTAATTTCTATAATATAAATTTCATCTTTTTTAACAGCTAATTGTACATTCATTAGTCCCTGAATATTAAAATATAACGCTATTCTTTTTACTTGCTGACGTATTATATTTTGAATATCTTTACTTAAAGTATATGCTGGTAAAGAACATGCTGAATCTCCTGAATGAATTCCTGCATACTCAATATGTTCCATAATACCACCAATAAATACCTGAGTTCCATCACACACAACATCTACATCCACTTCTATAGCATTTTCAAGAAAATGATCCAATAATACCGGGGCATTATTGGATACTTGGATAGCATCTGTTAAATAAAATAATAATTCTTTTTCATTATACACTATCTGCATAGCTCTTCCTCCTAATACATAAGAAGGTCTCACTACAATAGGATATCCAATATCTTCTGCTTTTTTTAAAACTAAATCTATAGAAGTAACCGTAACACTTTTTGGTTGTTTTAACCCTAAATATTTTATTGCACCTTTAAAACGTTCTCTATTTTCTGCTTGATCTATTATATTTGAACCAGTCCCAAGAATAGTAACTCCTCCGTATTCTTCTATAAATTTAGCCAATTTTAATGGAGTCTGGCCTCCATACTGTATAATTATTCCTTTTAATCTATTGATGCGTATAATTTCTAATACATCCTCTAATGTAATTGGTTCAAAATATAAAATATCAGAAATATCATAATCAGTGGAAACAGTTTCTGGATTACAATTCACCATAACTACATTATATCCTGCTTCATGTAATGTCATTGCTGAATGAACACAACAATAATCAAATTCAATACCTTGCCCAATACGATTTGGTCCACCCCCTAAAATCATAACAGTTTCCCTACTATTATCAATAACACTATGCTCACATTCATCATCGTAAGTAGAATACATATATGCAGTATCTGTAAAAAATTCTGCAGCACACGCATCTATATGTTTATATACAGGATGTATATCATATAAATTTCTTAATTCTCTAATTTTATTCTCTGAAGTATTCGTTAATTGTCCTAATCTAACATCAGAAAATCCTTGTTGCTTAAGAAAAAATAAATTTTTTTTATCAAGACACGATATTCCTTTAGATACAACATTATTTTCTAATTGTACAATTTCTTTAATCTGACTCAAAAACCATCGATCAATATGGGTTAATTTAAAAATTTGATCTAAAGACATACCATAACGAAATGCATCAGCAATATACCATAGTCGACTATCACTAGCATACTTAAGTTCATGAGTAATAATTTCAGATACATTGGGATCATTTATGTCAATTTTAGAATTTAATCCAAATATTCCAATTTCCAAAGCACGTATTGCCTTTTGTAACGATTCCTGTTGATTCCGACCAATTGCCATTACTTCTCCTACTGATTTCATTTGTGTTGTTAATAACCTATTATTTTGACCTGGAAATTTTTCAAAATCAAAACGAGGAATCTTTGTTACTATATAATCAATTGCAGGTTCAAAAGATGCTGGAATTCGACCATTTGTGGTATCATTTAATAATTCATCTAAAGTATATCCTACTGCTAATTTAGCGGCAATTTTTGCAATAGGAAAACCAGTAGCTTTAGAAGCTAAAGCAGAAGATCGCGATACTCTTGGATTCATCTCAATAATAACAATACGCCCATTATTTGGATTTACTGCAAATTGTACATTAGCTCCTCCGGAGTTTATTCCAATTTCTCGTAATACCATAAAAGAAGCATTTCTCATAACTTGATATTCTTTATCAGTCAAAGTTTGAGCAGGAGCCACAGTAATAGAATCACCAGTATGAATACCCATAGGATCTACATTTTCTATTGAACACACAACAATATAATTATCTTTAAGATCACACATAACTTCCATTTCAAATTCTTTCCATCCAATTAAAGATTCATCGATAAGTAATTCATGATTAGGTGATAAAAATAAACCACGTTGACAAATATCTTTAAACTCTTCCATAGTATAAGCAATACCACCTCCACTACCTCCTAAAGTAAAAGATGGACGAATAATACACGGTAATCCAATATTTGTAAGAATTAACATTGCTTCCTTAATATCATGAGCAATATCAGACTTAGGAGTGTTTAAACCAACTTTTTTTATAGATTCTTGAAATTTTTGTCTATTTTCTGCTTTATGAATAGAATCTACCGTTACTCCAATAGTAGTAACATTAAATTTTTTTAAAATCCCTTGTTGATCTAAATCCAAAGTACAATTCAGAGCTGTTTGACCTCCCATAGTTGATAATAACGCATCTGGTCGTTCCTTTTGTATGATTTTATGTACCACTTCCCATTGAACCGATTCTATATAAGTTACATCAGCCATATCAGGATCCGTCATAATTGTAGCAGGATTGGAATTTACCAATATTAAACGATATCCCTCTTCACGTAAGGCTTTACATGCTTGAGTCCCAGAATAATCAAATTCACAAGCTTGTCCTATAATAATCGGTCCTGCCCCTAAAACTAAAATACTTTTTATATCAGTACGTTTTGGCATAAACAGTATTCTCAAATATTACTATTAAGATAATTTTTAATTAATTTAATAAAATAATTAAAAATAAATATTGAGTCATGTGGACCAGGACTAGCTTCCGGATGTCCTTGAAATCCAAAAACAGGCTTATTTACGCATTTGATACCTTGTAACGTTCCATCAAATAATGAAATATGAGTTACCTTTAATATATTTGGTAAAGTTTCTATATCTATTACAAAATTATGATTTTGGGTAGTAATCATTACTCTGTTGTTTTCTAAATCTTTAACTGGATGATTAGCCCCATGATGTCCAAATTTCATTTTTATTATTTTAGCACCTAAAGCTAATGCTAATAACTGATGTCCTAAACAAATTCCAAAAATCGGAATATTTGTTTTAAACAAAAAAATTTTAATGACATTAATAATTTCTGAATATTTATTAGGATCTCCTGGTCCATTAGACAAAAAAATACCATCTGGATGCATATTAATAACTTCTTGAGCTTGAGTATTCGCTGGAACCACAGTTAATAAACAACCCAAATCCACTAATATACGCATAATATTATATTTAATACCAAAATCATATACTACAACATGATAAATCAATTTTTTAGAAATAATTAAAGAAGAATTATAATTATTTTGAATATTTACACAACTAGTTCCTTGAGTCCAAATATACTTCTGAGATGTACTTACCTCGTACACTGATTTAAATTGACAATCAACCGAATATTCATAAATCTTTTGAATAGCTAATTGTACTTCTAATAAATTAGAAGAAGTTATAATACAAGCACGTTGTATTCCCTTTTCCCTAATTAATCTAGTTAATTTACGTGTATCTACATTAGAAATACCAACAATGTTGTGTTGTATTAAATAATCAGATAAAGATATTACAGAACGAAAATTACTAGCAATAATTGATAAATTACGTATAACCAATCCTGCTACTTGAACCCGAACCGATTCATTATCAAACTTATTAATACCTACATTACCAATGTTAGGATAAGTTAATACAACTATTTGTCGAGCATAAGAAGGATCAGTTATAATTTCTTGATATCCTGTTATTGAAGTATTAAAGACGATTTCTCCTATTGAATCTCCATTTGCCCCAATCGACTGTCCATAAAACTTATTACCATCTTCTAATACTAATAATGCAGTTCTCAACCAAATACCTCTATACTTTTTATAAATTACTACTCTACAAAATTTCGGTTTTTAAAAACCCTATAATTTATATTAATACAATAATGTATTCCATAATATTACTATATAATAATTATAGTTTAATAATATTAAAAATACAACAAAATATTACTATATACAATACTATCAATTTTATAATTATATATTACACTCTAATACGTCATCTAAATCAAATAATCCTATTTTTGATCGTCCTAACCAAATAGCAGAAAGCACTGCTCCATTTGCAAATATTATTCTGTCATATGCCTGATGAGTTATTTTTAAGTACTCTCCTATTCCAGCTATCAAAACTGAATGTTCACCAACAATATCTCCAGAACGTATTGAATGAATCGTAATATCTTTATATATATTACTACTAAACTTAGATTTTTCTTCATGTGACCCATTATTGCGCTGCATATCTTCAGTCAATGATGATTTACCACATAAATTATTTTTAATAATAGTATTACGAATCATTAAAGCTGTTCCAGAAGGAATATCCTTTTTTTTATTATGATGAGTTTCAATTATATCTATATTTGTAAAATTTCCTATAACTTGCATCTTCATCAATTTTAATAACTTTAACATTATAGCTATTCCCATACTAAAATTAGAAGAATATACAATTCCTATATTCTTAGATGCATCTTTAATTATATCTTGATGAATCTTATTAAATCCAGTAGTACCAATAACCATTCTTTTATTATTTACTATACAAAATTTTAAATACTCCATAGTTGATTCAGGAGAAGTAAAATCAATTAATACATCAAAATCTTTTTTCACTAACTCAATATCATTTGTAACATATATTCCAACATTAGCAATTTTAATAAGTTCTCCTACATCTATATTATAAATCCCAGTTTTCGCTCTACTTATCGCTGCTCCTAAAATAAACTTTCTATTAACTTGATGATCTTTTTGTTGTATAATATACTTTATTATTTCTTTTCCCATTCGACCTGTTATTCCTGTAACAGCAAGTCGTATAGGGGTGTTTTTTATCATAATTAACATACCTACAATTAAAATTTTTAATAAAACCAATATCATTTTGTTTATTATTCTAAATAAAGAATTATAACACAAATAAAATAATAATCTGTTTAAAACTATGTGCAACTTATATATTATCTAATAATAAATTATTTACATACTTTCATTTCTTATTACTTATCTTAATATTGTTGGTATATCAAAAAATATATTTTCTTGCTTCCCAAACATATTCTCAACTATTACATCATATGCATTTATCTCGCACAATTTCTCTAACACCTTTTGCACTAAAATTTCAGGAGTAGATGCTCCTGCAGTAATTCCAATGCTATTTATATTAGATATCCAATTTTTTTGAATATCATTGGTATTACTAACTAAATAAGCAGGTTTTCCAATTTTATGAGCTAATTCTAATAATCTATTAGAATTAGATGATTGAATTGATCCTACTACTAAAATTAATTCTGTAAGCGATGCTAAATTTCTTAGTGCATTTTGTCTATTAAATGTTGCATAACAAATGTCACTTTTTTTAGGTTCCGACATATTAGGAAATCTTTTTCTCAAAATTTTGATAATCTCTAAAGTATCATCTATCGATAAAGTCGTTTGTGTAACACAATAAACATTATCTGGATAATTAATTTGCAACGACCAAGCATCTTTTTTAGATTGAATCAAATATATATTTGTATTCACATCACTAATATGTTCATACTGTCCAATGATTCCTTCTACTTCTGGATGTCCAACATGTCCTATTAAAATTACTTCCATTTTTTTTCTACTAGCACGAAATACTTCCATATGTACTTTGCTTACTAAAGGACAAGTTGCATCAAATACTATTAATTTTTTATTTTTTGCTTGGATTTTTATTTGCTTTGAAACCCCATGAGCTGAGAAAATCAATACAGAACCATCAGGAACATCATTCAAATCTTCAATAAAAATTACACCTAATTTTAATAATTCAGAAATTACATAATCATTATGTACTAATTCATGTTTTACATAAATTGGAGCTTCATAAATCTTTTTTACTTCCTTTACTATATTAATAGCTCTAATTACTCCAGCACAAAAACCCCTAGGAGAGGCTAGTATAATTTTAATAATAAACAATTACCTCCAATATTTAACAAAAATAAAAAATTCTTTATATATTTTATATAATCAAACTCCCTCTTATTTTTTGACATTTACTAAATACACAATCAATTAATTATATTAATTTTTTCATCAAAAAAGTATCTAATGGATAAGAATGTAATTCCTATACAAATTTCTATATCTGCTATATTAAAAACTGGCCAATGCCAATAATTAATATAAATATCTATAAAATCAATTACTGCATTATGAAATATTCGACTATATAAATTTCCTACAGCTCCTCCAATAATCATAGCATATGACAAACTATCACAAAAATAACAATATTTTTTTAGTTTATAAACCGTCATAATTAACATAAAAAGTATAAATATTATTATTCCAATACACATCCATCTGAAATAAATATTATTACCAATGTTAGAAAATAATCCAAATGCTAATCCCGAATTTTGAATATGACAAATATTAATACCAGGCAGTATATGTTGAGTTTCTCCAATAAAAAAATGATTTTTTATCCATTGTTTAGCACTAATATCTAATAAAGCAAAAAATATAGAAAAAGATAACCATACATAATATTTATAAACAAATTTAATTTTCATTACTAAAAAAATCGACGATTTTCTCCTAATCCCATTATATTTTGAGCACAACGAGAACAAATATTAATATAATTAGCGTATTGTTTCACATTTAATGTATAATTCCAGCAACGTAGACATTTTTTTCCTTGAAATTTTTCTAAAGTAACTTTTAACTCAATAAAATTTTCTTTTTTTTTCTGTTCAATTATATTGGTATCATGAAGATCTCCTAATATAATAACAGAAGATGTTATTAATCCGAATGCCAATTCATCACTCAATATGCGTAATTTATTTGCCAATGCTGGAGTAACATTTAAAATAATTTTAGCTTCTAAAGATCCTTTAATAACACCATCAATTCGTGATTTTTCAATAACTTTATTTACTTCCTTACGAACGTAAAAAAAAATATCCCAAAGCTCATTATTTACAATTTGATTTTCATCTAATTTAAATAATCCATTATACCATTCCTCAGTAAATACATACTTTGATCGTTTTCCTGGAATATATTTCCAAATATCATCTGCAGTAAAAGACAAAATAGGCGCAATCCATCGTACCATAGCTTCTAAAATATGATATAAAGTTGTTTGACAAGAACGTCTAGCTAAACTATTTTTTTTAAAAGTGTATTGTCTATCTTTAATTACATCTAGATAAAATGAACCCATTTCAATTGAACAAAATTTCATAATATTTTGAATTACATTATGAAACTGATATTTATCATAATTAGATATAATTTTTAATTGTATTAATAAAGCATGATCTATCATCCATCGATCTAATTCAACCATATTTTTAGGCGATACTAAATTTTCATCTGGATCAAAATCATTTAAATTTGCCAAACAAAATCGCATAGTATTTCGAATACGTCTATACATATCAATAACATGTTTCAAATTACTATTTGATATCGTCATATCTTTAGAATAATCAGAAGAAGCAATCCATAACCGTAAGATATCTGACCCAAACTTATCTATTATATCTTTCGGCCTAATAATATTCCCAATGGATTTAGACATTTTATTTCCTTGAGAATCAACAGTAAACCCATGAGTTAATACTTGTTTATAAGGAGCTTTATTATTAATAGCAACAGATGTAATTAAAGAAGACATAAACCATCCTCGGTATTGATCAAACCCTTCTACATATAAATCAATTTCTGGTTTTTCTTTTATAAATTTAAATCTTTCTGAAATTACAGAATCATGAGTAGATCCAGAATCAAACCATACATCTAAAACATCATTTAATTTTTTATAACAATTTGCTTCCTCCTGATTTGTAATAAATTCTTCAACTTTTAAATCCCACCATACTTGAATACCATTATTTTCTACAAGTTTTTCAATCTTTTCCATAAATTCTAATGTTTTAGGATGAAAATCTTCTGTTTTTTTATGAACAAAAATAGGAATCGGGATACCCCAAATACGTTGTCTAGAAAGACACCAATCTGGTCTATTAATAATCATTGATTGCATGTTAGAATACCCATTATTTGGAATCCAAATTACCTTTTGAGTTACTTCCAATAATCTCTCCCTTAAATTCATATGATCCATATTAAGAAACCATTGTGACGTAGATCTAAAAATTAAAGGTATTTTATGTCTCCAACAATAAGGATAACTATGTTGATAATTTAAATTAACATTTAAAAAATTTTTTGATTGACATAATAATTGAATTATTGTTGAGTTAGATTCAAATATATGTAATTTATTTAAATTATTGTGAACATTAGGCAAATAACAGCCTTTTTCGTCTATAATATTATTAGTATTATTTTTAAATTTATATTTTTTAAAAAGAATATAATCATCTAATCCATGATTTGGAGCAATATGTACAATTCCTGTTCCAGAATCTAATGTAATATGTCTGCTTAAAATTACAGAAACATTAAATGACATAAATGGATGTCTTACCTGTAAATATTCTAAAGTATTTCCCACAGCTTGACCTAAAACAACCCAAGTTTCATATTTTATATATTTCATAAACATATTTATTAATTCAGCTGCAATAATTATATATTTATCATCAACTGTTTTAATTAATTGGTAAATATAATCAGGATGCACAGAAACAGCACGATTAGCAGGAAGAGTCCATAAAGTAGTAGTCCAAATTACTAATTCAACATTCTCTTGATATATATTAGTATTAAATATTTTATTAATATCAACATTATTAATAACAGAAAAACCAAC
The DNA here is from genome assembly GCF_059936355.1 of Candidatus Blochmannia festinatus (nom. nud.). Classification (NCBI taxonomy): domain Bacteria; kingdom Pseudomonadati; phylum Pseudomonadota; class Gammaproteobacteria; order Enterobacterales; family Enterobacteriaceae; genus Candidatus Blochmanniella; species Candidatus Blochmannia festinatus (nom. nud.). The sequence continues at coordinate 136,660 of NZ_CP012116.1, read as the reverse complement.
ATAAACAGCACTAGAGCAATGATTATGATAATATTCTACTTCAGAATTAGCTAAAACAGAACAACATTTAACACACCAATACACCGGTTTAATGCCTTTATAAAAATAACCATTAGATATAATTTTTCGTAACGTTCTAATAATATTTGCTTCAATTTTAAAATCCATCGTTAAATAAGGATATTTCCAATCTCCTAATACTCCCAATCTAATAAAATCTTTTTTTTGTATTTCTATCTGTTCTTCAGCATACTTTCTACAAACATTACAAAACTTCTTAACATCAGTATCACTATTAAAATTAAATTTATTAATCTGTTGCTCTATTTTTAATTCAATAGGTAATCCATGACAATCCCATCCAGGAATATAAGGAGCATCATAGCCAGACAATCCCTTACACTTAATAATAATATCTTTAAGTACTTTATTAATTGCATGTCCTAAATGAATCGTTCCATTTGCATAGGGAGGTCCATCATGTAATAAAAAAAGTTTTTTATTATTTTTTTTTGTACGAATAATTTTATATAAATCATTTTTATACCAATCTTTCAAAATTTTTATTTCAACATTTGGTAAATTAGCACGCATAGGAAATTTAGTATAAGGTAAATTTAAAGTATTTTTATAATTCGTCATATTATTTACTCACTATCTTATTATAATTAGAATATTTTTTAAAATATTCGTATACTTTTAATATATCGTTTTGAATTTGATTTTGTAACATATATATAGAACTAAAATACTGCTCATTACGTATTTTCTTAAGAAAAACTATAGTAATATAACGACAATATAAATCTATAGATATATTTAGTATATGTACTTCTAATTGTTGTGTTGATGATCCAGAAACTGTTGGTCGTATCCCAATATTCGCCATACCTGGTAACGGAAAATTAAAAATGCCATGTACTATTACTGCATACACGCCATGAATAGGTAATTGTTTTCCTTTCAACAATATATTAGCTGTAGGGAATCCAATAACACGACCCAATTTATTACCATGTACTACTTTACCAGAAATACGATAAGAATGACCCATTAATAACTCAGCATCCATTATTCTATCTTCTATTAAAGCAGTTTTTATTGCAGTACTACTTATTTTCTGTCCATATCGATCTAAACAGGTGTCTACACATACTACTTTAAATCCTTCTTGTTTTCCTATATTTTTCAAAAATTTACAATCTCCTTTTCTAAACGCTCCAAACCTAAAATCATTGCCAATACAAACAAATTGCACTCCTAATTTATATATTAGGATTTTTTTTACAAAATTATATGCTTCAGTAGAAGCAAATTTTTCATTAAATGCTATACATAAAATTATATCAACTCCAGCAGTAAATAAATATTGAATTTTATCTCTAAATTTACTTAATCGAATTCTTACTACTTTAGAAAAATATTCTTTAGGATGTGGTTCGAAAATCATTACCATAACAGGTAATTTATAATTTTTATTTTCATGTAATTTTGAAATCAATAATTGATGTCCTCTATGGAATCCATCAAAATTTCCCATTGTTAATATACATCCTTTATGACAAGGTTTTATGTTATGTAATCCACGTATTAATTTCATAATAAATATCATCAAAAATTACAGAATATTTATTTAAAATATTTTTATTAAATTTATTGCATAGATATATGCATTATTATATATCATGCAATATAATAATTATTACCATAAATCAATAAAAGTTATTTAAAATTTTATTGATTTATGGTAACATAATTGAATTAAATTACGTTGATACCTTAAAGTTTCTAAGGAAAATGCATTGGCTAATATTAAATCTTCTAAAAAATCTATCAAAAAATCAAGAATACAACGCGCATTTAATATCAGCAAAAAGTCTATGTTACGAACTTTTATAAAAAAAGTAAAAAAGTCTATTCAAAATCAAGAAAAAACTGTAGCAATGAACCAATTCATTATTATGCAAAAATGCATAGACCGACAATCCTATAAAGGATTAATTCACAAAAATAAAGCTGCTAGATGCAAATCAAAAATCTTCAAACAAATAACTGAAATTTCCCCATGATCTTATTTCTTAATTTATTATTGATTATAATAACAATCTAATTACCTAGTAAGATCATCAAAAAACTTCCTAACCCCATCAAAAAAATTCTTTGATCTAGGGCTATTCTGATTACCACAAGGTCCCTCAAAACTATCTGACAAATCTTGGAGTAATTTTTTTTGTCTCTCACTCAATCTAACTGGAGTTTCTACTACTACTCTACATAATAAATCCCCATACCCCCCACTTCTAACAGATTTTACTCCCTTACCTCTCATTCTAAATAACTTCCCAGTTTGAGTTTCTGGCGGTATTTTTAATTTTACCCTTCCATCCAATGTTGGGACTTCAATTTCTCCTCCTAATGCAGCCATAGAAAAACTAATTGGAACTTCACAATACAAATTTTTTTCTTCTCGATCAAAAATTGGATGTTTTTTAATCTGAACTTGTACATATAAATCTCCTGATGAAGCTCCATATTTACCAGATTCACCTTCTCCAGATAATCGAACTCGATCTCCTGAACTTATTCCAGCAGGTATCTTAACAGATAAAGTCTTAGTTCTTTCTACTCGACCATTACCCCGACATTCATTGCAAATTTCTTTAATAATCTTACCATGACCTCGACATGAAGGACAAGACTGTTGTACAGAAAAAAAACCCTGACGCATTTGTATCTGTCCTTGACCTCGACATGTCATACATGTAATTATTGACGCACTCGATTTAGCCCCGCTACCTCTACATTTTATACATGTTGATAAAGTTGGGACAAAAATTTCCTTAACAACCCCACGAACAGCTTCTTCTAAAGTTAATTCCATATCATACCGTAAATCAGCACCTCTGCTAGAACGATTTCTTCTATTACCTCCAAAAATATCACCAAATACATCTCCAAAAATATCACTAAAATCTGATCCCCCAGAATTTGATCCTGATCCCATTCCTCCGCTTTGTTCAAAAATTGCATGTCCATACTGATCATATGCAGAACGTTTATCAGGATTACTTAAAACTTCATATGCCTCTTTAATTTCCTTAAATTTAGTTTCAGCAGAAACATTACCAGGATTTCTGTCTGGATGAAACTTCATCGCTAAACGCTTATAAGATTTCTTTATTTCACGATCACTTGCATTTCTAGAAACCCCTAAAATTTCATAATAATCCGACTTTCTGGCCATTATCCCTCTATCTTATACTTTCAACAATAAATTCCAAAAATTAATAAGTACATATTTTACCATTCTTAAGATTTGTTATTTTATACACATACAAAATATAATCATTTCTTATTTTTTATTTCTTCAAATTCAGCATCTACAACATCTTCATTTGAATCAGTAGTAGCATTGTTTTTAGCAGAACTTTGAGATTGAGTAGAAGCATTTGATTCTTTATTCTTTTGGCTACTTGCTTCTAATAATTTTCCAGAAACTTTTATCAAGTCTTGTACTTTAGATTCAATCTCATTTTTATTTTCATTTTTCATTACTAATTCCAACTCTTTCAAAGCATTATTAATAACAGTTTTATCATCCGCAGATAATTGATCTCCTAATTCTTTTAGTTGCTTCCGAGTACTATGTACCAAATGATCGGCTTGATTTCGAATTTGTACTAATTCTTCAAATTTTCTATCAGATTCAGCATTAGCTTCAGCCTCTTGAACCATCTTTTTTATTTCTTCTTCATTTAATCCAGAAGAAGCTTTAATAGTGATTTTTTGTTCTCGACCACTATTTTTATCCTTTGCAGATACATGCAAAATTCCATCTGCATCAATATCAAAAGTCACCTCTATCTGAGGTATTCCACGCATAGCTGGAGCTATTCCATCTAAATTAAATTGACCTAAAGATTTATTATCATTTGCTCTCTTACGTTCACCCTGTAAAACATGAATTGTAACAGCTGATTGATTATCTTCAGCTGTAGAAAAAACCTGACTATGTTTAGTAGGAATAGTAGTATTCTTAGAAATTAAAGGAGTCATAACTCCACCCATAGTTTCAATACCTAAAGATAAAGGTGTAACATCTAACAATAATACATCCTTTACATCGCCAGATAACACCCCTCCTTGAACAGCTGCTCCAATAGCTACTGCTTCATCAGGATTAACATCCTTTCGAGGTTCTTTACTAAAAAACTCAGATACTTTTTTCTGAACTAAAGGCATTCTAGTTTGACCACCTACTAAAATGACATCATGTATATCAGAAACAGATAAATTTGCATCCTTAAGTGCTAATTTAAGAGGATTCATAGTGCGATTAACTAATTCTTCTACAAGAGACTCTAATTTAGCACGAGTCACCCTTAAATTCATATGCTTAGGACCAGTATTATCTGCAGTTATATATGGTAAATTTACATCAGTTTGATGTGATGTTGATAATTCTATTTTCGATTTTTCTGCTGCTTCTTTAAGTCTTTGCATTGCCAAAGGATCATTGTATAAATTAATACTTTGATCTTTTTTAAATTCATCTACTAAATAATTAATTAAAAGACTATCAAAATCCTCTCCTCCTAAATGAGTATCTCCATTAGTAGACAATACTTCAAAAGTTTTTTCTCCATCAACATCATCAATTTCTATAATTGAAATATCAAAAGTACCTCCTCCTAAATCATATACAGCTATTATTCTATTTCCTTTAGTTTCTTTATCTAAACCATATGCTAAAGCTGCTGCTGTAGGCTCATTTATTATTCGTTTTACTTCTAGACCGGCAATACGACCAGCATCTTTAGTAGCTTGACGTTGAGCGTCATTAAAATAAGCAGGAACTGTAATAACTGCTTCCGTAACTTGACTTCCTAAATAATCTTCTGCAGTTTTCTTCATTTTTTTTAATATTTCAGCTGAAATTTGAGGAGGAGCTATTTTTTGCCCCTTAATATCTATCCAAGCATCTCCATTATCAGCAGAAATTATTTTATATGGCATAATATTGACGTCCCGCTGTACTTCTTTATCCTGAAAACGACGACCAATTAAACGCTTTATAGCAAATAAAGTATTTTTAGGATTAGTAACAGATTGACGTTTAGCCGGTTGACCTACTAAAATTTCTCCATCTTGTGTATAAGCAACAACAGAAGGAGTTGTTCTATCTCCTTCACTATTTTCTAATACACGGGGCTTATTTCCTTCAATAATCGCAACACAAGAATTGGTTGTGCCTAAATCAACACCAATAATCTTTCCCATCTAAACATCTCCATTATTTTATATTACATAAATAAAATAGACAATTTAACCAGACCATGAACCTGATATGCGGTCAAAACTACACTTTTCAACCTTCAACAAACTTGTTTTTCATAAACTTTTTTAAACAGAACACATATACGTGTTCAATATATCAAATAAATTATATAAGCACTGTACATATATCACAAATCTACTATTATATTTTTACCAAACATAAAATCAACAACACTAATCGTATATATATTTTATATATAATTAAATAACTCTGTATTTGTTAAAATCTTTACACACATATTAATATTATTAATAAAAAAATCAAATAAATAATTATAATACTATTGAACAAATTAAATTACGCAATTCAGAAAAACACCCTGATATTTCATAAGACAAAATAGGTAAGTTTATTTGATTCCTTAAAGAATCAGGCAACAAAATACTTATTTTACCTTCTAATAAATACTCTATCAACTCCTTAAATTTAGCTGGATGAGCAGTACCTAGACATATTCCAAATTCATTAGAATTTAATTGATCATTTAATAAGTTATATGCTACTGCAGTATGAGGATCAATAATATATCCTAATTTTAAAATTTTAAATATTGTTTCTTTAGTTAACTCATTATTAACACAACCATATCTTAATTCTAAAAAAGATTTATTCTCTTTCCTAAATAATTCCTCTATTCTACTCCAATTACTAGGACAACTTACATCCATTGCATTAGAAAAAGTTGGAATAGTAGGTAAAGGATTCCATATTCCGTACTTTAAAAATCTAGGTACTGTATCATTTGAATTAGTAGCAGCAATAAAACATTTTATTGGTAAACCAGAAGATTGAGCTAATAATCCTGCTGTTAAATTTCCAAAATTCCCGCTAGGAACAGAAATTACCACTTTATTATTGACTCGTATTTGTTTGGGAAGTTGCGCTAATGCTTCAAAGTAATAGCAAATCTGCGCTAATATTCTGCTAATATTAATAGAATTTGCAGAATTTAAATATAATCTTTGTTTAAAAGAATTATCTTCAAAGGATTGTTTAACTAAATCTTGACAAACATCAAAATTTCCATCTACTGAAATAGTAGTTATATTTCTTCCTAATGTACAAAATGATTTTTCCTGTAATATACTAATTTTATTTTTAGGATATAAAATGACAACATGTACATTATTTAATCCGTAAAATGCATGAGCTACTGCAGCTCCTGTATCTCCCGAAGTAGCTGTAAGAATAACTAAAGGTTTTTTTTCTACTAATTCATGTTTTTTATTAACTTGTTGCATCAACATACGTGCCATTAATCTACTACCAAAATCTTTAAAAGCTAAAGTCGGGCCATGAAATAATTCTAAAATTGCAATATTTTTTTTAATCAACACTAATGGAATAGGAAAATTAAACGCATCCTTAACACAAGTCAAAATATCTTTGTATGATAACTCAGATCCTATATATTTTGATAAAATATATGTACTTCGTTCTATAAAATTCATATCATATAAAATATCAATTTCAGATGTTGAAAATTTAGGTAAATCAAGAGGAAAAAATAATCCTTGATTTTTTCCTAAACCTCGTATAAGAGCATCAGAAAAACTAACTTGTTCATCACGTTGTTTAATATTATATAGTTTCATTAATTATTCCGCTACAATATGAGCGCCTAATTTATTTAATAAACAAACTTTTACAAAACCTAATTCACTTTTTACATAAAAATTAGATAAAAAATCACAAATATCATCTATTACATGATTAACATTACATAATGCAAATATAGTTGGTCCTGAACCAGAAATACCACAAGACACTGCTCCTCTTTCTATAAGACATTTTTTAATAAAAGATAAATTTCCCGGTAATAACTTATCTCGATAAGGTTCTGCAATAATATCATGTATACACTCAATTGCTAAAGATTCTTGATTAGTATGACAAGCATGCACAAATCCAGATAAATATTGACTATGATTGATACAATCTCTTCTACTATATTGCTCAGGAAGCACTGATCTAGATATTGAAGTTAATACTTTAACTCCAGGGTATGCTATAATCCATACCCAATTATTAAAACTAGGAATCAATTGACTTATATTTCTACAAACTGAAAGAGAAATACGCATGCCTCCTAAAAAACAAGGAGCTACATTATCTAAATGAATAGACCCAGAAATTTTTCCTTCTATTTCTCCCATAAGTTTAAACAATTGTTCATTATCCAATGGACATCCATAATAATGATTAATAGCAATTAATGTTGCTACGATAGAACATGCACTTGATCCTAATCCAGAAGAAACAGGAACATTTTTTTCTAATTGAATAATCACAGGAGGATATTTTTTACATAAAAACTCACAAAACCTTTTCCAACACTGGAAAATAATATTTTTTTCTAATTGAATAGGCAATTGATCATGAAATAGTCCAACATTCTTCACAACAAAATTATCAGATTTTTCAATATTTACAAAATCTCCTAAATATTCTCCATTACTAGGAGTAATTGCCATTCCTAAAGTATCAAAACCAACTCCAATATTGCCTATAGTTGCTGGAGCATACACTCGAACCATTTTCATATCCTTACCATTATTAATTTCAAATAAATCAAGATAAAGTACGTAATAAATCAGCAAACACACCGGCTGCTGTGACTTCATTTCCTGCTCCATACCCTCTCAATACTAGAGGTAATGGTTGATAATATTGCGTAAAAAATGCCAAGGCATTTTCTCCATCCTTCACTTTAAATAAAGGATGGCTATTATCAATGGATTCTATTCTAACATAACATTTGCCTTTTTGTATATTACCAATATAACGCAACACATGACCTAAATTTTTTGCTTTGTTAACTTTGTAAATAAAATACTCATCTAAAGATGATAATTTTTCTAAAAAATCATTAATAGAATAATGATCATTATCTAATATATTGCTAGGTATTACAGACTCAATATTTACATCTTTTAATTCTAATTGATATCCTACTTCCCTAGCTAAAACTAATAATTTTCGAGCTACATCTATACCAGAAAGATCATCACGAGGATCGGGTTCAGTGTATCCATTTTTTTTAGCTAATAAAGTTGCTTCAGAAAATAATAATCCTTCATCTAATTTTCCAAAAATATAAGATAAAGATCCAGATAAAATTCCAGAAAATGTTATTAATTCATCTCCAGCATGTAATAAATTCTGTAGATTTTCTATCACCGGCAATCCAGCTCCAACATTAGTATCATACAAAAATTTTCGTCGAGTTGCATTAACAGTATTTCTAAGTGCATTATAATATTCCATAGAACCAGTATTAGCTTTTTTATTCGGGGTAACTACATGGCATCCTGCTAATAAAAAATCTACATAACAATTTGATACTTGAAAGCTACTAGTACAATCGATAATCACTGGGTTCAATAAATGATATCGCCTAATGATAGTGATTAATTTCTTTAAGTTACAAGGTTCTTTAGATTGCATTAGCAATACTTTCCAACCATTTAAATTGATACCATCTGGATTAATCAACATAAATTGAGAATTAACAATACCACATATACGTAAATCTATACATTTATTTTTTAACCAAAAATGTTGTTTTCGAATTTGCTCTATTAATGCGCTACCAACACCTCCTGTTCCAATAATAAATACTTCAATCACCTGATCAGTGCTAAACAACACTTGATGAACTGCTTTTACACCAATAGCAGTAACATCATTTTTAACTACTACAGAAATAGAACGTTCTGATGATCCTTGAGTAATAGCAATTATATTAATATTAGCACGAGCTAAGGCTCCAAATAATTTACCAGCTAATCCTAATTGAGTCCTCATCCCATCACCTACCACTGAAATAATTGCTAAATTTGGCATCGAATCTATTGGTTCTAATAACCCATTTTTTAATTCTAAATAAAATTCTTCATTTAAAGCATCACAAGCTTTTTCAAGTTCTTGATTTGGCACACAAAAACTAATACTATATTCTGAAGATGATTGAGTAATTAATACCACCGAACACGCTGCTTTATACATTGAAGCAAATACTCTCGCTGCCATACCAATCATTCCTTTCATACCTGGACCAGACACACTCAACATAACCATGTTTTTTAAATAAGTAATTCCTTTTACTACATTAGTATGAATATTATCAGGAGAACTTATCAGAGTTCCAGTACCATCAGGCTTAAAAATATTTTTAATTAAACAAGGAATATGAAATTGTGCAATAGGCACGATAGTACGTGGATGTAAAATTTTAGCTCCAAAATAAGAAAGCTCCATAGCTTCTGTGTAAGATAATGTATGTAATAACTTAGCATCAGATACTTGACGAGGATCACATGTATAAATTCCATCTACATCTGTCCAAATCTCACAAAGACTTGCACCTACACAAGCTGACAAAATAGCAGCTGAATAATCCGATCCATTACGACCTAAAGTGACTAATTCTCCATATTTATTGCCTCCAGTAAATCCAGCCATTAAAATTATCTTATCATCAGAAACAGAAATATTTTTAATACGGCGAGTTGATTCTTCTATATTTACTATAGATGTAGAATATCCACCTTGAGTTAAAATTACTTTTACAGGATCTAAAACCATTACTTTTAAATTTTGTGCAATTAAAACTTCTTTCATTAAAACTACAGATAATTTTTCTCCCAAACAAATAATATTAGCATTTATATTTTCCGGACAAAAATTCAATAATGAAATTCCATGTAATAATTTTTTTAAACAATTAAATTCTTCTTCCAATATTACATCGGCAACCAAATAATTAAATTTAGATTGAAATTGAGTTATATCTTTTATCAAAATAGTGAAAACATTTTTTATAGTAAAAATACTTTCTGATATGTTTAAACCATTTAATGCATTATTTATAGCTAACACTAAATAATTTGTAATAGTTGCAGGAGCTGATAATACTACTGCTATCTGTTCTTCTTTAGCATTTTTTTTAATGATATTAGCTACACGCATAAATTGTTGTGCATTAGATAACGAAGTTCCCCCAAATTTCAATACTTTCATATTACATCTCCTAGATATAACTTAATCTAATCTTATGCTTCATTACTTATTATTATAAAAAAATTTTAGGACAGAATATGTGCTCATGATCAAGTCATACATTATTTATACTATCATTTACAATATTAAATATAATTATTACAAAATAATATAAAATTAGAACAAACACAAATTAGAATTAATTATATCATCAATCAAGTAATATTAATATCATTAAAATAATTTTTTAACAATCAATTAATTATTTATAAAATTTAAACTTACTATAAAATTTTAATATAAGTATTTAATTAAAATAAAAATTAGTCTCATATTACATACAATAATATTATTTATTCTTTACTCTGATTATATTAATTTTAACCAAATCAATTTTTTCTAGTTATTATATATATTTATAACATTGCATTATTTATAAATAGCTATATTAATATTAAATAATATTAATATTTTTATCAGCAAAAACTTATAACTACCACTAGTGAGAATTTAAAAAAAATAATTCTCACTAGTGGTATTAAATATTATTTAAAAATATTTCTAAAGAGAAATATACAATGATATGTAAAATAACTAATTAATTTTTAATAAAATTACCATTAAATATTTTTGTCACTAACTGAGAAAATATTCAAATATATAATAAAAAATTACAATATAACAAATGAAAAAGATACAATATCTATATATACAGAAACTATATTAATTTTTATTAATATATCGATAAATTTGATTCCATAAATCACGTTTAGCTTCAAGATTACTTTTTAATATTTCTAATGATGGAGTACATAACGTTACACATCTAAAATTACACAAAACTTTTACTCCCATCCACCAACAACAGTTTAAAAAATTTTTTGGTAAGAAAAGATTATGCATTTGTTCTACAGTAATGACATATGATTCTATAATATCTATATTTATAGATCTAATAACATCCTTAATAAACCTATCATCCACAAATACAGTAACATCTGATATTATTAATAACTTCAATTTAGTTAACAAACAATAAGTTGGTATTTTATTTGTTAACAGGATAGGATACCTTAATTGCCATAAGTTAATACCTAATTCTTTTGCAATTAAACTCCAACTTAATCTCATAAGTAATGCTGTTAATAAGTAATAAATATCTACACAATTTATTTCTTTAACTATTAAATTAAACACACAAATTTTCGAAAAAATATAAAATTATTCATTTTAACACCTTATAATATCAAAATTAATCAAACTTATTTGAATTTTAAAATATAATTAATCTATTACAAATAACACGCCAAAATATAAATTTATAATATTAACAATACATATACTATAATGTATTCCTTAAAAATTGTTAGAACTTATAGTATGTCATTTTTTAGAATATATTTTATTATTTCGATCAAAAACTCGTTGGCCTAAATATCTTATATATACTTTTTTATCTAAAACTTGTATATTTGATAATTCAATATCAATAATTCTTTTATTAGATAAACTAGTTGTATAAATCTCAATAATAGAATATGAAGAAAATAACTTCACATTACCAATATTACAATAATTAATATTTATTTTATTTAAAACTGCCTGAATGATATGCTTTGTTTTAACTCCATCATTTTGTCCTATCGACATATGATACAACAACATTTTTGAATTAACTACAGCAGAAGAAACACTATTACTGTTTTTTTTGTTATTTTTACTGTCATTAAAACTGTCATTATATTGAGTACGACAAAAATTTGAAGTATAACTGAATTTCACCTTATTATTCTTTATGTTAGTTTTTTTTTGAAAACAAACTATTTCATTTTTTATAACTGAATTTGAAGGTAATACTAATGATCGATCTCCCTGGGCTATTTTTAACAAGGCAGCAGCAAGATTTTCCATAGTTAAATTCTTATCCGGTTTTACTTTATTCAATAATGAACGATACACTATTAAATCATCAGAATTTACGTACTCAGCTATCTTATTAGAAATTTTAACCAATCTAGAATTAATTAAATCATTATATGTAGGACACTTAACTTCTGAAATATTAAATTTTTCCCTTTTCTTAATAGTATGAAATATATTGTATTCTCTCCTTTCTACAAATAATAAAGACCTTCCACTTCTACCAGCTCTACCTGTTCTTCCAATACGATGTATATAAGAATCATGACTATTAGGAATATCATAATTTATTACTAAACTTATCCGATGAATATCTAAACCTCTAGCAGCAACATCAGTAGTTATTAATATATCTAAAGTACCGTATCTTAAACGAGATATAGTTTGATGACGTATAGATTGATGCATATCTCCGTTTAATGCTGCACTATTATATCCAAAACTCTCTAAAATTTCTGAAATTTTCAAGGTATCAGATTTAGTACGCACAAAAACAATAGCCGCATCAAAATTTTCTGTTTCTAAAAAACGCATTAAAGCTTCATGTTTAGTGGTCACTCCTTTTTTTACTAACCAATAACTTTGTTTAACATCAGAACAATGCATATCCGTACTATCATTCATATAAATTTCTTTCGGAGTATGCATAAACTTATAACTTATTTTCTTTATAGCAGCAGGAAAAGTAGCAGAAAAACACGCTGTTTGTCGATTCAATGGAATTTTATTAACAATAAGTTTTATATCTTCAATAAAGCCCATACGTAACATTTCATCTGCTTCATCTATTATTAAAGTCTTTAACTGTGCTATATTTATAGCTCTTTTGTCTAGATAATCTAATAATCTACCAGGAGTTCCTACAACAATATGTGGATTTTTTTTCAAATCATTTAACTGGATCTTGTAGCTTTGTCCTCCATATAAAATAGCAACATTAATTTTAGGCATATTTTTAATAAACTCTACACAAACCTGACCAATTTGAATAGCTAACTCTCGAGTAGGAGTTATAATTAAACCTTGCACAAATACTTGATTAATATCTATGTTTTGGATCAAAGGTAACAAAAATGCAGCAGTTTTACCGCTTCCAGTACGCGCTATACCTAAAACATCATACCCTTTTAACAACAACGGAATGCATTTCTTTTGAATAGGTAAAGGTTGTTGATATCCTATTTTTTTTAACATATTAATAACACATGAACTCAATCCTAAACTACCAAAAGAACTTTCATATTGGGACATCTATATACCTCAATTATACTTTAATAGTTGCATGAATAAAATTCACTTATATATTAACAATATATATAATTCACTATAATCTTGATTAGAATAATCATCTATCCTACAACAGATTCAACCGAAACATATTAAACTAACACAACGCTATTTATTGCGTTAAATTAATATGTTTATGATTTATACAATAGACATAAAACTATAAAACTACATAATCTTATTTATCATAAGAAAATAAAATGATAAAAACTTATCTAATAATTAGAACAAAATAAAAATCTTAAATTTCATATCATAGTTACATATGGTTTATTCCACGCATACTTAAACGAATTCTTCCTTGTCGATCAATATCTAAAACTTTTACTAATATTTCTTGTCCTAATTTCAAATAATCAGATACCTTACTTATTCTTTTCTCTGAAATTTGAGAAATATGTAATAATCCTTCTTTTCCAGAAAAAATAGTAACAAATGCACCAAATTCTACAATATGAGTAACTTTTCCGGTATAAACAGAACCAATAACTATATTGGCAGTAATTTCTTGAATTCGAGATATAGCTTGTTTTGCTTTATCAGCATTTAAAGAAACTATTTTTATCAATCCATCATCTTCAATGTCAATAATAGTGTTTGTTTCTTCAGTTAATGCTTTAATAACAGAACCTCCTTTACCTATTATGTCTTTGATTTTATCTGGATTAATTTTAATATTATATATCCTAGGAGCAAACTTAGAAATATTTTTACGAAATACTCTAATTTTTTGGTCCATAAGATCTAAAATTTTTAATCGTGCTAATTTCGATTTTTCTAAAGCAATTCGAAGAATTTCATAAGTCACTCCTCCATTTATCTTAATATCCATCTGCAATGCTGTTATGCCTGTTCTACCTCCAGATACCTTAAAGTCCATATCACCAATATGATCTTCATCGCTAATAATATCAGACAACACTATAAACTCATTTTCCTCTTTAATCAATCCCATAGCAATTCCTGCTACAGATTCCTTAATAGGTACTCCAGCATCCATTAATGCTAAAGATGCTCCACAAGTAGACGCCATAGAAGACGATCCATTAGATTCAGTAATTTCTGATACCACTCGTATTGTATATGGAAACTCATTAGCATTGGGCATCACTGCTAACATTCCTCTTTTTGCTAAACGACCATGACCTATTTCACGTCTTTTTGGTGCTCCTACTATACCAATTTCTCCTACACAATATGGATTGAAATTATAATGCAATAAAAATCGATCCACACGTTCCCCTGTAAGTTCGTCTAAATTTTGAGCATTACGTTCAGTTCCTAAAGTTACAGAAACTAAAGCTTGAGTTTCTCCTCTAGTAAATAATGCTGATCCATGAGTTCTAGATAATATTCCAACTTTTATATCTATCTCTCTAATCATATCTTGAGAACGGCCATCAAAACGTAAATTATCTTTTAAAACACGTCGACGCAATAATAAAATTTCCAAATCATTTAAAAAGCATACCACTTCACTTTTATTAACAGTATCATCGCTATATTCACTACAAATAATATCAATAAGATCTTTTTTTATATTATTTAATTGTTCTTGACGATTTTTTCTATCTATAACAATAGAAATAGAATTTAAACGAGATTCATATAAATTAGACAAATATTGTTGTAGATCTATATCTAATTCTTTTCTTTTCCAAATATATTTAGATCTTCCAACTTCTTGTACTAATTTATTAATGTTGTGAATTACTATTTGTTGTTGTTCATGCCCAAACATAATAGCATTCAATATCTCTTGTTCATTCAATAAACAAGATTCTGATTCAACCATTAAAACATTGGATTCTGTTCCTGAAATAACCAAATCTAATTTACTATGAGATAATTCTGTAGTAGTCGGATTTAATACATATTCATTATTAATATAACCAACTCTTGCTGCTCCTACAGGCCCTAAAAAAGGAATATCAGATAAACTTAATGCTGCAGATGCTCCTATTATAGCAACAATATCTGGAGATATTTGAGGATTCACCGAAACTACAGTAGCTATTATCTGAATATCATTATAAAAACCTTTTGGAAATAACGGACGTATTGGTCTGTCTATTAATCGAGCAGTTAATATTTCACTTTCACTAGGTCGACCTTCTCTTCTAAAAAATCCCCCTGGAAACTTACCAGCAGCGTAAGTACGTTCCTGATAATTTATAATTAAAGGAAAAAAATCTTGATCTATTTTAACTTGATCAGAGCTTACTACAGTAACCAGTACAGTAGTATCATCCATACTAATCATAACTGCAGCATTAGCTTGACGAGCTATGGTACCAGTATCTAAAATAATAGTATGCTTACCATATTGAAATTTACAAATAGTCGACTTTATCAAAATAATATCCTTTTTTTCTTATAAAACAAAAATAACTTTTCTAATAAAAAATCAAAAATAAATTTATTATTACACACCATAACGCCACTTCTCTAAAAAATTGTACATACAATTTTATAAAACCCTAATTAACAACAGTTTACGTTAATTCTCTATTAATTGCTTATCCAAACTAATTTACTATCTTTTTAATGACGTAATCCCAAAATTTTAATTAAATTATTATATCGTAATATATTGTTATTTCTTAAATATTTTAACAATTTTCGACGTTTAGCAACTATTTTTAACAGACCATAACGACTATGATGATCATTTTTATGTGTATCAAAATGATATTTTAGGTGATTAATACGTTCAGTTAATAAGGCAACTTGTACTTCAGTAACCCCAGTATTTTTACTACTATTTCCAAACTTTAAAATAATTTCATTCTTTTTTATATCACGAGACATATATCACCTTTCACAAAAAATAATATTTCTAATTCTATACTTTTATCATATATACACTATAAATACTAATTAATCTTTTTATAATGCTAATAAAATATAATTTTTATCTTTTAATCTAATTAAAATAATTATTATCAACAATATTTTTTAATTTTAATAATCTATTTCATCGTCACGTACACTTATATTGCATAATATACATAAATATAAATACATTACAAAACTATTGTCCTAAAAATTTATTGTGCATCATCAATCATCATTCATTGATCTATTAATAATTTATCAAGCTTATTTAATACTTCTGTATCACTGAAAACTGTATTGTAAAAAATATCCTCAATAGTTTTAATATTTACCATAGACGAAGAGACATATCTAGATACTGTTAATCGACGTAATCTCACAACATGCGCTCCACACCCTAATTTCTCTCCGATATCATTAATTACACTACGTATATAAGTACCTTTAGAACAATAAATATCCAATTCAATAACATTATCTATTCTATTAATATAAGATAAATAATAGATATAAATTATCCTAGGTTCTCTAGGTACTAAAATACCCTGTCTTGCATATTTATATAAAGGTAATCCACGATATTTTATTGCTGAAAACATAGGAGGAATCTGATAAGATTTACCTACAAAAGATTTTAAACATTTTTCAATTTTTTTTTCACTACATTGAACAGATTTAGTGCTAACAATTACTCCATCTGAATCAAAAGTGTCAGTACTTTCTCCTAGTTTAGCTGATACTGTATACCGTTTATTAGATTCTAATAAATATGTAGAAAATTTTGTCAGTTTTCCAAAACAAATAGGCAACATTCCTGTTGCTAATGGATCCAAAGTACCAGCATATCCAATTTTTTTAACATAAAAAATTTTCTTAATTTTATTTAATACAAAACTACAAGACAACCCAGCTGGTTTATCTAATAACAAAATCCCGTGAACATCCCTTTTGAGTAAATTTAAATATCTCTGCATTCATTCATACATACTTATATTAACTATATACATTTATTTTTATTTAATTGTGACACTAAATCATCTATTCTCAATCCTGATAGTAAAGAAGAATCATATTTAAATAACAATATTGGAACTACACGAAAATTTATAGAATGAGCTAATACAAATCGAATAAAACAAGAAGCTTTTTGTATAATTTCAATAGCACTATTTATTTCTTCTAAATTATTTTTATCTAGAAAGGTAATAAAAATTTTTGCATATCTTAAATCTTTAGATACTTTCACTCCTGAAATTGTAGTAATTCCTATACGAGGATCGTGTACTTTACGCTGCATAATAATAGAAATTTTCCTTTGTATTTCCTGAGAAATACGTTGAATACGACTAGATCGCCTTGTATACATTGTTAAAATGCCTTAATAGCTAAAATTATATCGGTTGCTATATATCTACATATATATTAAATTATCTTCTCTGTTTTAAAAGATTAATTTTATCATCTTATCTGATCATTTTGACTGTAACAAAAAAAGAACAAAAAATAACATATATAATAACTAAAATATTTAACATTTATAATTTATTATACACGATAATTTATTTTTAAATCCAATACTTCAATTATATCTCCAGCACAAATATCATTATAATTTTTTATTCCTACACCACATTCAATGCCACTCTTAATCTCATTTACATCATTTTTAAAATGACGTAATGATTCTAATTCTCCTTCATGAATTACTGCATCATTACGTATTATTTTAATTTTTTTATGAAGTTTCATGATTCCCTGAGTCACTAAACAACCAGCTATCGTTCCATTTTTAGGAGATCTAAAAATATTATAGACTTTAGCTAATCCAATTATTTCGTATTTATATTTTGGCACTGATTTGCTATATATTAATCTTTTTACTTCATGTAATAAATCGTAAATCACAGAATAATAACGTACATCTACATGCTGTGATTCAATGATATTCCTAGCAACTAAATCTGATTTAACATTAAAACCTAATATAATAGCCTCAGAAGTTAATGCTAATATAGCATCTGTTTCAGTGATATTGCCAATAGAAGTAGATAAAATTTTTACTATCACCCCATCATTGGTTGGTAATTTTTTTAAAGATTCACAAATAACTTCAGCAGTTCCACAAGTATCAGATTTCACAATAAAATTTAATTCAGAAATTCTATTTTCAGAATTAATATTATTAAAAACGTTCTTAATTACAGAAGATTTATCAGAATTATTTGCTAATTTCATTTCACGTTTTTTTCCTTTTCTATATACAGCTACTTCTTTAGCTTTTTTTTCATTATGCACTACAATCAACATATCTCCAGCATTAGGAGTTCCTGATAAACCTAATAATTCTATCGGAATTGATGGACCAGCAGCTGTAATATTACATCCAAATTCATTACGCATAGCCTTAACTCGACCATATTCTGTTCCACACAAAATAACATCACCACACTTCAATTCTCCTTTACGAACTAAAATAATAGCAACTGGGCCCCTTCCTTTATCCAAAAAAGAATCAATAACTATAGCTTTTGCCATACCACAATGAACTGTTTTTAATTCTAACATTTCTGCCTGCAATAAAATTGCATCTATTAAATCATTAACACCTGTTCCTAAAATAGCTGAAACATTTATAAATTGAGTATGTCCACCCCATTCTTCTGGAACTAAATTATAACTACTTAATTCATTTTTTATTCGATCAATATTACTATTAAGTTTATCAATCTTATTTATAGCTACTATCACTGGTATATTAAATTTCTTAATATGATTAATAGATTCAATAGTCTGGGGCATCACTCCATCATCAGCAGCTATTACTAACACAGCAATATCAGTCAATTTAATTCCACGAATTCTCATTGTAATAAATGCTTCATGACCAGGAGTGTCTAAAAAAGTAATCATACCATTTTCAGTATTTACACAATATGCTCCTATACCCTGAGTAATTCCACCAACTTCAGAAGAAGCAATAGTTGTAGAACGAATGTAGTCAAGAAGAGAGGTCTTTCCATGATCAACATGACCCATAATGGTTACTATCGGAGCTCTATTTTTATAATCAATTTCATTGTTTTTAAAATTAACAGTATTATCACAAATATTATTTATGTTCCCATCGTTCATAATTAACTCTTCTAACTCATTTTCTCGACGTAAAATTGCTTTATGCCCCATTTCTTCTACAATTAATTGAGCGGTTTCTTGATCTAAAATTTGATTAGTAGTTATTATTAATCCTAATTTCATCATATTCTTAATCATATATGAACTTTTTACCGACATCTTACTAGACAATTCTGACACACTAATTGTTTCATCTATAATAATATTACGAGGAATTATATTGACAGGTTTATTGAAACTTTGCAATAAGACGCTTTTTTTTCTTCTATTTTTAGAGGTACGACATACGGCAGAGATCGGCAACTTTTCTTCTTTATCAGATTCATTCATTATATCCATAATGTACGATTTAGATTTATAATGCCGTTTATGTTTAATTAGTTTTCCTAAATTTCTATATCTTAAACGAACCCGATCACCATCATTTTTACAATCATTTTCTAATTTCTTTTCATCTTTTTTGATATTTTTTGATGTAATATTTTTACCCAATTTATTATTACTATTACTAATAGTACTTTTGTTTGTCGTAGATACATTTACATCTTTATTATTACATAATTCATCCTGTTTATTGTATAATTGTTCTTTTTGACTTACATCGATATCTTTTTGAATTTTATTATCTGTAACATCAAAAATTTCTTCGGTTTCTAATTTATTTTTAACAGAAATTGTATCTATTTGGTTAAAACAATCTTCTTTAATAATACTTTTTTTATCAGTACAATCCTGTATTTTATTAAGCTTTGAAAGAACTAACCTGTTATGCTGTGAACTACACTTAATTAATTCATTATCATTACTTTTATACTTATAATTTCTTTTTCTATCTTGAAATACAACATGTGATTCATTAGAAGAATAAGAATCTTGAATAGCACATTTCACCATATATACACGCTTTTTACGTACTTCTATTTGTATTTTTTTATTTTTTCCGCTGATACTAGATACATTTAAAGTACTACGAGTCTTCCTTTGTAGGGAAAACTCATTAAATACTGCTACTTTATTAAAGTCCATATGTTTAAATAAAATTTCTCTTTCTTTTTGAGTAACAAAATCAAATGCAGTTTTAATAATACCTGCATTTAAAAACTGCTGTATCAAATGATTAACAGACATCTGCATTTCTATAGCCAATGTCTGAATTGTCACGTGTGATGATATCATAATAATCCTTTACATTTTATTTTAATTTAAAACATTATTATCACTATTTATTATTACAATTAAACCAACAAATATTTCGAGCTTCCATAATTAAATCTCCAATTTCTTTTTTTGTTAACTCTTGTATTTCAGATAAACTTAAAATATCTTGTTCAGCTAAATCTTCTAACTTACAAATTCCACGATCAATTAATTTTAATGCTGTTTCATATTTAAGACCAGACAATTGTAATAATTCTGACACTGAATTTACATTATCGTCATGATTATTTTTTCCTATAGATCTATCAAATCCAGAAAAATTTCTTAAAGCCTGCTTTGCTCTAAATCTTAAAAGCTCTACTGTTTTTGAATCAAATACTCCGATCGATAATAATTCTGTTATAGGAACATACGCTAATTCTTCTAAAGAGGAAAATCCAGAATCAATTAACACCTTAGCAGATTCCTCATCAATGTTTAATACCTGAACAAAAATATTCATCGTATTACGTAATTCAGATTGACGTTTTTTCTCCAATTCATGAGTTGTCATGATATTTAGTTCCCATCCACTTAATTGAGATACTAATCTAATATTTTGACCATTTCTCCCAATAGCTTGAGCTAAATTAGACTCATTAACTGAAATATCCATCGCATGCTTATCTTCATCTACAATAATTGAAACTACATCAGCTGGAGACATAGCATTAATAACGAATTGAACAGGATTATTATCCCATAATATAACATCAATCCGTTCACCTCCTAATTCACTAGAAACAGCTTGCACTCGTGCTCCTCTCATTCCAACACATGCTCCTATAGGATCAATACGATTATCATTTGTCTTAACAGCAATTTTAGATCTAGAACCAGGATCTCTAGCAGCCGATTTTATAGTAATAACCTCTTCTCCAATTTCAGGCACTTCAATGCGAAACAATTCAATTAACATTTCGGTACAAGTACGACTTATGAATAATTGATGACCTTTAGAATCGGGTTTAATTTCATATAATATTCCACGTATTCGATCTCCTAATCTAAAATTTTCTCTAGGTAACATATCTTCTCTTTTAATTATACCTTCAGCATTATTACCTAAATCTACATGGATAGCATTCCTATTTATTTTTTTTATTATACCTGTAATAATATTTCCTTGACGACTTAAAAATTGCTCAATAATAATCATACGCTCTGCTTCACGTAATTTTTGAATAATTACTTGTTTAGCCGTTTGAGTTGTAATTCTATCAAACCCAACTGATTCAATGGTATCTTCAATATAATCATTAATACTAATTTCAGAATTTTCTAAACGAGCAGCCTCTAAAGTAATTTCCTTGGTAGGATGTATCACTTGGTTTACTACAATCCACCGACGAAAAGTATGTATTTGACCTGATTTCCGATCAATTATTACTCTTACATCAATATCCTGCTCAAATTGCTTTTTAGTTGCAGTAACTAAAGCTGTTTCCAATGCAGAAAAAATCTTTTCTTTTGGAACTGCTTTTTCATTAGAAACGGCTTCTACTACAGATAGAATTTCTTTATTCATTCCAAATAATCTCAATCAGTTATTATACTAATAATGATATAACAATTTAATTTATTTTTATTTATATCCTGAACAATATTATATTATCTATACAGATAGAAAGATACAATAAACATCAAACTTCTATCAAACAATTTATGTATATTTATATATTAATAATAATTAATATATTGTAAAAAGTTAATTTTAGTAAAATTTTATATATATATATATATATTAAATAACAACTAAAACAACAATTATTATCAATATTATGCACAATATATAATGAAATATGAACTTTCCTGTAATTATAAAGAATTATAGGAAAATATTAGTTTAAAAAACAGGATTACCAGTTTTTCCATTAAAAAAAAGAAAAACTAATCTATATTGAAACGACATAATCAAATCAAAAACATCATACATTACCAATCAATGGTTGCGGGGGTCGGATTTGAACCAACGACCTTCGGGTTATGAGCCCGACGAGCTACCATACTGCTCCACCCCGCTATTTTAAAATCCAACCGTTTCATTTTACTTGAAATATTTAAAAAAATCAACTAATTAATTATATTACTGTCTAATGCCGAGAACGGGAATCGAACCCGCAATCCTAATACAAGGAACTATCCCCTCAAAATAGCGTGTATACCTTTTTCACCATCTCGGCATTAGACAGTAATAAATTACTCTTTAAATATATATACAATATTACAACACTACAATAATAAAAAATCCTAATTTCTCTTAATAAAACATTGTATTGTACTAATAAATCATTACTAAACTATCATCGTATTTATTTTCATATATTTATTTACTCGTTGTCATATAATCCTATCTTTTTTGTTTACTGCTACTTTGAAGATACACGTGATCATTATATTTACTATTCATATTTCCTAATATTAAACTAAATAAAAAAAACAATACAGCTAATATAACAATCATACGAGTCACATTATCGTTAAAAGATCCAGAATTTAACATATCTCCTAAAGAACGATGATCAAATCCTCCTATGCTATTTCCATTATTTTGTTGTAACATAATTAAAATGACTAAAATAACAGCTATTATTACAAATGTAACCAAAAAAAATTGATACATAATTCGTACCATTCCTATTCATAATTAATAATTTTTATCAATATTTCAACAAAAATTATCTCATATTATTAACTTATTAACTTTATTTATTTCTTCTTTAATGACTGAAGCAATTCTTTTAGCTAAACATAAAATCTTATTATATTTTCTTCCTTCCACCATAATTCTGATATACGGTTCAGTTCCAGATTGACGCAATAATATTCGACCTTGATCAGACAATTCCTTTTTTACTACTTTTACTTCTTTTTTTATTAAATTAGACTGTAAAAGATTTGACAAACCAAAACAATATACATTAATCAAAATTTGAGGTAGTAAATATATATCATGACATAACTCATACAAACTAACGCGATTAGTTACCATAGTGGATAGTATTTGTAAAGCAACAATAATTCCATCTCCAGTAGTGGTTTTATTTAATAAAACGATATGACCTGAATTTTCTCCGCCAATATACCATCCCTTTTTTTTTAACATAGATAATACATTACGATCTCCAACATTAGCGCGTACAAAAGGAATATTTAATTGTTTTAATGCTAATACTAAACCCATATTACTCATAAGTGTTCCTACTATACCTCCATTCAATTTTCTACCATATAAATATTCTCTAGCTAATATATATAACATATGATCTCCATTTACTTTATTGCCGATATGATCTACCATAACTACTCTGTCTCCATCTCCATCATATGCAATACCTAAATCTGCTTTCTTTGATAAAACTTTTGCTCTTAATTGACGAATATCCATAGCTCCACATGCTTTATTAATATTAATTCCATTAGGTTGACAAAAAATAGGTATTACATCCGCTCCTAATTCTCGAAATACACTTGGAGCAATATGGTAAGTAGCACCATTAGCACAATCAACAACAATCTTCAATTTTTTCAAGCTAAGATGAGTAGGAAATGTGCTTTTACAAAATTCAATATAACGCCCAACAGCATCTACAATACGACTAGCTTTCCCTAATAATTTAGGCTGAACACATGTTAAACATTTTTTTAGTTCTGCTTCAATAGAATACTCTACATAATTATTTAATTTAGTACCTTTTATAGAAAAAAATTTAATACCATTATCATAAAATGGATTATGTGAAGCAGAAATAACAATACCAACTTCAGCTCTAAAAGTACGAGTTAAATATGCAATAGCTGGAGTTGGCATAGGTCCAGTTAGCGAAGCAGATAAACCAGCAGCAGCTAATCCAGACTCCAACGCTGATTCCAACATATATCCAGAAATTCGAGTATCTTTTCCTATAATCACTGGATTAAATCGATTTCTACCACAACAATTTAGTACTTTTCCAACAGCCCACCCCAATTTTAGCATAAAATCTGGAGTAATTGGAGGTAGACCTACCCTTCCTCTAATCCCATCAGTTCCAAAATATCTCAAATGATTCATATAAATAATTCCTATTTCCATTAAATTCTTTCTTTTTCTTGTACAAATTTAACTATTTGTAATGCCTCCACTGTTTCTTTAACATCATGAACCCGAATAATTTGCACTCCTTGCATTGCTGCAATGACAGCGCATGCTATGCTTCCTACCAACCTATTTTTTGAAGAATCAGTACGATTATTACAATTCAGCATTGACTTTCTAGATACTCCTATCAGTAAAGGTAAACCAAAATGATGAAAATATTTTAAATTTGACAATAACTTATAATTATGCTGATTCTTTTTTCCAAAACCAAACCCAGGATCAAGTAGTAATCGAGTTTTGCTAATACCTGATAATTCACATCTCATAATCTGATTACTAAAATAATCATTCACCTCATGTAAAACATTATGGTAATTAGGAAACTTTTGCATAGTATTTGGATTACCTTTCATATGAGTTAAACATACCGGAAGATTAGAATATACTGCAGCTTGCATTGCTCCTTTAGTAGTCAATGATCTTACATCATTAATTAAATGTATTCCTATTTGAGCACTTTCTTTCATTATTAATGCTGATGATGTATTTACTGAAATAAAAATATCAAAACGATCTACAATAGCACGTATTACAGGCAAAACACGTTCTGCTTCTTCTTCGTCACTAATTCCCTTAGATCCTGGTCTAGTAGATTCTCCTCCAATATCAATTAAAGTAGCTCCATCATTAATCATTTTAGATACATGATTAATTGCTTTAGGCACAGTATTATATAATCCTCCATCAAAAAATGAGTCAGGAGTAATATTTAAAATTCCCATAACTTGTGTATAAAAAAGATCTAAAACCCGATTATTACTAATTAATTTCATAATATTTTTCAATATACAATAAAAAATTTGTTATTAACAATAGCTCTTCATACAATTATATATACAATATATATATAAAAATACTATATATAAATATAAATATTTATAACTTTAAATAAATTTCTATTTATTACGATGCTACATTTGGGTTATTATCATAAGATTCTTTACTTGTAGATTGTACTTCTTTTGAAGTATCAGATTGTATATTATCTACCTTATCAATTTTTGTTTGTATACCTTCTTTATGAAATGAATCTTTCATACTTTTCCTATTCATTAAATCATCTATTTGAGAGGCATTAATAGTTTCATATTTAATTAATGCATCCTTCATAGCATGCAAAATATCTATATTTTCTATTAACAATGTTCGAGCTCTTAAATAATTTCTCTCAATTAACAATTTAATTTCCTGATCAATAATACGAGCAGTCTCATCAGACATGTGTTTTGCTTTAGCTACTGATCGACCAAGAAATATCTCCTCTTCTTCTTCAGCATATAATAATGGTCCTAATTTTTCTGAAAAACCCCATTGAGTTACCATATTACGAGCAATAGATGTAGCTATTTTAATATCATTAGAAGATCCAGTGGATACTCTATTTGCACCATAAATTATTTCCTCAGCTAATCTTCCACCATACAGTGTAGAAATTTGACTTTCTAATTTCTGTTTACTCACACTAAGAGCATCTACTTCTGGTAAAAAAAATGTTACTCCTAAAGCTCGACCACGAGGAATAATAGTCACTTTATGTACAGGATCATGATCTGGAACTAACCTTCCAATAATAGCATGACCTGCTTCATGATATGCAGTAGACTCTTTTTGAATTTCTGTCATTACCATAGAACGTCGTTCTGTTCCCATCATTATTTTATCTTTAGCTTTTTCAAATTCTGCCATAGATACTGAATTTTTCATTTCTCTAGCAGCAAATAAAGCAGCTTCATTTACAAGATTAGCTAAATCTGCTCCAGAAAACCCAGGAGTACCCCTCGCTATTACCGATATATTAACATCAGAAGATAATGGCACTATTTTTATATGCACTCTTAGTATTTGCTCTCGACCTCTAATATCTGGTAATCCTACTATAACTTGACGATCAAATCTGCCAGGCCTCAATAAAGCAGGATCTAAAACATCTGGTCTATTAGTAGCAGCTATTACAATAATTCCTTCATTCCCTTCAAATCCATCCATTTCTACTAACATTTGATTCAAAGTTTGTTCTCGTTCATCATGTCCTCCTCCTAATCCTGCACCTCTTTGTCTCCCAACTGCATCAATTTCATCAATAAAAATAATACAGGGAGCTGATTTCTTTGCTTGTTCAAACATATCTCGTACTCTAGATGCACCTACTCCAACAAACATTTCTACAAAATCAGATCCTGAAATAGTAAAAAAAGGAACTTTAGCTTCTCCGGCTATTGCTTTAGCTAATAAAGTTTTACCAGTTCCTGGAGGTCCTACCATTAAAATTCCTTTAGGTATTTTTCCGCCTAATTTTTTAAATTTATTTGGTTCACGCAAATATTCTACTAACTCTTTTACTTCTTCTTTTGCTTCATCACATCCTGCAACATCTTCAAAAGTAGTTTTAATTTGATTTTCGTTAAGCATTTTCGCTTTACTTTTTCCAAAAGACATCGCTCCTTTACCACCTCCTTGCATTTGACGCATAAAAAAAATCCATACTCCTATTAACAATAACATAGGAAACCAAGAAATTAATATAGACGTAATTAAACTAGGTTCTTCTGGTGGTTCTCCAATCACTTTAACTTTTTTTGTCAAAAGAATATCAAGTAATTTTGGATCATTTACTGGAATATAAGTAATATAACGACTGCTATCTTTTTTTATAACAATAATTTCTCTGCCATTAATATGAGCTTCTCTAATTTGATCTTGATTTAACTCATACATGAAAGTAGAATAATCTACCTTACGATTATTTGAATCATTAAATCCAAAGTTTTGAAACAAAGAAATCAATACTACCGCAATAACTAACCAAAGAATTAGGTTTTTTGCCATATCACTCAAAAGAATAACCCCTCTTCTTAACCAATTTTAATAAATCTCATTAATATAACATTCATAATATATCAATTACCTTATATCTAAATTTTTTTGCTACAATATAAACTTCACGAGAATTATATCTTGAAGAACTCGGTTTTCGAATCTTCACATTACAAAATAAAGATTTTACATTACATAAATATTGCTCAAAACCTTTTCCCTGAAAAACTTTTACTAAAAATGATCCTCCTAACTCTAAAACATTCTGACATATACTTAATGCTATATCTCCAAGACGTATAGATTTACATACATCAATTATCGATATTCCAGTTGTATTAGGAGACATATCAGATAAAATAATCTGAACCTTTTTATCGTTTGCCCAAGAACGTATTTTTTTAATAAAATTAGGATCCTCACAATCACCCTGTAAAAAATCAACGCCTTTAATTTTTTTCATAGGTAATATATCACATGCCATAATATATCCTGTATTACTTACCTTTTTTGATGCATAAGTAGACCAACCCCCAGGAGCTGATCCTAAATCTATTACTGTTATACCTTTTTTTAATAATACATCAATCTGATCAATAAATTGTAATTTAAACCAAGAACGCGATCTCAATCTTCGAACTCGTGCAGCACGTGTATATTGATCTGCATAATATTTTTGAGTCCATCTTGACGTATGTATAAAACGTTTTCTATCAAACATCTATATAAAACCTATTTGTTGCCTACATATAATGACAATAATTTACTAAATTGATTAATGACAAATTTAAATCTCATCAAATTAATCACTTATTAAAGATATCATAAAATAAATACAATTAATTTATACCTAATATATAATATTTATTATAAAATAACCATATTCATAAATCAGTTCCATCAGTATTTACCATAAAAGCAACAACTATTCCTGTAACAGTGATAAGATACATACTACATAATATTCACTATATTTTTCAAATACCATAGTAAACAATTACCTGTAATCATTAAAAACACACACATCACTCTTCTGATAAATATTCAATTTTAATAATTTTATATTTTATTTGTCCTTGTGGAGTATTAATTATTACAATATCCCCTTCCTTATTTCCAATCAACCCTTGAGCTATAGGTGAACTAATAGAAATCATATTTCTCTTTAAATTAGATTCATCCTCACCAACAATACGATACATCTTTTTACATTGTGTTTCCATATTTTCAATAAATACTGTTGCACCAAATACAATTTTTGTACCAGAAATTATTTTAGTTACATCAATAATATATGCATTTGATAATTTATATTCTATCTCTTGGATACGGCCTTCACAAAAACCTTGCTGTTCTCGAGCAGCATGATATTCAGAATTTTCCTTTAAATCTCCATGTTTTCGTGCTTCACAAATATTCCTTATAATTTCTGGACGCAATACGTTTTTTAAATAATCCAACTTTTTCCTCAACTTCTCTGCTCCACGCAAAGTCATAGGAACTTGCTTCATTTTCATAATCATATCAATTGTATTTTATTAAAATAAGTTTTAAGATATAAAGAAATATATACCTCTCACTATTATTAATTATATTTCTATATACATATTTATAAATTAAATTTATCTCTAAAACTATCAACCAATAAATAACAATAACCTATTTTTAACAACTAACTAACACATACAAAACACAATATATGCGAATCATACTAATTATAAAAATAATTACTGACAATTATGACATCACAATCTACTTTTTATAGCAGATACAATACTATTACTGCCAATAAATTTCATAATGTCCCAGCATAATAACGATAAATTTATTTTGTGTATAACAGAAATAGCATAATAACGACTATTCCATCCCAAAGATCTGATTATAGAATTTATTTTATTATCTACATCTAACCCATCTAATAAATCTATTTTATTAAAAACTAACCACCTAGTTTTATTACTTAATTTTTTATCATAAACTTTTAGTTCTTTTTCAATATTTATAATATTTCTTATTGGATCAGATTGGTCTGATGGGTTGATGTCAACAAAATGCAATAACATTTGACAACGTTGTAAATGTTTTAAAAATTTTATTCCTAAACCAGACCCCATAGAAGCCCCTTTAATTATACCTGGAATATCTGCTATAATAAATCTATTATTATTTACAAGGCGGCTATCATCTATCTGAACAACTCCTACTTTAGGAGTTAAAGTAGTAAATGGATACTCTGCTACTTTGGATTTAGCTTTAGATACCATATTAATAAAACTAGACTTTCCAGAATTAGGCAATCCAAACACTCCTACATCTGCTATTAAAATCAAATCTAAAAACAAATGTCTAATTTCTCCAGGCTTTCCTTTTACTTTCACCTTATCAAAATATTCAATATCTTTGTTATTGCACTTCTTTTTAAAATATTTAACACCACTATTACCTATGCCATGACGCCCACCACGGGCTACCATCAACAAAGTTCCACTTGGTTGATTTATCATATCTCCTAAAAATTCATTTGTTTTCTGACAACTTATACGAGTACCGACAGGAACATGTATTATCAAATCTTTTCCACGTTTTCCAGTACAACCCCTAATTTGACCTGATTTTCCATTACTAGCTTTAAATACACGGTTATTACTAAAATAACTTAAAGTACTAATATTAGGATCAGATAATAACCAAACACTACCTCCATCCCCTCCGTTACTACCATCAGATTTATTTAAAAAAATACCTTTTCTCCATTTTTTAAAAAAACCAATATATCCATTACCGCCATTACCAGCTATTACAGTAATGTTTACTGAATCAACAAATTTCAACTCTCATCCTCAATTTTTTAATAATAAAACATTAATATCTTGCATTATATCATGATATATTATCAATCTTAATTAAGACAAAATTATTGTTAACTTTACAAAAATTTTTAATGAAACGTACTATGTTATAGACGACTAAATTCAATAATTATTATTGTATTACGTTGTTTTTTATTTTATTAAATAACAAAAATTTACACAATAAATTTTTACTTATATCTACATCAATCAATAATACAAACAAATTTACGATTTAATTTGCCTATCTTTTTAAAAAATACTCTTCCATTTTTTAAAGCAAAAAGAGTATAATCTCTTCCACAACCTACATATCTACCAGGATGAAATTTACTTCCACGTTGTCGAACAAGAATACTACCTGCAGCAACAAATTCTCCTGAAAAATGTTTAATTCCCAACCGTTTTCCTTGTGAATCTCGGCCATTACGAGTAGAACCTCCAGCTTTTTTATGTGCCATATACCCTATTTCCTACATAAAATAATAACATAACATTCTTCTATATTAAGAAAAAGTTACAATATCTATAATTTTCACTTTTGTAATATATTGTCGATGCCCTTGAAATTTTCTAAAATGTTTTCGACGACGAAATTTAATAATCTTTATCTTTTCGCAACGATCATGACTAATAATACTAGCTATAACCTTGACAGTATTGATAAACGGTGCGCCTATTTGAATGCAACCATTCTTTTCCAGAAATAGAACTTGATTAAATTCAACTTGACTTCCAATTCCAATACTCATCCTATCAATATTAATAATTTTTCCTACATAAACATGGTACTGTTTACTTCCACTTTGAAAAACTGCATACATAAATAATAATCCATCTCTCGTTATAATCTGATATTATCACACTTTATCTAAATTAGATATTTATACATTATAATATCATGTTTCTCAATATAATTAATAAAATTAAACACACTTATTATCATATTAATAAAATTGTTACACTTAATAAATAGTACAATTAACATAACGCCACTAGCAATTATACAAAAATATAATCATAACCAATCATAATAATATGAATATAAATCAAATAAATAAACTTATCCAACAAGATATGACTAGTGTCAATTTTGAAATTCATAGAAGATTAAAATCAAAAACAACTCTAATTAATAAATTAGTTCACCATATTATTAATAGTGGAGGAAAAAAAATTCGATCAATTATGATTTTATTAATTGCAAAATCATTAACTTATAAAAAAACACAACATATTATTATTGCTACATTAATAGAATTTATTCATATAGCTACTTTATTACATGATGATGTTGTAGATACATCAGAAATGAGAAGAGGAAAAATAACTGCTAATGTAATTTTTGGAAATTCTGCTAGCATATTAGTAGGTGATTTTATATATACTCGTGCTTTTCAAATGATGACAGAATTACAATCTTTACGAATACTTTCCTTAATGGCTAATGCAGTTAACATTATTTCAGAAGGAGAAATATTACAATTAGTACATTGTCATGACCCTACCATTACTATTAATCACTACATGAAAATTATTTATAATAAAACAGCTCGTTTATTTGAAGTAGCTTCTCAATCATCAGCAATTGTAGCCAATGCTAATCTTAAACAAGAACAAGCATTAAGTAAATATGGAAAATATATAGGAATTGCATTTCAATTAATTGATGACTTATTAGATTATGGAGCAACAGATACCATTTCTTTAGGTAAACACACAGGAAATGATCTAAATGAAGGTAAACTTACATTACCCTTGCTACATGCTATTCATCATAGTACACCGAAAGAAGCATCAATTATACGACAAGCTATCATACACGGCAATAGTCATCGTTTTTTTAATATTATTTTACATACCATGCAACAATATGGTTCTTTAGAATACACTAGAAAATGTGCTGAAATTAAAATTAATAAAGCTATTTCTTGTTTAAATGTTTTACCTGTATCTCCATATAAACAAGCTTTAAAAAAATTGGCTCACTTTATAATACAAAGATATCAATAATAAAAATTACACTAATAAATTTATACTTGACAAATAAAAAATCTTTTGTATAGTATCAAACATATGATGTGGGTGTATGTCGTTTATTTTTAAAAAATAAATAACTTTTTTTTAATTAATATTAAAAGTAAAGTCAATTAAGTTATAAATTAAAGTGAAAACAGTATGAATCTGCAAAAGGTTTCAGCTGGGGATAATATTCCAGAAGACATATATGTCATAATTGAAATACCAGCAAACTCGTCTCCTGTAAAATACGAAATTAATAAAGAAAATGGGGGTTTTTATGTTGATAGATTTTTATCTACTCCTATGTTTTATCCATGTAATTATGGATATGTAAATGATACATTAGCTCTAGATGGAGATACTATTGATGTATTAGTACCTACACCTTATCCTTTGTTAATTGGATCTGTAATTCATTGTAGACCTATAGGAATGCTAGACATGACAGACGAATCTGGAGAGGATTATAAAATTATAGCAGTACCAAATAGAAAAACATCAAATCAATATGAATCTATAAAAGATATAGATGAATTTCCTTTTTTTTTGCGTACTCAAATTACTTATTTTTTCGAACATTATAAAGATTTAGAACCTAATAAATGGGTAAAAATAAAAGAGTGGAAAAATGCTAATGTAGCTAAATCAAAAATTTTTAATGCTTTTCAACGCGCTCAAATCGAAAAAGAAAAATACAAACATAATAATAAAAATTAATTTTCTCTAATACAAAATCAAAATAAATTTATAGAACTAGACTTGTTGTATAGATTTAGTATTTTTAACTAGACTTGTTGTATAGATTTAGTATTTAATTAAAAATACTAAATCTATACAACAAGTCTAGCGCATAATCATAACCTTTAGATGTAGCCTCTAAATATAACTGATGATTTATACAATATCTTATTGTTATTGTAGTAAATAAATCAAAAATATTTACACCGTATTTAATTTGTAATCCAGGAGCTATATATCCGCTTAACGCCACTACTGATGTAGTTCCAAAATCTTGCGTATTCACTGTTAAGTCTTGAACTCCTAAAACCCTACCAATTTTACCAATAATTTTTTCATATCGTTCTATACCCATTCCTATTAATAAAGATGTTATTTTGTTATTATTAATTATATTTAAATTAGATAAAGTTGTGTTATACTCTCCTAATAAATAAGAAGCTATCTCTTGTTGAGATAATAATGCTGAGTTCGATAAAAATTCTAATTTTAATTGTTCTAACACTCCGGTAATATGTATACCTACAGTAATAGGGTCCTTTGAGTTATTCAGTACACAAGAAGTATTTTTAATTGCCTCAATATCAAGATATGCTTCATTAACTGCTCCAGAAAATAATATCTGACCTTGTTTTAGTATTAAATTTATACCATATGCTTTAAAATAACCAGATGATGTTCTAACATGTCCTACTACTAATAAATTACTTTTATCATTATATGTAATTTCTAAATCACCTTTTAATTTAGTATATAATCCTAATCCATTAAAATTTACATCATGACCTAGATGTACAAAAAGATTAGAAATAGTAAATATACTTAAGTTTTTAGAATTATTTATAAAAATAGGACGAAATTGACTATCTAATAAAACCTCTTCAGATGAAATTTCTATTGAATTTGTTAAAAATTCTTGAAATTCAATTTGAGCATAAGGTATATCTACATTGCCTTTAACATCAACACCATCTACAGTTATTGTACAAATAAGATTAGGAGATATTTTTGCATATGTTGTTGGAGATACATGTATATCAATTTGATCTCCTTTTACATTTAATAATAAATAAAAATTCGTCAAAGAATTAAATTTAACCAATTTACCATCTAAATTCAATTGTTCTCCATATTCTGTTTTTATTAAACCATTTAATAATGCATAATCTCCAAAAAAATTAATTTTTAAAAAACCATCTTTCATATTAAAAAAAGTATTAGATTGGTTAAAATTGCAATTTTCAAATTGAATAAATCCATAAAAATTAGGTGAATTTAAATTTCCGTGAAAATTTAAATTCATATTAATCAATCCATTTATACATTCTTTTAGTTGAAATAATAAATGAAAAAAAGAATTTACTTTCATATTGGAGATTGTTACATTTCCAAAAACCTTAGGAATGCTATAAAAATCAGTGATTGAAAATCTCCAACAACTTTTATCATTTTCTGTTTTTATCGATCCAACGCAAGAAAAATTACTTGGAGTAAATATTGTATTTAAAATTGCATCGTTAATTTCAATACAAAGGTTAATATTATCCTTATTATATAATCCAATATTTAATTGAGTTGCAGAACAATACATAGAACCTTGAGGTAAAATATCAGTAACATTCCAACATACATCTGTAAAATATATACGCATACTATATATATTTATAATATTTATTGATTTAAAATTTAAAAATGAAGGATCAAAATACTTATTTATTTTAAATATTTTTTTGAAAAAACTTCTTTGAGCCATATCATACATTGAGATTCTACATGATTTACTTTCCCAAGAATGTGATTTAAAAATAATTTTTTGAGGTATATATTGATAAGTAAAAACAATATCATTTATCAACTTCCACGTTCCTATAGGAGTCACAATATTTGTTTTATTAATTTTTCCACTCCAAATTCGATTAAATAAATCAAATTTTCCATTAATATTCATTGTTCCAACTAATTCTTTTCCATATAATTCTACATTCAAAAAGTGTTTTGAAAAATTTCCTATTCCTTTTATCAAAAGCTTATGTAATAAAAATTCTTTATATTGCATTTTATCTAACTTTACAAAAAAATCGCTCTGAACTAATTCACCATAATGAACATGACTATTAATTTGAATTTTTTCAATGTTAATATTTTTGTTTTTCCAATCTAAAGATTGAGCATCAACTTTAAACAATATAGAAAATAAACTAACCGATCTATATAATTTGCAATAAATATTTAAGTGGCTATTTGATTGAGATGAAAAAATAGAACAATCTATTACCTTAAGTTTTAAAGAAATATTAAAAATACGATTTTGTTGTATATTTTCTTGAATTACTAAAAAATTATTGTATTTTCCTACATTCAACATAAAATCAAAAATATTATACTTCCCATCAGTTTTTATAGACACCCATTCATCATGTGCAATATTATTATTTTTAACATTTTCAAATACATTAGAATATGATGCTGCTAATCCTAAAAAGTTATTATCTAAATATTCTTGAATCATACTTTTTTTCCATATCAACTTCTTCATTGAATATTTTACATGCTCCCTCATATTTATTTTATTAAAAAAACATACATTATTATAATCAATTAAATCTTTCCATTTAATCTTTCCTTCTATGTTATAATAATCATTTAGTGTTTTTATTTTTAATGTGGAAATAATACAATTATTTAAATTTCCTTGAGCATTCATTGATACTGATACATATGTCATCATAATTTTTGCACAAGATAGTTCAGATTGCATTTGAATATAATAATTAGTCATATTTCCTATCAAAAAAAAATTAATTTTTT
Source organism: Candidatus Blochmannia festinatus (nom. nud.) (assembly GCF_059936355.1). Lineage (NCBI taxonomy): Bacteria > Pseudomonadati > Pseudomonadota > Gammaproteobacteria > Enterobacterales > Enterobacteriaceae > Candidatus Blochmanniella > Candidatus Blochmannia festinatus (nom. nud.). The sequence goes on along the minus strand of NZ_CP012116.1, from coordinate 100,572 downwards.
CAACAATAAAATTGTTATTTCCCAAAAAGACAATTGGAATTTTTTCTCCAGTAATAAATAAACTAATTGGTACAAAAGGATACATCAATTTAATTTTCACTAATATATGTATAGTAGAGGAAATAATATTAAAAGTAGTACAATCTATACATAATTCATCAATTAAAGATCCTGTCACTACTAATTTAACTTTTCCAAAATTTTTTTCTTCTAATTTATTATTATCACAACTTTCTCTATCATTATTATAATGAACATAATTAGCTACTATACATATTGGACAATGATTGCGTAAAATAACATTACTAATACCATCAAATCGTCCTAAAGATAAATCAATATGAAATTCTGTATTTATTACCTCTTTAATATAAGAAAAATGTATTTGAAAATAATTAATGACATATTTATTTTGATTGTTGAAAAAAAAACAAAAATTTTTTCCCTGAACATCAGTTAATATAAAATTTATAGAAATTTCATGTTTCTTTTGAAGAACTGTTAATGTCTTATCAATGAAACTGCGTAATATATCTTTTATATAAGAAAAACTTTTTACCCAACATACTGAATGAATTGTTATATTATTTTTTTTAATTAAATTTTTATCTAAAAAAAAATTATATAAAAAAGATCCTCCTGTAATATCAGAAGATAATATTTTTAATATATTATTTTTAAAAACACAACTAGTATTAATTTGTTGAAATTGTAGTTCTATATTATTTAATAGTATAGAAATATTATTAAGTATTACATTTTTAAAAATAATTGAATAATTTTTTAAAAATTTTTTGAAAATTTTATTTTTTTTTATATTTTTTATATCATCAGGCGATAAATTAACTAATTTTCCATCTATGTAAATATCCGTTAAAAACAAATGATCTACATATATTTTTTTAAATAAAAAATATTTAAAATTTATTGAAATATCACATTTATTAATCTTCACTATACCTAATGAAGGTATCTTATATTCTATATGAGATATATTAAAATCACCCCAACGCCCAACAACTGAATCAAAAGTGAAACCAGAAATCTGATTTGTTATTCCTGTAAATATTAAATTGGTTCCTGTATTTGTTCCAAATAAAAATATAAATACTCCACATACAGCAGTTATTCCTAATAATAAAATCAAAAACATTTTTCGTATAAACATTACAATTCCGGTCCTAAATTTACGTAAAAATGTAAAAAATTATAATTTATTTTAATTTCATGTATTAGTGGAATTGCTATATCTAATCTTACAGGACCTATTGGTAACTGCCAACGTATTCCAACACCAAAACCAGATTTAAAATTTTTTTTCCAATTAATATTATTACCAATTTCCCCAAAATCTATAAAAATAGCACTCCATAATCTGCCGAAAATATTGTATTGATATTCAAAAGTATTTGTTACTGATTTTGTGTATTGAACAGAATCATGAAAAGACGATACGATTCTATACTCATATCCACGAATACTACAGTCTTTATCAAAAAACAAACGAAACATCGGGATAATATATGATGATAAATTATTTACTTCCATCCAACTTAAATTGCTTTTAATTACAATACGATTTTTTTCTAAAAACGTACGAATCCAAATATTTTGGGCTCTTAAAATTATAAAATCAATATCTGATTTCCAATAATTTGCCGATATATTTATTGAATAACGTTGACTTTTTCCCCAATATGGAACTATTTCACCTCGTTTTTGTACTCGATTTATATTAATTCCAGGACAAATCAATATTGTAGTTTTAGTAAATTTATTTTTATAAACACAATGATTTGTATACCAATATAAATTAATCACTCGTTGCCAATTATCGTCTACACGCTTCCAATATCGTGCTATATTGAACATAATAACTTGAGACTGTAAATCATATACATTATTCTCATATATCCAACCTCCTTGACATAAATAATATTCTTCTAAAGGATTGCGCAAAATAGGAATCTTGTAATTTATATCTATAAATTGTTCTAATGCTGATATACTAAAACTATTTTCTAAACTATGTCCATATGAATTTATCCACGGTTTTTTCCAAATAATCTTAGCACGTAAACCTGTCTCATTAGTATATCCAGATCCAATCTCAAAACTATCTTTAACATTAGGAGTCAATAAAACGTTTAATACTAATTTTTTTTTTGAACACATGAAACAGAATTCGAAGATGTAAATATAGATTCAAACCAATTAGTAGAAGATAATCGTCGATTTAATTCTATTACAGATTTAGTAGAATAATAATCTCCAATATTTATATTAGATATATTTTCTAAATAATGTTCTTGAATTTGACTACCTTGAAATTTTACTGCTTTTACAATATATCGATATCCACTAAAAAACTTAATATCCCAAATACTTTGATGTAAATCAGGAATAACAATCAACTGACTTTTCCGAAATTTAGCATCTAAATATCCTTTAGACACAGCCAAACTATAAAGTTTATTTTTAATCTGCTCATAATCATAATGATTTAATTGTTTTCCAATAAATAACTTACTATCTTCAATTATATTATGAAAATCAATATCATTTTTTCCTTCTCCATCTACATCAATATTTACTTGAACAATCTTAATAGGTATTCCCGGAAAAACTTTTATAACTAAAACATTCAATCTTTTATTTTCTATATTTTTAATAACAAAATCCAAACTAACACTAGGATTGTAATAACCACAAGACCTTAAACTAGATTTAATTACATCATTTATTTCTTTTTTAACATTTGAATTAAGTAAATTAATATCATACTTTGTATAAAACTCAAGTTTTTTACGTATATTATGTTCTAACTTTACATCCAATCCTTCTAATATTATTTGCACTTCTCCTACACAATATATTGGAATTAAAATCCAAAACATAATAATATACAACTTTATTATAATAATTTTTCTCATTATATATTATACAAACATAACATATATACGTTACCGCTAATTTTAATGATTATTATTTATATCGTCGATAATTCTTTTAAAAAACATTATTGACATGTATTGTTACGTAAATTTAAACAAATAAAATAAAACATCATAACCCTTCTTTTCTATCCTGTTCAATTATATATCTATTCACATATAGATAAATTCCATTTCACACATATATTACAGAATCATGAACATAACGATACTTGAAAACCAGGATTTAAAAAATATTTATTAATATTTTTGTAATTTAAAGGATATCCATTCCAATCATTAATTAAAGCTCCAGCTGACTTGGCAATAATATGTCCTGCAGCTGTGTCCCAAATTTTAGTAGAAGAAAATCTAGGATAAAATTGAGCAATTCCTTCTGCTACCAAACAAAACTTAAATGAAGATCCAATATTAACAATTTTATAATTTTTTATATTTATTAAATAATTATTTAAAAGTTCCTGTTGGTAAGCAGTAACATTACTTCTACTCATTACTACAATAGGATTTTTATAAATTTTATATTCATTAGAAAAAACATTTAATAATTCTAATTTTCCAGTGGAACTAACTTTCCATGCTTTATTATCACTTGATGCATATAATACATCATATACTGGAACATATACCACTCCTATTACAGGTTCACCATATTTAATAAAAGCAATATTTACCGTAAATTCTCCGTTTCGAGATAAAAATTCCTTAGTGCCGTCTAACGGGTCAATTAACCAAAAATAATTCCAGTTTTTACACTCTTCCCACGCTGGAAGCTGTTCTTCCGATATAATAGGAATATGAGGAGTTAATTTCTTTAAAAAAGATAAAATTATTTGATGAGCAAATAAATCAGCATTTGTTACAAAAGATTGATCTATTTTTTTTCTTACATTTATTCTAACATGATTATTTATAGAATACACTCTCATTATTTCTTCGCCAGCTACACGAGCAATGTAACTAATTTGATCAATTATTTTATAATTATTTTCCATAATTACGATTATGTTTATTTACCTTGTCATCTTGAAAGTATCAATTTTATATTTAATTTATTAAACTACAACATAAATTCAATTTTATATTAAAAATAATAAATTTTTAATTTTTATCACTTAAATAAATCAATAAATTACAATATATCTTCTTTTCCCTCTAAGAAGATACAGCAATTATTTTAACTATTAAATCAGCACACATATCATTATATATATGAATCTTAACTTTATACTCACCCAATTTTTTAAACGAATTACAATCAATTAACCGAACTTGAGATTTATAAATTTTAAAACCTAATGATTCTGATATCGCTCTAGCAATTTCCTTTGACCTGATCGAACCAAAAAGTTTTCCTTGAGTGCTTGATTTAGCCGTAATAATAACACTACCCAATTTATTTATTGATTCCACATAAACTTCAGCTTCTAATTTTTTTTGAACGCGTCGATTTTCATAATTCAACTGTTTTTCTTTAAATAATTCAATATTTTTTTCTGTAGCTAATATTGCCTTAGATTTCGGAATTAAAAAATTTCTTGCGTATCCTGATTTAACAATTATCTCAGATCCAGCAATACCTAAATTTTTCATATCATCTAATAAAATGACTTTCATCTTATATATCTCTACATGTCATCAAATTTAATTAAATTCGTTTCATTATATAACGTAATATTTATTAATATTTATCAATATATGGTAATAAAGATAAATAACGTGCTATCTTGATAGCACGAGCTAATTGTCGTTGATATTTTGAACATGTTCCAGTGATCCTACTAGGAATGATTTTACCATTTTCTATTATAGAACTTTGTATACTAACAAGATCCTTATAATCAATATATATATATTTTTCTGCTGTAAATCGACAAAATTTTCGATGACGTACATAACGTTGAGCCATTTTTTATATATATCCCCCCATATATAAAATTCCATTAAATTAATTGATAAACATTTATAATATTAAATTTAATTTATCTGATGTGTTTCATTTATATTACAATTTTTATTATCTTCTTTTTTATTCATCATAGGAGATGGATCAGTTTTCGCATATTTAGTTTTAATTATTATATTTCTTAAGATCCTTTCATTGAATCTAAAAATATTACTTAATTCATTAAGAGTATTTAAAGAAACTTCTATATTCATTAAGACATAATAAGCTCTATTTAATTTTTTTATTGAATATGCCAATTGTCGATCCCCCCAATTTTCTACACGATGAATCTTCCCTCCAGAATTAACAATTATTTCAGTATAATGATCAATCATATTAGAAATATTACCACCAAAATCAGGATGTATTATTAATACTATTTCATAATGACGCATGAATTTTTTCCTTTATTAAAAAATTGTAGAATACTATAAAATATATCCTTATACATATCTTCATCATATACAGATCATAATACTACGATTTAATTAAAAAAAACTAGAAATAACAAAGAATTTTTTAAACAACACATACTTTTATTACAAATAATGACACTTTTAAATATCATATATACTCCTCATTCGTACCGTATAAAATCCATAATATGATAAATAAACATAACACTATATCCACTTTTTCTGTAATACTATATATATTAATTCAATGCATATTATTTACGATAACTACGACGTTGTCTTAGTACTTCAAATAAACATATTCCAGTAGCTACAGAAACATTTAAAGATGACATTCTACCTAACATTGGAATACTAATAAGTTCATTACAATTTTCTCTAATAATTCGACGTATTCCAGAACTCTCGCAACCCATAACTAAAGCCAACGGTCTAACTAATTTAGTATCAAAAATTACTTGATCAGATTTCTCTGATGTTCCTATGACCCAAATATCATGTTGCTTAAGTAACTTTAAAATTCTTGATAAATTTGTAACTCGCAAAATAGGCATATATTCTGAAGAACCACTAGAAATCTTCCTTACCGTGCTATTTATAGGTGCTGAACGATTTTTTGGAATTATTACCATCTGTACTCCAGCTGCATCTGCTGATCTTAAACAAGCTCCTAAGTTATGCGGGTCAGTCACTCTATCTAATACCAAAAATAATGGTGTTCCATTACAGCATTGTAATAACTTTAACAAATCATTTTCTCTTAAGCAAAGCTTTTTAGGTATCCTATTAATTTCAGCAATAATTCCTTGATGCAACGACCCAGATGATTTAATATCTAGCCAACGACGAGACTTTTCCTGTATTTTAATTTTTAAAAAAATACTATAATTAACCAAAAATTCCAATCTTGAATTTCTTGGTCTTTTAATAATAAACATCTTTAATACAAAATCTGGATTATTATCTAATATAGATTGTACCGCGTGTATTCCATATACTATTTCACTCATCTTATTTTACTAATATACACGAAATAACCTTAAATTAATAATTTCTAAACATTACTCATATATAGAAATACACAATAATACATAATATTAACAATGTAGCATTTTATTTATTTTATTTTACATAAATATATTCCATATAAAATAATACTAATAAAATATTTATTAGTTACTATATTGTAATAATATAGTATATTACATATTCTATAATGAATTACATACATGAATTGTAGTTCCATGGATTTTTTATAATTATATTCGCAGACCGATCTGATCCAGTAGAAATAATATATATTGGAATTCCTATAATTTCTTCAATTCTTTTAATATAATTTTTAGCTTCTACAGGAAGCTGATTAAATTCTTTAACACCGGCCGTACTTCCATAAGCCCATCCAGACAAACTCTCATATACTGGAGTAATGCTTAAAATATTCTCTAAAGAAGATGGAAAATGATATACTAATTCTCCATTCGAATACTGATATGCAACACAAATTTTAATTCTTTCTAATCCATCTAATACATCAATTTTTGTCAAACATCCAGAAGCAATAGAACTAATTTTAATAGCATGACGTACTGAAACTGCATCAAACCATCCTGTTCTTCTACGTCTTCCAGTAGTAGATCCAAATTCTTTACCATGTACACATAACCAATCTCCTATATCATTCGATAATTCGGTAGGAAAAGGACCATATCCAACTCTAGTAGAATATGCTTTTATTACTCCAACTACATAATCAATATAATTTGGACCTATACCGGACCCTACCGTCGCACCTCCTGCAATAGTATTAGTTGAAGTTACATATGGATAAGTACCATAATTCAAATCTAATAAACTTCCCTGAGCACCTTCAAATATAACATTCTCTCCTCTCTTTCTAGCATTTATTAATAACTCTGAAACATCCGTAATCATATTTATTAAAGAACTAGAAACTGACATAATTTCATCTAAAATATTTTTGTAATTAATAGGTTCTAAATGATAATATTTCTCTAATTGAAAATTATAATAATCTGCCACATTTTTTAATTTATTTTCAAAATCTTTATAATTATGTAAATCACTTATACGTAACGATCTACGTGCTGCTTTATCTTCATAAGCAGGGCCAATTCCACATCCAGTAGTTCCAATAATTGTATTATCAACAACTGATACACCTTCAGTAAAAGTGTTAAATAACTTTTTTTCTCGTGCTAAGTCTATTGCTACATGATAAGGTAATATTAGAGAACAAGATTCTGAAATAAATATTCGTTTGTCTATAGAAATATTTAATTCTTTTAATTTTTCTATTTCTTTCATAAAAGCAATAGGAGACAATACTACCCCTCCAGCAATAATATTGATAACATTCTCATTAAGTATTCCGGAAGGAACGACATGTAAAGTTATCTTTCTATTATTTATGGTAATGGTATGTCCAGCATTATTGCCACCTTGATAACGCACTACATATTTAGCCGTAGAAGTTAATAAATCTACTATTTTTCCTTTTCCTTCGTCTCCCCATTGAGCTCCTAACACTACAATATTTTGTATCATTCTGTATTTTATTACCTGTTATTAAAATAATTAAATATAATATTATTTATTCATATAATCTTTATCGTATAAGCTTTAAATAAATCAGTTCATCAATTAACTTCTTCTCAATATTATTCTAACACTACATATTTAATATGTAGTAAATCTTATTTATGTGAAGATATGTTGTTCTTTGGTGACCTCATAAAACGTAAAAAATCAGAATCTGAACTTAATACCATAAGATTATCATTGTTCTTAAAACTATTTTCATAAGCTTTCAAGGTACGTATTAATGAATAAAAATTAGGATCCTCATTAAAAGTTTTAGCATATAATTTAGCAGTAGCAGCATCTGCTTCACCCCTCATAATAAGAGCTTGACGCTTAGCTTCTGCCAAAGTCCGAGTAGCTTCATAGTCTGCTGTTGCTCTTAATTTCTCTGCTTCTTCTCTTCCTTGTGAACGATGTCTTCTTGCTACAGCATCTCGCTCTGCACGCATACGTTGATAAATAGCATCAGATACTTCCGTTGGTAAATTAATTTGTTTAATTCTTACATCTATTATTTCAATTCCCAAAGCAGTCATACTATTTGGATTCATATATTCATAAGCATTATGATTACACTGTGATCTTTTTGACATATTATGTATATTCGAATGTATATTGTTTGATGAATATACATTGTTATTCATCGAAGATTCTAATATTTCTTCTCCAGAGGTTCCATAATTTAAAGATATTCTCACATCTGTCATTAATTGATTTCGAGAATCAGTTACAATTCCTTGAACTTTTAATTTTCCTAATTCAGATCTTAATCTATCCGAAAACTTACGTTTAATTAAAACTTCTGCTTGAGCAACATCTCCACCACCAGTAGCTAAATAATAACGACCTAAATCACTGATACGCCATTTAATATATGAATCAATAATCAAATCTTTTTTTTCCATAGTAACAAAACGATCAGCTTGATTATTCATAGTCTGAATTCTGGAATCAAAAATTTTCACCGTTTCTATTCCAGGAATTTTCATATGTAATCCAGGATAATAAATCAACGGATTTTTATCCTCATCTCTTAATACTTTTCCAAAACGCAATATCATCCCTCTATGTCCTTCTTGAACAGTAAATAACGAAAGAAACAATACTGATGACATGCATATTATAATAAATAACAACAAATTTCGTATCATTTATAACTCCATTCCTTGTCCCTGTCTAATAACATCAACACGTTTTGCCGCATTCAATTGGCGTTTATCCAACAATCCTTCGGCAGAATTACTATTAATATGACTAGAAGGTAAATTATATTCAGAATTAAATGCTGAAGAACTTTTTTTAATACTCACATTAGATTTTTTTTTGTTAGAATTTTTTCCTAAATTACTACCAGCACCATCTTTATGATCACTATTATTTAATATCATTGTATCGGAATTAAGTAACAATATATTATTAGTATTCTTTAAATCCACAAAAATTTTTTTAGTATTACTTAAGATTCGCTCCATAGAATTAATATACAATCTTTCTCTGGTAATATCAGGAGCAGCTTTATATTCTGGTAAAACTTTTAAAAATCTCTGCACTTCTCCCCGAGCTTCTAAAATCGTTCTAGCTTTATATGCACGTCCTTCTTCCAAAATTCGTTGAGCTTGCCCATTAGCTTTAGGTTGTATCTCATTAGCATAAGCTTCAGCTTCACGAATATACTGCTGTTCATTCTCTCTAGCTGCAATAGCATCATCAAATGCAGCTTTCACTTCTTCTGGAGGTCGAGCAGTTTGAAAATTAACATCTAACAAGCTAATGCCCATATTGTATGGATAAATCGTTTTTTCTAAAATTCTTCTAGTGTCACTACGTACTACTGTACGTCCTTCTGTAAGGATTCGATCCATATTATATTTTCCAATGACTCCACGTAAAGCACTATCAGTAGCTTGACGTAAACTATCATCTGCATTAATTACACTAAATAAATAATTTTTAGGATCAGTTACTCGATACTGTACATTCATCTCCACTCGAACAACATTTTCATCAGAAGTTAACATCATTCCAGATGCTGCTAATTCTCGAACTGATTCAACATTTACAGGTATTACGAAATCAATAAAATTAGGTTTCCAATTTAACCCTGGTTGTACTAAACGATGATATTTACCAAACCTTAAAATTACTCCTCTTTCTGCTTCTTTAATAGTGTAAAATCCACTTACAGCCCACAAAATAACTGCTATTATCATAAAAACACCAACAATAATTAAAGGAGATATATTATTGGAAAATTCCTTGTTATTATGATAACTACTAAATTCATTAGAAGTAAAAATCATCTTATTTAAATATTTACATATATCAGAAATATTAAATTTTAGTCTATTTTTATATTTGATTACAAAGTTTTTAATGATTTTATTAAAAATATAATTATACCAACAATTGTACACATATTTACGCCAATAAAAAAAACAATTACATATCATTTTACACCCCACAAATATTTAATGCTCATATGCCTTATTTTAAATTACTATATTACTCAAACAATATAACTAGATAAAGAGCCGTAATATTTTGTTAAATAATTCCAATCTTTAAAAGATAAATGCACTTTCAATTTTGCAATATTTTCATTTTCATAATAAAATTTTTTAACTGCCTGTAATTTATATAACTCTTGATACAAACTACTATTTATTGGTATCATTAATTTTCGTGATATCATATGACTCGGCAATATTTCATCAATAACTTGGTTTAACAATTTTATACCTATATAATTATAAGCAGATAACCAAACTCGAATCGGATATCCATCAATATCTCGATCTATGTGGGGTTCTATTTTATCCATTAAATCAATTTTATTCATAACTAAAAGAATAGGAATATTCTGAACATTTATTTCTTTTAAAATATCATGAACTACATTAATATTTTGTTCAATTTTTTTACTAGATACATCTACCACATGTAATAATAGATCTGATTCTGATGTTTCCTGTAATGTTGATTTAAAAGAAGTTATTAAATCTTTTGGTAAATTCTGAATAAAACCTACTGTATCAACTAATATCATATGTGGTTTTCTCTTTTTTACAACTCTCCTGAATGTTGGATCAAGGGTAACAAATAATTTTTCAGCTGTATCTACATTTGAAAATGTCATCGAATTAAATAATGTAGATTTCCCAGCATTAGTATATCCTACTAAAGAAATAGTAGGAATTCCAACTTTAATTCGACGATACCTATTTTGTTTTCTCTGATTTTCTATTTTTTTTAAATCTGATAAAACTCGAAATATACGTTTATTTAATAAACGACGATCATTTTCTAATTGCATCTCTCCTGGACCTCCTCTTACTCCAATTCCACCTCTTTGACGTTCTAAATGATTCCATTCATGTGTTAAACGAGAGTTTAAATAACGTAATTGTGCTAATTTTACTTGCAACTTTCCTGCATACGTACGTGCTCTATCAGCAAAAATATTAAGAATTAATTGATTTCTATCTACTATCTTGCAATATAACAATTCCGATAAATTACGTTCTTGATTAGGAAACAAAGTGCAATTAAATAACACAATAGATGCTAAATGTTTCTTAACCATATATTCTAGTTCTAATATTTTTCCTTTACTAATAAAATATTTAACATTAATTACCCTTAAATTTTTAATAATCAGAACGCCTGACACTTGAATTCCAGAAGAACGCGCTAAATTCGAACATTCCTCAATATTCCAATTTATATCCTCTGATTTAGAAAGCATCACATAAACTAATATAGCTTTATTATTAAATTTATTCAAATCAATTATACAACGCTATTCGTACATAAAACATACATCTTAAATATTAATTTAAAAATACATTATTGTTCTGTATATAGAACATTTTATTCATCTGATTTATTAATATATTATTAGAATAATGTGCTCAATTAACAATCACTCCCTTTTTAAAAATTCTTATTGATATAACTACATTTATAATATATATTAATACATAGTTAAATACTATGTTCAGTATAACATTACTCATAATATTATTTCCACATATTAATTATTTCAATTAACATAAATAACCTTAATAATTATTAAAGTGGTTTACTATAGTGAATATTATATCTAACTGCAAATACTAATTTTTTGAAAACAAAAATAAACTTAATTTATAAAATCCTATTATTATAAATGTATTATATTTATATTTTTCTATCTTTTAAAATATTAGTTTACATAAAATATAGATAGATCTTTATTCAAAACTATTCAAAATTTTACTTCTATTTCATAAAAAATAATTTTATAAACAAACGGCTACATTAATTAACTGTAATAAATTTTATATATCAATAAATTTCTGATACAATATTGTTAATATATCATTAACTGCTTTAGATTTATTATCACTATTTATCCAGTGTAAATTAGGCCATGCTCGAAGCCATGTAAGTTGTTGTTTAGCTATTCTCCTAGTTTCAGAAATACTCTGAAATACCATATTATTATATCCAATTTCACCTAATAAATACTGCCACATTTGACGATAACCTACACAAGAAATTGATGATTTCAATTTTTTATTATGTAAATTTGATCTAGAAAATAACTCCCTTACTTCCTGTTCAAATCCCATTTCTAACATTTTATAAAAACGTTGCTCAATTCTATCATTTAAAATTTTTCTGCTTGATGGCATCACGGCAAACTGCAACACCCTATTTTTTAAAACATAACAAGTAGATTGATGCTTTAATTCTGTTAAAGTCTTACCTGAAATTAAAAATATTTCTAGCGCTCTAATTATTCTATGATGATCGTTAAAATGAATAGTTCTAGAGGATTCTGGATCAATATACTTAAGTGTTTTATACATATTTATCCATCCTGTTCTTTGAGCAATACATTTTAAATTATCACGAATATTTTGATCAGATCCTGGTAATTGAAATAACCCTTGTAATAAAACTTTGAAATATAACATACTCCCTCCTACTAACAAAGGGATATAGCCAGATCTAATAATTTCCTTTATTTCAAAGACTGCATCATGATAAAAATCTGATACGGAATAACAATCAGATGGATCACGAATATTTATAAGTTTATGAGGAGCAATTTGTAATTCAGAAAAAGAAGGTTTGGCTGTACCGATATTCATATCTTTGTATACTAAAGCTGAATCTACACTAATAATTTTTATTTTTAATTTTCTTTTTTTCAGAGCAATAGCCAAATTTGTTTTTCCAGAAGCTGTAGGGCCCATCAAAAAAATAATTTGAGGACAAGAGGTATTTTCATTCATTTATAATAATATTATTTTCAATTTTTAATTGATTCAAAATTAAAACATTTTTAATATAATTATTTACTACACAATCATTCTGTATTAAAACATCATATGTTATATATCACTTCATATAAAAGTACATTTAATTTTTAAATTAAATAACATATTTATTCTATTTGTATTAGAAATATTTCATACATTTTCTTAATAAATATGTGTCATACACAATTTGATACTCTATTTTTTTGATGCTGCTGATGAGAAAACAAAAAATATGAGCGTAATCCTGTATACAAAGCTTGTGCTATTTGTTCTTGGTACTTATCAGTTGAAAGTAATTGACCTTCTTTAAAATTACTAATAAACCCTGTTTCTACTAAAATAGATGGAATATCAGGAGATCGTAATACACCAAAACTGGAATACTCAGGCGTATTTTTATGCAAAAGCCCAAGATTTTTTAACTGATGTAACATATGCACTGCAATATCATATCCAGCCTTTTGTGCATAACAAAACTGTAAATCCAATATTAAATATCGAAAATATGGATCATTCTGATAATGACTTAGTATTTGTCCAATTCCTCCTAAAAGTTCTGTATATTTTTCTTTACATTTTAGCCAATGAATTGTTTCTATATGAGCTCTATTTTTAGATAAAATCCAAACTGAAGCTCCTTTAATATTAGAATTGGTAGAAGAATCTGCATGAATAGAAATTAATATATTTGCTTTCTTTTTTCTAGCTAAATCAGAACGATCCATAATTGATAAAAAATAATCCCCATTTCTAATCATAACAGCTTTAAATCTTAAATCTCTATCTAATAATTTCTTTAATTTTTTTGCAATATTAAAGGTAATATTTTTTTCGTAAATTCCATAATAACTTGTAGCTCCTGGATCTTGACCTCCATGACCTGCATCAATAGCTACAATAATAGGCAATGATTGTTGAACTTGATCACCACCACTATTAGAACAACATTTAATATTATTGCTAATATTGTTATTATTAATTATTCCTCTTACTGGATAATTAGTATTATTACCTATTATTGGTTTTGAAGAAACAGTAACACACGACTTTTGATGTGTAATAGAGTTATTACATGTACTATGATGGTACATCATATTCAAATAAGATTCAATTGGTATTTTTTTTGAAATTTTTAAAATAACTCGATAATTTTTTTCTACTTTTTTTTGAACTACTGCCTTAATATCAGATAAATGATTTAAATCACAAACTATACGTGTACTATTTCCATTTACAGCAGAACTCGTACGAATACATTTAATTAAATTGTTTTTATTACAATTTACTGGAAATGCATTTTTTTGTATATTTGAAATATTAAATAAATCTATAACTATTCTTTCTGGATTATGTAAATAAAAAATTGTATACATAGGAACAACACTACAATATATAATCACTGTAGATTGATGCGTATTATTTTGTATATAAATAGAATTAAATACCGTCGAGGCATAAATTATATTAAAAAATAAATATTTAAATACGATTAGCATTAAAAACATTATTTTTTTATACTTTAACTTCATACTTAAAGCTTCCAGTATATAACGCATCATCTATTATTGTTTGACCAAGACTACTAAAAGCAGTAATAACTGCTTTTCGAGACTTCTCATAATTTTTACAATACTTAACATGTATCGAAATATCTGGATCAGGCAACATATGAACTTCTGGTTTTGGCCATTCTATTAATAATATAGATTTTCCGTTAAAACAATCATAAATACCTGTACTTATTAGCTCTTCCTTTGAATGTAACCTATATAAGTCTATATGATAAACATGTTTATTAGATAAAAAATAAGATTCAATTAAAGTATATGTCGGACTTTTCACATATTTTTTATATCCTAAAGATTTTAAAAAACCCTTACATAAAGTAGTTTTCCCAGATCCTATACATCCATACAAGTAAAAAATACAATTTAACAAACAAACTTCAGCTAAAGCAGCTCCTAATAATAAAGTTTGAGACTTATCAGATAAAACAAACACATATTGTTTCATTATTAATTAACACTGTATTAATATAATTTTATTAATTTTAAATTATTAATTGTTATTAATACACTTTTACTTATGTGTAAAAGTTGTATTTTTCATTAGAAAAAACAACTAAAAACCAATAATCTTAATGCATATAAATATTTATACATATATTATCATTTAATATCATATGTATCATTATACAATAATTAAAACAAACACATGTATAAGCGGGAAACGAGATTTGAACTCGCGACCCCAACCTTGGCAAGGTTGTGCTCTATCCACCTGAGCTATTCCCGCTCACTTTTATTGCATTCGACAGGAATTCATATATTATATGAAGATAACATTTCATCTCGTACTATTGTTGTTCCTTATACACTATTATCAAAAATAATACACGCGACCAAAATATACACTATATATCAGTACAATTTCTACCTATAAAAATAAAATTAAATTTTTACTCATATACATAAAAATTAATATTCAAGCCTTAACTATTTCTGAAATTTATAAAATATTTACGATAATACAATAATTCTGCAATTGATCTTCGAATATCCTCCAAAGCACGATGAGTTTTTTTATTTAATTTTAATCCTGACATTAAATCTAATCTCCATCTAATCATCAATTCTTTAATCGTACTAACATCTAAATATCGATGAGTAAAATAAGACTCTAATTGAGGCATGTATTTAATTAAAAACCTACGGTCTTGAGCAATACTACTACCACACATAGGGGATTTTTTAGAAGATATCCAGTTTTTTAAAAACTCTATAGTTAAACTAGATGCATCATATTCATTTAACTTACTAGAACGAACTTCTTTTAATAAACCATTTGCATTATGAGTACTTATATTCCATGAATCCATTGCTGATAATTGTAAATCATTTTGATTAATCACTAAATTTGGCCCTTCCGACAAAACATTCAATTCACTATCGGTAATCAATGTAGCTATTTCAAGAATACGATCCTTTTCTGGATTTAATCCAGTCATTTCTAAATCTATCCAAATTAAATTTTTTTCCATAAACAAAATATATTCTAATTAATTGCATTCATATATATGTTAAATAACACACTAAACCATCTAAAATCAAACTTAATTATCAAACAATTTAATAAAAATCAAACACAATTGAAATTATTGCTAATGATATATAATACATAACATTTTTTCAATTACTTTTAATGCCAAAAAATTGGCTAAACTAAAATAAACATTTATTTAAAATATTCAATTAAGTATTTCAATAAACACCACTAATATAAATAAGTATTATTTACTAGTAATACCCTATTCAAACCTACAATCCAAATATAAGCTATTTAATAAATTAACATTTTATTTGTACAAAATAAAACAGCACATTATGTTTGTTTTATGATAAAATACAATTTTGATATTAATTACTATAAATAACTTAACATGTTGAATTATATACACATGGAATTTCATTATTAAAACTTAATATCACAAAAATTTAATTTTTTCTAAAAAGAAATTTGTTAACTAAAATTGAATTAAATAAGAATATCTTGAAAATTATATTAAACTAATATAAATTAACTTCATACTTAAGTAGGGTATGATAATATGTCCGAAAAAATACAAGTTATACTGCAATATTTATTACCAAAAAAATGGATTACTTATTTAGTAGGATTAGGAGCGTCTTTAAAAGGGGGGCTAATAACTCAATTCTCCATTAGGTTATTTATTAAATTTTATAATATAGATCTAAAGGAATGCTCTAACCCAAACATAAATGACTATGAAACATTTAATGACTTTTTTGCTAGAAAATTTGATATAAGTTCTCGTCCTATTAATAGAGACCCAGATACTTTAATAATACCTGCAGATGGAATAATATCTCAAATCGGCAAAATTAATGATACTCATCTTTTTAAAATTAAAAACTGTTCGTATTATTTAGATGAATTACTTGCAGGACATGATACAATAATAGATTATTTTAAAAATGGGAATTTTAGCATCATATATATACCTCCTCAAAACTGCCATCGAGTTTATATGCCTTGTACTGGAACATTAAGAGAATTATTGTATATACCAGGAGAACTATTTTCTGTACACCCTAAAATTTTTAAAAATATTCCTAATATTTTATCTAGAAATGAAAAAATAATTTGTTTGTTTGACACAAAATTTGGGTATATGGCTCAAATTTTAGTAGGAGCCGCAATGGTTGGTAGTATTGAAACTACATGGTGTGGAACAATTATTCCTCCTAGAACAGGAATAGTCAAACATTGGCACTATCCTCCTTTAAACAACAATAAGAAAATGATTACTACCTCCGAAAATAATAATGAATCAGTTGTCTTACCTAAAGGAGAAGAAATGGGTATTTTTAAGTTGGGGTCTACTGTTATTAACCTATTTAACGGCGATACAATATTTTTAAATGATCAATTAAAACAAAATGATACTGCTAGAATTGGAATGTCTTTAGCTCAAGGAAAACGATTATCATAAACAAATAATTGAAATATATGCAGAGCATAACATATAATACAAACAGAACGTCAAGAAATCATTTATTTTTAAAAATGATTTCTTGACGTTCTGTTTGTATTTACCTCATAGTATTTATAACATGCAATTTAATAACCACTATTTATCAATTTATAGCATGATCCTAAAAAAATATACACTTACCTTACTTTTTGCAATAATATATATAAATATGAGTTTGTTTGCCCCAAAGGTATTTTCTTATGATCTTTTAGATGAAGAAAAAATTAAAAAAGATTTACAACAAATCGAAAAATTAAACCATATTAATAACAATCAAAAAACTACTATAGATCTTTTAAAATCTGCTTTATATTTTATTACTGAAAAAAAATTATCCAATGAAAAAATTAAAGAATATCAACATGTTATAAACAACTTTTCATATATAATTCTACAATTACAAACTGAATACAACAACATACACGAACAACCAACAAATATATATCAAAATCTAACTATTCATGAATTACAACAAAAAATATTCCAAATTAACAATCAATTAATAAATTTATCTGAACTTCTTGTGCAAGAAGAAGATCAATTACATTCTATTTATGCAACATTAAAACTACTACCACAACAACAAATTACCATTAAAAATATATTAAATAATTTAGAACAACAACAAATTTTGTTTACTAACACTGATACAGAATATGCCAAATTTATTTCATTTCAAGCAGAACGCTCCGCTAATCGATTAAAATTAGTTGAACTAGAATTAGCTCAATTAAGTGCTAATAACCGAAAAGAATTAGTTAAATTAAAAATAGCATTAATAAAAAAAAAATATAATTATACAAATAATTTATTAAAAATATTAAAAAATGAGTTAATTTATCTTCGTCATAAAGAAGCTGATCAGGCTATTGCTTATACTGAAAAGATTTTAGAAGAACAACATGATGAATTACCAAAATCTATAAAAAATCAATTATATATAAATCATGATCTCTCATTATTAATCACTCAACACACTCAAGATATGAACAATATTATCTTAAGGCAAAGAGAAATTGAAACTCATATTTTACAAGTAAATCAAGTTTTTTATAATTTAGTTGAACAATCACAATGGATAAATAAATCTCCAATTCTTGGAGAAACACTACGTTCTCAAGTTGCTAATTTACCTAAAAAACCTAAAATTCAACAATTAGATAACGATATGGCTAAATTAAAAGCAAATCGATTACAATATGAGAATTATATAAATAAAATTTCTAGTATTATATTAAATAGTAAACAGGATGATGAATCAGAATTAACACTTACCCAAAAAAATATCCTTGAAAAACAATTAAACATACAAAAAGAATTAATTGTATCTTTATTAAATAATTATGATAACCAAATTCTTGAATTAACAAAACTAAAATTACTTTATGATCAACTTAAAGATTCCCTACAAGCAGTACAACAAGCTACTCATCGTTACTTATTTTGGGTGGCTGATATTTGTCCTATCACTATATCTTATCCAATAAATGTATATCAAGATATATGTAAACTACTAACCAATAATATTTTTCATAATCAAATTAAATCTGCATTATGCATGATTTTAACAAATCCTAAAACATTAGCTCCAACAATATTTTGTTTTATAGTGTCATTGGGGCTGCATTTCGGAACACGCCGTTGGTATTATGAATTTTTAAAGACAACCAGTAAATATGTAGGTAAAGTTAATCAGGATAATTTTTTAATAACTTTTCATAATATATGGAGTTCTATGTTTATAGCTTTGCCTATACCAATTTTATGGATTAGTATAGGATATAACTTAAACCACGCTTGGCCGTATCCAGTCATCGTTTCTATCGGAGATGGAATGCATGCTACAGCTTTTATATTATGGATATTTATAATAAGTAGTTATTTTGCATCTCCCCAAGGATTATTTATCATTCATTTTGGATGGCCTAAAAAAAGAATTCAACAAGTCTTTTCTAAAAATTATTTTTGGTCAGTAACTTCAATTACAATCTTGACAACATCTTTAGTTATATTTAATAATTATAACAATAGAGAATTCTCTAATACTTTAGGACGAGTATGCTTTTTTATATTGTGCATTTACTTAATACATTTTACTTCTAATTTGAAACGTTCGGGATTACCTTTATATTTAAATAAATATGATTCTTCTGATAATATAATTAATCAATTTTTATGGAATATTATGATAGCTGCTCCAATTGTTGCCGCTATTTCTTGTGCAATTGGCTACTTATTTGTTGCTCAAGAATTATTGATTCGATTAGAAACATCATTATTGATTTGGATTTTATTATTGATAATATATCATCTAATTCGAAGATGGATGGGTATTCAACGTAGACGTATTGCGTTTAAACGATCTAAAACAAAACAAGAAAATCAATTAATCACTGAAAATTATAATGAATCTAATTCAGGAACAAAATTAATAAAAAAAGAACAATTCATTAATAACAATAAAAACTCTTTAGATTTAGAAGTTATAAGCACACAATCATTACAACTTATCAGATCTATTATTACTTTAATAGCTTTAATTTTAATGACTTTATTATGGTCTGAATTACGTTTTGCGTTTTCTTTTTTAGAAAATATTACACTATGGGATGTCAAATCTACCATTAAAGGTATTGAAAATATTCAACCTATAACATTAAATAAATTTCTTACTGTTATTGTGGTAATTATAATTACCACAATAACAGTAAGAAATTTACCAGCTTTTCTAGAATTAACATTATTACAATACTTGAATTTCACTCCAAGCACAGAATATGCCATTATTACATTAACTAAATATATCTCAATGTTATCAGGTGGATTAGTAGGATTTTCTCTAATAGGAATAGAATGGGTAAAAATTCAATGGTTAATTGCTGCATTAGGAGTAGGATTAGGATTTGGATTACAAGAGATTTTTGCAAATTTTATTTCTGGATTAATGATTTTATTTGAAAAACCAATTCGTATTGGAGATACTATAACTATTCATAATTTTACTGGAAATGTTACTAAAATCAATATTCGAGCAACAGTACTTACCGATTGGGATCATAAAGAAATTATCGTTCCAAATAAAGAATTTATTACAAAAAAATTCATAAATTGGTCACTTTCGGATACGATGACTCGAGTGATCTTTAGAATTCCTGCCCCATTACAAATAGATACAAAAAAAATGATACAAGTACTTACTAAAATAATAAAAAATTCCTCTTTATCTCTAGATACCCCTCCCCCAGAAGTATATTTAATAGACTTTCAACAAGGATTATCTATTTTTGAAATTCGAATATACACTGCAAATATAAAATCCAGAGTTCCTTTACGTCATCAAATTAACACAAGTATTATAAAATATTACAAAGATAATGGTTTAGAATTACCGTGTTTTCCTATTTATTTATATAAAGAACATACAACTGCTGTTGACTTAACTTCTTATATTAAAAATACTACTCATTTTAATGAAATCAAACCAACATACTAATAAAACCAAACCTCAAAGTATAAAAATCATTACATTCTAATTTTAAACATATAAAACTATTATAAAAATAATTATTTTACTCTAGAAACATAAGTTCCTGTACTAGTATTAACTTTAATTAACTCTCCAGATTTAATAAAAAAAGGAACTTTTATTACAGCTCCTGTGCTTAAAGTAGCTAATTTATTTCCAGCAGATGTCGACAACGATGAAGCACTCTTCATGACTGGACCTGTTTTGACAATTCGGAGACACATAACACCTGGAGGTATAACAAGAACTGGATTGTTATTCCAAAAAGTAATAAAATAAACCAATTGTTCTTTCATCCATTTTTCGGATTCTCCTATTACACTTGAATGAATAGAAATTTGATCAAAATTGATTTCATCCATAAAATACCATAAATTACTGTCTTTATATACATATATTAATTTGGTTTCAATAACATCAGCTAATTCTAAATATTCCCCAGATTTTAATGTTTTTTCTAAAATTTTTCCAGATATTATGTTTTTTAAGCGTACTCTGTTAAATGATAATCCTTTCCCAGGTTTTATGCATTCATTTCCAATGATAACACATGGCTCTTTATTTTGAATTATTTTTAATCCAATTTTTAACTCATTAATCCCACAATATACCATAAATTTAATTTTTTTATAACCTTACCACTTACTTGAAAATAAATATCTAACTCTCTCTTTTTATCTAACCAACCCAAACGTTTGCCACTCTGTATGAAAAGAAAATATACAGAGTGGCAAACGTTTGGGTTGGTTAGACTCCATAACACACTTTACTCTTCTTTTATTATTTATATGTAACAATATATTTAATAAAAATATATCAGCTATTCCAACATTACATCATGCCACCCATACCACCAGCTCCAGGATTTGCTCCACCTAAATCAGGTTTATCTTCTTTAGGAAGCTCTGTAACCATACATTCCGTCGTAATCATTAATCCGGCTATAGAAGCTGCATATTGTAATGCAGACCTAGTCACCTTGGTAGGATCTAAAATACCCAACTCTATCATATTTCCATATTTCTCAGTTGCAGCATTATAACCTGTATTTCCTTCTCCAGATCTAACATTATTGGCTATTACCGATGGTTCTTCCCCGGCATTTGCCATGATTTGACGCAAAGGAGCCTCCATAGCACGTCTTGCTACTTTAATTCCAACGTTCTGGTCTTCATTATCTCCACACAAATTTCTAATGGCATTAGCTACTCTAATCAAAGCTACACCTCCACCAGCAACAACACCTTCTTCTACAGCAGCTCTAGTGGCGTGCAAAGCGTCTTCAACTCTAGCTTTTTTCTCTTTCATTTCGACTTCAGTAGCGGCTCCCACTTTTATTACTGCAACACCTCCAGCTAATTTAGCTACGCGTTCTTGCAGTTTTTCACGGTCGTAATCAGAAGTAGCTTCATCTCGTTGCTGATTGATTTGAGCAACACGACTATCTATTGCGGATTTATTTCCTACTCCATCAATAATAGTAGTTGCGTCCTTGGTAATCACCACACGCTTAGCTTGACCCATATCATCTAATGTTGCTTTTTCTAATTCCAATCCAATTTCTTCAGAAATTACAGTGCCTGCAGTTAAGATGGCAATATCCTGTAGCATGGCTTTACGTCTATCTCCAAACCCAGGTGCTTTTACCGCAGTAACTTTTACTATCCCACGCATATTATTAACTACTAAAGTGGCTAAAGCCTCTCCTTCAACATCTTCAGCTATAATTAATAAAGGCTTTCCTGCTTTTGCCACAGATTCCAATATAGGTAACATTTCTCTAATATTAGATATTTTTTTATCGGCTAATAAAATAAAAGGATGCTCTAACTCAACAGCTCCACTTTCTGGTTTATTTACAAAATAAGGAGAAAGGTATCCTCTATCAAACTGCATTCCCTCAACCACATCTAATTCATCCTGTAATCCAGATCCCTCTTCTACGGTAATAACACCTTCTTTACCTACTTTATCCATCGCCTGAGCTATTAATTTACCTACAGTTTCATCAGAATTTGCAGAAATAGTTCCTACTTGAGCAATAGCTTTAGGATCGGAACACGGAACAGATAATTTCTTTAACTCTTCCACCGCTGCTACTACTGCTTTATCTATTCCTCGCTTTAAATCCATTGGATTCATTCCAGCAGCAACTGCTTTCAATCCTTCATTAACTATAGATTGAGCTAATACAGTAGCAGTTGTAGTGCCATCCCCAGCAGAATCGTTTGCTTTAGAGGCTACTTCCTTTACCATTTGAGCCCCCATATTTTCAAATTTATCTTCTAATTCTATTTCTCGTGCCACAGACACACCATCTTTAGTGATTACCGGAGCTCCAAAAGACTTATCTAATACTACATTACGACCTTTCGGGCCCAATGTAACTTTTACCGCATCGGCTAAAACATTAACTCCCCTAAGCATCTTAACACGAGCATCATTACCAAATTTTACATCTTTAGCTGCCATTTCATTTTCCCTTAAAAAATTTTTAGTTAAATTAATAAGTTAATCACTAATTATTTTTCAACGATAGCAAGGATATCGTTTTCTGACATAATTAATACCTCTTCATTATCAATTTTCTCTACTTTTACACCATACCCGTCATTGAAAATAATTGTATCACCAACGCGTACATCTAAAGCTTTCACTTCCCCATTTTCCAAAACACGGCCATGACCAACAGCCAACACCTCACCTCGTGTAGACTTTCCAGCTGCAGACCCGGTCAATACGATACCTCCAGCAGACTTTGATTCAACTTCTTTACGTTTTACAATTACACGATCATGCAATGGACGAATTTTCATTTAACGCTCCCTAATTATTATATTATTACATCTACTTACAATATCTTATTTCATCATAATTAAAAATAAAATTTTATACCATTATCTTCTTAAGACAATATGTAAAATGGGGGCATTCATCATTCCTTCAAGGGGTTACAAAAAAAACTTTTATATAAAACTTAATTTTTCTATTTTTTCAGCAGTAAAACAACTAATAAAAGTGTAATTCACCTAATTTTTTATAAATACGGAATATGCTGTTAATATATTTAAAACAATTTTTTTATTGTATTTAATATATCTATTATAATTCTGTATAATAGAAAAATTAAATATTTATTCATTATAACAAGAATTATGAGTTTTACAATGACAATCAAAACAATTATTATTCTATGCACTATACCTAATGATAAAAAATTCGCTTTAGAATTAATACAAATATTATTGAATTTAAAATTAGCAGCATGCATCAGTCTACTAAATAACGTACATTCTTACTATTACTGGAACAATAAATTAGAAAATTCTCATGAAATACAACTGTTAATAAAAACAAAATTTGATTTACAGAAAAAAGTTTTTAATAAAATCAAAGAGCTTCATCCTTATTCCATACCGGAATTATTATCAATACCTATAATTCATTCTGAATTAAATTACTTAAATTGGATGATCGATACTTTAAAATAAAAAATATCCTTTTTATCTTATCTTGCTCCTTACACAACAATCTATCTCTACATCACTAATATAATAATTAACACAAAAACTATTGCTGTTCTCATTTAAAATTACATTTATTTTCTGATTCATATGCAATTGAATTTTTTAAACAAATCTTCGTTAATTTTTAAGTATTTATTGTATACTACATACATTATATAGTATGATCCTAATCAAGATTACTATAATTTTCTGCCCGGATAGCTCAGTTGGTAGAGCAGAGGACTGAAGATCCTCGTGTCCTTGGTTCGATTCCAAGTCCGGGCATATTATACACTATAATAAAAAATTTCTAGAAAATTACACTGCTGCTAAATTTAATAACATTAAATAAACTGTGGGTTTCTAGATATTCTATCTATACATATATAACAATATATACTAAACTTTTGCTTTAAAATATAAAATCTAAACAAATATATTGTGCATCAATAATGTAATGTTATACTTATAAAAATTTATGTACAATATAACAAAAATTATAAATATATTGATATCATGAGAGATGCAACTAAACTTATCATATCTGGTAGAAATGAAGACTTTACACAAGGAGCAGTAAATCCTATTATTCAAAGAGCATCTTCAGTCATTTTTCATTCCGTTGAACAAAAAAAACATGCTTTTAAAAACCGAATGAATAGAAAATTATTTTATGGAAGATATGGTACTCTTTCTCATTTTTCTCTACAAGAATCTATGATGGAGTTAGAAGGCGGATCAGGCTGCATATTATATCCATGTGGTACAGCTGCTATCACTCATACCATTCTTGCGTTTATAACTACAGGAGATCATATTTTAATTACAGGTTCAGCTTATGAACCTACTCAATATTTTTGTCGAGTAATTTCTAAAAAAATGAAGATTAAAATTACCTGGTTCAATCCATTAATTGGCATTAATATTACCAGTCTTATTCAAAATAATACTAAATTAATTATTCTAGAATCTCCTAGTTCTATTACTATGGAAGTACAAAATATCCCCGAAATAGTTAAAGCAGCTCGTGCAAAAAAAAAAGATATAATTATATTACTAGATAATACTTGGTCAGCAGGAGTCTTTTTAAAAGCTCTAAAAATAGGGATAGATATCTCTATTCAATCTGGTACAAAATATATTCTAGGGCATTCTGACGGTATGCTCGGTACCGCAGTATCTAATGCCAGATGTTGGGATCAACTAAAAGAACACTCTTATTTAATGGGACAAATTATTGACGCTGATACTGCATATATGGCAACCCGTGGATTACGTACATTACATACTAGATTAAAACAACACGAAGAAAACGGATTGTATATAGCCCACTGGCTATCTACACATCCAAAAATACATCAAGTTAATCATCCAGCTTTATCTACCTGTAAAGGTCATGAATATTTTATCAGAGATTTTAGTGGATCTAGTGGGCTATTCTCCTTTATTTTAAAACAACGCCTTACTGATATGAAGCTATCAAATTTTCTTAATAATTTTAAATATTTCAAAATGGCATATTCTTGGGGAGGATTTGAGTCATTAATTATAACAAATCAAGTAGAAGAATTGAACACTATCCGTCCTGCTGGACTATTAGACTTTACAGGAACATTAGTGCGAATACATATAGGATTAGAACATTATAAAGATTTACTTCAAGATCTATCAAATGGATTGGATCGTATCTAATCTTTAATGTAATATATTATCCTACATCATTAACTACAACAAAACACAATCATCTATGAATTAATATACTCGATTGATTATGCATTTTAAAGATACTTAATTTTCTCTAAACATTACTTCCTTATTCAATTCATCAATTTTCAATTGCATAATTTTATGACAATGTGCAGCCACATTACGAACTTGATTGAGCCTATATTGATACGTTTCTACAGGAGGCATAATTTCAATTATTACCAATCCATTTGACCAACGATTCAATTTAATTTTATTATTAGATATATTGGACACACAAATCGGAACAATTGGAACTTTAGCAAAAATTGCTGTATAAAAAGCTCCTGTTTTAAAAGGTAATAATCCTTTTCCACGGTTCCTTGTTCCCTCTGGAAAAATCCATACTGACATACCATAGACTTTAATAACATTAATAATCTTTAATAAAATTTTACGAGTTTCCTGCGTACTGCAATTCGATCGATTAACCAATATGTTTCCGCTTAACCAATACAATTGACCAAATAACGGAACCCATAATAAACTTTTTTTTCCTATTGTTATAGTATTCGGTTGTACTGCATTAGATACTGTCATCATATCATAATTATTTTGATGATTAGAAATATATACATAATTTTTAAATCTAGACAAATCTTTAAATTTTCGTACTTCAATCTTCACTCCAATAATAAAGGCCATATATCCAAACAATTGACTAAACACATTAACACAACACAATTTTTTAGGAACACATAAACAATAAACTATACCAAATACACAGATATTAATTGATATCATCAAAATTAAAATTACGCGAATTATAGCAATCATATATAAACAAACATCTATCGCTACTTCCAGTCAAAATATACTAAACACATAAAATTATATATAATACTTTTATTTCATAAAAACAAATTTTTAATATACATACAACAAATATAACAATACAAACATCATTTTATAAAAGCATACCTTCATCAAACAAAAGATGTCAATTAATTTATTTTATCAATCCATATATAATAGACTGTATATATTACTACATTATAATTTATTATCTTATTATTTAATAATATATGCAACTTTACGATTTATTTCTAAAACTAATATAAGTTACTAAATCCAAAATAGTTAACACAGGCATGCTATGCTGTTTTGAAAATTTAACTATTTCTACGGTACGAGCCATACTGCCATCCTCATTAGTAACTTCACATAACACTCCAAATGGTTTTTTAAAGCCAGCTAATGTAACTAAATCAACCGCAGCTTCTGTGTGCCCTAATCGCGTTAATACCCCTCCATTACTCGCTTTTAAAGGAAACACATGTCCAGGTCGATTTAAATCAGAAGGTTTTGCGCAATCTTCAATCGAAGCCTTGACAGTAGTTAATCGATCCTTTGCTGAAACACCAGTAGTTACGCCTTTTGAAGCCTCTACAGTAACGGTAAAAGCAGTTTTATAATTATTGCTATTATTCTCTACCATCATAGGTAAATTTAACTGCTCACATCTATCTTCTGTTAAACATAAACAAACTATGCCACTACCATATCGGATAGCTAAAGCCATCTGATTAACAGTCATACTTTCTGCAGCAAATATCATATCTCCTTCATTTTCTCGGTTTTCATCATCCATTACTAAAACTCCACGACCCTCATGCAACGCATCTAATGCATTTTTAACACGTTCTATCGGAGTTCCAAATTCAAGTAAAAGATCTTCTTGCTGATACATAATTATTTAAATTCTCGATAAATACTTTACTGCAACTTTTATAATATTAAGAAATATATATTAAAAATTTTTAATTAATTTACAAATAATACAACACCTAAATTTTTAATACATTATTAAAACCAACTTTTCTACTCTTTAACGACTAATAAAAATGTCATAATTTTATTTATAAAAATACAAATCTAACTAAAAGATAAATTTACAATATCATTCTAAAATTGTATAATTCTGTTTTCTATCAATTATTAACCTATTACCTGTAAAATAAATTTTATTACAATATTTTTATATTAACAACATGTGGAATAACATTTGAGAATATTTTCTATGTTTGATCCTGAAACTATTGAAAAATTTGCCCGATATTTACATGAATCTATTCCTAGATCCATTTATCACTTTACATGCGATTTAGATTCTAAAATACGAAAAATATTACAAAATCAACTTAATTTTATGAACATTCCTAATAGAGAAGAATTTGATGCACAAACTCAATTTCTTTTTGAAATACAAGAAAAAATAAAAAAACTAGAGAAAAGAATAAAAATATTAGAAGAAATATGTAAACATAAATTTAACAAAAATGAATAGTACTATAGACATAATAAAACAAATATAACATATAAATTACTACAATACATACAAAAAAACTTTTGTCTTTACCTTATTTTACATATCATAAAAATATCTTTAAAAAAGATCTTCAATAACAAAAATAATTTTTATTAACTTAACTCAGTTTATTCACGTTAATTTAATTTGTTGTATTATTTTGAATAAAATTAATTATTCTGCTACTAGAATAACCGGAATGAAATTTTAATACACATACTTTTCCTCCTTTACTAAGGACTTCTTTGTTTCCATCAATTTCACAAACACTGTAATCACCTCCTTTCACTAAAAAATCAGGAGATATTTCTGAAATTAATCTAACAGGAGTATCCTCATAAAAAGGAACTACCCAATCCACCATAGATAAAGCAGATAAAACAAACATGCGTTTTTTTAGAGTATTTATAGGTCTTTCTTTCCCTTTTAACCTTCTGGTAGATTCATCACTATTTACTGCTACAATTAACCTATCTCCAAGCTTCTTTGCTTTAGTTAAATAACTAACATGTCCATAATGTAGTATATCAAATACACCATTCGTCATGACTATCTTTTCTCCTCTACTACGTACTACAGATACAATTCTTTTTAAAGTATTTTCCTTTAATATAATACCAAACGGAATTTTTTTATATTCATACTGTTGAACAATATTTTTCATTTCATTTATATCAATAGTAGAAGTACCATGCTTACCTATTACTACTCCAGCAGCTAAATTAGCTAAAAAACACGATTTTTCTAAACTGATACCAGATGATAAAGCTGCAGATAATACTCCAACAACTGTATCCCCAGCTCCAGTAACATCATATACCACTTTTGATTGAGCTTCCAAGTATAACGGATCTATTATTTTTTTTCGTAGTAAAACCATACCTCGTTCAGCTCGAGTCACTAATAATGCCGAAAAATCATAATCATTCATAATCTCTCGAGCACGATTAATTAAAATTCTATCATTACGACAAAATCCTGCAACTGATTCAAATTCTGACATATTAGGAGTTAATATAGTTGCTCCTTTATAACGAGAAAATTGTATCCCCTTAGGATCTATCACTACCGGAATGCTTTCTAAACGTGCTAATTTTATTATTTCTTCTATTTTATCTAAAGTACCTTTTGCGTAATCAGATAACACTAAAATTTTATGTTGCTTTAAATGTAATTTAACTTGATTCATCAACTGAGTAGTATCAATATTTTTAATATCTTTTTCAAAATCTAACCGAATATATTGTTGATTCTTAGATGACACTCGTAATTTTAGGATAGTAGAATATGTATTTAATGAAATAACACTCCATTGTACCTTAAATTTTGTAAGCTGTTTTTTTAATATATGAGCAGATTTATCTATCCCTGTTAATCCTATTAATCTTACTTTTCCACCTAACGAAGCAATATTCATTGCAACATTAGAAGCTCCACCCGGTCTATTAATTACTTTATTAACCTTAACTATTGGCACAGAAGAAGATGATGATGACTCTGAATCAACCATATTAGTAGATCCTATCCAATACCGATCTAACATTATATCTCCAACTATTAATACATTAGATTTTAAAAAATTTACAGAACAACAATTATAATCTTTCATTAAAATGCCTAAATATTATTAATAAATTGCAACTTAATTTTTAAAAACACTATTATTACATATTAATTAATATACTTATACTATACATAATAAATAAAATTTGTAGTATTATTTTTATTTAAAAATCAATCCGCATAAGCATAAAAATTAATAATTAGCATATGTATTTTACATAAAAAATTTTGATTCAGATTCAATAGAAAATATGAAAAAATATTTAGTAGGAGGTGCAGTACGAGATTCATTATTAAATTTACCCATTGTAGAAAAAGATTGGGTTATAACAGGTTCAAATCCTCAAAAAATGTTAGAAATAGGCTACGAACAAGTTGGTAAAGATTTCCCAGTATTTTTGCATCCTGAAAACCATGAGGAATATGCTCTAGCTCGTACTGAACGTAAATCTGGATTAGGATATACAGGATTTACTTGTTATACTGATCCTTCTGTTACCATTGAAGAAGATTTGTACCGTAGAGATTTAACTATTAATGCTATGGCATACGATATGGACGGAAATTTGTTGGATCCATATCATGGACAAAGAGATATTAAACTAAAATTACTCAGACATGTTTCTAATTCATTTCATGAAGATCCATTAAGAATTTTAAGGGTTGCAAGATTTGCTGCAAAACTTAAACATATGGGATTTACCATTGCTTCAGAAACATTACAACTTATAACTCAAATGTCTACTTCTAATGAATTACAATTATTATCTTCAGAACGCATATGGATGGAAACTAAAAAAGCTCTTCTCACAAACGATCCTCAAGTATATTTTCAGGTTTTACAAAAATGTGGTGCATTAAAAATATTATTCCCCGAATTATATACATTATTTACAATATCCAGTTCAAAAAAATGGCATTTAAATTTTAATAACATAGGTGATCATACTATGAGTAAACTATTAAATATCTCTCGTTTAACTAAAAATATTGCCGTACGTTTTGCAATACTATGTTGTAATTTAGGTGAACAGTATAATTTATTCAAACAATCTCATCACAACAATACACTAATACAATCAACACACTCATCAGTATATACTTTATGCAAAAGATTAAAAATTCCAAATAATATTTCTAAATTATCGACGACAGTTTCTATTTACTATAATTACCTATATGATGTTACTACATTATCTGAAAAAATGATTATGACAATATTTAAGGAATTTAATTGCTGGCGTTGCCCAAAAAACATTGAACAAATTATTTATATTAATAAATCTCATTTATTAGATAATAAATCTTATATTCAGTATTTATATCATCAAGAAAAATTTTTACGAACAGCTTTTACGTTAACTAATCAAATAAAAGTTCATGAAATTATAAACGATGGATTCTATAAAATTCATATAGGACAAGAATTGTATAACAGAAGATTACATCTTTTAAAGACATGGAATAAAAAAGAGCTATAGATATTTTATTTATTTTTTATTTACATAGTATTTGTATTTTTATTTAAAACTTAACAATCATTTTGAATAAAAATATTATACGACATTATTTTTTGTCTACACAAAAATATTACACATTTTCATGCTAAATATATTTTTAAAAATCATATAGAAGTCTGTTCATCGCAAATAAAGTTAAAGAAATACTCTGAATTACTTCTAATAAACATCTAATAAAAAATATTGAAATAGCAAATATTATTAAACATCCACAACAATCATATACATACTAATAACATCATATAGTATCAACTTTATAATATAACAAATACAACAGATTCAAGTGTATCTGACTGGAACAACTAGCTAAATAAAAATGAAAATTGAAACACTACTCCTCTATCCAAATTTACTAATAACCTATTCCAATAGCTTGCTCCCTCCAAAATCTAGAAAATTTTAAGAAAAACTAAACATTTAAAATCATCTTATTAAAAACTTGATAATAAGTTATCTTGTTTATATTTAGTGTTACATACACTATGTTTTGATAAAAACGATAACTTATGCCAACTCCATTCTTCAATACATAAAATACCATTTTCCATTAAACCATACACAATAATAATTGTAGTACATACAATAATTCAATTTTTAAATATCATAAAAACCTAATAATTATATTGGAACAGTTCCAATCAATATATGTAACATTCCTAAACAAAAAAACACTATTATATCTTGAACTAAAATAACTAAGTACACTATATAATAACACAACATAAAAATCCTTTAAAAACCGCTAAAATAACTAAAGTGACCTTTAATTACATAGTTATTATAATAGTTTTCATTGAAAACCATTTATATCACAATTTAATAACAACTTCTCAATTAAAATTATATGTTCTATTGAAGAAATAGAAAGAAATTTAGTTATACCTTCTACTACAACCTAAAATCAGAGCAATAACTAATTTAAACGATCTAACATTATCTTAATCTCCCATAATTTATATAACAAATAAATATACGTAATATACAATACAGACAAATTCTAAAAATATTAACTATGTATAATTAATATTAACAAAAAACAATTAATTATCATTTTTGCTATAAATAACATTATTTATTTTAATCCTGTATATAATTTCAATTTCTTAGAACTATTCATTTTTCTTCTCGAAATACAAAACCCAACATTATACGCATTACGTATTGCATTTGGTTTATTGACTTTTATTTGAATCCAAGAAATTATAGGGAATCTACTCATTAAATTTTCTATTATTATTTCTGCAACACTTTCAATTATTAAAAAATGCCTGGAATTTACTACATCTAATATTATTTTATTTATTTTAGTATAATCTAAATAAATAAGTGTACTTGAAGCAAATTCAAAAAATTTATTATCATAAGTTAATTGTAAATCAAAAACTAATTTTTGTAAGCATTGCTTTTCCCAATCATATACACCAATTCTAGCCATTACTACTAATTGATCTATATATAAAAATTTCATAAATTTAAATTCATATTTATCCAATAATAAAACAATATTAATATTTAGTTTACATCAAACCAAATATATATAATAATTATTATTTAACTTATTACTTCAAATTATCATGATTACGATTACTATATTAATAATACTTACTTATTTATTAGGATCAATACCTGGAGCTATTTTAATATGCAAAATTTTTCATTTACCAGACCCCAGAAATAACGGTTCTAAGAATCCTGGAGCTACTAATATATTCAGAATATTTGGGTATAAATTAGCAATTTATGTAACACTCTTTGATGTATTAAAAGGGTCTATTCCAATCTGGATAGGATTAAATTTTGAAATTCCTTCTATTTATTTACATATAATAACTATTTTTGCATGCATAGGACATATGTATCCTATATTCTTTCAATTCAAAGGAGGGAAAGGAGTGGCTACTGCATTTGGAAGTCTATCTGCAATAAATGTTAACTTTTTTATTATTATGCTTAGTTCATGGATTATTACTGTATTACTTTTCAAATATGCATCTGTAGGATCAATAACTACTTCATTAATAATGTCATTTTACGCATGGTATATTCAATACCCACACTTTCCATTAATTATATTATTATCTTGCTTAATATTAATCCGACATATTAATAATATTAAACGATTGTGGAGAAATCAAGAAAAACATCTTTAGATTTATACAATTACTATTTTAATATTTGCATCAATATATGTAACAATTAAGTTAAAAATTAAATATATTTCACTTAATCATTACTTTAGGTAATGACTCTAATGACCAACGAGGTTTTACCGAAATAGATAAATCAGGATTAGCTACTAATCCTGATTTTAACCTGATCAACCCAGCACAAGCTACCATAGCTCCATTATCTGTACAAAACTCTAATTTTGGATATAATAAATTGCCTTGAATAGAATTTACCATTTTCTCTAAATGTGATCGCAACACACAATTAGCACTAACCCCTCCAGAAATTACTAAATTTTTTATTTTTGTTTGTTTTAAAGCACGGTAACATTTAATAGTTAAAGTTTCAGCTACAGCACGTTCAAATCCACATGCAATATCAGCTTTAGATTGATTATCGTTAGTTCCTAATGACATAATTACTCGTGATACAGCAGTTTTTAATCCAGAAAAACTAAAATTTAAACCTGGTTTATTAATCATTGGTTTTGTAAAAATATAACGATCTTTCAAGCCATTTCGTGCCATTTCTGATAATGCCGCTCCACCAGGATACTTCAATCCTAATAGCACCGCAATTTTGTCAAATACTTCTCCAACTGCATCATCCACTGATTCTCCTAAAATTTTATATTCTCCTATTGCATTCACCATCACAAGTTGAGTATGCCCGCCAGATACTAATAAAGCAATAAAAGGAAATTTAATAGTATTAACATAATTACAATAAAAATTAGCATCAAAAACTATATTTTTTAAACTTAATATAGGTGCTAACAAATGAGCTTCCATATGATGAATATCAATAACAGGTATTCTCCATGAATATGCTAAAGAACGAGCAACAGCAGAACCTACTAGCAACGTTCCCACTAAACCTGGACCAGCAGTATAGGCAATTCCATGTATATCGGATGAACTCAATCCAGTCTCTTTTAATACAGACAAAAGCAAAGGGATGATTCTCAATATATGATCTCTTGCTGCTAACTCTGGAACAACCCCTCCATAATTTGAATGTAATAAACTTTGACTATATATCTTATTTATTAACAATCCTTCGTTTTGATCATATACTGCTATTCCAGTTTCATCGCATGAAGTTTCAATTCCTAAAACACGCATATATCACATTTCTTTATTTATGTATATTGTTACATTCAAATAACAATAATAATTAATTAAATATTTTGAAAAATTAAATATTCTACACTATAATAAAAATTTATATTAACACTACAAATTATAAAACAACATCAATTGTATAACAATAAAAATTAATAAGAGGAATATATGCCAGTAATTAGAATACGTGAAAATGAACCGTTTGATGTAGCATTACGTCGTTTTAAAAGATCATGTGAAAAGGCAGGTATATTATCAGAAGTACGTCGTAGAGAATTTTACGAAAAACCTACCACAGAACGAAAAAGAGCAAAAGCATCAGCTATAAAAAGACACATAAAAAAAATAATCAGAGAAAACTCTAAACGAATTAGATCGTTTTAATACACTATTTCAATAATTATTTCATCACTTAAAATAAAATAAACTCTTTTATATTATTATTAGAATATAATTATCTATATAATTAATTTATTTTTATCACTATTACTATATAACAAAATAACCAATATGAATATGATACAAACATGATTATTCGTATTCCAAAAACTCTAATCGACACATTAATATCGCGTACTAACATCGTTAATGTAATTCAAAAACAAATACCTTTACAAAAAAAAGGTTCAAATTTTGTTGCATGTTGTCCATTTCATTCAGAAAAATATCCATCCTTCACTGTAAGTTTTAAAAAACAATTCTACTATTGTTTTAGCTGCGGAGCACACGGTAATGTTATAAATTTTTTAATGCATCATAATCAATACACGTTCATTGAATCTATACAAAAATTATCTACTATTCATGGAATTCCTATAAAACATTTTTTACATCACAATAATTATGGTCAAATCCATTATAAGAGCAATTTGAACAAATTTATGTATGATTTATGTAATTATTACCAAAATAATTTAACAAATAAAAAATATTCTTATGCTTATAAATATTTAAAAAATAGAGGATTAACCGATAATTCTATTTTAAACTTTAATATCGGTTTTGCCCCCACAGGTTGGAATAACATCAACTGTAATTTAAATCTTAAAATATATGATCATAAATCAATAACTCAATCAGGAATGTTAATAACAGATAAACAAAAAAACAAATATGATCGATTTCGTGAACGTATTATTTTTCCTATGAAAAATCAATCAGGAAAAATAATCGGATTTGGTGGACGCGTTATTCATCAAAATCATAAACAACCTAAATACCTAAACTCTCCAGATACTGATATTTTTAAAAAAAATCAGTATTTATATGGATTTTATGAAACTTGCAAAAAACAAAAAAATATTCCTTATATAATATTAGTGGAAGGATACATGGATGTAATAATGTTAACACAATTTGGAATAAATTATGCAGTTTCAGCACTAGGCACATCTGTTTCAGTTAACCATATTCGATTAATATATAATGTTACTGATAAAATTATTTGTTGCTACGATGGTGATTACGCTGGAAAACAAGCTGCTTGGCGTATACTTAAAATTATATTACCATATCTTACTGATAATCGAGAAATATATTTTATATTTCTACCTGATCAAGAAGATCCTGATACATTAATACGTAAAATAGGAAAAGATAATTTTTTAAAATATATCACACAAGCACGCAGCTTGTCCTATTTCTTATTTGAAACTTTATCTAAAAAAACAAACTTACACACATTAGAAGGTCGGGTTAAATTAAGTAGTTTAATATTACCTATGATCAATAAAATTCCAGGTCAAATATTGAAATTATGTTTAAAACAAAAACTAAGCAAAATAATTGGGATATTAGATGAAAACAAGCTAAATCAACTACTTACACAAAAAAGTAAGCCTATTAATAATAGGCAGTATAAAAATAATATACTATATAATATAGAACATATTTTAATCGGATTATTGATACAAAACCCAAAACTTGCTAAATTAGTTCCAACTATACAAGGCCTAGAAAAAATTACATATAATAAAATAAAAATATTTATAAACTTGGTGAAATTATGTCAATCCTATCCAACTTTAACTACTGCACAATTACTAAATTTTTATTATAATAAACATGCTAAAAATAATCATTTTTTTCTTACTCTTAAAAAATTGGCACACTGGAAACATACAATTAAAAAAGATATGATTGTCATCACTTTTATCAATTCTTTAATCAAATTATATAATTTAGTTCTCGAAAAAAGACAAAATATACTTATTACGAAAGATCGAGTATATAGTTTAACAAAAAAAGAACGTCAAGAACTTTGGACACTCAACCAAAAGTTATCTTCAACGCATATATTGAAATAAGTAATGATATCGTATATTAATAATATACTACTAATAATAATTATCAAAAGATACTTTGTTTTGCTTTTCATTTGTTAACATTTTAATTAAAATTATATATGAAAATAATTGTTGTTAATTTGAAATATTACTTTTTACACTCGTGGGAGTCGTTTTATGGAACATAACCCACAATCACAACTAAAATTACTTGTTACTCGTGGAAAGGAACAAGGTTACTTAACTTTTTCTGAAGTGAATGATCATTTACCAGAAGATATTATTGATTCTGACCAATTAAACAATATTATTCAAATGATGAATGATATGGGTATTCAAGTAATGGAAGAAGCTCCTGATTCCGATGAATTTTTATTGACAAAAAATTGTGATACAGTTGTTAATAATGATGAAGAAGACGCAACAGAAGCTGCAATGCAAGCTTTATCTAATGTAGATCCAGATTTAAGCAGAACTACAGATCCAGTGCGCATGTACATGAAAGAAATGGGAGCTGTAGAATTATTAACTAGAGAAGGAGAAATAGATATTGCTAAAAGAATTGAAGATGGGATTAATCAAGTACAATGTTCAGTGGCTGAATATCCAGAAGCAATCACTTATTTGATAGAACAATATAAACGTGTAGAAATAGGTGAAACCCGTCTATCAGATTTAATTACTGGTTTTGTTGATCTTGATGTAAATCAAAACATTGATGCAATACAAACAACACAACCTATTAATCATATTCCAACTAATGTTGTAACAGATGATGAAGATAATACAGACAATGAGGATGATGATAATAATATTGATCCAGAATTAGCACGAAAAAAATTTATAGCTTTACAAAAACAATATGAAATAACTCGAGAAACAATTAAAAATAATGGTCGAAACCATACTAAATCATTATCTGAAATCTTAAAACTTTCTGAAGTATTCAAACAATTTAGATTAGTTCCAAAACAATTTGATTATTTAGTTAATAACATGCGCACTATGATGGATCGAATTCGTTTTCAAGAACGATTAATTATGAGATTATGTGTAGATATTAGCAAAATGCCAAAAAAAAAGTTTATTGATTTATTTTCAGGTAACGAAACCAATAAAAATTGGTTAATTAAAGCTTTATCTATAAATGAATCATGGTCTAAAAAATTATATACAGTTAATGAAGAAATACAACACAGCATGTGGAAATTATATCAAATAGAAAAAGAAACAGGATTAACAATAGAACAAGTAAAAAATATCAATCGACGTATGTCTATTGGTGAAGCGAAAGCCCGACGAGCAAAAAAAGAAATGGTTGAAGCTAATTTAAGATTAGTTATATCTATTGCTAAAAAATATACAAATAGAGGATTACAATTTTTAGATTTAATACAAGAAGGTAATATTGGATTAATGAAAGCAGTAGATAAATTCGAATACCGTCGTGGTTACAAATTTTCTACTTATGCAACTTGGTGGATCCGTCAAGCTATTACTAGATCTATAGCAGATCAAGCTCGTACCATTAGAATTCCAGTACACATGATTGAGACTATAAATAAACTTAATCGTATTTCAAGACAGATTTTACAAGAAACAGGGTGCGAGCCTACACCAGAAGAGCTTTCAAAACGTATGTTAATATCTGAAGATAAAATTAGAAAGGTGTTAAAGATTGCCAAAGAACCTGTATCCATGGAAACTCCTATAGGTGATGATGAAGATTCACATCTTGGAGATTTGATTGAAGATACTAGTCTTGATTTACCCTTAGATTCAGCAACATCAGATAATTTAAAAGCTGCTACAAACGATGTTCTCTCTGGATTAACTCCAAGAGAAGCAAAAGTATTACGTATGAGATTTGGTATTGATATGAATACCGATCATACTTTAGAAGAAGTAGGTAAACAATTTGATGTAACACGAGAACGTATTCGTCAAATAGAAGCAAAAGCTTTGAGAAAATTAAGACATCCTAGTCGATCTGAAATATTAAGGAGTTTTTTAGATGATGATTAATAATAATTAACTTTTCTATAATTAATTGTAGAAATAAAAATATAAAATACATAATAATATCAATAAAAACTACAAACAAATTTCATCAAAATATATTTGATATTCAACACAAAAATTTTTATACATCAATTAATTCTATTGTTTTTTATGATCAACAAATATTTAATCATCATATATTCGTAACATATATGCTTTAGAAATTTTATTATATTTATAAAATACTACACATATTTAATTTAGTATACTTAATATAAAATAAATGTTATTTTTTTATTTTATTG
The DNA here is from genome assembly GCF_059936355.1 of Candidatus Blochmannia festinatus (nom. nud.). Taxonomy (NCBI): domain Bacteria; kingdom Pseudomonadati; phylum Pseudomonadota; class Gammaproteobacteria; order Enterobacterales; family Enterobacteriaceae; genus Candidatus Blochmanniella; species Candidatus Blochmannia festinatus (nom. nud.). Next base: position 60,733 of record NZ_CP012116.1, on the reverse strand, counting down.
CTTGTATGTATTATAGATTATATATAGTATAATTTTATCTGTAGAATTCATTTTTGTAGATAAAAAATTGGCCCCTTAGCTCAGATGGTCAGAGCAGGCGACTCATAATCGCTTGGTCGCTGGTTCAAATCCAGCAGGGGCCACATGATAGTATAGTGGTTTTTGTTTATATTTATATATTTATATATGAAACTTTCTAAACCATACCTATCTTATATTATAAAAATTATTATTCTAATATAAAATCTAAACAATATTCTATATGCCCTACACAACACCCTAGAATAATTAATATTAATACCCACACAAATGAACTAATCCAATTAAACAATTGAAATTTCAATGAATTTAATCCAGATACTCCAGCAATAATTGGCAAAACTGTTCTGATAAAAGCAACAAAACGACCCACAAACAAAGCCAGCAATCCATGCTTATTAAACATATTGCTTGCTTTCTGATATGATTGTCCAGGTAAATATGATACCCAATAATTCAATACTCTTTTATTTTTTAATAAAAATTTTCCTTGCAAATAACTTACCCAACTACCTAAACTAGAAGCGGCAGTCAAAATACTTAAAGTTATAAAAAAATTTAATATACCTTTTTCAACTAATATTCCTAAAACAATTAATAAACTATCTCCAGGTAAAAAAAAAGCTGGAATAATAGCATTTTCTAAAAATAATACAACAAACACCACTATATAAAAAATTAAAATCAATTTAATATTAGAAGATAATGTTAAACCATTTTGAGTCAATACACCTAATAATTCCTTTAATATATTCATAATTTTTACTTAACATACAATAAATATATATATTAGCTTTAACATGATTTTATACACACCATTAATAATCCAAAATATATATTCTTTAAAAACTTATACTAATTTGATTTATTCATAGCAAGTATTAAATTTTTACTAATAATCAAAATTTAATATTAACTAAATATGATAATTTTTTAAAGATAAAAACCCATAAACTTCAATAATATCAGTAAATTTACTTATCAAGTATCTTATTGTCAGATTCTAAAAAGAATAAAATTAAATTGTGATTTAACATAAGATTCTATTAAAAATTTTTTAAAAATCACTAATATGATATAATCTTATATAATCATCTATTGTTTTCCACATATGCTTACGTCTGTAAGCATTATTATTTATTCATGATATAAAAGTTGATCTTTAAGCCGGGTTCTGTCTAGGGCAATCATTTATCTATATTTATATTCGCATATAAATTAAAGCGGCTCACCCAAATTCAGCACGGACCATGCTATAGAACTTTTATTTAGCCTTGCTCCAAGCGGAGTTTACATTACTACAAATTGTTACCAATTGTATGGTGCGCTCTTACCGCACCTTTTCACCCTTACCATTTTCATCCTGATATTCATATATTACTTTTACTATAAAAATGATAATATATTTTATTTTATAATTAAAATGGCGGTGTCCTTTCTGTTGCACTTGTCGTGGATTCACATCCCCCAGGAATTACCTGGCGCTTCGTCCTACGGAGCCCGGACTTTCCTCTCCTTTTATTCTATTTCTTTTATAGTTAAAAAATTAAAAGCAGCGATTGCCTAATCAACTTTTATATCTAAAATACTTATAGGTATTACATAAATAATCGTATATTATTTATTTTTTATTTAATTTTTTCATATAAATACCTTTGATATAAAATATTTTTCTTAATACCATATATATTTCCAACTAAAGTCGCAGCTTTCTTTACAGACAATTCTGATGCTAACAACTTCATCACATTCCATACTTGTAGAGATAATTTATTATAATTTTTACAACTATATCCTGATATAACTAGTACTATTTCTCCTTTTATACGAGATTTATCTTGTTGTATCCAAAATAATAATTGACCTGCTGGAGCCCCATAAATACATTCCCAAATTTTACTTAGTTCTCTCACTAATACAACATAACGCGTTTCTCCGAAAACAGATACTATATCTTTTAAACTATCTATAATTCTATATTTTACATCATAAAAAATTAAGGTTCTTGATTCCTCTGATAATTCTTTCAAACGACTTACTCGTAAATTTTGCTTAGATGGAAGAAATCCTTCAAAACAAAAACGACTTACAGGTAATCCAGATCCACAAAGCGCTGCAATAGCAGCACATGGTCCAGGTAATGAAATTACTTTTATTTTTTTTTCATGACAAGTTTGTACTAATCTATATCCTGGATCACTAATTAAAGGGCTTCCTGCATCAGAAATTAAAGCTAAATTATATCCTTCTTGCAGTTTTGAAATTAACAAAGGAATTCTACTTTCTTCATTATATCTATTCATAATATATATGGATGATTTAATAGAAAAAAAATTCAACAGCACTCTAACCCGACAAGTACTTTCCGCAATAATACAATCTACATGACGTAATGTAGATAATGCTCTATATGTAATATCTTGTAAATTACCAATAGGAGTAGGCACAATATATAATGCATTATTTATATTCACTTGAATATATCACACTGTCTATTAAAATAAATCATACCAAATATAATCAAAAACACATTATATTTAAACAATAAATCCATTATTATATGAATAAATTACACTATCATATTAGTTCATATCTAATTAATTGAAGTAAATTTTTGAAAAATTTACTTACTTAAATAAAATATATCTTAATTTATCAATATTCGCTATATATAACAAATTCTCTTATACCATATAAAACAATATTCTAACAATAATTATATATACTACTGATATCGAATTATATTACAAAAAATAATATTATCTTTATAATATACTATACATGTATACATACACAACTATATTAATATGAAAAATTATACAACACTTTTTACATTATTAACCTTATTTATCTTAATATTATTATCAGGATGTACTAGCCTATTAACTATAGGAACTGCTACCATCATCACTACTACATGGTATGATAACCGCACTATAGGCTCTCAAATAGATGATAATATCCTTAAAATAAGAATTTTCCATGCTCTTAATCAAGATAAACAAATTAAAGAATCCACTAGAATAATAAATACAGTATATCAAGGCAACATATTACTAACAGGACAATCTCCTTCTTCAGAATTATCTAAAAAAATTATAACAACTATTACGAATATTAATGGAACAAAAAAAATTTATAACGCTATTAGAAAAAAATCCCCAATATCTTTACAAGACATTTTATTTGATTCACTAATTAGTAATCAAATACGATTCAATTTATTTACCAATAAAAATATACATATATCAAAAATTAAAGTCATTACAGAAAATAGAGAGGTATTTCTTTTAGGTCAAGTTACTCATAAAGAAGGTCAATATGCTGAAAAAATAGCAAAAACCATAAAAGGTGTAAAAAATGTATTCCCTATTTTCATTTTTACTTAATAGTTCATTCAATTAAAATATTACTAAATTTACTACACGTTCTTCTATCTTTTAACTGCATTTTGATACACTACTACCAATTAATAACATGACACTCATATGTGTCATTACATTCATAATTTAATTTTTTGTTTATTTTATAATTAATATGCAATGCAAAACTAACTTAGATGCGATATACAAGTAATATCAACTACAAAAATAACGGGGAATAAATACTCTATAAATAGTTTTACTAACGTTTAGAAAACTGTGGTCTTCTTCTTGATTTACGTAAACCAATTTTTTTCCTTTCTACTACTCTAGAATCCCTTGTCATTAACCCTACAGACCGTAACGTACTTTTTAAATTTGTATCATAACTTAATAATGCACGAGAAACTCCATGGCATATAGCTCCAGCTTGACCTGAAACACCACCTCCTGTTACAGTAATATATACATCTAAAGAACCTAACAACTTAGTTAATTCTAATGGTTTTTTTACTATTGCCTGCGCATTAATTTTTGGAAAATAACTATCTAACAAACGATTATTTACTATAATTTTTCCAGAACCTAATCTTAAAAACACTCTAGCAGAAGCATTTTTTCTTCTTCCAGTCCCATAATATTGATTAAACACCATATTCACAACTAAACGTCCTTACTTATAAATCCATCAATTAATTTTAAAGATTTAGGAGATTGTGCTATATGTTTATGTCTAGTATCTCCATAAACTTTTAATCTACGAAACATAACTCTACCCAACCTATTTTTAGGTAACATTCCTTTTACTGCTATCTCAATTATTCTATTGGGATTACTAGAAATAAGCTCTTTAAATTTTAAACTTTTTATTCCACCAACATAACCTGTATGTCTATAATAAATTTTATTTTCATATTTTCGTCCACTTACATAAATTTTTTTTGCATTAACTACAATGATATAATCACCTATATCTAGGTTAGGAGCATACTCAACTTTATGCTTACCAATTAAATATTTAGTTATCAAACTAGATAATCTACCAAGAACCTCATTAGTAGCATCAACAAGATACCATGACCTTTGTATTATATTTAATCTATTCATTCATAAAATTTCTTTAATTTACAATACCCTAAAACCAGTCGTTTAATAAAAATACAAATAATTACACCCTTAGTCTAAACTCAGCATTTTAACATAAATAACATCATTTGAAAAATTTTATTTAAAAAACACAAAAATTTTATTATTTTATAAAATTTAAACCTATCTAGGATAATCATCTTTTAAAGACAGTAATGTACTTATTATATAAATAACATTCAAAAATAAATATGTTCTTTTATTTCATATATATATGCTTCAATCTTTTAATCAACACATTACAAATATAACTATCAAAATAACATTATATAAAAAATGTATATGTATTTTATATATATACATTTTTTATATTATCTGCCAAAATAAACAATTCTATCTATATAAGATAAACAGAAATCTTAAATATAAAATAGTATATTATATATTTTTAAATTATTAAACCAATTTTTTTAAAAAGGCACACAAAATTAAAATTACATAAATCAAATATAAGAAAGGAGATTAATATTATTATGATTTGGATTATTACAATATTTTTAAGTTTACTAACGGGATGTATTATAGGACTGACTTTAATGTATTATAAAGATCGTAATCTACTAAACAAACATAAAACCATATATAATGAACTTCAAAATAATAAAATGAAATTAAATGAATATCAAAACAAACTCAGAGCTCATTTTGAATATAATATAGAGATTTTAAACAAAATTTCAGAAAATTACCAAAATTTATATCAAAATATTACAAAAAATGCTAATTTTTTCTTACCCAATATATATGATCAAGAAAACAAATATCCTGATCGTATTAAAAATATGCATAAGAAACATGCAGAACATTTACCTACTGAAGTTCCTAGAGACTACTCAGATGATTCAAACACACAACATGATATACAAGAAGAAAAAAATAATTTATAACAATAAAAAAGGATATTATAACATATCTTTAATGATCTTCATGCAACTATTATACTAAACTGTATAATTTTCATAATCTTAAAATATAATCAAACTAAACATAATAAATCATAACTTTAATTATAAATTAATATTATATTTTGCTAAAATAGTATCAAATATAATTTTGACCTTATTAAGAATACGAATAATGAATCAATTACTTATAAAAACAATAATAAATTCAATAATTATATTAAGTACAATATTGGGATTAGAAATTATTATAAATTTTAAATTTTACACTTACAACTACAATACACTGCTATTTGCAAACACTTCATATTCTTCTATGCCACTTAGTTTAGCTCCGATGTTAGACAAAGTACTTCCAGCTGTAGTAAGTATACACGTGGAAGGTACTCAACCTTCAAAAAGACTCACTTTACCTAAGGAATTTAGATATTTTTTTGGGCCAGATCTGCCTCCTAGTGGAAATTTTGGAACTAGACAATTTGAAGGATTAGGATCTGGAGTAATTATCAATGCTAACAAAGGTTACATTATTACTAATAATCATGTTGTAAACGAAGCTGATAAAATTACAATACAACTTAATGATGGGCAAGAATACAAAGCAAAAGTTATAGGACATGACGAACAAACCGATTTAGCATTATTACAAATATTAAAATTTAACAGAAACTTATCTGAAATAAAAATAGCAGATTCCGATACTTTAAAAGTTGGAGACTTTGCTGTTGCTATAGGAAACCCATTCGGATTAGGTCAAACTGCTACTTCAGGAATTATTTCAGCACTAGGAAGAAGTGGTTTAAATCTTGAAGGACTAGAAAATTTTATCCAAACTGATGCTTCCATAAACCGAGGAAACTCTGGAGGAGCATTAGTTAATTTATATGGAGAATTAATTGGAATTAATACCGCTATTTTAGCTCCTGGAGGAGGAAATATTGGTATTGGTTTTGCTATTCCCAGTAATATTGTTAAAAATCTAAGTCAACAATTAATTGAATTTGGAGAAGTAAAAAGAGGTCAATTAGGAATTAAAGGTACAGAATTAACAACTGATATTGCTAAAGCATTTAATATTGATATACAAAGAGGAGCGTTCGTTAGCGAAGTTTTACCAGGATCAGCTGCTGCTAAAGCTCGTATTAAAGCAGGAGATGTCATCATATCTGTAGAAGGAAAACCAATAAAAAACTTCGCAGAATTACGAGTAAAAGTAGGTACTACTACCCCGGGTAAAACTATCAAAATAGGACTACTAAGAGATGGAAAAACACACATAGTTTCTGTTTTACTAGATGACAGTACCAACATTAGCACTAGTGCAGAAATATTAACCCCAGCCCTTCAAGGAGCTTCTTTGAGCAATGGATATTTAAAAGATGGTACAAAAGGAGTGCAGGTAGAAGATGTAATTAAAGACTCTCCTGCTGCTGCAATAGGATTGCAAAAAGGAGATGTAATTATCGGGTTAAATAAAACTAGAATATATAATTTATCTCAATTACGAAAAATTTTAAAAGAAAAACCAACAGTAATAGCGCTTAATATCGTCCGAGGAGGCACCAGTATCTTTCTATTATTAAGATAATAATAATAAAAAGATATATCTATATTATGTTCTATTTCTTTTGTAAGAAGGTTGATCTTTATTTATTAACCAACATCTGCTTCTATAAATAGCTATTTTACATTAAATAATCACAATCATATTTCATTTATATCTTTTATTTTATCAGTAATACGCTGAATATGAGCGCCCATGATTTCTAACTTTTTTTCAAAACTATCATATCCTCTATCAACATGAAACACCTGATCAATAATAGTCAATCCTTCAGCTATACACCCAGCTAATATTAAACTTGCCGATGATCTCAAATCAGTAGATATCACTTGAGCGCCTATTAATGAATTAACTCCATAACATATAATTGTATTATTTAATATATAAACTTTAGCTCCCATCCTAATTAACTCTGGAACATGCATAAACCGATTTTCAAATATAGTTTCTGTTATTTTTCCTACACCTTTTGATATAATATTTAGTAAAGTAAATTGCGCTTGCATATCAGTGGGAAACCCAGGATACGGACTTGTGCGCACAACAATAGCTTTTGGTCTTTTACCGTGCATATCTAAACTAATCCAATCTTTTCCAATATTAATCTCTGCTCCAGATTCTTGAAGTTTTTTCAAAACAAACTTTAAAGTATTTGGATCAGATTTTAAACATACAACGCTCGAACGAGAAATAGCTGCTGCAACCAGAAATGTACCAGTTTCGATTCTATCTGGGATAATACGATACTTTCCTCCTTTTAATTTTCGGGATCCCTCAATAATAATTCTACTACTTCCAGCTCCTGTAATTTTAGTACCCAACATAATCAAAAAATTAGCAGTATCAACAATTTCTGGCTCACGTGCAGCATTATCAATAACTGTAATGCCTTCAGCTAGCGCAGCAGCACTCATGATAGTTACTGTTGCCCCTACGCTGATTTTATTCATAACGATATGTGCTCCACGAAGCCTACCATTTACAGAAGCTATTACATAATCTTTTTCTACTATTATTGTTGCTCCCAATTTTTCTAATCCATCAATATGTAAATCTATTAACCTTGCTCCAATAGAGCATCCTCCTGGCAACCACACTTTACCATGGCCAAATCTAGCAACCAGAGGGCCTAATATCCAAATAGATGCTCTTATAGACTTAACTAAATCATAAGGAGCACAATAATAACGATACACTTTGCTCGTATCAGAAAATATTATAATATCTTGACGTTCTACTTGAGCTCCTAAATAATTTAACAATGCAATGGCAGAATCTATATCCTTTAATTTAGGAACATTATAAATTTCCACCGGTTCTTCAGTTAAAAGCGTAGCAAATAAAATAGGAAGAGCAGAATTTTTAGCTCCTGATATCACTACCTCTCCACTTAATGTAGTAGGTCCTTGAATATAAAATTTATTCATTCTTTATGTTTAATTTTAAAGTACAATCAAACTAATACTATACTATATGATAATATATAGTAACATATGAATTTATACCTCTCATTTATATACATAAAAGATATCAATTAACATTGTAAAATCTATTGCTAATACTCCATTCATCAGGATTAAAAGCATAAATGGATAAAGAATGAATTTCATTATTTATAATATATTTCATAAGAGGAGTATATATAATTTTATGTCGTTCTACTTTACTTTTACCTATAAATATAGAATCTACAGCAATTATTTTATAATGTTTATTATAATCAAAACAAACATATACTTTATCTAACTTTAAGTATTTTAATAATATTTCTTTAATTTTATTTGCATTCATTTTAACTATTAATTTTTTTATATTTAATCTATTTAAAAATGTAAATTCCTAATTCCTTACTTTGTAATATTAACAAATAATAAACATTTTTATATACAAAAATAAAAAAATAAAACAAAAAAAAATACAACATCATAATATTCAAAATTAACTCAAATATAAAAAACAATATTATGCTCAAACTAACATATTTTTTTAAAACTAATACACACAAATATTTATTCATGTGAAATTGTTATATGGTATATATTATACTAACGATATACCTGTATCAAAAATAAAAATTATTTATTTAAAACATGATAAACATTTCTTATAAAGAAATAAATAATAATGTCAGAATACAAAATATATTTGTTAAAATTTTACTAATATTAATTTCTATATTTTATTGGTACTGCAATACAGTTAAATCAACAATACAATCAGATATTTCTTTATTCAATAATGACACTGATATTCAGTATGGAAACAACATCACTATTTATTCATACAATATTAACGGAAATCTTAAATTTCAATTAACTTCTAATTACGCTCAACATTCACTAAATAAACAAATAACTGAATTTACTAAGCCTTATATTATCATATTTAACGAAAAACAAATTGAAACATGGATTATTCGATGTAATAAAGCTCAATTAAATCACAAAAAAACACTAAATTTATCTGGATATGTTTTTATAAATAAAATCTCTAAAAATACTCGCGATACTAAATTCATTATTACAAATCAAATATTAATTAACTTTACAAACTATAGTATGATTTCAAATAGTAAAACTATTATCCATGGATATTATTTTTATTCTGTTGGCTCAAAAATGTATGCATCACTTAACACAAACAAAATAGAACTTTTAAATAACACATACACTAAATATGAATATGAAAAAATACAACCAACATGAAAGAATAATATTTACTTTAATACATATATTATTTTCTTTTTATAATTTAATTTATGCAGATAACCACTCAATAGAAATTAGTTCCACTTCCCAACTGATAAATACACTAAGTAATACAGTAATTTTTAAAGATCATGTCATTCTTAAATACAAAAATATTAAATTGCATGCAGAAAAAGTAATTATCAATCATAATAAAAATAATTACAAATTAATAACATTCATTAAGGCTTATGGAAACCCTGTCATTCTACAGAATATTCAAAAAAAAACTGATAATAATATCATAACATCTGCTAAATCTAATACTATATGTTATAATATTGAAAATAATACAATTACATTTCAAGGAAATGCCTATATTGAACAACTAGGCAACTCTATACATAGCGATAATATCGTATATTTTATAAATGAACATAAAATTCAAGCTACTTCTAAAGACATTGGAAATACCACTACAACTCTATTAATACATCCTATATACAATTATAAATAAAAAATATATAAATAAAAAATGGTTATTTTGATCAGTGATCAAAATACATAATGTTTTTATAATAAACAGATGGCAACTTTAATTATACAAAAACTTTCTAAAAGTTATAAACAAATGCATATAATAAATGATATTAACTTATATATACATTCTGAAGAAATTATAGGACTACTAGGACCAAATGGATCTGGAAAAACTACAATATTTTATATAATTCTAGGTATTACTCTGCAAAATTCTGGAAAAATATTTCTAAATGATGCAGATATTAGCAAATTACCTATTTATGCTAGAGCCCGATTAGGAATTAGTTATTTGCCTCAAGATAATTCAATTTTTAGAAATTTAACTGTCTTTGAAAACTTAATGTCTATTGCTCAAATGCATCCTTATATCAACAAAAATGCACGTTATCAACATGTAATAAATTTAATGGACAATTTTCATATTCGCCATTTACGAAATAACGTTGGTCGAAATTTGTCTGGAGGAGAACGAAAACGTGTGGAAATAGCACGCGCATTAATTGCTAAACCTAAATTTTTACTACTAGATGAACCTTTTTCTGGAGTAGATCCAATTTCAATAAAAGAAATTCAAAAAATTATTAAACAACTAAAAAGACATAAACTTGGCATCTTAATCACTGATCATAATGTACAAGCGATACTAAATATATGTGAACGAATTTATGTAATCAATCGAGGGGTCATTGTTGCTCATGGCACTCCTCAAGAAATTTTAAGTAGCAAACATGTACAAGAAGTATATTTAGGAAATTCATTTCAATTTAATTATATATCAAATAATTAATTCAATAGAATTCTAGTGATTAATTAACTTATTTAAATTAGATAACACTTAATAAAATTCATTACTACTGCTACTGAATCAAGAGGATATACATATCAATAATAGTGTAATTTGAATCTAATATTCTTTTATAATCATACTATTTATTTATTATTAAAATATAAAAATTTTTTAACTTTCCATAAATTTAAATATATTATTTAATACCTCATTTTTAAAATTTTATTTTATTAATTCAATTAAAATAATCAAAAAATAACAAAAATCACTTATTTTCAATTATATATATAATTGAATGTTCATCTCTAAATTATACACTAAACTGACAAAAATCATAAACTACATATATAATGATCGCTTAACACAATCTTAAATTACCTTTTAATTTAATATGCCATACATTTTATATATAAAACACATAAAATTTATAAAAATTGTTACTCATCATTTCTCTATTTTTCCTTTCGACGAATAGAAAATATAATTCCATGATTACTGCCAAATAAAATTGAAATAAAAAAAAATATACTACCACACAACACTATAGTAGGGCCTGCTGGTAAAAACATATAAAATGCAACTAATAAACCAATCCAAGAACATAATAAAGCTATACATACAGATAACAACAACATATTTATCAAACTATTCACCCAATACCGTGCAGATAAATTAGGTAATATCATTAAACCTATCGACATTAAAGTACCAGTAATTTGAAAACTGGCTATTAAATTCAGCATTACAATAAATAAAAAAACTATTTGAATACTTTTAAATAAAACAATGTTGTTGGTTTTTAAAAAATCTGGATCAAATGATTCTATAATCAAGACCCTATAAAATAATGATAAAATAATCAATGTTATCGTACTAACTACTCCAATACATTTTATATGAAACATACTTACAGACAATATAGAACCAACTAATAAATCTAATAAATCAATATCAGAATGTTGCAATGAAATTAGTACTATACCTAATGCTAAAGCCCCAAGACAAAATCCAGAAAAACTAGCATCTTTTTGTAATGTTGTTTTTTCGCTAACCCAAATAGATAAAATCGATACAATTAATCCGGCAACAAAACCCCCAATACTCATTACAGTTAATGAGATTCCTGAAAAAAAATATCCTATAGCAACTCCTGGTAAAATAGCATGAGATAAGGCATCACCTATTAAACTCATTCTCTTTAATAATAAAAATCCACCTATTGGAGTAATACTAATACATAAAGCACAACAAGCTACTATCCCTTTACACATAAACCCAAAATAAATAAATGGGTCAAATAATACATGTAAAATCATATATAACCTTATTAAAGATATGAATATATCTTAAAAATATAAATATAATAACCATTAACATCTATATTTGTATTAATATAGAACATCATATTCATTCGAAACAAAAATATCACCTATTTTAAGAAGATGTAGACCAAATACTATCTGAATGAGTCAATAATAAAGTATTATACGAAAAATTTTTAGATACAAATTGATTATCATGTAATACTATAACTACAGTGCATCCATCATAACATAATTCATTAATAGCATCCATAACAATGGTACATGTCAACTGATCTATTCCTTGAAATGGTTCATCCAACAAAATAAATGATGCTTGTTGTACTAAAATACGAGCAAGAAGCATTCGTTGAAACTCTCCTCCTGATAAATTATCTACATACTGATTTATCAGATCTAATAATTTCAACTTTTTTAAAACCTTCCATATTAAATATTTCTGATAATCATTAATTTTCTTTAAAAAATTTATTCTCGGCCAACAACCCATAGACACTACATCAAATACAGTAATTGGAAAATTATAATCTATATTTTTTTTTTGAGGTAAATATCCTACTACTCTAGATTTTTTAATTCCTAAAAATTCTAACTTACCTGAAGTAGGAGGCAATAATCCTGCTAATGTTTTTAAAAATGTAGATTTACCTATTCCATTAGGTCCTATAACCACCAATATACTACCTTTAGTAATATGCCCACTAATTGGTGGAGTAATACTGCGACCATGATAACCTGTTATTAAATCATACATTATTAGCATAAGCATTAAATTTATTTAAATGAAACAGATACCCAAATAATCATTACCCATAAACAAATTAAAATTATTAATATTGCTGACATTCGTATTAACCCTGAAGTTATTAAAATTTTCATTCCAGTTGATAAACTCTTTTTATAATTAAAATGATAAAATTTCATAAATTCAAAATATTTTTTGTTCTGAATATGTTATGTTATAACATATTCAGAACAAAAAACACCAGAAATCATCAAAATATCAAAGATACAATATCTCTAATATAATTAAATATAACAAATATATTTTCTATGAAGTCAACATGTGCCGAAGGTCGGATTCGAACCGACATACCTGTTACAGTGATTGATTTTGAGTCAATTGCGTCTGCCTATTTCGCCACTTCGGCGTCAAGATATAAGTAAAAACTAAAAATGTAGACAATTCAGTTATTAAAACTTAATAATAAAATTTAAAACACTCCATTACACACATCATACCACTCAAATATAAAAATATACTCATAATCTTATTATAATTATAAAAATTGTAACTTATTTATTATACATAATAACTATAAAAAATAATAACAAAAATATATTTAATTAAATACATTCATAACTATAACAACATAAAATAATTTATACGTATTTATTGCATTAATATAAATTTAAATCCATACAAAAGTTTTTATCAATATGCAGATATTTACTATTATACGTTTATACATTATAATACTTAGTAAAATACTATACTACATGAATTTTATCATATGAATAACTTTGATTTTAACTTATTAATAGTTTTGAATGCATTACTAGAAAATAATAGTGTCAATTTAGCTTCAAAAAAACTTAACGTTACTGCACCTGCCATCAGCAAGTCATTAAACAAAATACGAGTTTTATTTAATGATCAAATCTTAGTACGTAGTGGAACTAAATTAACTCCTACTCCCAAAGCAATATCTTTAAAACAAAATATAAAAGAATTAGTAAACCAAATTGAATCAATAATAAATACACATATTATTTTCGAACCAAAAACAACTAACATATCAGTGACTATAGCATCAAATAGTTCCATTTTTTTTGCTCTTAGCACTATCTTATTTCAAGATATTCAAACTAATTCTCCTAATGTATTCATGAACTTAGTGAATGATTCTGACTATGATGATGATTTTTTACGAAATAATAGTATAGATTTATACTTAGGAGAAATGCGTCCACTCAATCCAGAAATTACTATTCGTACCATCTATATGTCCAAATGTTATGTAATATGTAGAAATCATCACCCCATTTTATCTAAACATAAAAATATAGATAATTTGCTAAAATATCAATTCATCCAAACTAAACATGAACATTCAACAAATTCAGATGAAACTAACAAATATTTTTGGACAGAACGTAATATCATTGGAATTACCTCAGAATACATTACTACTATAAATTCTGTAGCACACTCAAATGCATTAGCAATAATACCAAATTTTATATTAATACTTACACATGCATTACATATTCCAATAACCTACTTTGACGCAGATTTTAATTTAGGTAAACGCAGCATTATCCAAGCATGGCACTCTAAACACAATCAATCTACTTCCCATAAATGGTTAAGAGATCGTATTAAAAATATGTTACTTAAATATATAAATGAATATATGACCGTATGTTAAAAATTTAAAAATTAAATAATTTTACAAAAAATAATTACAGCATTAATTATTATAAACAACATAATTGGAGTTATCGATCCTATTAACGGATGTATATTATATATAACACTAAATATACTAAAAAATTGATGTAAAATATAAAATAAAAAACTAATTATACTGCCAAAAAATAATCTTGTGCTTATTTTTTTATTAGAAAATGGACCAAAACTATACAATAATGCTATCACTAACATTATTACTCCCATTATAGGAGATAAAATCTTATTCCACAATATTAATTCATAATATTGAGAATTTTGATTCATTTTATTTAAATATTTTATACAAAATATTAATTTGGATACAGATAATACTCGAGGATTTGTAGTAATTATTGATAATAAATTAGGAGTTAATCTTGTATCCCACTTATATTGAAAAATCTTTTTATTAACTACGTTAATATTATCAAAAAAATTCAATTCAATTGCTTCAGATGCAATCCAACTATTATCAATATGCGTCACACATTTCATACATACAATCTTTTCTATCTTTTTATCTTTAGTTAAACAATATAAATTCACCCCTAACAAATTATCAGAAGCAATCATATGTTCAATAGAAATAATACTATCATTATCCATCAGCCATAAATTTTTTTCCTTTTCAGGAAAAAAATAAGTATTATATTCCTTATTACCTTTATATACAAAAAGCATATATTGACTATATGGCAATATCCACTCATTAAAAATTATATGAAATATTAATATAAAAATAGAAACTTTAACTACAGATATAGTAATCTGAAAATTACTTAATCCAAAAACTTTCATAATTATTAATTCATTGCGTACTTCAAGAATACCTAATCCTAATAATCCTCCTAACAAAATAGATATCGGAAAAAATAATTCACAATCTTTTAGTAAGCTGAAAAAAATATAAAAAAAAATTCTATAATAGAACAAGTTTTTTTTTCAAAATCACGTAATCCATCAATTAATTTAATAATACTTGACAAAGATATCAATATTAAAAAAACCATTAATATACTTGATAATATAGACTTTTTTATATAAAAATTTAAAATTTTATACATACATTTTACTTATTTTAAAAAACAAATAAAAATTAATTATACTTATCATAAACATCGATATTTACATAAATTCATTAATAATATTATGATGCAATAAATAAAATTAATCACCCACATACCTAATATAGGTTCTAAATAATTTGTATTAGTAGAAAAACGTAACAAAATATGCAATGTAAAAAACAATATATATAATAAAATTGCTAATAAACCATTTAATAAATGATTATTTGAAATATTTATTGTTGATAATAAAGCTATTATTGGCATAATAATAATAGATACTAATAAAACAAAACGCCAATTTAATTCTATATATTTCTCGAATAGTGAATCATGACATAAAAGTTGATTTATAGACATATATTCAACTGTTCTATAAGATCTTTTAAAAAAATTAATATGATGATCAATCAAAGCATTATACTGACAAAAATTACTTACATATACATCTGAAAAACTTAATTGAGCACAATCATAATGTATCTCATAATACATTCCTGATTTTAAAGTAATTGATTTTAGTTGATTAGAATAATTATACAAATCACCCTGATCTGCTATAACAATCATAAAAACAGCATTACCATTAATATCCCAATTTTTTTTTACTACAAAAACATACTGCAAATTTTTATTTTTAATTTTCTTAATAAGAAAAACTGTACGTTCACTTAATACTAATAAAAACTTTTTTTCTACTAATTGAATAGAATCAACACTTTTACCAATCTCAGATAACATTAAATATCGTAACCATGCACAATATGGAGATACCCACATTATATTAACCAAAGCTACAATAAACACAATTGTACTACATAATAATATACTTTTTATAAAAAAAAATTTATTTATGGCGCAAGAATACATCACTAAAATTTCATTACGTAAATAGAATTTATAACAAGTAATAAGTACACTAAGAAATAAACTAAAAGGTACAAGTAACTTTCCTAATTCTGGAATACTCAAAACAAGATATAAAAAAATTAAATATACTGGTGCAGGATTTTCTAAATCCATAATTTTAATAAATTTCTGACAGAAACATACTAAAAACAATAATGCTAAAATAATTAATTGATTTTTTAATATTTCTTTGATAATATATTTAGTTAAAATCATTATTTTTTTTATTAAAGTCTTGTTTTACACATAAAAAATGCTGTCATCATTGTGATTTTAGTATATAATGTCTCATACTCATAAATATAAATTAAATAAGTATACTAATCAAAATTAGTTAATCAAAAAATAGGTTTTATTTACATTAAAATTTTTAGCTAATAATAAATAATAATTATGTTAATAAATGAACAAACAGTAAATTTTAAAATTACTGATGATTATTTAAAATCTGATGAAGATACTTGTATCATAGCTGGTGTATTTGAACATTGCCGTTTATTTCCTTCGACGGAACATATAAATAATGTCAGTCAACAATACATTTATTCTTTATTGCAACGAAGTAAATTTGATGGGTCTTTAAATCAAAACTTATTATTATACGATATTCCCTATTTTTTAAATAGACAAATTTTACTAGTTGGATGCGGTAAAGAATTTGAATTTAATTCTAGTACTTACAAAAAAATACTATGTAACTCCATTAAATTTTGCAAGAATTTTAATATTAATAAAATTTTGTTCTTATTAACTGAATTAAATATCAATGGATACTTTCCTTATTGGAAAATAAGACATAGTATATCGATAATTAATAATCAATTCTATACTTTTAACAGATTTAAAAATCACCAGAATTCATTAGAAAATACTTCTTCAATTGAAGTTTGTTTGTATATAAACAATCCCAGTGAATTCAAAATTTGTGAACAAGCTGTGAAAGATGGATCAATTATTTCCAACGGAATTAATATAGCAAAAAATTTAAGCAACATGCCTCCCAATTATTGTACCCCAAATTATTTATCTAACCAAGTTTTGAAATTACCTAGTTATTATAGTAACTTAAGTGTAGATATTATTTGTGAATCAAATCTAAAAAAAATGGGAATGAATTCCTATATAGCGGTCGGAAATGGATCAAGTTACCCAGCTGTAATGCCTGTTATAAAATATACAAATCATCCTGACGGCAAAAATATGAATAATCCTATAGTTTTAATAGGAAAAGGGCTCACTTTTGATTCAGGTGGAATATCTATCAAACCTTCAAATAATATGGATGAAATGAAATATGATATGTGTGGAGCTGCTGTAGTATATGCAATCATGTGTATAGTATCTCATCTAAAGTTGCCATTAAATATAATTGGAATTCTTGCTATCTCTGAGAATATGATCAGCAGTAAATCTTTAAAACCAGGAGATGTAATAACTACTTTATCCGGTCAAACAGTAGAGATTTTAAATACTGATGCTGAAGGAAGATTAGTATTATGTGACGTTTTAACATACGTAGAAAGATATAACCCATCAATCGTGATTGATATAGCCACGTTAACAGGAGCATGTGTTGTAGCTTTAGGAAGACACTTTAGCGGATTAATGACTAATAACAATAATTTAGCCAAAGATTTAATTTTAGCTTCAGAGCAAACCCAAGATTTTATCTGGAGATTGCCTATTCATGAAGTATTCGAAAAACAATTAAAATCTACCATAGCAGATATAACTAATACTGGAGATAAATCTGGAGGAGGAGCTATTATAGCAGCATGCTTCCTCAATAAATTTACTAAAAAATATAATTGGGCTCATTTAGATATTGCTGGAACTGCATGGATATCAAATAAAGAACTTAAAAGTTCGACAGGAAGACCTGTCGAACTTTTAAGTCAATTTTTGATTAACAAAACTACATCTAATTTCATTAGATAACTAAATTATATCTATACCTCTTAACATAATAGAATTTATATCTTAAATATCTCTGAAAAATATATATTCAGTATATATACTGACAATAAAAAGATGAATAAGGTTAATAGAAGTGTCGAATAAAAAACAAGGATTATTTTATCTGCTGCCTTCAGTAGATTATAAAAATAAACTAAATTTTCAAGAAAAATTAGCATGTTATCTAACACAAAATAAATGGAGACTTGGAAAAAGCATTCTAATAGCTTGTGAAAATAAAACTCAAGCTTTAAAAATAGATGAATTTTTATGGAACATAGACAAAAATGCTTTTCTACCTCATGATTTATTTGGAAAAAATATACATAAAATCCCAATAATTATATATTGGAAGCAATGTTGTTTCAGTAATGCTTTACTAAAAGATATTTTAATAAATCTAATGAAAACAAATAAAGATTTTTTTTTCAATTTCAATGAAATTATTGATTTCGTTCCTTCAGAATTTTTTTTAAAAAAATTAGCTAGAATACGATATAAAATATTAAAAGATATCGGGTTTCATTTAAAAATACTAAAAATATTTAATTTTACGATAAGTGATTAATATATGATGGAAAAAATATATAATCCAAAACAAATAGAAGAACCAATTTATGAATTTTGGGAAAAATCAGGTTATTTTGAACCTGATACAATAAATTTTAAAAAATCTAGATTTTGTATCATGATGCCTCCTCCTAATATTACTGGAGAATTGCATTTAGGTCATGCGCTTCAACAAACTATCATGGATATTTTAGTTCGTTATAATCGTATGAACGGAAAAAATGTATTATGGGTTACCGGCGTTGATCATGCTGGAATCGCTACCCAAATACTTGTAGAAAATAAAATTTTTAGCAACACAAATACAATAAAAACAAATAATACAAAAAAAAAACTACTACAAGAAATTTGGATATGGAAAAAACATATTGAAAAATTAATTAGTTATCAAATAAAACGATTGGGATGTTCAGTATCCTGGAAAAATAAACGATTTACTATGGACCCACAAATTTCTTTTGCTGTGAAAGAAGCATTTATTCGTTTATATGAAGACAATTTAATTTATAGGGGAAAACGATTAGTAAATTGGGATTACAAATTACAAACTGCTATTTCTGATTTAGAAGTAACACATAAACAAGTAAAAGGTTCTATGTGGTACATAAAATATCAATTAGAAGAACATAATAGAAAATTTAATATTTCCACTACTAATACTAACATTATTAGTAATTATATAACTGTGGCTACAACAAGACCAGAAACTATATTTGGAGATGTTGCAGTTGCAGTAAATCCACAAGATTCTCGTTATTATGATTTAATTGGAAAATATGTATTAATACCTTTAATAAATAGAAAAATACCCATCATTTCTGACAAATTTGTAAATCCCAATGTAGGAACAGGTTGCGTTAAGATCACTCCTGCGCATGATTTTAACGATTATATTATAGGTAAAAAACATGATTTACCAATGATTAACATTTTTTCAACTCATAGAAAAATTCTTGAAAAACCTGAAATTTTTCATAATCATGATCAAATTTATAATCAGGATAACCACTACTATATTCCAAAAACATTTCGTAATTTAGATTGTGAACAAGCTAGAAAGATAGTCATTTTAGAATGCACACAATATAACCTATTAGAACAAGTAAAAGACTACAATACAACAATTTCGTATAATAATCGAACTGGAACAATTATTGAACCTTTAATCACCAACCAATGGTATATTAAAACTAAATGTTTAGCTAAACAAGCAACAAATATTGTTAAGGAAAGAAAAATAGAATTTATTCCTAATACATATAAAAATATATATTTTGAATGGATGAATAATATTCAAGATTGGTGTATTTCCAGACAAATATGCTGGGGGCATCAGATTCCTGCTTGGTATAACGATAAAAATGAAATATATGTAGGACATTGTGAATCAGATATAAGAATAAAACATCAATTAAATGATGATACAATATTACAACAAGACAACGATGTATTAGATACATGGTTTTCTTCCAGTTTATGGACCTTCTCTAGCTTAGGTTGGCCTAAAAGTGATTATTTATTAAATTTCTTTCATCCTACTGATATTATAATTAGCGGATTTGATATCATATTTTTTTGGATTGCTCGAATGATTATGATGACTATGTATTTTATTAAAGATACAAACAACAATAGTCAAATTCCATTTAAAAAAATATATATTACCGGACTAATAAGAGATGAACATGGACAAAAAATGTCCAAATCTAAAAATAATATAATAAACCCAGTAAATATAATCGATGGAATATCCTCAAATAATCTACTAAATAACAATATAAACAATAATTTTAATTCACTACAATCAACACAAAATTCTGATAAAAAAAATAAAAATCAATTAAAAAAACAATTTTTACATGAAATAAAAGCATACGGAGCTGACTCTTTGAGAATGACTTTAACAGCATTGTCATCTTCTGGTCGAGATATACACTGGGATATAAACAGATTAACAGGATATCATAATTTTTGTAATAAATTATGGAATGCTAGTAAATTTATTTTATTACACACCAATAATCAAGATTGTGGAATAAATTCTAAAACAAAAAAAATATTCTCTTTACCAGATCGTTGGATCATTTCTAAGTTACATCAAACTATTCAAATTTTTTACCAAGAACTAGAAAAATACAGATTTGATAAAATTGTAAACTTATTATATGAATTCATTTGGCATCAATTTTGTGATTGGTATATTGAACTTATTAAACCTATACTCTATTCCAATACTAATATCCAACAATTAACAGGAACTCGTTATACTTTAATCACATCTTTTGAAACTTTATTACGTCTGTGTCATCCTATTATTCCTTTTATTACAGAAAAAATTTGGCAACAAATCAAACAAATAATACAAGTTAAAGACAATACTATTATGTTACAACCATTCCCTAATTATCATATTCCTTTTATTGATACAGAAGCTATCATTGAATTTGAATGGATAAAAAGTGTTATTTCTGAGATAAGAATGTTTCGAACATATATCGGGATACCATATAAAATCCCTTTAAGCATAGCATTTCGCTATTCTTCTGATCACATAAAAAGATATATACTAAATAATAACTATTTGCTTATTAAAATTGCACAACTAAAAAAAATTGATCTTTTAAAAAAACATGACAATCCTTCCAAAATAGCATTTAGTATTAAGATAAATAAATCAGAATTATTAATTTTTATTCCAGATGTATTTAATAAAAAAATTGCAATAAATAAATTACATAAAGAAATAGAATTATTAACCCGTAAAATAAATGATATCAAACAAAAACTAGATAATAACAACTTAAATTTAAAAATTTACTTAGTTAAAAAACAAGAAAAATTAATTTATTATGAAAACATTAAAAACAAATTATTTAATCAACTTTCTATAATCCTAACTTTATCAGAATAAACACTTTATAAATTAAATATAAATCTTAAATTTTAAAAATTAGTTACATATTTTATTTACACCTATTTTATAAAATAAAAATTTAAGTAATAATAGTTTATTTGTTAATAAATTAAAGGATATTTTATGAATAAATTATATCGACGATCTTTCTTAAGATTAAAAGATTTTAATGTAAAAGAAATTAAATATATATTACATTTAGCAAATAATTTAAAATATCAAAAAAATAATCAAACAGAAACTCAACAATTAAAAGGTAAAAATATTGTACTTATTTTTGAAAACAATTCAACTCGAACGAGATGTGCATTCGAAGTAGCAGCATTTGATCAGGGAGCTCGAGTAACCTGTTTAACTCCTAATATTAGTCAAATCGGACACAAAGAATCTATTAAAGATACTGCTAAAATTTTAGGACGAATGTATCATGGAATTCAATATCGTGGATACAACCAAGACATTGTCAAAATATTTGCTCAATATTCTAATGTTCCAGTATGGAATGGTCTTACTGAACAATTTCATCCAACACAATTACTTGCTGATCTGATGACCATGCAAGAACAAATATCACATAAATCATTTGATAAAATGAAATTAGCTTACGTTGGAGATGCTCGAAACAACATAGGAAACTCTTTGTTAGAAGCAGCTATAATAATGGGATTTGATTTAAGATTAGTATCGCCTAAAGAATTTTGGCCAAAAAAAGAATTATTTTTAGAATGTCAAAAACTATCTCATCAACTTAATTTTAAAAACATTTTGCTTACTGAGAATATTGCTGAAGGAGTAAAAAATGTAGATTTCCTATATACTGATGTATGGGTTTCTATGGGAGAAAATGAGAAAGTATGGGCTCATCGAATTTCCTTACTATCTCCTTATCAAGTCAATCAAAATATGATAAATCAAACTGAAAATCCAAACGTAAAATTCTTACATTGTTTACCAGCATTTCATAATACTGAAACCGTTATTGGTAAAAAAATTGCTCAAAAATACAATTATTTAAATGGATTAGAAGTAACAAATGAAATATTTGAATCAAAACAATACAGTGTAGTTTTTGAGCAAGCTGAAAATAGATTGCATACAATAAAATCTTTAATGCTTGCAACATTGCTTCCAAATTTAAAATGAAAACACTATAACTATTTTCAAAAAATTTTTCGTTAATAAGATAATAATTTCAATTAATTATTACATTAAACATGATACAATGCACAGTTTTAAATATAAATTATTTATTATTACTAAAAACTTAATTGCAGTTTTACATGAAAAAAATAATTCAATCTATTTATACAAAAAAAGCTCCAGGTCCCTTTGGTCCATATACTCAAGCTATAGATACTGGAAGTATAATATATATATCTGGTCAAATTCCTATTATTCAACAAACAGGGGAAATCCCTGATAATATTTACGATCAAACATATCAAACATTAGAAAATATACAATATATCTTAGAATCAAAACATCTAGAAATTACCAATCTTGTTAAAACCACTTTATTTGTAACAAATATTCATGATTTACCAAAAATTAATGATAGTTATAATGATTTCTTCAATACAAATTTTTCAAAAAAAACTCAACACAACAACATACCTTTAAATTTACCAGCTCGATCCTGTGTAGAAATTTCTAAACTACCTAAAAATGTAAAAATAGAAATAGAAGCTATTGCAATGCGTTTTTATTAAACAACAAATTTAATTCATTTGTACAACAATATATAAATTCTATAAAATTTATTATCTCTATTTTTATATACATAACACTTCATATCTTTAAAACCAAAAATACACTACTAAATCTACTCAGTAATAAACAATCATAACTTATTACTACTGAGTAGATTTAGTAGTGTATAAATATATTATTCTATCCACTAATTTCTTTTATAAAACAGATATCACTACTAATATTATATCTAATATTAAAAATAAAATTTTTCATTTATTGCCTAACATTTTTAATTCATATGCTAATGCTTGTTTTGTATCATACTGATTTTCCCATTTAGCAATTACTAACACTGCTAATGCATTTCCTACCACATTTAACGCAGTACGAGCCATATCTAATATTCTATCAACTCCAGCAATAAATGCTAATCCTTCCAATGGAATGCCTACGCTACCTAAAGTAGCTAATAATACAACAAAAGATACTCCAGGAACACCTGCAATACCTTTAGAAGTAATCATCAAAGTCAATACTAAAATAATTTCTTGACTTAAAGATAATTCAATACCATACAATTGAGCAATAAAAATAGCTGCAATACTTTGATACAAAGTAGACCCATCTAAATTAAATGAATATCCTGTCGGCACTACAAATCCAGTAATAGTAGATGGTGCTCCATATGCCTCCATTTTTTTTATAATACGAGGTAAAACAGTTTCAGAACTTGCAGTAGAAAAAGATAAAATTAATTCCTCCTTTAAAATGCAAATTAAATTCCAAATTTTTAAATTACATATTCGGGCAACTATTCCTAATACTATTAAAGCAAAAAATACTATAGCACCATAAACCAACAAAACTAATTTAGTAAGAGGTAATAACGAACTAAATCCAAAAGTTGCAACTGTTACTGAAATTAATGAAAAAACTCCAATAGGAGCATAACGCATTACCATATTTGTCACCTCAAACATGGTATCTGCTATGGAATTAAACATATCCAATAATGGTAATTTAGTCTTATCTGGTAATGCAGCTAATCCAAGACCAAAGATCACCGAAAAAAAAATGACCGGCAACATATCTCCTTTAGCCATTGAATCTATAACATTTGATGGAATTAATGATAACATAGTATTCGTTAAATTTGATTGAATCTCAGATGTTGTTTGTTCATACATCGATATATCCGTCTTAGACAAAATAGACATATCAATTCCATATCCTGGATGAAATATATTAGCAAGTGCTACACCGAATATTATAGCAAGAGTTGTAATAATCTCAAAATAAATTATAGTCTTTAGTCCAATACTTCCTAATTTCTTAACATCTCCTATTCCAGCAATTCCTACAATCAATGTAGCCATCACAATAGGAACAACAATCATTTTAATCAATCTAATAAACACTTCCCCAGATGGAGAAAGCAATGTATTTATAATCCAATCTTTTAATTCCATTTGATCATGTAATGCAATTCCTACAATAATACCCAAGTTTAAAGCAAAAAAAATCTTCCAAGCAAGGGTAATTTTAAAATCTCTAATCATCATAGTTACCCCTTAATAAAATTGATATTTCTATTCATGTATACTCTATAAAAATCTAACCTTTGTAATTACTGAAAAAGGTAACTTCAAAAAAATATTTTAATATATAATAAAATTCAATAACTAATATAATCAACTATTTAAATTAAAAATCCTTATGATCACTTATTATATATTACTTTACCAATCGTACTGTACAACAATGATATTCTAACACAACGTTCCGTATTAAATAGTAAAATTATCAATTAAATAAATCAAACTTAACATGACTATATCTTAATCATGTTCAATTAATAACGCTTCTAACAAATCCAAATCACGTAATAATTTTATCAATGTTTCATTAGTGATTTTTTGCTGAGCACGTAAATGATAATACTCACTTCGCTCAGCTCTTAACGCATTTAATCTCATACGCCTTTCTAAATCCTCCATTAACATAGAACGTAAATCATTATTTTCATCAATACGTCTTCTTAAATTACCAATAACTCTAGCACTCACCTCATTGATTAATTGACTATCAATATTTTCTTCAGTACTATGTGTCAACCTCTCCTCAAGCTTATATAAACTATCTATAGCTACTTCAGCGGCTATAGAACGAGCCATTCGTTCTTCTAAACGTTGCAATGATTTATCCGATACTTTAACTCCATGAAGCAACCATGGCAAAATTATGACACTACACAATAAAGAAAGTAAAATAACTCCAGTAGCAATAAAAACAAGTTGATACCGACATGGAAATGCTGTTCCATCCTTTAAAAAAATTGGTATTGACAATACACCTGCCAATGTAATCGCTCCTCGAACTCCCGCAAAAGAAGCAATCAAAATTTCACGTATACTATATTCACTAAATACCATAGGTCTATTATACATATAATATAAACTAATGTATTTCATCAACCATAACCATATAAATCTTAAAATAATTAACTCTATATAAATAATAATTACATATACAAATAACATCCATGTTTTTATAGTTGGATCTAACTCTGCTTGAGAAATAGAAGTAAATAAAATATCTGGTAATTGTAATCCAAGCATGATAAAAACCATACCATTAAAAATAAATTCCAACATAGTCCATACACTATTACCTCTCAAACGCATAGCTAATGGAGCATGTCGAATAATACCAGATTGACCAATAGTCATCCCTGAAGCAACTGCTGATAAAATTCCAGATACTCCAATATGTTCAGCAATTAAATACACAGCAAAAGGTAACAATAATAGAAGCACTGTTTGAGTAGCTGGATCCTCACTACTCAAACGACTAATTAATCTTAATGATTTACTATAACCCCAAGTCACAGATATCCCTGCTAATAATCCTCCTAATGCTACTTTAATAAATTCTACAGATACTCCGCTAATACTAAATATCATAGTTCCCATAGCTACAGCAATAGCAAATTTTAAAGACACCAATCCAGATGCATCATTCATTAAAGCTTCTCCTTGTAAAATATCCATAATTTTTTTGGGGATACGTCCTTCCCCTACAATTCCAGAAAGAGCTACTGCATCCGTTGGAGATAAAACTGCTGCTAAAGCTAAAGATGCAACTAATGGTATCTCCGGTATCATCCAATGAATTAAATATCCAATTCCTACTACAGTAATAATAACTAACACCAGTGCTAATATTATAATTTCTCCTCCATGACGTAAAAATTCTTTCATTGGCGTTTTCCATCCATCTGAAAATAATAATGGAGGGATAAAAAGCAATAAAAATAACTCAGGATTAAAATCAACATGTAACCCAAATTTTGGCCAAGCTAATGCTGCTCCTAACGAAATTTGCATTAAAGGTAATGGTACTTGAAATGGTAAAATTTGCTTTATTATTCCTGAAATAGATACAGCTAAAGTAAGAATAAGAATTGTAAAAAAAATCTCCATGATTTCAATCCTATCTCTTAATATACATATTTGTATATATAATCTATTTAATATTATATATTAACACTTAATATATAAATAATATGCTATACCCTTTTCTAAGGGATACTTGCAGAAGTACATACAAATAATTCTAAAAATTCTTACAACTTTTAAATAAAATTTGGATTAATTATTTTTAATAAAATTTGAATATTATGAGCAATAATACGAATACATTATTCCTATCAATTATATCATATATGTAATTTAAATCTGAAATTTACACATAACCTATATACAAACTAATATCTTGTATAAGAAATACTCTAAATAAATTGAATACTTTATATGCCTAAAAAGGAATATCATCTTCATTAAAATCTGACTCAGATTCATCATTTGACTTTGAATCATTTTGAATATTAATTATATCATTATCTTCTAATCCTACAGTTTCATCGCTAGATGGCTCATGTTCTAATCCTGTAGAACGATTATTTAACATTTGCATAACCCCATTCATACCTACAATAACTTCAGTAATATATCTATCACTTCCATCTTGACCTTGCCACTTTCTAGTTCTTAAAGATCCTTCAACATACACTTGAGATCCTTTACGAAGAAAGGACGATGAAATTTCTGCTAATTTTCCAAACAAAACTATACGATGCCATTCTGTCCTTTCTTTTATCTCATTAGTTTGTTTATCTTTCCAAGATTCAGTGGTAGCAATAGACATATTGACTACTGCATTTCCACTAGTCATATAACGAATTTCTGGATTTTGACCTACATACCCAATCAAAATAACTTTATTAATTCCTCTAGAAGCCACACAAATACTCCTTCATTCCAACTAATCTAATACTTACTAATAAGGTAATCAACAATATTAACAATCTACAATTTGTAATTTAATATTTTATTATACTTAACCGTAACAACAAATACTATAGAACTATATTTTGCATTATAATTGTATCATGATTTATTTTATATTTCACTACAATAATCTCATAGATTTATTCAATAAATTTTAACTTAATTTTTCAATATTGATTATTATCAATATAATTATCAAATCTAGCCCATTGACCATTAAAAATTAATTTTATTGTTCCTATTGGGCCATTTCTCTGTTTACCTAAAATAATCTCAGCAATACCTTTCATTTCACTATTTTCATGATATAACTCATCTCTGTAAATAAATAAAATAAGATCTGCATCTTGTTCAATCGCTCCAGATTCCCGTAAATCTGAATTAATAGGATGCTTATCAACTCGTTGCTCTAAACTCCTATTTAATTGAGAAATAGCAATTACTGGTACTTTTAATTCCTTAGCTAAAGATTTCAATGATCTAGAAACCTCGGAAATTTCTAATGTACGATTATTTGATAAAGATGGCACTCGCATTAATTGTAAATAATCAACCATTATTAAACTTAGCCCATTATGTTCTTTAAATAATCTTCTAGCTCGACCTCGCACATCAGATGGAGTCAAATATGAAGAATCATCAATATATATATTACGCTTTTCTAATAATAACTCTATAGTGCTAGAAATTCTTAATCGATCTTCATTATTTAATTGACCTGTTCTAATATTCATATAATCTACTCTAGATAAAGAAGCCAACATTCTCATAGCTATTTGATTTCCAGGCATTTCTAAACTAAATATTAATACTGGTTTACATTCATTCATTGCAACATGCTCACATAAATTCATAGCAAATGCAGTTTTACCCATAGAAGGACGAGCCGCAATCACAATCAAGTCAGATTGATGTAATCCATCAGTTTTTTTATCTAAATCTCTATATCCACTAGAAATTCCAGTAATACCAAATTTAGAATTAATACATGATTTTTCAAGATGAGAAATAGTATCTGATAAAATATAGTCTATACTTTTTAAATTATTACTATTATTATATTTATGATGTGAAATCTTAAAAACAAGAGATTCAACAAAATCTAATAATTCATCACTATTTCTTCCTTGAGTATTATATCCAGCATCAGCTATCTTATGAGCTGTACTTATAACTGATCTAGTTATTGAGCGTTCTTTAACTATATTAACATACTCATTAATATTAGAAACACTAGGAACGTTTTTTGATAATTCAGCTAAATATCCAAATCCTCCTACTAAATTTAATTTCCCTTGTATTTCTAAAGATTCAGACAATGTTATTAAATCAATAGGTTTATTCATATCTAATAGACGTTGAATTTCAGAAAAAATAACACGATGTTCTGAATTATAAAAATCATCAGAAGTAATTTGAGTGGATACATATTCCCACTGTTCATTATCTAACATTAAACTACCTAAAATTGATTGCTCAGCTTCCAATGAATACGGTAATATCTTTATATTATCACCATATCCTTTTTGCTCTCCTATCGAACTATCTTTAATATTTTTTTTTCTAAACATAAATATTAATTTTCACATGCAAAATACATAACTACTATCAACATATCTGATAATTATTGTACTAAAACCATTAATTAATAACTATTGTTCATATATCAATAATATAATTTTAAAAAATTAAATAATTTGTTACAATATATAAACTAATTATATATAATTCTATACTAAAATTACCATTCTATATTTAAATCTATTTATTTGTTCTAAATACATCTATACTACTTTTTATTTAAAATAAATAATTAAGTAAATTTGTTAATTAATCAACTATTTTTATAAAAATATTACAGGAATAAAGATATGAATATTAATATTCACACACTCTTGATACAAGTAAAAAAAATATGTATACATAGACATGTGCGATTAACCCCACAACGCCTAGAAGTATTACGGTTAATTTCTCAGCAACACTATAAAGCAATTAGTGCATATGATTTATTAAATTTATTACAAGAATCTTCGTTACCCCATGCAAAACCCTCTACCATCTATCGAGCTTTACATTTTTTACTAGAGCAAGGCTTTATTCATCGTATTGAATCTACTAATAGTTTCATGTTATGTAAATATTTTTTAGAATTATCTCATAACTTTGTTTTTTTTATTTGCAATCATTGTAAACAAGTAACAGAACATACTGTCAAAGGAGTTGACGAAATACTACAAAATACAGCACAATTAAGCGGATTTATTATATCTAGCAATATCGTTGAATCTCACGGATTATGCTTTAATTGCACTAGTTTAATACATACTAAATAAAATATAATTAATCTTTATTAAAAGACAAACAATAATTTATCTTATTTATTATTAATTAAAATTAATAAAAATTTATTCATTCTAAATACTATTACTATATAACAAAATAAATAAATTATTTAAAAATATTTCTACAAGAATAAAACATGTTACAAACATAAATATTATTAATATCGGTCATATATTTAATGATCTTTATTACATAATTAAATAAAATTTAGTAAAATTCCTATAAACACTAACAAACCTACATAATTATTATTTAAAAAAGCTTTAAAATATTTTATTCTGTTTCCATCATACATTAATATTTGCTGCCATACAAATAATATACCAACTCCAAATACAGAAAAATAATAAAATACCATAGATAAGTTTTCTTTCCATCCAATTAATATAAATATAAATATAGTAATTGTTTGTAATATTCCTATAATTAATTTATCCATAGAGCCAAAGAAAAGTGCAGAAGATTTCACACCAATTTTACGATCATCATCTCTATCTACCATAGCATATTCTGTATCGTATACTATGGTCCAAATAATATTAGCTACACATAATAACCAAGTAGTACCATTTATATCATGACACGTTGCAGTATATGACATTAAAATAGGCCAACTAAATAAAATTCCTAAAAATAACTGGGGTACATCAATGTATCTCTTAGCATAAGGATATATCGATAATAATACTAATACTAAAAAAGCTAACAATATAGTCATAATGTTAAATACAGAAATTAATCCTGCTGCAATAACTATTAAAAATAAAAAAGTTAATAATGCTTCTTTTTTTGTAATTGTTCCATTAGGAATTGGACGACGTCTAGTACGTTGAATATGTATATCAATATTACAATCAATATAATCATTAATTATACAACCAGCAGACCTCATACACATTACCCCAATAATAAATACAATTAAAACAAAAGTATCAGGAATACCTTCATTTGACATCCATAAACCCCATAAAGTTGGCCAAAGCAATAAGAAAAAACCAATAGGTTGATTAATACGCATTAATTTAACTAAATTAATAAATTTATTATATATATCAAAAATATTATTCATTTAATTAAATATTAATTCTTATTATGTTATATAATCTTTTTCTATTTACTTATATTTAAATGCAAAAATATCTTATAGTATTATTGAAACAATAACTTTAAATTTGAAATAACATTCATTTGTTCATAAATACTCTATTATATAAAATTATTTTTATTTATTAATTAAAACTAATGCATAATATTTTATATACAAGATAATATGCTATTGTATATCATATACACATAATATATCTCAATATTTAAAGGCAAAATACTAACTTTTATGTTAATTAGTATAAATAATTTAAAAAATTAATTGTTTTATAATAAAAGCGTATTTCTTATGTCATATCTATTCTATGATTTAGACATACATATCAGAATCATGTTAATACTTGCATTGTGCTTTGTTTTCATCTACGAAGCTATTAATGGATTTCATGATACTGCTAATTCTGTAGTTCCTGTAATTTATACTTGTGCATTGCGCTCTAGTAGTGCAGTTATCATGTCAGGAATATTCAATTTTTTAGGAGTAATATTGGGTGGGGTTAGTGTTTCATATACTATCGTACACTTAATTCCTACTTATTTTTTCATAAATACTAGTGCTAATCATATTTTAATAATGATTTTTTCTATGTTATCTGCAGCAATCTTATGGAATCTTAGTACATGGTATTTTGGTTTACCTACATCAAGTTCTCATACTTTAATTGGGACGCTAATTGGGATAGGATTTGCTAATTCATTCATCATGCATTGTTCGATAAATGAAGAATTAAATATCTCACAATTAATCAATATCTTTTTATCTTTAATAATATCTCCAATAATAAGTTTAATTATAGCTAAAATAATAATGTTTTTACTATTGCAATGTCAAAATAATAATAAATATCAAGAAATTCATACTACCCCATCTGAGCAAGCTCAAATATGTGGAAAACAACATCCATCATTATGGATTCGTATGATATTAATCGTATCTGCTGCTGGAGTTAGTTTTTCTCATGGCGCTAATGATGGTCAAAAAGGTATTGGATTAATTATGTTACTTTTAGTAGGAGTAGCACCTGCTAGTTTTGTGTTAAATATGCATGCTAATAATAATGATATTATTAATACTCGAAATGCAATCAATAACTTTCAACGATATTATATTCAACAAGAAGATGATCATTTTAAAAATATTATTCCTTTAGAAATTATGTCTATGCCTATATCCACAGCATTAAATCAATTAACCATGATTGATCCAGCTATTCAAAAAATTACAAAAAAATTAATTCGAGAACATAATCATCAGACTGATTGTAACTGTCGAATATCAGCAATATATACGAAAGATCAAATAAAAAAAATTTTTTACGACTTCTCATTAACCTTAACTATTTTGAAAAATTCCTTACTACTACTCGATAATTTAAATAGTTATGAAGAACTAAATTTAAATCAACGACTTCAAATAAGGCAATTATTAATATATATTGCTGATATTTTAGATCAAATCATAACTCAACCAGAAATTTCAAACAAGAATAAAAAATTCTTGAAACATTTAAAGGTATATTTATTAAATACTGTTGAATATGCTCCAACTTGGATTATTTTAGCAGTAGCTTTATCCTTATCTTTAGGTACAACAATTGGTTGGAAAAGAGTTGCTATTACTATAGGAGAAAAAATAGGTACAAAAAAAATGACTTATGCACAAGGTTTATCTGCTCAACTCACTACTGCTATATCCATTGGCACAGCTAGTTATATTGGTATGCCTGTTTCTACTACTCATGTGTTATCATCATCTATTACTGGATGTATGCTAATACACGGATGGAAAGGAGTACAATGGAAAATAATAAAAAATATCTTAATGACTTGGACTTTAACGATACCTATATCAATTATATTAAGCGGAGGATTTTATTTATTAGCTTTTAAACTGTTTTATAAATATATATAAAACGTCTTCCTGAAAAACTATTTTACAATATTTTATATTGATTTTTATAAATATAAAATTAGGTCAAATATTACTTAATATAATAAACATACTACAAATTAAAACAAACTAAAAAATATATTATTTTTTATAGGAACATTATAATATTCTAAAATAGATTTCGTTGTAATCGTGCGATTTTTAGACTGAGTAAAACATCTTTTTAAATTTATTGATTTACTTATATAATCCATATAATAAAACAATATATTTCCTATTTGAGAATCAGTTAATTTTAAATTTTTACAATTTAACCAAATGTTCGATGCTAACATATCTGACCATAAATAACTATAATATCCTGCTGCATACTCGTCAGACGCAAAAATATGAGTAAAAATATGAGGAAATCTGTCTTGACTCGAAGTAGGATATACTGACATTTTTTTTAAAATTTCGTTAAATATTTTTAATACTGATTTTTTTGAATTCGGATGATATTCATAGTGAATTTTAAAATCAAATACCCCATATATAATTTGTTTTAATAAATTATACGATATTTGATAAGATTTTGATTGTAATAATCTATTAATCATTTTATCCGATAAAGGTTGTTTTGTTTTATAATGCATAGAAATAGATCTTAATATATTCGAATCCCAACAAAATTTTTCCATAAATAAACTTGGAATTTCTATAACATCTAATTCTGTTTCATTTATTCCAGAAATTTCTGGAATGTTCGAAGATGTTAAAACATGATGCAATACATGTCCAAACTCATGAAATAAAGTAATTATATTTTCATGTGTCAATAAACGTGGTGTATCTATATCTTCAGGAGTGGGGTCAAAATTACAAGTAAGGTATGCGATAGGACGTTGATATTCTATATCACCTTCGTATTTTATATCTGTATATGTATCCATCCATGCTCCTTCACATTTATTCTTTCTTGTGTAAAGATCTAAATAAAATCCCCCTTGCCATTCATTTTGATCATTAAAAATATCAAAAAATCGTACACTTGAATTCCATACCTCTACATGTTCACGTTTTAATATAAAAATATTATACATACGATTTGCTATATCAAACATTCCAGATAAAACTCTTTCTTCAGTAAAATATGGACGTAATTTTTTTTCTGAAATACAAAAAAGATGCGATTTTTGTTTTTCTTGATAATATGCTATATCCCATGGTTTTAAACATTGACAAGAATAATATTGTTTAGCAAATTTTTGTATTGTTAACAAATCTTGTTTTGCATTATCATATACATGATCAAACAAATTCATAAGAAAATTAAGTATTCTTTTAGGATCTTGAATCATTTTTGTTTTTAAAGATTTTTCAAAATAATTATTAAAACCTAAAATTTTAGCTATTTCATAACGTAATGATAAAATTTCATCCATAATTAAAGTATTATCCCATTTTTTAGCATTAGGGCCTTGATCAGATGCTCGTGTATTAAAAGACCAATATAGTTCTTCTCTAAAATTCTGATCATCACAATATGATAAAATTGATAAATAAACAGGATATTGTAATGTAAATAACCACCCTTTCTGTTTATTTGTTTGAGCTAATAAACGAGCTATATTTAATTGATTATCTGGAATTCCAGATAACACACTTCTATCTGTAATTAATTTTGTCCATCCTAATGTAGAATCTAAAACATTGTTAGAATACATTACACTACACTGAGATAACATAGAAATCATTTTACAATAATTTTTTTTTTATCCCCACATAAATAAATACCGGTTAATTCATAACGAGATAAAATTTTTTTTAATGCTATTTTCTGAACAATACTTAATGATTGATACAAACTATCATTTTGAAATAATTTATACAATCGATACAATCCTTCATGATGAAGTACCCAATTTTTATACTGAAGTATAGCCATCAAATTTTTTTGATATACAAAACGTAATTTCGAATTATGATGTACTGCGTTTAAATGAGCTATTGGAGACCAAACCTTTTTTAATTTATTTTCTGCAATCACTAATGGCTCATGTAAATCTTTCCAATCAGTAATTGATTTACCTGACGATACAATCAATTCTACTGTATTATAACAATAATTTATTTGTTTAGTTATTATATCACTAATATGATTCATTTTAATTGCAGAAAATTCAGGCAATTCAAAATTCAAAAACCTCTTATTCATTGATAATTAATTATACCTATTCCTATTTTAAAACACACTATAAAAATTAATAACATATATTAATGATACAAAAATAAACATATATACAATTATCTTTTATTTATTAAATATAATAAATAAATTATTCTTAAAATTAATACATGCATCATTGAATTTTTTAAATTATACTTTACTTATATAAAACAACAAAGTATAATCAACTCCAAGTATTAAAATATATGATTCTAAAGAGAATTCAAAATGGTTTTCACTTTACCTAAATTAGGTTATCCTTACAATGCTCTAGAACCCTTCTTTGATGAAAGAACTATGGAAATTCATCATTCTAAGCATCATCAAACGTACATTAATAATGCTAATTCTATTTTAAAGGAATTACCAGAATTTTCAAATATTTCAATAGAGAATCTAATTAAACAATTAGATTCTGTTCCACAAGAAAAAAGAGATATATTACGAAATAATGGAGGTGGACACATTAATCATCATCTTTTTTGGAAATCTCTTAAATTCGGTACAGAATTAACAGGATCGTTAAAAAAGGCTATAGGAGACACTTTTCTAAATTTAGATAACTTCAAAAAAGAATTTGAGAAAGTTTCTCTGAGTCATTTTGGATCAGGTTGGTCTTGGTTAGTTCAACAAGATAACAATCTAAAAATTGTTTCTACTATAAATCAAGATAATCCGATGATGGGAAAAAAATTTTCTGGTACTTATGGATTTCCAATATTTGGTTTAGATTTATGGGAACATTCATATTATCTTAAATATCAGAATAGACGTTTAGATTATGTTCAAGCTTTTTGGAATGTAATAAATTGGGATGAAGCTTCCAGAAGATTCGATGAGTCGCTTTATTATCAAACCTGATATAAAGGGGTTTTTGATGCGTCTGTTATGTCTGCATAACAGACGCATCAAAAACCTGTAAAATTAAATCTTTTACTGCCTTTAATAGAAGTAATCGATTTTCTTTAACTTTTGAATCTGGATCAAATATCACAACATTATCTAACAATTCATTAACTAAACTCGATAAAATTACCAATATTTCTAAGGCATCTTCATAGTAACCTTTTTCTAAAAAAAAATTTAAATTGATTTTAGTATGCATTATTTTTTTAAATAATTGTATTTCTTCTTCAGTTTTTAAAATAAATTTATCAATTTTCGATGAATCATCATAAAATACATTTTTATTTTTAATAATATTTGATATACGTTTATATACTGAATTTAATAATATACTTTTTTCTTTTTGAATAGTATAGAAATTATTAATAGAATCTATATGAATTCTAAAATTAGTAAAATCCCCAAATTTAGTATTTAAAACAGATTGAACCATATTCGCTTTATAACCTAATGCATTATAAAATAAACAAAGACGTTTACACATAAAGTTATAAATATTATTTTTTACATTTATCACATCATCAGTTAATTTTGATTCATATAATTCAACTGACTTATTTATTAAGCTCAATAAATTTAATGACATCTTTTTTTCAATAATAATATTTAATACACCTCCAGCTAATCGTTTTAAACCAAATGGATCTCTACTTCCTGTAGGAAATTCTTTAATACCAAAAATACCAGATATTGTATCCATTTTATCTGCAATAGATACAATACAGGAAATCCGTTCTACAGGTAATTCATCTGTATTATATCTAGGTTGATAATGTTCTTTCTGAGCTAATGCTACTTCTTTATCTTCTCCATCTCGTTCAGCATAATACATCCCAATAATCCCCTGAACCTCGGGAAATTCTAATACCATATCAGTAACCAAATCACATTTACACAAATGTCCAGATCTCCTAGCTTTAAATTCATTTTCATGAATCTGATTAGCTATCCAACCAGATAATTCTGTTATTCGATTTGTTTTGTCTTTTAAACTTCCAAGTTGATGATGAAATACTACTGAACTTAATTTAAAAAAATAATCTTCTAAACGATATCTATTATCATTTTTTAAAAAAAATTCTGCATCCATAAAACGCATTTTAATTATATTTTCATGACCCTGAATTATTTTTTTATAATCATGTGTAATTGTATTAATCACAAAAATAAAACATGGCAAAAGAAAATTTTTATTCTTATCATATACAGGAAAATATTTTTGTTTATCTTGCATAATATGAATCATTAATTCTTTTGGTAATTTTAAAAATCTTTCGTTAAATTTTCCAAACAAAATAACAGGCCATTCTATTGAAGAAGTAATCCTATCTAAAAAAACACTATTATCTTGAATATTAACTACTCCTCCAAGTTCTGCAGCCTTATCCTCAACAGCTATACGTATTGCATCTTTACGCATATTATAATCTACAATAACACAACCTTTTTTTATTAAAATATCAGGATAATCATTTGCATTACCCAGAATAATTTCATTATTCTTTATATATCTGTTTCCATATATTACTCTATCTACTTTTTTATTAAAAAGACAACCAGGAACTATATCAGTGTCTAATAATACTGTTATAGTATTAATTGGCCTAATAAATGGAACTTGTATATCTCCCCATTTCATCATTTCATAACTTGTTAATTTTCCTAAAGCATTTTTAATAACTTGAATCAATACATCCTCTACATTTTTATTAATTATATAATTATCTTCTAATGTATGTTTTATTTTACATTTTTTTAATTTTAAAATATCAGTCTTTATTGATTTGTTCTGAAATAAATTAATGTTCTTTTCTTTATTTAAAACATTGGTATTTACAGTTTCATTACTGATACCAATATCATTAGGCATACAAGATTTAAATAAATTTTTATTCCTTTTCATCACAAAAATATGTGATTTAATTGCTAAATGTCTAGGAGAAATAAACCAATCCACTGTATCATAACAAATATTGTTTTTTTTAAATTCATTTGTAACATAAAAAGCAAAATCCTGTCCTATTTTTTTTAAAAATTTAGCAGGCAATTCGTCAGTACCTATTTCTACTAAAAAAGTATATTTTTTCATATCTTATATATCTTCACATACACATTATATATTTTTTTTAGAACACAAAGGAAACCCTAATGTTTTACGAAATAAATAATACATCTCTGCTATCATTTGTGATAATCTTTGAATACGCAAAATATAATTTTTACGCTCTGTAATAGAGATTACTTTTTTTGCGTCTAATAAATTAAAAATATGTATTAATTTTAAAATCATTTCGTAAGACGGGATCATTAAAGGTTTTTCTAAATTAAGTAAATAATGTACTTCATTTTCATATTTATTAAAATTTTTAAATAATAAATCAACATTAATATATTCGTAATTAAAACTAGATTGTTCTAATTCATTTTGATAATACAAATCCCTATATGTAAAGACATTAGCTGCAGTATCCCCCCAAATTAAATCATATATATTATCCACATCTTGAATAAACAATGATAATCTTTCTAATCCGTAAGTTATTTCTCCAGTAACAGGAGAACATTCTAATCCACCTATTTTTTGAAAATAAGTAAGTTGAGTTATTTCCATTCCATTTAACCAGACCTCCCATCCCAACCCATATGCTCCTAATGTAGGATTTTCCCAATTATCTTCAATAAATCTAATATCATTTTCTAAATTATTTATTCCAATTTCTTTTAATGAATCTAAATATAACTGTAACATATTTTCTGGAGATGGTTTAATAATTACCTGAAATTGATAATATTGCTGCAATCTATTCGGATTTTTTGCATATCTGCTATCAGATGGCCGTCGAGATGCTTGTATATAAGCTACAGCTATAGGCTCTGGTCCAATAGCTCTAAAAAATGTTATAGGATGAGAAGTAGCCGCACCTACTTCCATATCTAAAGATGGTACTATAATACACTTATGATTCTTCCAATACCTTTCTAAAGCGATTATTAAGTCTTGTATAGTTTTTATATTAAAACTACAA
The DNA here is from genome assembly GCF_059936355.1 of Candidatus Blochmannia festinatus (nom. nud.). Taxonomy (NCBI): domain Bacteria; kingdom Pseudomonadati; phylum Pseudomonadota; class Gammaproteobacteria; order Enterobacterales; family Enterobacteriaceae; genus Candidatus Blochmanniella; species Candidatus Blochmannia festinatus (nom. nud.). The sequence continues at coordinate 20,987 of NZ_CP012116.1, read as the reverse complement.
TTCTGTTGTTTCATATTAATTAATTTATTAATATTCATTTATATGAATAAATATATTTAAATAATTTAAACAAAATTTTATTTCAAACTTCCAATATGAAAAATTTAACATCACATTACTAAATTTTTGTAAAAAACTAGGTCAATTTCTGTATTAGCTCATTAACACATTGTATATATTTTAAAATTTTCATATACTACATACGTGATACTATTTTATAAAAATATTATATATATTTTATCTAATTTATTACTAAGTTATTTAATCATTATAAATTAGATTCTTTACATATAAAGTACATATAAGTTATTTTATTAAAAACAATAAAATTAACTTTAGGTATTTAATTATTATAATAATTTATGTATTAGGAAATTCATAATGTTTTCTACAAAAACTTATATTATAATAAGTTCTTATGCAATAATATTTTCATCTATTATTATGATTATCCCATTAGGTTTATTTCCTTGTTTTTTTTCTGGGTTTTTAACTTATGAAATTATTGTATCTCTAGCATCTTATTTCGAACGGTTTATAACGCCTTACCGAGCTAGACAACTTTCTATTTCAATAATAATTATTATCATTATTTTTACTATTACGATAAGTATTACAAGCTGTACTAATTTTTTTACAGAAGATATGAATAAAATTAATACACTTAACGAAATTAATCGAATTTTTTCTGATTTTAAAAAAAAACTCCCTGATACCTTACTCAAGTTCTTTCCAAATACAACATCAGAACTAAAAGAACAAATATTCTCATGGATTGAATTAAATCTGATCCTTATTCGTAATATGGGACATATCATTTTACATGGTTGCATTACTTTACTAATAGGATTAGTAATTGGTACTATAATTTCTTGTCCTAAATATACAAAAAAATATATAGAAAATAATACATATTTTGTTAATCAATTATTAGAGCGCATATATAATTTATCTCACGCGTTTCATAATATAGTATTTGCTCAAATTAAAATTTCTTCCGTTAATACGTTATTAACATCAATTATGATTTTTATGTTAATTCCGTTACTTGGAGAAACTCTTCCATTAGGAAAAACTTTAATTATCATTACTTTTATTTTAGGATTATTACCAATAGTTGGGAATATAATTTCTAATATTATGATAACTATTTCAGCTTTATCTGTTTCATTAAGTATTGGAATAATAATGTTAATATATCTAATTTTAATTCATAAATTAGAATATTTTTTAAACGCTGAAATCATTGGTAACAAAATTAACTCTAATACATGGGAATTGATTATTGCTATGATTGTTTTAGAATCAATTTTTGGATTAACAGGATTAATAGCAGCTCCTATTTTTTATGCTTATTTAAAAATAGAATTGAGTTCTAAAAAAATAATATAAAATAAATTAAATCTAAATCTAAATATAGCGATTCATATTTCATTACAGAACCACTTGCATTGGATATCCAATGCAAGT
>NZ_CP012116.1:0-19429 GCF_059936355.1 Candidatus Blochmannia festinatus (nom. nud.) | reverse complement strand
TTAGATTTAGATTTAATTTATTTTATCTCTATACGTCTTGGTTTTAACATATCTGGTAGCACTCTAACTAAATGTATATAAAGAATTCCCAGTTCTAATTTAGCACCAGTTATTTGAATATGCTCAGCTAATTGAAATTTTCTTTCAAAATCATGATCAGTAATACCTTGATATAAATAATTTTTATCACCTTGATTTTCATGATCAAGGTTATTGGTATGCGTACCTTTCACAATTAACATATTATCATGAGTGGTAATATCTAATTCATCATTTGTAAATCCAGCTACTACAATAGAAATGCAATATTTATGTTCACTAACTAATTCCACATTATAAGAGGGATAACTACCATTACCCTGTCCAATTTCTAAAAAATTTACTAATCGATCAAATCCAATAACAGATCCATACAATGGCGAGAAATCAAAATTATGCATAAACACCCCTCTTTTAAAGATATATTTAAAACAAAAAATAGATACAACTTAAAAATACAAATAATACTAACATACAGTAATACTTTAAACAATTTTTATTTTTAAAATAACACCATTAACTAAAAAATTTACACAAGTCTATTTTATGCAAGTACAAATAATACAATATTAAGTAATTTTTCTATCTGCCAATCCTATAAATTTACCTATCAATAATCTATGTTAGTAGCTTTTAACGCATTAGTTTCTATAAATTCACGCCTAGGTTCTACTATATCCCCCATTAAAATAGAAAATAAATTATCTGCTTCCAATGCATCCCTTATTGTTACATGCAACATACATCTATTTTGAGGATTCATAGTAGTTTCCCATAATTGATCTGGATTCATTTCTCCTAAACCTTTATAACGTTGTACAGTCAATCCTTTTCTTGATTCTTTCATCAACCATTCTATTGCCTGATTAAAAGAGCTTATATTCTTACGACGACCTTCATATTCAATATATCCATCTGACAATAACAATTCATTCATTTTTCTACCAAAAGAAACTAATTTTTTATATTCATAACTTTGAGTTAAAGCCATTCCTAACAAATAATCTTTATCTACACCATACGTTCGTATACGCAAAACAGGAAAAAAATATTCTCCTGTACAATCTTTTTTTATTGAAAAACTACAATGACTACCATATACTTCAAATTGATTTAACGATTTAATTAATAATTGCATCCAAATCTTTACATCTGAATAACTTGAATATTGCTCTTTAGATAGAGGAGGGTGATGTATAAATGTATTTAACAAAATTTTAGGAAATTTACGTTCCATCCTTATAATAATTTTTTGTATTACATGATATTCCAAAATCAAGTTTTTTAATCTTTGCTCCGACAATGGAATAGTATCATTAGAATTTAAATAAAATCGTGCGTTACGAGATGCTATAGATATTTGATATTGGTACATTTCTTCCTCATCTTTTAAATATTTCGATTTAGTCCCTTTCTGTACTTTATATAGAGGAGGTTGTGCTATAAATATATGACCTCTCTCAATAATTTCAGGCATATAACGATAAAAAAAAGTTAATAATAATGTACGAATATGTGCTCCATCGACATCTGCATCTGTCATCAAAATAATACTATGATAACGTAATCTATTCAAATTGTATTCACTTTGACCTATCCCGCAACCCAATGCCGTAATTAAAGTCATAACTTCTTGAGAAGACAACATCTTGTCAAATCGAGCTTTTTCTACGTTTAATATTTTACCTTTTAATGGTAAAATCGCTTGATTTTTTCGATTTCTACCTTGTTTTGCAGATCCACCTGCAGAATCTCCTTCTACTAAATACAACTCAGAATATACTGGATTTTTTTCTTGACAATCTGATAATTTTCCAGGTAAAACAGAAAAATCTGATAATCCTTTTCGTCGACTTAAGTCTCTAATTTTTCTTGCTGATTCCCGTGCTCGAGCTGCACTAATCACTTTTCCTATAATATTTTTAGAATCAGTTGGATTTTCTAAAAAAAATTCTGTTAATTTTTCATAAATTAAAGACTCAACAGCAGTCTTTACTTCTGACGATACTAATTTATCTTTAGTTTGAGAAGAAAACTTAGGATTTGGTATTTTAACAGATAAAATTGCAACAAGTCCTTCTCTAGCATCTTCTCCAAGAGTAACAATTTTAGTCTTTTTGTTACCATATCCCTCTTTATCTATATAAAAATGCATCGTACGCGTAATTGCAGATTTTAATCCTGATAAATGAGTACCACCATCTCGTTGAGGAATATTATTAGTAAAAGAATAAATTCTTTCTTGAAAAGAATCACACCATTGTAAAGCAGCTTCTACACTAATTTCACCTTTATTCCCAATACAATAAAATATATTAGAATGAATTGGTATTTTATTTATATTTAAATACTTAATAAATGCTTTAATTCCTCCACTACAACAAAAAGTTTCCTCTTTATTATTTCGACGATCACACAAAATAATTGATATTCCAGAATTCAAAAACGCTAATTCTTGAAAACGCCGGGCTAATATAGAATATTGAAATTCAGTTTTATTAGTAAATATTTTAAAATTCGGCCAAAAACGTATCGTAGTTCCACTTTTTTCACTATTTCCTATTACAGATAAAGGTGATTGTGGTTTCCCAAAACAATAAGTCTGTTTATAAATTTTAAAATCTCTCTCAATAACTAATTCTAATTTTTTAGATAATGCATTTACCACTGAAATCCCTACTCCATGCAATCCTCCCGATACCTTATAACTATTATTATCAAATTTACCACCAGCATGCAATATAGTCATAATAACTTCCGCTGATGATATGCCTTCTTCTTCATGCAATCCAGTAGGAATGCCTCGTCCATCATCTTTAACAGAAATTGAGTTATCTTGGTGAATAATTACCACTATTTCTTGACAATATCCTGCAATAGCCTCATCAATAGCATTATCTACAACTTCAAATACCATATGATGCAATCCAGTTCCATCATCAGTGTCCCCAATATACATGCCTGGTCGTCTTTTAACTGCATCTAATCCTTTTAACACCTTAATACTAGAAGCATCATAACAACTTAACATAATTTTGTCCTATATATAAATAAATTACACAAAATGTAACTATAGTATTACATATAAAACCGATTATTAATAATAATATCAATACACCATAAATATCTTTTCAAAACATATCATCTACATTAAGTAATTTGCTCTACTACCCTATAATAAACAAGTATAATTTACATATTATTATAATTAAAATTCATATCCTGATTATCACTATAATCCATCTGTAGATATGCTCTATATCTTAATTTTCTAATTATATATAATACTGCATGCACAATATATTAACTTAACACATAAAAAATAAGTACAATATATATTATCTTCATTATAAAAAATTAATATCATATTTTTATGGGCATTACGACATAGGTTGCTCCATAATGTTTAGGAACTCCCTCAATTTGAACGCTAGATACTGAATTCGTTAAAAAAAACTTTACAATTTGACTATCTATCACATTAACTATATCTATTAAATAATCTACATTAAAAGATATCTCAATATTTTCACATTCATATAATATCTCTAAAATTTCTTCTGATGTTTCTTGTTTAAAGTTATGCGCAGTTATTTTTAATTGATTATGTGTTAAATTAAAATTAATAATTCTAAGTTTTTCATTAGATAAAATAGATACTCGTTTTAATGCTTTCTTTAATATAACACGTTCAATTTTAAAAAATAATTTTGGTTTATTTGGAAATACTTTTTTATAATCTGGAAATACAGAATCAATCAATTTAGTATAAACAATATAATTATCAATTTTTATACAAATACTACTATCAAAAATTTTTATCTTAACTGAATCCTTAACAAAACTTAATAAACGTAAAATCTCTATAACTCCTTGACGAGGTATAATAATTGAATGCAATGGCAACAATGTATCCATAGCTATTTCACACATTGCTAATCGATGTCCATCAGTTGCTACAACTCGAATAACATATTCTTTAATTTCAAAAAAAATACCATTTAAATAATAACGAGTGTCATTGCATCCCATAGCAAATTTTGTTAACTCGATGACTTTCTTTAAAACCAATTGAGATACAATTACATGAGATTCGCAATCATCTTTCCATTTGTTTTTTTTGGGAAAATCGGAAGCAGATAAAGTAGACAAAATAAAACTACTAGATCCAGAATGAATAAAAAGTTTATTATTTTTAAATTTTATAAAAATTTTTGAACATTCTGATAAATTACGAAAAATTTCGTAAAATTTATAACCCGGCGCAGCAACAGGTTGAAAAATATATTTTTTATCTAAAATAGTGTGAGCTGTAATTTCTATTTCTAAATTAGTAACAGATATAAATAAACAATTATCTTCAATTTCTAATAAAAAATGTTTTAAGATTGGTAATCTTGGCCTATTATTAACGATAGAAATAATTTTTTGTAAAATTGGATATACAGATCGTCTTTCAATACAAAAATTCATAATCAAATAATTAACTAGTTCCTTGTATTAAATAATAAAAGGCACCCACACTAAAATCAGAATAATTATTATAATACCATATTTATGACATCATAATACTCATTTTAAAATAAATAAATCTTAATTAAATACAATTGACTTTATTAACTTTGTTCTATATAATTAAGGTTAAATATAAAAATATCTTTATAAAAGAACCGTGTTTTAAATAATCCGCGTAGCAAATAAGTAGTGTGCATTCATCATGAAACGTACTTTTCAACCTTCTGTATTAAAACGCAATAGAACACATGGATTCAGAACACGAATGTCAACTCGAAATGGAAGACGGATAATATCAAGGCGTAGATCTAAAAATCGAAGCAGATTAGTGGTATCTTCTTAAAAATTTATACAATTTTACAAATATTTATAACTAGTAAATAGTATTCAAATGAATAGAAACTGTTTATCAAAACAAATAAAATTATTAAATTCTGAAGAATTCCTTCTTGTTTTTAAAGAAAAAAAAATTATTAAATCATGTGGAATGTTTTTATTTAGTCGACCTAATCAGCTAGGATTTCCTAGAATAGGATTATCTATTTCTAAAAAATATATTCATCGATCATATGATCGAAATAAAATAAAACGATACGCACGAGAAACTTTTCGTATATTACAACATAATTTATTGGCTTCAGATTTCGTATTAACTGTTTACTCAAATAAAATTCTTTATTTAAAAGATAATTCTTTAAATAAAGAATTTAAAAAATTATGGAATCACCACAAACTCTACTAATAAAATTCATAATACTATTAATACGAATATACCAAATCATAATTAGCCCAGTACTAGGTAATCATTGTCGTTTTTCTGTAACATGTTCACAATATGGAATTAATTCAATACTTCAATTTGGAATACTAAAAGGCATTTGTCGAATATGTATTCGTATACTACAATGCCACCCTTTGATCTTTAAAAATAATAAAAACAACAAATCTTTTCAACTTAAAAAAACTAAGGATATAGTGAATATGGATGCACAACACAATTTTTTTATTGTAATTTTTTTAATTATTTCGTTTATATTATGGCAAACATGGGAAATCGAACATTATCATCAACATATTAATTCAGATAATATAAAAAATAATTATAAAAATTCATATTTTAATTCTGAAATATCAGATTCTTGTCTCCAAAAAAAATCACAGAAAAAAAATATATCTCATTTTACAGATAAAAACATAATTACAGTACAAACTGACGTTTTTTTATTAAAAATTAATACATACGGAGGAGATATTGAAGAAGCTTACCTAACTAATTATTCAGACAATTTAAATTCTAAAGAACCATTACATTTGTTAAATTCATCTAATAAATATCAATATCAAGCCCATAGCGGATTAATAATAAATAAACATCTTTCGAATGAAACTAATAGTCAATATGAAAAAATTCCATATACAAATACAACTAATCAAAACGAATATATTCTTGAAGATGATAAAAATACATTACAATTTACTTTAAAATATAGCAACCCTAATGGTATTATTTACTCAAAACATTATTTTTTTAATAGAAATGATTATTCTATACAAATATTCCATACTGTAGAAAACTCTAATATTTACCCTATATACATTAAATTATTTGGAAATTTAGTACAAAAAATAAATTGTTTTTCCACTCAACTAAAAAATGATAAAAACAAAACAATATTATCTTCTCATTATGAAGAGACAGCATATTCTACAAATACAGAAAAATACCGAAAATATAGCTTCAAAGACATAAAACATAAAAATTTAAATATTCACAGTTCTGGAGGATGGATTGCACTACTACAAAAATACTTTGTCGTAGCATGGTTACCTATTACTCCTTTAAATAATATTTTTTATACCACCTATATTGATGATAACGATATATCAATAGGATTTAAATCTAACTTAATACAAATCTCATCTGGACAACAAGAGAAATTTCAAACAATTCTATGGATGGGACCTAAAATTCAAGACAATATGAAACTAGCAGCCGCACCTAACTTAGATTTAGTTATCGATTATGGATGGTTCTGGTTTATTTCTCAACCATTATTTAAATTATTACAATTAATTCATAACTATATAAACAATTGGGGAGCATCAATCATATTAATTACAATAATAATTCGGATTGTTATGTATCCTATCACCAAAGCGCAATATACTTCTATAGCAAAAATACGTATGTTACAACCTAAGTTAATCTCAATACAAAAAAAATATAAAAATAATAAATATCAATATCATCAAAAAACTATAGAATTATATAAAAAAGAAAAAGTAAACCCATTAGGAGGATGTTTACCTTTACTAATACAAATGCCAATTTTTTTAGCATTATACTATATGCTATCAAATTCAGTTGAGCTAAGACATGCCAAATTTATATTTTGGATTAATGATTTATCAACACAAGACCCTTACTATATTTTACCAATAATTATGGGAATCACTATGTTCTTTATACAAAAATTATCTCCAACTACTATCACTGATCCAGCACAAAAAAAAATAATGACAATTATGCTAGCAACATTTACTATATTTTTTCTATGGTTTCCATCTGGATTAGTGCTATATTACACCGTAAGCAATATTATTACTATTATTCAACAACAAATTATTTATAATGGATTATCAAAACAAGGATTACAAAAATGAAAAAACTTAATCATTATTGATTATAAATTTGTTCGAATAAAAATACTTTATATAATTTATCGAGAATTATTCATCATTATCAATAATGATAATTACGTACATTATATTATGAACTATAATCCTGATACAATTGCTGCTATTTCTACTCCATTAGGAAAAGGGGGTATTGGAGTTATACGTATATCCGGAAAATTAGCTCCAAAAATTGCTTATAAATTACTAGGAAAAGTACCTAAACCTAGAACAGCAGAATATTTGCCATTTCGAAATAAACAAGGCTCCATAATAGATCAAGTAATCGCATTATTCTTCCCGCAACCAAATTCCTTTACAGGAGAAAATGTACTAGAAATACATGGTCATGGAGGATATATAATCCTAGATTTATTATTAAATAGTATTCTGGAAATATCTTCTAACATACGATTAGCAAATCCTGGAGAATTCACTGAAAGAGCTTTTTTAAATGAAAAAATAGATCTTATTCAAGCTGAATCAATAGCTGATATTATTGATGCTACTTCTTATCAAGCAGCTAAATCGGCTTGTAATTCCTTACAAGGATTCTTCTCTAACCAAATTCGTAGTATTCTAAATAAAATTACCTATTGCCGAATACATGTGGAATCATCTATTGATTTTTCTGATCAAGACATTGATACTACATCGTATAACAATATCAAAAATATTTTACAAGACATAATTAAAGACACAAAAAAAATATACAAATTAGCATGCTCTGGATCTTTATTAAGAGATGGTATAAAAATAATAATTGCAGGTAAACCCAATGCTGGAAAATCTAGTTTATTTAATTCACTAATAGGTATGGATAGAGCTATTGTAAGTAATATATCTGGAACTACACGAGATACTTTATATGAAACTATTCAATTAAATGGAATATCATTTCATATTACAGATACTGCAGGATTACAAGAAAATGGTACTAATGAAATAGAAATAATTAGCATGGAACGTACTAAAAATGAATTATTATTAGCTGATCACATTTTATGGGTTATAGATTCTAGTATTTGTTCCAATAATTATAATAACATACCATTATATCTAAAAAATATTCTTCTAAAAAGAAATACAAACACCACTCTTACTATAGTAAGAAATAAATCTGATTTAAGTTTAGAAAAAAATGAAATTTATGTAAAAAATGGATATACATATATTACTGTATCTGCATTATTAAATTCTGGCATAGATTTATTAAAAACACATCTATATGATAACGCAAAACATAAAATACAAAAATATGATCTTTCTCATTCTATTGGAGAAAATCAAAATAATTTTATCGCTCGAAAAAGACATTTACATATACTACAAAAAACTTATCGACATCTTTTATCTGCTCAAATACAATTAAAAACGATCAACACAATCATTCATGATTGTTTTGCGGAAGAATTAAAATATGCTTATAATGAATTAAATAAAATTTTTGGAAAATCTACATCTGATGATTTATTAAAAAAAATTTTCAGTTCATTTTGTATTGGAAAATAAATCATAAATAAATCTACATAAATGCAATGATAGTATTCATATCATTGTTAATCCTGTAAACTTGATACTCTTAAAAATATAATGAAAAATTTATTATTAAGTTATTCACTATAACAAAAAACCTTAATTAATTATCCTAAAATAATAAACTCAATACACTAAATATATTTATTTTTTAATAGTATATTTCTTTTTTTTATTTGAAATAGAAAATTGACGTATTCTACTAATTATTGTTTTTCCTTCCTCCACATTTTGAGTAACCGTAGTACCAGCTCCAATTACTGCATTCTTTCCAATTCTAACAGGAGCAATTAATTGACTATCAGATCCAATAAAAACATCATTTTCAATATGAGTGTGATGTTTCTTTATACCATCATAATTACAAATAACAGTTCCTGCTCCTATATTAACTTTTTCTCCTATTTCAGCATCACCTAAATAACTAAGATGACCAACTTTTGAATTTTTTCCTAATCGAATATTTTTCAATTCTACAAAATTTCCTATATATGTTTTTTCTTCCAATTGTGTTTTTGGTCTTAACCGAGAAAACGGCCCAATTTTACTTTTGAAATTTATTTTAGAATTTTCTATTAAAGAAAATGGATAAATAATAACATCATCTCCAACCTCTACATTTTTTAATATACAATTCGCTCCTATTCGAACACGATTACCTAAACAAACACATCCTTCAATAATTACGTTTACATCAATATATACATCTTTCCCAAATACCAAAGTTCCTCTTAAATCAAATCTATTTGGATCAGATATAGTTACTCCTAATTTTAACAAATTTTGTGCTTGATTTTTTTGATATTTTCGTTCTGCTGTAATTAAATCCAATTTATTATTTATCCCTATTACTTCAAACGTATTAATAGGATTTGTAGTATTAATATTATTTTTATTTTGATAAGCAATTTTTATAATATCAGTCAAATATAACTCATTCTTAACATTATTACGTTTTAACATTCCTAGCCAATTCTTCAAATATTTAGTCATAGAAATAAAAATACCAGAATTAATTTCTTTAATTTTTTTATAATCATCAGTAGTAATATCAGAGTCTTCTTGAATATCAACTACTTCATCAAATTTATTACGTACCACTCTTCCATATCCTGAAGGATCTTGAACATGAGATGTTAATAATGCAATATCACTCTTTAATTTTATAAACATCAATTTTTTTAAAGTTTCTACAGAAACAAGAGGAACGTCACCGTATAAAATTAAAATTTCAGAATCTTCATGCAACATAGGCAATACTTGTTGTACCGCATGTCCTGTTCCTTGAGGAATATCTTGAGACACCCAATAAACAGGTATTCCCTTACTATTTAAACAATTTTGCTTAATAAATATTTTTTTTATATCACTATATACTATATACAATGATAATTGTATATCTATCTTACTCACAGAATCAACTAAATGTTGTAACATAGTCTTCCCAGCTATCTGATGCATAACCTTAGGAATATCAGACAACATTCTTTTACCATGACCAGCAGCAAGAATAATCACATTAATTTTTTTATCCCACATAACTTATATTAAAACCAAAAAATATTATTTGTTTATCTGTAGTAGATAAACACACATAATAACTAGTTTCAAATTATATTGATATTTATTTTTACTTATTCCAAGATTAGAACAAATACATAAATAACTTGTATTGTATAATTAATACATCTAACAAAACATGTTTCGTTTTATTTTTAATAATTTAATAAACAATACTATGCATCATATATTAAATTATTTTTTTAACAACTTAATTAATCTAAGCTGAGCAATAGCTTTAGATATTTCTATAGAAATCTTAGTATAATTAACATCTCCATGATTCATATTTTTAATTTTTTCTTCTGCTAATCGTTTAGATTCCTGAGCTTTTTTTTCATCTAAATCTTCTGCTCTAATTGCTATATCTGCTAATATGGTAACTACATTTGGTTGTACCTCCAATACTCCTCCTGATATGTACATATACTCTTCATTATCAAGTACTTTTGAAATTATTAATACTCCAGGTTTTATTAAAGTAATTAAAGGAGAATGTCCAGGATAAATTCCCATTTCTCCTTCTACACCCATAACTTGAACTTTATCAATCATTCCATCAAATAATTTTTTTTCAACAGAAACTACATATAATTGAAAATTATAATCAATCATTTACTACAATACCACCTTACTATATTCTATCTTCAATAAAATAATTAAAATATTTATAAAATTAAAAAATAAAATTAAAGTTTTTTACTTTTCTTGATAGCTTCCTGAATAGACCCAACCATATAAAATGCTTGTTCTGGTAAATCATCATATTCTCCATTTATAATTCCTTTAAATCCTAAAATAGTATCTTGTAAAGACACATAAGCTCCAGAAAAACCAGTAAATACCTCAGCAACAAAAAATGGTTGAGATAAAAACTTCTGAATTTTTCTGGATCTTAATACTATTAGTTTATCTGATTCAGATAATTCATCCATACCTAAAATCGCAATAATATCTTTAAGTTCTTGATAACGCTGTAAAATAGATTTCACAGAATTAGCAACACTATAATGTTCTTCCCCCACAACTAACGGGTTTAATTGTTGACTATAAGAATCCAAAGGATCTACTGCAGGATATATGCCAAGCGCAGCAATTTGTCGACTTAAAACTATAGTAGCATCTAAATGAGCAAAAGTAGTAGTAGGAGAAGGATCAGTTAAATCATCTGCAGGAACATATATTGCTTGAACAGAAGTAATAGAACCAGATTTAGTAGACGCAATACGTTCTTGAAGCATACCCATCTCTTCAGATAATGTAGACTGATATCCTACTGCAGATGGAACTCTACCTAATAAAGCAGATACTTCAGTACCTGCTAGAGTATATCGATATATATTATCTATAAATAATAATACATCATAACCATCATCCCTAAATTTTTCAGATATAGTAAGACCAGTTAAAGCAACACGAAATCTATTTCCAGGTGGCTCATTCATTTGTCCATATACTAAAGCAACTTTATCAATAATATTTGAATGTATCATTTCATGATACAAATCATTTCCCTCACGAGTACGTTCTCCTACTCCAACAAATACTGAATAACCAGAATGTTCTATAGCTATATTTCGAATCAACTCCATAATATTAACAGTCTTACCAACACCAGCTCCACCAAATAAACCTATTTTTCCTCCTTTAATAAAAGGACACATCAAATCTATAACCTTAATTCCAGTTACTAATAATTCTTGATTTGTTGATAACTCATCATACAATGGAGCAGGACTATATATAGACCTCTTTTCAGTTACTTGAATAGGACCCTTCATATCTACAGGCTCTCCTAATACATTCATAATCCTACCTAAAGTTTTCTTTCCTACTGGAACTTCAATACACTTTTTTAAATTCATTACGACTAATCCTCTTCGTAATCCATCCGTACTTTCCATGGCAATACAACGAACTACTCCTCTTCCTAATTGTTGTTCTACTTCTAAAGTTATCTTTTTCTTACCTTCATCATGATTATTATCAATATATACTTCTAGTGCATGATACAAATTAGGAACTTCATTTTTCTTAAACTCTACATCTACTACCGCCCCAATAATCTGAACAATTCTTCCAAAATTCATACAACTACACCTTAATAATTTTATATTTATACTACAGAAGCTCCTGAAATAATTTCAGTGAGCTCTTGAGTAATTTTTGATTGTCTAATTTTATTATAAGATAATTTCAAATCTTTAATAAGAGTTTCTCCATTATCTGAAGCAACTTTCATTGCCATCATACGAGCAGACTGCTCACTAGCTAAATTTTCAACTACTCCTTGATACACTTGTGATTCAATATACCTATTTAATAAAATATCCAATAATATTTTTGGATCAGGTTCATATAAATAATCCCAATATTTAGTCATCATTTTATTTTTATTTGCATTAGAAAGAATAGGTAAAATTTGAAAAATTTTAGGAACATAAGTCAATGTATTAACAAATTTATTATAAACTATATTTAATAAATCTATTTGATTATCACAATATAATTTTAACATTATTCTAACTGATCCAATTAAATCAGATATTCTAGGTACCTCTCCTAAACCAGAGGTATAACTGACTATCGTAATATTATCAATGTAATTAAAAAAAGAAGCAGCTTTTGAACCAATCACAGCAAGTTTAACTTTTATATTCAATTCATTCCATTTATTTATATCATTTAACAATATTTTAAATAAATTAGTATTTAATCCTCCGGCTAATCCTCGATCACTGGATATAATCCAGTATCCAACAGATTTTATTTTTCTTTCTAAAAGATAAACATGTTTATATTCTAATTTTCCCAATGCAATATGACTGATTACTCTTTTAATATTATCTGAATATGGCTTACTAATAAACATCAGTTTTTGTGCTTTATACATTTTTGATGCAGAAATCATTTCCATTGCTTTAGCAAGCTTTTGTATATTCCGAATACTCTTTATTTTGTCCCGTACTTCCTTAATGTTTTCCATGTTCTTATCATATACAAATAAATATTAATTAAACTCATTTGAGTTAAATTCTTTCAAAATTTTATGAAATTTTAATTCAATAGCAACATCATATACACCATTAATATTAATATGTTTGATCAATTCTGATTCAGTACGATTAAAATATGATATTAACTCAGACTCAAATCTACTAATTTTTGACACCTCAATATCATCCAAATAACCAAAAATTACTGCAAATAAAACTATAGATTGATGCGCAATAGGCATAGTATAGTATTGTTTTTGTTTTAACAACTCAGTAACTTTTTGTCCATGACACAATTGTTTTCTTGTTGTGTTATCTAATTCAGAAGAAAATTGCGAAAAAGCAGCTAATTCTCTATATTGAGCTAAAGCAGTTCTGATATTTCCTGATAAAACCTTCATTATTTTCGTTTGAGCTGCACCACCTACTCTTGATACAGAAATTCCTGGATTAACTGCAGGACGAATCCCAGAATTAAATAAACTAGATTCTAAAAAAATCTGACCATCAGTTATAGAAATAACATTAGTTGGAATAAATGCGGATACATCACCCGATTGAGTTTCAATAATAGGCAAAGCAGTTAACGACCCAGTTTTTCCTACTACTTTTCCTTGAGTATGTTTTTCAACATATTTAACACTCACTTTTGCAGATCTTTCTAATAACCGAGAATGTAAATAAAATATATCTCCTGGATAAGCTTCTCTTCCTGGAGGTCTCCTTAAAAGTAAAGAAATCTGACGATATGCTATAGCTTGTTTAGATAAATCATCATATACAATTAATGCATCCTCTCCATTATCTCTAAAATATTCACCCATCGCGCATCCAACATATGGTGCTAAATATTGTAACACTGCCAATTCAGAAGCTGAAGCTAAAATTACAATAGTATTATCTAATGCGCGATATTCTTCCAATTTTTTTACCACATTAGCAACAGTTGTTGCTTTTTGCCCAATAGCAACATAAATACATTTTACTCCGCTAAAACGTTGATTAATAATAGTGTCTATTGCTAATGAAGATTTTCCTGTTTGTCTATCTCCTATTATTAACTCACGTTGACCTTTACCAATAGGTATCATAGAATCAATGGATTTGTATCCAGTTTGAATAGGTTCACTAATTGATTGCCTATCAATAACCCCAGGAGCTTTAGATTCGATGGGATAATAACAAGAACAATTTATTGAACCTTTATTATCTATCGGCACACCTAATGCATTTACCACTCTTCCCAATAATTCTTTCCCAACTGGTACTCTTAAAATATCTCCTGTACACTTCACTAACATCCCTTCAGATATATTTTCATATGATCCTAATACTACAGCCCCTACAGAATTTCGTTCTAAATTTAACGCAATTGCAAACTTATTGTGTTCTGGCAAAGCAATCATTTCACCCTGCATAACATTAGACAATCCATATATATATATAATTCCATCTCCTACAGTAGTAATAATACCTTCATTACGCATTTCAGTTTCAATATTAAACTGTCTTATACGACGTTTTATTAATTCACTAATTTCACTTGAGTTTAATTTCATAAAAATTTGTACCATTAATATTAAAATTAATTAAAATTGTAACATATTGCGCAAACGTAATATTCGACCTTTTATACTACCATCAATCACTGTATCTCCTATATAGATTACTATACCACCAATAATATTTTCATGTACGTAATGTGTTACTTTTAATTTTTTAGACACATACTTTGTCATAATTGTAGAAATTTTTTGAAGTTGATTATCATGTAGTTCTTTAGCTGAAATTATTTTTACTTTTAAAAAATTTGTATATGCATCATTTAAATCATTAAATTGATCAAAAATCATTGAAAATAATAATATTCTATTATTCTCAGAAACAACATATACAAAATTTTTACTAAAAGTATCCAACTCTTTGTAATGTTCACAAATATTAATAAATATTTGTGAAATCATTTCTGAAGATAATAATCTATAACATAAAGATTGAACAAAAAAATTTTGGCTAATTTTTGAAAATAATTCAAGTAATTCCTTCCAATAATCTATAGTATCTTGTTCTATAGATAAATCAAATACAGCTTTAGCATAAATATATGCTATGGTATCTGAAATAAACATTTAATCCTCGTGGGTTAAATTTTTCATAATGTTATGAATATAATCATCACTAATAATATTGTTAACAGACTTACCAATAATTCTCTCTACACCTTCTATAATGAATTGACCCATCTCTCTTTTCAACTCATCAGCAACACGTTTTTTTTCTTGATCAATTCGAATTTTTGCTTTACATATAATTTCATTATACTCTTGATTCGATTTATATCGTGCTTCATCCAGTATTTGAGTTTTGTATTTATAAGCATGTTTAATAATTTCTTCAGCTTTTATTCTAGCCTGATTTAAACAAGACTTCGCTTCATTATTCATAAGTTCACATTTTATTTGTACTTGCTTTATTTCTTCCAAACTGTCAGAAATTCTTTTTCTCCGTTTTTCAATAACTGTTATTAATGGGGTCCATACATATTTCATACAAAACCATACAAATAAAATAAACGAAATTGATTGACCTAAAATCGTCGCATTAAAATTCACAGTACTAAATCCAATAGTAATTAAACACAAAAAATCATAAAAACTTATTTATTATAAAATACAACAATACATAAAATAGAAAACCATTCTAAACTTAAACCACTGCAAACATAACGTATAATCCTAACCCTACAGTAATCATAGGTATTGCATCAACTAATCCCATAACAATAAAAAATTGAGTACGAAGTATAGGAATCAAATCAGGTTGTCTAGCTGCCCCTTCTAAAAATTTACTCCCTAAAATTCCAATACCAATAGATGCTCCAATAGCTGCCAATCCCATCATTATAGCTGCAGCAATATATAACATATCAAAATTTAAATTTTCCATAACAATAATTTACCTCTTTCTTTTTATCATAATTATTTCTTATCAATAGATTTCATTGCTTTTTTGATATTACATTATAAATCACAATTTTGAATGTGTCTGTACTTCAGATAAATAAATGATTGTCAATACCATAAAAATAAAAGCTTGTAACACAATAATTAAAATATGAAACACAGCCCATGGAACACTTAATATCCATTGACACCACCAAGGTAATAAACCAGCTATCAATATAAAAATCAACTCACCGGAATACATATTTCCAAACAATCTCAAACTTAAGGATACTGGTTTAGAAAATAAACTGATCACTTCCAAAACAAAATTTATAGGAATACATAAAAAATTATTGAAAGGACGATATATTAAATCTGAAAATAATCCAGTTATACCGTTAATTTTTATATTATAAAATAACATTAAAATAAATATATTTAAAGCCATTGAGCAAGTGATATTAATATCAGCTGAAGGAACTATTCTCAACGAAGGAAATCCAAAAATATTATTAGCCACACATGGGATGAAATCTATAGGAATTAAATCCATAGCATTCATTAAAATAATCCAAACAAAAACCGTCATTGATAAAGGAGAAATTATTTTATTTGTTACTCCATAAGACATATCTTTAACATAATGATCGATAAATAATATTACTAATTCTAAAAATGTTTGAAGCTTACCTGGAATATATAAAGTTGCTGATTTTGCTATACAACTTGAAATTATTAAAAATAATGCACACAATAATATAGAAAAAAATAAAGAATCAATATTCAGTACCCAAAAAGATGTTGATACTTCTGAAGTTATCCAATTCCAATGTTTTAAATCAAACTGTAAATGATGAAGATGGTGCTCAATATATTGCTGAGTAGAATTTTTAATATCTAACATAATTTCTCTCTAAATAATTAACAATGCTTATTATTAAAATAATTATAATAATCAACTAAATATAATGTTTAATAAACGTAACTCATAAAATATATTATTTCTATATAAAACATTGCTTATACTTACTATAAGTATAATCATTACATAATAAATACTTATAATATTAAACCATAATTTCATTTATCAATATTCTCTATTAAAATAATTGAAAATTAATCACCTCATATAACAAAATAATAAACAATTTCATACTTAAACTATTTCAACATAGGATTATAAAAATTACTCCTGTTAACATTTATATACTTACTTTATATCATAAAGTTACATGCAATATCTTCATACTATAACAATTGATACTATTCTTTTTTAAAAAGAAATCCCTGTTTCTTTAACCAAATTAATAAATTAGAAATAGCTGCAGGAGTAATTCCTTCAATTCTAGAAGCTTGACCTATAGAGTAGGGTCTATAATAATTAAGCTTATCAATTACTTCCATTGATAATCCAGAAATATCATGATAATTAATATCAATAGGTAATACAGTATCTTCATTACGTAAATGTTTATTAATTTCTTCTTGTTGACGACGTAAATATCCTGCATATTTAACTTGAATTTCAATTTGTTCATACACTTGATTATCCGATATAACTGGTTTAAATACACTTAATTGAAGTAAAGTAGAATAATTAATTTCTGGTCTTTTTAATAACTTTTCTCCATTTAATTTATTAGTTAGAAAAGATGATTTCAAAATACTATTTAGTTTCATAGCATCAGTAGTATTTGGAAAAATATAAGTATTTCGTAATCTTTGAAATTCTCTCTCAATATTTTCTTGTTTTAAACAAAAAATTTTCCATCTATTGTCATTTATTAAACCAAGTTTTCGGGCAATATTAGTTAACCTTAAATCAGCATTATCCTCTCTTAAAGATAAACGATACTCCGCTCTAGATGTAAACATACGATAAGGTTCCTTAGCACCATGTGTACATAAATCGTCTACCAACACACCTAAATATGCTTGATCTCGTCTTGGATACCACCCTGATTTATTTTGAGCATATCTAGCTGCATTAATACCAGATAATAATCCTTGTGCTGCTGCTTCTTCATAACCAGTGGTTCCATTAATCTGACCAGACAAAAACAAACCCGAAATCAACTTACTTTCTAATGTTAACTTCAAATCTATAGGATTAAAAAAATCATACTCAATCGCATACCCTGGCCTTAATATATGAGAATTCTCTAACCCTTTAATAGATTGTACAATTTGAACTTGAATATGAAATGGTAAACTAGTTGAAATACCATTTAAATATATTTCTGATGTCGTCAATCCTTCAGGCTCTAAAAAAATCTGATGAGCTTCTTTATCTGAAAAACGTGTTATTTTATCTTCAATAGACGGACAATAACGAGGGGGAACCCCATTTATTAATCCTGTATATACAGGACTATAATGCAAATTTGATCTAATGATATCATGTGTTTTACTATTAGTATGTGTGATATAACAAGGAATTTGCTTAGGATGCTGCTTTGATGATCCTAAAAATGAAAATACAGGAACAGGATTATCACTATGTTGAGCAAACATACATTCAAAATTTACCCCTTTAGAATGTATTCTAGGAGAAGTTCCAGTTTTAAGACGGCTCATTCTTAAGGATAATTCCTGTAATTTTTTCGATAATAAGGATGACGATTCTAAATCCCCCGCTCTTCCTCCATGAAAATTCTTCATACCAATATAAATTTTCCCATTAAGAAAAGTACCTGTTGTTAATACAACAGATTTCGCATAGATTTTAGTTTCTATTTTTGGAATAACAACCCCTATTATTTTATTTTGACTAATAATTACATCTTCTACTGATGCCTGTAAAATATATAAATAATTCTGATTCTCTAAATATTTTCGTATAATTTGACGATATAATATTTTATCTGCCTGCGCTCTGGTTGATTTAACTGCAGCTCCTTTACTACTATTTAATATTCTAAATTGAATTCCTGATTGATCAATAGCGCTAGCCATAATTCCACCCATTGCATCTACTTCTTTTACCAAATGACCCTTACCAATACCTCCAATAGATGGATTGCAAGACATCTGTCCAAGAGTATCAATATTATGTGTAATTAATAAAGTATTACATTGTAACGTAGACGATGCCAATGCCGCTTCCGTTCCAGCATGCCCACCTCCTACAACAATAACATCAAATTTGGTTAAATAAGACAT